>NZ_GL622200.1:0-93993 GCF_000185305.1 Aggregatibacter segnis ATCC 33393
GAGCTAGTATAACGGTTAGAGATAAAAGATAAGAAAAAACCGCACTTAGATTTTTTATCTAAAGTGCGGTTTTTTTCTTTCCTATTTTTACTGCTTTATCATTTTCTTTAACTGATACAAATAGGCCAATGCCTGTTTTGGACTTAATTCATCCGGATCTAATTCTTGTAACATATTCAATAACATCTCCTTATTTTCATCTTCTGCCTGATCAAATGCTAATTCACCTTGGCGTTGATTTAATAAACGCAGATCCTGAATCTGTTGGTTGGTGTTTTGCTGTGACAGTTTTTCTAATTGCGCCAGTTTTTGTTTGGCAAGCTTGATAACTTGTTGAGGCACACCGGCTAAAGCGGCAACAGCAAGACCGTAGCTTTTACTGGCTGCACCTTTTTGTACGGCGTGCATGAAAGCAATGGTGTCATTATGCTCAATAGCATCTAAATGAATATTACCGATACCTTGCACCTGTTCCGGTAGCACGGTGAGCTCAAAATAGTGGGTGGCGAATAAGGTTAAAGAACGGATTTTCTTCGCTAACCATTCAGCACAAGCCCAAGCGAGAGACAAACCGTCGTAAGTGGAGGTTCCGCGACCGATTTCGTCAATTAAAACCAAACTTTTATCCGTCGCTTGATGCAGAATATTCGCCATTTCTGTCATTTCCACCATGAAGGTTGAGCGCCCTGAAGCCAGATCATCAGAAGCACCAATGCGGGTAAAAATACGATCAACAGGGCCAATGACGGCACTGTCTGCCGGCACAAAACTGCCCATGTACGCCATTAAGGTAATCAGCGCCGTTTGGCGCATATAGGTACTTTTACCGCCCATGTTTGGGCCGGTAATAATGAGAAAATGTTGCTGTTCCGTAAGCGCTGTTGGGTTGGCAATAAACGGTTCTTTCAATACTTGCTCCACCACTGGGTGACGGCCATTTTGAATATGAATGCCCGTTTGTGCCGAGAAGGTCGGTGCCACATAATTCAGGCTTTCCGCCCGCTCCGCTAAATTGGTGAGCACATCCAATTCGGCTAATGCCAAACCGGTGAGCTGTAAGTTGCCCAAGTGCGGTAATAATTGGTCGAAAATTTCATCATATAACTGTTTTTCTAGCGCCAAAGAAGCCCCTTTTGCTTTCAGCACCTTATCTTCATAGGTTTTCAATTCAGGAATGATATAACGCTCGGCATTTTTTAAGGTTTGACGACGCACATAATGAATCGGTGCTTTATGGGCTTGCCCTTGGCTAATTTGAATGTAATAGCCGTGCACGGCATTGAAGCCGATTTTCAACGTATCAATACCGGTGCTTTCCCGTTCTCGTTGTTCCAAATCTTCTAAATAACGAGTTGCACCGTCGGCTAATTCACGCCATTCATCCAATTCGGCGTTGTAGCCCGCCGCAATGACGCCACCATCACGAATTAACACCGGTGGGCTGTCAATAATCGCTCGTTGTAACAGGTCAAATTGTGCAGAAAAATCACCTAGCTGCTGATAAAGTGCGGCCATTTTGGCGGATGTTTTTTCAGCCAACCGATTTTTTATATAAGGAATCTGCTCTAAAGCGGTACGCAAGCGGGTTAAATCACGCGGACGAGCGGTGCGTAACGCCACGCGTGCCAAAATACGTTCCATGTCACCCACTTGTTGCAAATAAGGTTGTAAATCCGCCACTAAATCCTGCTCTAAAATCGCCCCAATGGCTTGTTGGCGTTGCGTGAGTTTTTCTACATCGCAAATCGGTTGGTGAATCCAGCGTTTGAGCAGGCGACTGCCCATCGGGGTAACGCATTTATCCAACACAGCCGCCAGCGTGTTTTCCGTACCGCCCGCCAGATTTTGAGTGAGCTCCAAATTGCGACGGGTTGCCGCGTCCAACTGAATATTTTCGCTGTGTTGAATGAGATGAATGCTTTGAATATGCGGCAAGGCGGTGCGTTGCGTTTCGCGTGCGTATTGCAATAAACAACCGGCGGCACATAAGCCCAGAATCGCTTTTTCCACACCGAATCCGCGCAAGTCTTTGGTATTAAATTGATGGCAAAGCTGCTGAATGGCGGTTTTTAGCTCGAATTCCCAAATAGGGCGACGACGCAAACCCTTAGCGTGTTCGATGAGGTGAAAATCAGCAAAATCCTCACAATAAAGCAATTCTACCGGCGCGATGCGTTGTAATTCCGTTTGTAAATCCGCTTTGGATTGCGGTTCGCATAGCTGAAAACGACCGGACGTCATATCTAATGTCGCCAAACCGAAGTGATCATTTTCCTGATATACCGCGGCAATGAGGTTGTCTTGCCGTTCCGGTAACAACGCTTCATCACTCACCGTGCCCGGCGTGACAATGCGCACAATTTGGCGTTCAACGGGGCCTTTCGCTGTATTCGGATCACCGATTTGTTCGCAAATGGCGACGGACTCCCCTAACTGTACCAACTTCGCTAAATAGCCTTCCACCGCGTGATAAGGCACGCCAGCCATAGGAATTGGCTGCCCTGCAGATTGTCCTCGTTTGGTCAGCGAAATATCCAACAGTGCGGAGGCGCGTTTTGCATCGTCGTAAAACAGCTCGTAAAAATCGCCCATGCGATAAAATAACAAAATATCCGGATTCTCTGCTTTGAGTTGCAGATATTGTTTCATCATCGGCGTATGCTGTTCGAAATTCTCTTTTGACATCATGGCGTTATCTTATTCCGGCGATTGGCGATTATTGGGCGGTTTCTGTTGTTGAAGCACTTGGTTTACGGCGTTTGCCGATATTTTTACGATCTTGGTGGCGCTGTTTGGCTTTTTTATCTGCTTTTTTTTGTGCTTCGCGTTTTTCTAATTTCTTCTCTTTTTGTTTTTTGCTGACGGTTTTGATTTCGCCGTCTTTCGGCGCTTTGGTGCGCGGTTCCAAACCTTCAATCACACGTGCTTTCAGAATTTCTTGGGTATAACGCTTAATTTTGCCCAGCAGACGATAATCGTGTGCTTCCACGAAAGACACGGCGGTGCCTTTTTTGCCGGCACGCGCGGTACGCCCGATGCGGTGCAAATAAGTATCGGCGCTGTACGGTAAATCAAAATTCATAATGTGGCTAACATCATCAATATCGATACCGCGTGCGGAGACATCCGTGGAGACCAACACCGTCACCACGCCGTTTTTCAGTTTATCGATGGCATTATTGCGTTGGGTTTGCGCCATTTCACCTTCCAGATAGGTGCTGCGAATACCGCGTTTGCGCAAATTTTCCGCCAGTTCGCGTACATCTTCCCGACGGCGTACGAATACAATGCCTTTGCTCACTTGCTCTTGCTCAATGAAACGCGCTAATAATTTGAATTTATGCTCATTACTGTCGGCGTGATAATACCACTGCTGAATTTTCTTCCGCTCACGTCGGCTCGGTTCTGCATCAATTTTCACCGGCTCGTTTAACGTGCGGTCGGCAAAATCTTCCAATAAATCCCCTTCAAGGGTCGCCGAGAATAACAACGTTTGCTTACGCCAACGGGTTTCTGCCGAGATTTTCTCCGCATCTTGCCCAAAGCCCATTTGCAACATTCTGTCCGCTTCGTCAAAAATCAGAATTTCTACCGCGCGGCAATCAAAATTTTCTTCTTTAATGTATTGCAACAAACGCCCCGGGGTCGCCACAACAATGTCTTGATTTTTATTGAAAATCTCGCCGTGATTTTGATACGCCACACCACCGGTGATGGTCGCAATGCTGAGTTTGGTAAAGCAGGCAAGTTCTTCCGCCTGTTCCGCTACCTGCATGGCAAGTTCACGGGTTGGTGTAAGAATCAACACACGCGGCGCGCCCGGTTTACGGCGTGGATAATCCAACAAATGTTGAATCGCCGGTAGCAAAAACGCGGCGGTTTTTCCAGTGCCGGTCGGTGCCGACCCGAGGACATCAAAGCCCTCCATCGCGGCAGGAATGGTTTCCTGTTGGATGGCGGTAGGACGTTGGTAGCCTTTTTTCTGGAGGGCGTTGAGTAATTCAGGCGCGAGATCAAAATCTGCAAATTGAGTGAGGTTTGTCATTGGTATTTGTTGTTCATTAGCATTAAAATTGCGCCGAATTATACCGCACTTTACCGTTAAAGTGCGGTCCTTTTTGACGGTGTTTTTCGATGAGTAAGACGGGTTTTCGTTTTAAACAATTTCAGGTCAATCACGAGCGGTGTGCCATGAAAGTGGGGACGGACGGTATTTTATTGGGCGCGTGGGCGGATGTGACGCAGGCAAACCAGATATTGGATTTAGGTAGCGGCAGCGGCTTAATCGCCTTAATGTTGGCTCAACGCAGTTCTGCCGAAAGCCGAATTTGTGCCGTGGAAATTGATCACGCGGCGGCACAACAAGCCTGTGAAAATGTATTAATTTCACCGTGGAAGAATAAAATTCAGGTGTATCAGCAGGATATAGATAGTTTTTGTACTCAAACAGCAGAGCGCTTCGACTTGATTGTCGCCAATCCGCCCTATTTTCAAACGGGGGTAGATTGTCGTAATGAGGAGCGGAATACAGCCCGTTATTTTGCCGCACAAAGTCATTTACATTGGTTAGAGACCGCTGCTGCTTGCTTGGCACCCAAGGGAAAAATCAGTTTTGTGTTACCTTTTGACGCAGGAGAAACTTTGCTAAAAAGCACCGCACTTTATTGTGTTGTGCGTTGCGATGTCATTACTAAGCAAGGCAAAGCGCCACAACGTATGTTGTTGACCTTTGCCACACAACCACAAACATTGCTATATGACGAGTTGATTATCTACGACACCCAGAATCAATATCACGCCGATTTTGTTGCATTGACGCAGGATTTTTATTTGAACTTCTAAAAACACCATAAAAAAACACCGCACTTTCTTTAAAAGTGCGGTGTTTTTCTTTGTTTCTTAGGCCTATTTCATTAATTTCGTCCAGTTGTAATAACCGTATAACGAGTTCAGTAAATAGGCACTATACATTAAATACATGGCCGGGGTTTCCGCCCATAAGGCAATGGAAAGGATATTTAACAAAATCCATAAAAGCCATTGTTCACGGTAGCGTAAAATCATCAATAATTGGGCTGAAACAGTAATTACGGTAGTTAAACCGTCTAATCCTGTGGAGCTGCCGCCTGCCGCATTAAGGGCTTGCACGAACAATAACGTACCGACAATCACTGTGGTGGCAAGGATGAGCCAGCCTTGTAACGTCAACGATTTGGCAATTACGCTTTCTCCACCGCTCTTTTCTTGTTGCATATGGGTTTTCCACATGAAATAACCGATAAATTGCGCTGGAATATAAACATACAAGACGGTATTCATTTCGCCGATGAAATTCTCACCCCATGCTACATAGAAGTAAGTGTAGGCAAAAATCAGTCCGAACAGATAATTACTGATTTTCCCTTTACTGACAAACACCACGCAAATCACGCCTGTAATACCGGAAATCATGGCAAGCGGCGATTGTGGATCTAAGACAAAAGCAACAATTTGTGCGGCAATAAAGAGAAATAGCCAAAACACTTCAAAAGGTTTCCAGTCGGAAAAAAGTTCTTGTTTTATTTGATGTAAATACGGTTGTAGATTCATAGTCACCTCACAAATGGGATAAAGTGCGGTCATCTTAGGAAGTATTTTTTAGAATGTAAAGGATTTGCTACGTTTTTGTGTTGCTGATCACAAAAAAGATGTCATCACGTTAAACATGAATGGCATCGTGTCATTTCTTTTTCAGCGTAACAGGGCTAAAATAGCGCCTTTTTATCAATAGAGAGAACATCATGACTTTTGCGGTTGGGCAGCGTTGGATCAGTGAAACGGAAAATAATTTAGGCTTAGGAGTCATTCGTGCCGTGGATGTTCGGCAAGTGACAATTGATTTCCCTGCCGCACAAGAACAACGTATTTATGCGGTGAAAAACGCGCCGTTAAATCGTGTGCAATTTCGTATCGGTGATTTGATTCAACATGTAGAAAGTTGGCATGGCGAAGTGCTCAATGTGGCGGAAAATAATGGCTTGCTGTTCTATTTGGTACAACAAGAGGGCAAGGAAGACCGTGTCGTCAGTGAAATGGAGTTGGCTCATCGCATTTCTTTTTGCCGACCGCAAGAACGCCTGTTTTCCGCACAGATTGATCGTAACGACCATTTCGTGTTGCGTTACCAAGCTTTGCAATACCAAAAAGCGCAATTTCAATCGCCCTTGCGGGGCTTACGCGGTATCCGCGCTGGGCTGATTCCTCATCAATTACACATTGCGAAAGAAGCCGGGCGGCGTATTGCACCACGCGTGTTGTTGGCCGATGAAGTGGGTTTAGGTAAAACCATTGAAGCCGGCATGATTTTGCAGCAGCAATTATTTGCCGAAAAGGTACGCCGCGTGCTGGTTATTGTGCCGGAAACGTTGCAACATCAATGGTTGGTCGAAATGTTGCGTCGTTTTAATTTGTACTTTTCGCTGTTTGATGAAGAACGTTGCGCGGATTTTGCCGCGACAGAAGAGCAAGAAGAAGTGAATCCGTTTACCACCGAATCCATGATTATTTGTGCCTTGGATTGGTTGGTGCAAACGCCAAAACGGGTACAACAAATTTTGGCGGCCGGTTTTGATATGCTTATTGTCGATGAAGTGCATCATTTGGTGTATGACGAAGTCAATCCAAGTTTGGAATATCAGTTAGTGCAACAACTGACACAACAGATTCCGGCCGTGTTGTTACTCACCGCCACACCGGAGCAGCTTGGTCAGCAAAGTCATTTTGCCCGTTTGAATTTATTGGACCCACATCGTTTCCATGACTATCAGGCTTTTTTAAAGGAACAGCAAAATTACCAGCCGATTGCTGAAGCCACACAGGCATTACTGGATAATCGCCCATTAAATGTGGATGAAAAGCGCACGATTTCCTTGTTGTTGGCTAAGTCGATTAATTTTGAAACCGGCAATAAGGCGAAGTTAATTCAACAGCTTATCGACCGCCACGGCACCGGGCGTTTATTGTTCCGCAATACCCGTCAAAGTGTACAAGGCTTCCCGAAAAGGGTGTATCACCCCATTGCCTTATCTCAGCCGAAGCAATATGAAAATGCAGTGAAAACGCTCCTTGCCTTTGGTGAAAATCCGTTGCAATGCGCGCTTTATCCTGAACATTTTCTGCGAGAACTTAACGCCAATATGGCGTGGTGGGAATTTGACCCACGTGTGCAATGGCTCATCGATTTTTTAAAACAACATCGACAGGAAAAAGTGTTGGTGATTTGTCGTTATGCAGATACGGCAATTCAGCTGGAACAAATTCTGCGTGAAAAAGAAGGCATTCGTAGTGCGGTATTCCACGAAAAAATGTCTATTGTGGAACGCGATCGTGCGGCGGCGTATTTTACCCAACAAGAAAATGGTGCACAGGTGCTACTCAGTTCCGGGATCGGCTCTGAGGGGCGAAACTTCCAATTTGCCTGTCATTTGGTGCTGTTTAATTTGCCGGAAAATCCCGATTTGTTAGAGCAGTGCATCGGGCGTTTGGATCGCATTGGACAAACGCGAGAAATTCAAATTTATCAGCCGTATTTTGCCGACAGTGCGCAAGCGGTGCTGGCTGACTGGTATCATTTAGGCTTGAATGCTTTCAATGAAACCTGTCCGATGGGCGCCTTATTGTTCGAACAGTTTGCCGAAGTATTGCAAAAAACATTGAAGAATCCGACCGCACTTGACGCTCGTCAGGGCTTAATTGAGCGTACTCAAGAGGAACGGTTACGCCTGAAGCAGCTGTTGGAACAAGGGCGTGATTTGTTGTTGGAGCTTAACTCTAACGGTGGCGAGGCGGCGAAGCAGCTGGCACAAGACATTGCCGAGCAAGATGGTAGTCAGGAGTTAGTCAATTTTGCCTTGAATCTGTTTGATGTCATCGGTGTGGAACAGGAAGATTTAGGTGAGCAATCTATCGTCATCACGCCCACAGGAACGATGCTTATGCCCGATTTCCCGGGCTTGAAAGAGGAAGGTGTCACGGTCACTTTTGACCGTCAACTGGCGTTGGCACGCGAGGAGTTGGAGTTCCTCACTTGGGATCATCCGATGATTTACCACGGCATTGATTTAATCACTTCTGGCGACATTGGCAAAAGCACCGTGGCGTTGTTGGTGAATAAAAATCTGCCATCAGGCACGCTGTTACTGGAGTTGGTTTATGTGGTGGAAAGTCAAGCGCCACAAGGGTTACAATTAACCCGCTTCTTACCGCCAACACCGATTCGTCTGTTGCTGGATAATCGCGGTAATGATTTGGCGTCGCAGGTGGCATTTGACACATTACAACGCAAATTGAAGCCGATGGAACGCAATGTGGCGAATAAAATTGTGAAAATGTTGCGTCCGAGCATTGAAGGGTTGATTGCCCAAGGGGAGCGTTTGGTGGTGGCACAAAGTGAGCAAATTATCAATGCCGCACAGCAAGAAGCCGAGCAGCAATTGGATGCAGAACTCAACCGATTAATCGCGTTACAAAAAGTGAATAAAAACATTCGCGCCGATGAAATTCACACGTTAGAACGTCAACGCACCCAAATTTTACAGCTGTTACAACAGGCAACCTGGCGTTTAGATTGCTTGCGTGTGATTGTGAGCAATAAGGAATAAACATGGCCCTGATTGAATATAATCCGCCGCAGGAACCTTGGCTGGATTTGGTGTATCGCGATGATTATATTGCGGTGGTGAACAAGCCAAGTGGACTGCTTTCCGTACCGGGCAATCAGCCGCAATATTACGACAGCGCAATGTCGCGGGTGAAAGAAAAGTACGGTTTTTGTGAACCGGCGCATCGCCTTGACATGGCCACCAGCGGCATTTTGTTGTTTGCTTTGAGCAAAGCGGCAGATCGCGAGTTAAAACGCCAATTTCGTGAACGCGAACCGAAAAAATATTATCAAGCTCTGGTTTGGGGGCATGTCGAGCAAGATCATGGTGTGGTGGAATTGCCACTCATTTGTGATTGGGAAAATCGCCCACGGCAAAAAATTTGCTTTGAACGAGGCAAAAGAGCGGTCACTTTTTACGATGTTTTACAACGTTATCCCAATAATACGACACGCATAAAGCTTACGCCGATTACAGGGCGTTCCCATCAATTACGCCTACACATGCTGGCACTTGGGCATCCGATTTTAGGTGATAAATTCTACGCACATCCACAAGCCAAAGCGTTATCGCCTCGTCTCTGCTTGCACGCGGAAAGCCTGCAGATTCAACATCCGATTACCGGAGAAACGATGGGATTCACCGCGCCGGTCGGTTTTTAATAAAAAAGTGCGGTGAAAAAATAAGATATTTTTTCACCGCACTTTAACTGTGATTCAACGATAAGCTGAACTTATAAAATCACCTCTAATTTATCATAAGCACGACGGGCTTTTTCTAAGGCTTTTTCAACACTAATATCGCGCGCCAAAATCACCCCTAAACGACGATGGCCATTCACTTCACCTTTACCAAAAATGCGTAAGTTGGTTTGCGGTTCGGCAAGTACCTGCTCTACGTTGGCAAATTGTACTTGGTTGGATTTGCCTTCTACCACAATGGCTTTAGAGGCGGACGGGCTGATGAAATCGATGCTTGGAATCGGCAATCCTAAAATGGCACGAGCGTGCAAGGCGAACTGTGATAACTCTTGTGAGATCATGGTCACCATGCCGGTATCATGTGGGCGAGGAGAGACTTCGTTAAAAATCACATCATCGCCACGCACGAACATTTCCACCCCGAAAATCCCACGACCACCTAATGCACCGGTGATTTTCTCCGCAATCTCTTGCGCTTTTTTCAATGCGGTTTCTGACATGGCTTGAGGTTGCCAAGATTCACGGTAATCGCCATCCACTTGAATGTGTCCGATTGGCGCAAGGAATGAAGTACCATTCACATGGCGTACGGTGAGCTGAGTAATTTCGTAATCAAATTTAATAAACCCTTCCACAATGACGCGTCCGGCACCGGCACGTCCGCCTTCTTGGGCGTAATCCCATGCGGATTGGATTTGATCGAGGGTGCGAATAACGCTTTGCCCATGACCGGAAGAGGACATAATCGGTTTGACCACACACGGAACACCGATTTTTTCGACCGCACTTTTGAAGTCGTCAAAGTTATCTATGAATTCATAAGGTGAGGTTGGCAAGCCTAATTCTTCCGAGGCTAAACGACGAATGCCTTCACGGTTCATGGTTAGTTTCGTAGCTTTGGCGGTCGGGATAACGGTGAACCCTTCTTGTTCCAGTTCAAGTAAAGTATCGGTGGCGATAGCTTCCACTTCCGGTACGATAAAATCAGGACGTTCCTTTTCCACAACGGCGCGTAATGCCGCGCCATCCAACATGGAAATGGTGTAAGCACGGTGTGCCACTTGCTGTGCAGGCGCATTTTCATAGCGATCTACAGCAATCACCTCAACACCTAAACGTTGTAATTCAATGACAACTTCTTTGCCCAATTCCCCTGCACCAAGCATCATTACTTTCAGTGCTTTTGGGGTTAATGGCGTGCCGATTGTGGTCATAGGGAGCTCCTTATTGTTTTAGTAAACTTTCATCCAACGTTAAATCTTCGTTTTTATTCACACCGATACCGCGCGCTAATACGTTTTGTGCGATTTGATGGGCTTCCTCTAAAGAATGTTCGGTGTATGTACCACATTGGTATTCATTCAGTTCAGGAATTTCACGTTGATTTTTCACATTGAGGATATCCTGCATGGAGGCTGCCCAAGCTTGTGCAACTTGGGTTTCGTTCGGGGTACCGATTAAGGACATATAAAAACCGGTGCGGCAACCCATCGGCGAAATATCGATAATTTCGACATCTTGACTATTGAGATGATCACGCATAAAGCCGGCAAATAAATGCTCCAATGTGTGAATGCCCTTCGGTGGCAAATTTTCCTTATTGGGAATGGTAAAACGCAAATCAAAAACAGTGATGTTATCTCCTTTTGGAGTTTGCATTATTTTAGCAATTCGCACTGCTGGTGCATTCATACGTGTGTGGTCAACTTTAAAACTATCAAGTAATGGCATTTTGTTTTCCTCAAATGGAGTGATTTTTGTTTATAAAATAGTCAATTGAGACTTTTTTTGAGATTTTTTTAAATTATTTCCGAACTTTTTCCGTTATACTGCTGTCATAGATAACGAGCAACTTGCAGTTGTTTTAATAAAATTGGTTCCTTAGGTTATTCGCCTCTCCTCGTGAGAGGCATTTTTTTAGTCATTTTACCGTAAAATGGCCTTCTTTAAAGAACGGTAACGCCCAAAAATAACAAAAAAACGTACCGCACTATTTTTCCCAGCGTCATAAAAATCAGACACGCCACCCAATTTAATCTCAACCAGCCTGCCACGGCACAAAATACATCGCCGACGACTGGCAACCAGCTAAAAAATAACATCACACTGCCGTAACGTTGTGTTTTTTCTAATACCCAAGTGAGTTTTGCATTTTGTGGCGGTGTATTAAAAGTAGGGAGCCAACGCCCAAGCGCATAGGTGGTCAGACTTCCCAGCGTGTTTCCGGTGACGGCAATCCACAGTAGGCTTTGAATTTCCATAGAAAAATAAGGGGATCCCGCCCATAAAAGCGGTGTGATGAGGGTGACAAAAATAATTTCGGAATTACCGGGAAGGACAGTCGCGCTGAGAAAAGCGCTGGCGAACATAATCCACAATCGATGCTCGCCAAATAAGGCGAACCACCCATCCCAGCTAAAAAGATCAAACATGATTAAATGTGCGGAAAATAAGTGCGTAAGTCATTTTCATGATCTGCTGTGATTGCCCATCGATAATCACGAATTACCTCGTATTAATTTGTTGACCCGCACATCAAACACATCCATGCCGGCGCGTAATCCGGCTTGGATGCCAAAATCACCATCTTCAAAGACTAAGCAACGTTGTGGCTTGGCTTGAATCAGTTCGGCACAACGTAAAAACGTGTCAGGTGCCGGTTTGTGATGTTGAATGTCTTCGGCAGTTACGATAGCTGAGAAATATTTCTCAAAATCGAATTTGTCTAACAAAATTTTTGCAATAGGGCGGTGGGATCCTGTGCCTAATGCCAAGGGTTTTTTATTATAGAAGGCGCGAACAATATTGGCTGCGGGTAACAATGTGGCGTGTTGCATAATCAGTTTTTTGCCATATTCTCTTTTTAATTCAATGACATCGTCTAACTTATCTAGCGGCATTGCATAGCGTTTCATCATTTCTACCGCAATGGTTCTTACCGGGGCACCCCCCATTTCATATAATAGGTTGCCATCAAACGGATAACCATAATGTTGCCCGACCATTTCCCATGCTTTGGCATGGCTAGGCATGGTGTCAATGACGGTGCCGTCCATATCAAAAATTAAACCGTCATACTGATTTATTACGTCATTATCTAACATGTTGCTTTCCGAATTACCTTAATAAAATGAGAGGGGAGTTATTTTGCTACAATTTTGTGATCAATGCACCGTTTAATTCATAGTGATTCGGTTATACTTGGGCAACTTTTTTGAGAGCGAGAGAATGGATCTTCAACAACGACTTTGGGCATTTCAAGTCCGAGAATTAATTGACGAACATCTTGTGCAAATCGTGCTGAATGTGCGTTGTCATTTGCAACAAGATTGGCGGGTGGATGTTGAAACCGAGCAGGTAAAAATGATGTTGGTGCATATTGCCAGTGCCTTGGGGCGGATTCAACGTGGCCATCGAGTTTCGCCGTTGTATGCAGATTTTTTGGAGGAAATTCAAAGTGCGGTGGTTTTTCCGCAAGTTTTGCAAATTCACCAAAAGATATTGAAAGTAATTCCGTTGGTGATTCCCGAAGAAGAACAAACGTATTTTTTGGCAAACGTTTACGGATTAGTATTGGATCAACCACACGTGTTAGAACGGCTTCGTTAAAAATACACGAAAAAACGACCGCACTTTTGGTTGTTCTAGAAAATGAGTTGGAAATTATAAAGAAGTGAAATGGCGCACCCGAAAGGATTCGAACCTTTGACCGCTCGGTTCGTAGCCGAGTACTCTATCCAGCTGAGCTACGGGTGCGTAGTTGATGTTTAATTTGCTCAGACCATTTCAAACAATAGAGTCGATTTAAAATGGCGCACCCGAGAGGATTCGAACCTCTGACCGCTCGGTTCGTAGCCGAGTACTCTATCCAGCTGAGCTACGGGTGCGAGACAAATTAAACAAATGGCGGTGAGAGAGGGATTCGAACCCTCGATGGAGTTTTTGACCCCATACTCCCTTAGCAGGGGAGCGCCTTCAGCCTACTCGGCCATCTCACCACAATCGGTTTGTGGGCGGTATAATACGGGTTTATGACAATAAGTCAAATTATTTTTTCCGAAAAGTGCTTGAAATCAAGTTAGTTGTGCGATTTCTCGACAACTTCAAGTATCACATTCACAGATTATTTCCCGCGTAAAATCGCCCGTAAATTAGCAATATGGCTTTGTGTTTTTGCCTGTTGCTGTTCGGCACTTAACGGCGGTTTATCCCGTTCCCATTGCAAATCGTTTTCCGGCAACTCCAGTAAGAATCGGCTTGGCTCAGGACGAATCAATTCGCCGAACTGGCGTCGTTCTTTGCACAAAGAAAACCATAGATTCTGCTGAGCACGAGTAATGCCCACATACGCCAAACGGCGTTCTTCTTCCACGTTGTCTTCGTCAATACTGGTTTGATGCGGCAAAATGCCTTCTTCCATGCCGATTAAAAACACATGCGGAAATTCTAGCCCTTTGGAGGCGTGGAGCGTCATTAATTGTACTTGATCGCTGTCGTCTTCCTCTTCGCCCCGTTCTAACATATCGCGCAACGTTAAGCGGGTGACGATTTGGTTCAGATTCATCGGTTCGTTAAACTCGTCGCCTTTTAGCATATCAGCGACCCAATCAAACAACGTTGCCAAGTTTTTGCTCTGCATTTCTGCCGCTTTCGGACTGGTGGCGTATTCGTATAAATATTCTTCATAATGTAACGAAGCAAGCATGGAACGCAAGGCGCGCTCGGGTTCGGAGCGCTGAATTTCATCATTCAATTCAACAATCCAACGGGCGAATTTTTGCAATGCATCGTAGGCTTTCGGTGTGACTCGTTGAATCAGCTCAAAATCAAAAATCGCTTCAAATAAGCTGACATGTTTTTCTTGTGCCAATGAACCCAATTTTTCCAGCGTTGCCGTACCGATTTCCCGTTTTGGCGTGTTCACAATGCGCAAAAACGCCGCATCATCATCTTGATTCACCACCAAACGCAAATACGCCATCATGTCCTTAATTTCCGCGCGGGAGAAAAAGGATGTGCCGCCGGAGATTTTGTATGGAATACGGTTTTGCATCAGGATTTTTTCCAGCAAGCGCGATTGGTGGTTGCCACGATACAAAATGGCATAATCACGATAATGGGTTTTAGCGATAAACCGGTGAGCAATCAACTCACCTACCACTCGTTCCGCCTCATGTTCTTCGTTTTTCGCTTCAATAATTTGTAACTTTTCCCCTTCGCCTAAATTGGAAAAGAGTTTTTTGTCGAAAACATGATCATTGTTATCGATGAGGATATTGGCGCAATGCAAAATGCGTTGGCTGGAACGGTAATTTTGTTCCAGTTTAATCACCTGTAACGCCGGAAAATCATCGCGTAATCGCACCATATTCTGTGGTCGCGCACCACGCCAAGAATAAATAGACTGATCGTCGTCACCTACCACCGTGAAACGCGCACGATCACCTACCAACAACTTAATCAACTCATATTGGCTGGTATTGGTGTCTTGGTATTCATCTACCAACAGATAGCGAATTTTCTCTTGCCATTTTGACCGCACTTCGGCGTTCTGTTTGAACAGTAGGGTCGGTAACATAATCAAATCATCAAAATCTAAAGCATTGTAGGAACGCAGTTGTTTGTTATAGCGGTCGTAACAATGCGCGAAGGTTTGTTCTTGCTTATCGCGCGCCAATGTCAACGCTTGTTGCGGGCTACATAAATCATTTTTCCAGTTGGAAATGCGATTGATCAGCGTACGTAGTAAATCTTTGTCTTCTTGCAATAGATCGGCAGTGAGCTCTTTTAGCAACGCCATTTGATCATGTTCATCAAACAGCGTCATGTTCGCTTTAAAACCTAAGTACTTGTATTCGCGTTTAATAATGTCAAACCCGAGGGTGTGAAAGGTGGACACAATTAGCCCTTTGGAGGATTCCTTACCGATGGACTGAGCCACACGTTCTTTCATTTCACGTGCGGCTTTATTGGTGAAAGTGACGGCGGCGATTTGCTTTGGAAGATAACCGCACTTACCAATGAGGTGAGCGATTTTGTTGATGATGACACGCGTTTTTCCTGAGCCGGCACCGGCTAAAACGAGGCAGGGACCGGACACATATTCCACGGCTTGTTGTTGTTGCGGATTGAGTTTCATAGTCATTGATTATTCACTTTGCGACCACGCATAAGGCAGTAGCGCTGTATCCAATAGAAAAGACAACGGCACATCCAAAATTGGCAAGCCCCAGCGCGTTGCCATCTCGACATCATATTTCGTGCCGGCATAGGCACTATAAGGTTCCGTTGGATCCACGAGCTTTACCACTGTGCCACAGGCGCTTGTGGTGAAAAGTGCGGTCGAAAAAAGCACTGTTTTTAAGGGTTGAAATTTCATAAGCGGCCGGATTTTACACCAAATAAGAAAATATGTGGAAAAGTTTAAACAGGATTTTTCGGGCAAAAAAATTGCGCCGTTGGTATTCCTTCGGCGCAATAAAATTTAAGTTACATTACATTAGAAACGGTAAGATGCATTGGTGCTGAAGGTATTACCTTTAACATTTTCACCATCAAATTTGTGACTAGTACGTAAATATTCCAAACCTAATTCAAAGTTTGGTGCTAAATTCGCTTTTACACCTGCACCTAAACCATAACCAGCTTTTGTTTCGGTGGTTTTGATTACTAGTCCATCGTAGTGATCTGTTGCATCAAATTTTACGATTTCAGCACTTACTTTTGCATAAGGCAACACAGATGGTGTCGCACGGTAGCCAAGCAAATAGCCCACACCTAAACGGCCTTTTTGTTGTACTTTAGAATTAGCGTTGTCCACTAATGTTGAGTTGTGTGGTTTGAGTTTGCCTTCAACGATACCCACAACATTTTGGCCGTGGTTGAAACCATAGTCCGCAATTAAATCTACGTTTGAGATGCGTTTTGCATCTTCGTATTTGGTTGTACCTACGCCAACACCCACACCGAAACCGGTGAAATCAGATGCGACTGCGGAAGTTGAAGCAAGAACAACCGCGCTAAGTGCTAAAAGTGTTAATTTTTTCATGAGACCCTCTGTCTGATTGAGTTAAAAAGCGGCTCGAGTATAGGCATTTTTTCTATAAGGATCAAGATCCTTCGGTAATTTCTCGGATCCTGTAAGACAAAGTGCGGTATGTTTTTTCGGTGTTTTTTAATCCCTTTTTTCAGGGGGATTTCCCCATGCGCCCTTGGCCGATTTTCGCTATAATGCGACAACATTTTATCAACATCATGAGATGATTATGGCCCAAATTGCTGAAAATCCCCTTGTCCTCGTAGACGGCTCTTCTTATTTATACCGCGCCTTTCACGCTTTCCCTCCGCTTACCAACTCCAACGGTGAACCCACAGGCGCCATGTATGGTGTGCTGAATATGTTGAAAAGCTTGATTTCACAGGTTCAGCCAAGTCATATTGCGGTGGTGTTTGATGCCAAAGGGAAAACTTTCCGCGATGAAATGTTTGAGCAATATAAATCTCACCGTCCGCCGATGCCGGACGATCTGCGTAAACAAATCCAGCCGTTGCATGACATGATCCGCGCGTTGGGGATTCCGCTGTTGGTGGTGGAAGGCGTCGAAGCGGACGATGTCATCGGCACGTTGGCACGCCAAGCGTCGCAAAATGGGCAAAAAGTGCTGATCAGCACCGGCGACAAAGACATGGCACAGCTGGTGGATGACAACATTATGTTGATTAATACCATGAACAACAGCCTGCTGGATCGCGCGGGAGTGATTGAAAAATACGGCATTCCGCCGGAGTTAATTATTGATTATCTGGCATTGATGGGCGATAGCTCCGACAACATTCCGGGCGTATCGGGCGTAGGTGAAAAAACAGCGCTAAGGCTTTTGCAGGGCATCGGCAGCATGGCACAAATTTATGCCAATCTGGATAAAGTCGCCGAACTGCCGATTCGTGGTGCGAAGAAACTTGGTGAAAAATTACTTGCCGAAAAAGACATGGCAGATTTGTCCTACGCGTTGGCAACCATCAAAACCGACGTGGCATTGGCATTTTCTCCGCAAGAACTTGCGCTCGGTGATAGCGATAATGACGCCTTAATCGAATATTTCGGACGGTATGAATTTAAACGCTGGCTAGGCGAGGTGATGAACGGCACCAATTCCGTAACGCAACCGACGCAATCGGTAAAAATTAATCCTTATCAAGCGACGCCGGTGGTCAAAACCGATGAAAGTGCGGTTGAAAATTCCGTTAAATTTAAGATTGACCGCAGCCGCTATGAAAACATTCTGACTGAAGCGGATTTAGCCCGCTGGGTGGAAAAATTAAGTGCCGAGAAACTGATTGCGGTGGATACGGAAACCGATGGGCTGGATTATATGTCCGCCAATTTGGTCGGCGTATCTTTCGCGTTAGAAAATGGCGAAGCGGCGTATTTGCCGTTGCATTTGGATTATCTCGGTGCGCCAAAAACACTGGAAAAAAGCACCGCACTTGCCGCTCTCAAACCCATTTTAGAGAACCCGAATATCGGTAAAGTCGGGCAGAATCTCAAGTTTGATATGACTATTTTTGCCCGCAACGGCATTGAATTACGGGGCATTGAATTCGACACCATGTTGCTTTCTTACACCTTGGATAGCACCGGTCGGCACAACATGGACGACCTAGCGAAACGTTATCTCGGCCACCAAACCATCGGCTTTGAAGACATTGCCGGCAAAGGGAAAAATCAGCTGACATTCAATCAAATCCCACTAGAGCAAGCAGGCGAATACGCGGCGGAAGATGCCGATGTGACCATGAAATTGCAACAAGTGTTGTGGGGAAAACTTCAGTCGCAACCCAGTTTGGTGGAACTCTATCAATCCATTGAATTGCCGTTGCTCGGCGTATTGTCGCGCATGGAGCGTTGTGGCGTGCTGATTGATTCTGATGCGCTGTTCTTGCAGTCCAACGAAATTACCGAAAGATTGACCGCACTTGAAATGCAGGCGCACGAACTGGCAGGACAACCATTCAATTTGGCGTCCACGAAACAGTTGCAAGAAATTCTGTTCGATAAACTCGGCTTGCCGGTGTTACAAAAAACCCCGAAAGGCGCGCCGTCCACCAATGAAGACGTGTTGGAGGAACTGGCGTACAGCCACGAATTGCCGAAAGTGTTGGTGGAACATCGCGGTTTGAGCAAACTGAAATCCACTTACACTGATAAATTGCCGCAAATGGTGAACCCGCAAACTGGGCGCGTGCACACCTCTTATCATCAAGCCGTGACGGCAACAGGGCGGCTTTCTTCCAGTGATCCGAATTTGCAGAATATTCCGATTCGTAACGAGGAAGGCCGCCGCATTCGTCAAGCCTTTATTGCCCGTGATGGCTATAAAATTATCGCCGCCGACTATTCCCAAATCGAGCTGCGCATTATGGCGCATTTGTCCAACGACGCGGGTTTGATCAACGCGTTTGCGCAAGGTAAAGACATTCATCGCTCCACCGCGGCGGAGATTTTCGGTTTGCCGTTGGAACAGGTGACGAGTGAACAACGTCGCAACGCTAAGGCCATTAACTTCGGCCTGATTTATGGCATGTCCTCTTTCGGACTTTCCCGTCAGCTTGGGATTTCCCGCGCGGATGCGCAACGCTACATGGATTTATATTTCCAACGTTACCCGGGCGTGCAAACCTTTATGCACGACATCCGTGAAAAAGCGAAAGCGCAAGGCTATGTGGAAACCTTGTTCGGACGCCGCTTGTATTTGCCGGAAATCAATTCTTCCAACGCCATGCGCCGTAAAGGCGCGGAACGGGTTGCGATTAACGCGCCGATGCAAGGTACCGCCGCCGACATCATCAAATGCGCCATGATTAAATTGGATGAAATCACGCGCGATGATCCGGATATTCACATGATTATGCAGGTGCACGATGAATTGGTGTTTGAAGTGCGGTCAGAAAAAATCGCGTTTTTTAGCGATCTCATCAAACAACACATGGAAGCTGCCGCCGAACTTGTGGTGCCGCTGATTGTGGATGTTGGCGTGGGTGAGAATTGGGACGAAGCCCACTAACGTTAAGGAGAGAGCATGGCACACAAAATTATCCGTAGCGCAGATTTTACCGCCACCCGCGCTTGGGGCGGTTTGGATATCACTGAAATGAATGGCATCAGCGTGCGGTTACATTGGACGGATGAGCCTTATAAATGGCATATCAATGATGGCGAGGAAGTTTTTGCGGTGATGGACGGTGTGGTGGAAATGCACTACAAAGAGCGCGGCGAAGCCAAAAGAGTGTTGCTAGAAACCGGCGATATTTTTTATGCCGGCATCGGCACTGAACACGTTGCCCACCCGCAAGGCGAAGCACGGATTTTGGTGATAGAAAAGGCGGGGAGTGTTTAAAAATAAAATAAAAAGAGCGGTCGGTTTTAAAAGTGTTTTTATATCGACCGCTCTTTTTTATTCTCTTGCCAATTATTTTTGAGGAGCGCTTAATCTAAGGGACACAGATCAAATGAACAATTACAGCGCCTGTTTCACCGCCACATCCAGTCCTGCCGTTGGGCGACCTAGCAATTTCTCAAGGGTTTTGTCTTCTGAGAATAATGCACCGTTTGACGCATCCACATCCCATTGTGCAATTAAGCCTGCAAAGCCTTCATCTAATCCTGCTTGCACAAGTGCTGCGGTATAGTCTGCTGCAGGAATATCCACGTAAGGGATTTCTTTACCTGTTTGTTTGCTGATTTCTGCGGCAAGGTCAGCTAATGTCCAGCTGGTTGATCCGGCAAGCTCGTAAGTTTGGTTTTCATGACCTTCACTTAATGTAACGTTTACCGCTGCTTCAGCAAGTTCTGCACGAAGTACAGACGAAATTTTTCCATTTTTTGCTGAACCGTAGAAAGCATTGTTTGCCAACGCTGCTGGGATGGACGCGGTATAGTTCTCTGTGTACCAGCCATTGCGTAAAATGGTGTAAATGATACCGGAGGCTTTTAATGCGGCTTCGGTTTCAACGTATTCACCGGCAAGGGATTTTACCGTATTGTCATTAGTGGCACCGAGTAAGCTGGTGTAAATAATGTGTTTCACGCCTGCTTTTTTTGCCGCTTCAATCACGTTGTTGTGCTGTACAAAACGCTGACCGATTTCATTGCTTGACACCAAAATTAACGTATCCACGCCTTTTAATGCCTCTACTTGCCCTTCTGTTTTTGAATAATCAAATTGGCGAGCTTCTACGCCGGAAATTTTTTCCGGGGAACGCACAAGTGCGATGACGTTGGCGTTTTTGGCTTTTAATAAATTTAACGCGATTGCGCCGAATTGACCTGTTGCACCGGTAATTGCGATAGTTTTCGTTGTCATGATGTTTTCCTTCTCGTTAAGTTGAAATGATGTTTGAACATTTGCTTGTTCGCTTGATGTGACGTATTATATTTCAAAACTTACTTTTGAGAAGTACTTACATAAACGTAAGTTTTGAAATTTTTTGAAAATAATTTTTAATCTATTGATTTTTAAGGAAATAAAAATGGAAAAAAGTGTTGAGCGTGGCAATGTATTGGCTTCTGCCTGTCCTTCCCGGCAAATTTTGCAGCATTTAACCAGTCGTTGGGGGGCGTTGGTGTTGGTGAGTTTGCATTGCGGCACCAAGCGTTTTAGTGAACTTCGCCGAGCCATTGATGGCGTGAGTGAACGTATGTTGACAAAAACCTTGCAGGAACTGGAAGCGGACGGCATGTTAATTCGTAAATCCTATAACACCGTGCCGCCACAAGTGGATTACACCTTGACGGAATTCGGCTCACAGGCGTCCAATAAAATGTTTGAGTTGGTGGATTGGTTGGAAACCAATCTTGACGGAATTTTGGCAAAAAAGCAGGCAGCTAATCCGTAGGATTTACTACATGATGCTGCCTAAAGTGCGGTGAAAAATCGACATGTTTTTTCCACCGCACTTTTTTTCGCCTTTCCTTTATCCCGCCTTGTGTTTTCAGTATAATGGCACACATTTTCTCCACCTAAATAGACAGAACATATTATGACAAAATTTAATGTAAAAACTTTCCAAGGCATGATTCTTGCCTTACAAGAATACTGGGCGAACCAAGGCTGCACCATTGTGCAACCCTTTGATATGGAAGTGGGCGCCGGTACCTCTCACCCGATGACCGCATTACGCGCGTTAGGCCCTGAGCCGATGGCGTTTGCGTATGTGCAACCTTCCCGCCGTCCGACCGATGGTCGCTATGGCGAAAACCCGAACCGTTTACAGCATTACTACCAATTCCAAGTGGTGATTAAACCCTCTCCGGACAATATTCAAGAGTTGTATTTAGGTTCTCTTGAAATGCTTGGCTTTGACCCGACCAAAAACGACATTCGTTTCGTGGAAGATAACTGGGAAAACCCAACCTTAGGCGCATGGGGCTTGGGCTGGGAAGTGTGGTTAAACGGCATGGAAGTGACCCAATTTACCTATTTTCAACAAGTGGGCGGCTTAGAATGTAAACCGGTTACCGGCGAGGTGACCTACGGTTTAGAGCGTTTGGCGATGTACATTCAAGGCGTGGACAGCGTGTATGACTTAGTTTGGTCTGATGGTCCGCTTGGCAAAACCACCTACGGCGATGTATTCCACCAAAATGAAGTGGAACAATCCACCTATAACTTTGAATATGCGGATACCGATTTCTTATTCCAGTGCTTCGATCAATATGAAAAAGAAGCCAAAAGTTTATTGGCATTAGAACGTCCGCTGCCATTGCCGGCTTACGAGCGTATTTTAAAAGCGGCACACAGCTTTAACTTGTTAGACGCACGCAAAGCCATTTCCGTTACTGAACGCCAACGCTATATTTTACGCATTCGTGCGTTAACCAAAGGTGTGGCGGAAGCTTATTATGCAAGTCGTGAAGCCTTAGGTTTCCCGGGTTGTAAAAAATAAAGCGAAAAGTCACCGCACTTTATGTTTCAACACAACGATATAAGGAGAGCATCATGACCGATTTTCAATATCCGGACGATATTTACACCGAAGCGGAACCGGATGTAAACACGCTGGCAAATTTAGGGCCTTTAGCGCCGATGGCTGGCATTTGGGAGGGCAAGCGCGGTTTGGATATCAATCCAAAGGCGGAAGGGCCGGAGAAAGATCCTTATATCGAACATTATGAATTGCAACCGATTGATGCACAAACGAATGGCCCACAACTGTATTACGGCTTACGTTATCACACGCGGATTGTGCAGCCGGATGAAGTGGAAACCTTTCACGATCAAGTGGGCTATTGGTTATGGGAACCGGCAACCGGCACGATTTCTTTGTCGTTAAGTATTCCACGTGGACAAAGCCTCATTGCCACCGGTCATGCCGCACCGGATGCGAAAGAATTTACGCTAAAAGCTGTGCGTGGCTCTCTAACGAATGGCATTATCTCGAATCCGTTTATTGAACAATCTTTCACCACAGAAAGCTATGAGATTACGGTGAAAATTCATGAGGATGGCACGTGGTCTTATGATCAAATTACCACAATGATCATCCCAAATTACGACGAACTATTTGAGCATCGTGATCGTAACCGCCTAACCAAAATCGGCGAACCAACGCCAAATCCAACCGCACTTGCTGTGGAAAATAAAGGATAAGGAGCTGTGATGAAACCTATTCTTTATTATGCTGAGCAATGCCCTGATACTGCACCGTTTGTGGCGGAATTAAAACGCCTTGGTGTGGAATATGAGGAAGTGGAAGTATTGTCTTCTATCCCTAATTTGAAACAATGGTTGCGTTTACGTGATCGTCATCCTGCATTTGATGAGGCGAAAGCACAAGGTTATGCCGGTTTCCCAGCATTATTGTTAGATGATGATCGCGTTATTTTGGATCAAACCCAATTAAAAACCGTTTTTGCTTGAGATTAGCCCCGTACTTAAATTCGGTGAATTTTGATAAACCTCGTTCAATTTTATTAAATCCGTTTTATGAAAAAGAGATATTCTCAACCTAAATTTATTGCGCTGTTTGTGGCATTAAACGTCAGCCCAATGGCTTTTGCCGGACATGTCTATTCCGGTGTGGATTATCAGTATTTTCGTGATTTTGCTGAGAATAAAGGTAAGTTTACGCCTGGCGCGCAAAATATTGCGGTGGTGAATAAAAAAGGCGAATCTATCGGCACCATGATGCAAAATGCACCGATGATAGATTTCTCGGTGGTTAGTCGTAATGGTGTGGCGGCGCTAGTGGGCGATCAATATATCGTCAGCGTGGCACATAACGTGGGCTATCGAAATGTTGATTTCGGCATGGAAGGCAATAACCCCGATCAGCATCGATTCAGTTATAACATCGTAAAACGAAATAATTATAAAAACGATCCCACTCACCCTTACATGACGGACTACCATACCCCTCGATTAACCAAATTTGTCACAGAAGCTGCCCCCATAGAAATGGTGTCAAATATGCAGGGCAGCACCTATAGCGATTTAGACAAGTATCCAATGCGGGTGCGAATTGGTAGCGGTTGGCAATTTTTGCGTGATGATAATGACAATGGCAATCATATTGCCATGGCGTATAACTATCTCACTGCAGGCAATACCTTTATGCAAGGTTGGGCGAACAATGGTGAGGTTAGTTTAAGTGGTGATGTACGTCATCCGAATCAATATGGTCCGTTACCGATTTCCGGTTCTAGCGGTGACAGTGGTTCCCCGATGTTTATTTACGATAAAACTGCGAGGAAATGGCTGTTAAATGGCGTATTGCGTAGTGGCCACCCTTATCAAGGCAAAGAGAATACCTACCAAATTGCACGTAAGAATTATTTGGATGAAATCATTGCAAGAGATTTGGTCACAGTATTTGAACCTACAGCAGCGTCTTATGACTGGATTGCAGGCGGCAATGGCAGTGGCACTCTAACCAAGGGCAATCGTGTTGTTGCGACTACGCCACTTGCTAATTACAACCTGCCGTCTTCCGATAGAGATGAATTTTTTGGATATGGTGGTCCAAACCCTTATATGCCGGCACAGCATCACGGTAAGAACATTTACTTTGGAAATATGCAAAGTGGCACGATAACCCTGAAAAATAATATTGATCAGGGAGCCGGTGGGTTGACCTTTGAAGGGGATTTTGTAGTGCAGCCTACCACTGATGAAACGTGGAAAGGAGCCGGTATTTCCGTAGGGGAAGGCAGTACGGTCACATGGAAAGTCAAAAATCCGGCAGGCGATCGTTTGTCTAAAATTGGGCAAGGCACGTTGTTGGTTAATGGCAAAGGCGAAAACCTTGGTGATATCAGTGTAGGGGATGGTGTTGTCGTTTTAAATCAACAAGCTGACGAGCAAGGCAAAAAACAAGCCTTCAAGCAATTAGGTATTGTGAGCGGTCGCCCAACGGTGAAATTAGAAAGTGCCGACCAAGTCAATCCGAACAATATTTATTTCGGCTTCCGTGGTGGCCGTTTAGATCTTAACGGTCATTCGCTTACCTTTAATCGCATTCAAAATACCGATGAAGGTGCACAAATTGTCAACCACAACAAAGACACGGAAGCCACTGTCACGATTTTGGGTAATGCACAAATCAATAATGAAAACAACATTAATCAATCCAAAGCTACGGCGTTTAACGGTTGGTTTGGTGAAACTAATACCGCTCTTCATAACGGTCGGTTAAATGTCGTTTATCAACCTACGCACGCCGATAGCGTCTTTTTATTGTCGGGTGGCTCTAATTTAAACGGCAATATTACGCAAGAAAACGGTACTTTGGTCTTTAGTGGTCGCCCAACACCTCACGCCTATAACCATCAAAACCGACCGGCATTAATTGGTCGCCCGCAAGGGGAAGTGGTGATTGACGATGACTGGCTAAGCCGTACCTTTAAAGCGGAAAAATACATTATTAACGGTGGAAGTGCGGTCGTTTCTAGAAACGTTTCTGCGATAAACGGCGATTGGCAATTAAGCAACAACGCCAATGCCACATTAGGTGTGACCGACAAACAAGCGAATTTCATTTGTACGCGTTCTGACTGGACGGGGCTGACGAAATGCGCCAACCAAACCTTATCCGATAAAGTCTTTGCCAGCATTGAACGCAGCAAAATCAATGGTAATTTTGTCCTGAACGACAGTGCGAAATTATCGGTTGTAGGACTTGCAGATGTTATGGGTAATGTGGTGTTAAACGGGCAAAGTCAATATCACTTGGCACATAAAGCCACCCAAACCGGTGCCCTTTCACTTAATAACCAAGCCTCAGCAACGGTTGAAAATGCGACTTTGAGGGGCAACGCAACGCTTTCTGATCTAGCAAAATTAAATTTCGTTAATACTCGTTTTGATCATCAAATTCAGGGAAGTAAAGAGACGTTGGTTTCTTTGTCAGACAACGCAAACTGGATGTTACCGAACAGTACAATAATCGGTAATTTAAGCCTCAATAACGGGCAAGTGACCCTTGGTACGGATATGGCATCTCAAGCGAATGATCAAATATTTAAGACACTTACGGTGCTAGGTGATTTAAGCGGAAAGGGAACGTTTAGTTATCCTACTCATTTGCAAGAAAATAAAGGCGCACACGTGACAGTGAATGGCTTGGCAACAGGTGATTTTGTGTTAAACGTACGCAATACCGGCGTAGAGCCTCAAACCTTGCAACAGCTCAGTTTATTGACTCTTACAAATGCTGCTCAAACCGATAACGTTAAGGTTTCTTTGGTAAATGGCAAAGTCGATGCGGGGACATATCGCTACGAGCTGAAAAATGATAATCACGATTACCGTTTATACAATCCGAAAAAAGAACTGGAATTGGCAGAACAGGCTCGTTTAGCGGAAGAGAAGCGCAAAGCGGAAGAAGCACGAATCGCCGAAGAGAAACGTAAAGCAGAAGAAAAACGACTTGCTGAGGAGAGACGCAAGGCAGAAGAAGCGGCAAAAACCGCTGAAGAGAAACGTAAGCTAGAGGAAGCACTTCGAATCGCGGAAGAAAAGCGTAAAGCGGAAGAAGCTCGAATTGCGGAAAATAAACGTAAAGCAGAGGAAACTGCACGAATCGAGGCAGAAAAACGTAAAGCCGAACAAAAACGCAAAGCAGATGCGCAAACGCAAAAAGAGATGATCAGCCGTTATTCAAATAGCGCCTTATCCGAGTTATCTGCAAGTGTGAACGGCGCTTTGCTTATTATCGATGAATTAAATAAACATCTTGTTGGAGAGAGCCAGTCACATGTGTGGGTAAATACGGTTCGTGCTTCTCGTCGTTATGAGGCAGATGAATTCCGTGGTTACAAGCAAGAAAGCTATTTAACCCAGTTAGGGACACAACATATTGATGACAACTACCGCGTCGGTTTATTGTTCTCTCATGCCCGAGCAAAGAATACTTTTGATGACAATATCCGAAACAAAAATCGTCTGATGATGTTATCGGCTTTCGGCAAATATGATTTTGCTAACGGCTTGAACATCACAGCAGACATGAGTTATGGCTCAAGTGCGGGTGAAATTCGCGGTGAATTGCAAGATGCGGATATTCAACGCCATATTGTCGCTTTAGGCGCAGGGGTGGGGTATCAAATCAATTTAGGCAAACTTGCTGTTAAACCAAATATGAGTCTTCATCGCTACCACATTTCCGGCGAAAATTACCAATATGAGCAATCAGAAATTCATGTGCCGGCGGCGAATTTTAATGTTTACCAAGCGGGCGTGATGGTGGATTATTCGTTTATGCTATGGCAAGGTGTAACCCTTCGTCCATCACTTAGCGTAAATTATGTGGATGCTTCCGATTCCAAACTCACTGTGCAGTTAAATCAGGCACCATTGATGCAACGTTTTGACCGTTATTGGCAGCAAGAAATTGGCTTAAGTGCTGATTTAGGCGGTTGGCAGGTTAGCACCTATGCTGCCCAATCTCGTGGCAAACAGTTGGATAAACAACATCAGTTTGGTTTGAAAGTAGGGTATCGTTGGTAAAGCAATCGAACCCGACAGAAATAAGCACAAAAGATGATAGCATTGTGCAGTTATCGAATTATTCTTATTTAGAAAGGTAAAAAAGATGAAAAAAACACCTCAAATTCTGACCGCACTTTTGCTTGGTTCTGCCTTTGCGGGCGGTGTATTTGCTGAGGAACATCGCCCAAATACACCGAGTGCAGAGTATGAACTTGAGAAAGTCTTGATTTTTAGTCGTCATGGATTGCGCTCGCCGGTGGAAAAAGATCCACAGGAAATGGCAAAATATTCCCCCTATACGTGGGCGAAATGGGATGTGCCATCCGGTCATCTCACGGCAAAAGGGACGGTGTTAGAAACCTATTTCGGACAATATTTAGGTCAATGGCTTGCAGATAAAGGGTTATTAACAACTGAACGTTGTGCATCGGGCGAAGGTATTTTCGCTTATGCCAATGGAGTGCAACGCACCATTGCAACAGGGCAAGCCATTGTGGCTGGCGCATTTGCGGGCTGTAATGTTCAACTGCAACATCATGGTAAAATTGGTTCAGAAAAAGATCCAATTTTTAACACGCAGGCGCACAATCCAAGTCAAGCCTTGATTGAATCGGCAAAAAATAACGTTGATTTAACCGCTTTACAGCAAAAATTAGCGCCGAATTATGCGCTATTAAGTGAAATCATCGATTACAAAAACTCACCAAATTGCGTGCAAAAAGGCGAATGTGATTTAGGTGGAAAAGTCGGTGAATACAGTATTAAAGACGGCAAATCGGTTAAAATTACCGGCGCTATTAGCACAGGGAAGAAAATTGTCAGTGCATTATTGCTCGCCCATTATGTGGGTAAGCCTGATGCAGAAATCGCAAACGGCCGCGTGGATAGCCAAGAAAAATGGCGTGCAATTAACGAAATTAAAAACGAATATTACCGCACTTTATTTAAAAACAACGAAACGTTAGCACAAAATACGTCATACCCGTTATTGGCATTTATTCAGCAACAGCTAAATAGTGAAAACAAAATTAGCTTGTTGGTTGGACACGATTCTAATATTGTCGCTCTGCTTGCGGCACTAGGCGTTGAGCCTTATGAATTAGATGATTCGTTGGAAAATATCCCAATCGGTGGCAAGCTGCTATTTGAAGTGTGGAAGCACAAACCAAGTGGTAAGCTCAAATTTAAGTTAGATTATGTGTATCAAACCACCGACCAGCTGATTAACATCACGCCATTAAGTTTAACGACACCACCAAACCAAACAGCATTAACCCTCAAAGGCTGTGAAAAAGATGAAAAGGGTTTTTGTGATTACGAGCGGTTTCAACAGGTGTTGAGTGAGAGTGTTGAAAAGGGTATGAAATAGCGTTCATGCAACCCTATGAAAGATACTTAAAAGAGAATTCGCAGAAATTGCGAGTGGATCAAACAGATGCGGAAAGAAAGTTATGGCAACGCATCAATCGAGATCAATTATTAGGATTTCGATTTAATCGACAAAAGCCACTTTTAAGTTATATCGTTGATTTTTATTGTGCGAAAGCAAAGCTGATTATCGAATTGGACGGTAGTCAGCACTATGAGCCTGATTATCAGGAAAAAGATGCATTGCGAGATGCAGAATTAAATTCACTTGGTTTTACGGTGATGAGATTTAGCAATGATGAAGTCATGCGTGAAATTGAAGGTGTAATAGAGCAGATTTATTTGTTTTTGGAGAATGTGGGGGCGGATTAAGTGTGAGGTTGGATTAATTTCTGCCAAATCTCCCCTAACCCCTCTTTGCTAAAGAGGGGGATTTCTTGAGTAAATTGATAGTAACTGACTCATTTACATTTTAATTTCAATATAGATTAAATTATCTGCTTTCAAAAAACGTTAAAGTAAAACATAGATATTTAACTCTGCAAAGAGCCAATCCCCTCTTTAGCAAAGAGGGGTTAGGGGAGATTTGGCAGAAGTGATAATGAAGAAAGTAATTAAATTGATACGATTTATTGATTTATCTCTAAACTAAAATACCTTAAGGATTACTACTATGAAAAAAGTAATGTTAAAAACGTTTATTGTTGGTCTTATTGGATTTTCTGTGACAGGTTGTGAAGCAACACCAGATACTCACGATGAGACAAGTATTGAGCAACCAGTGCATCAAGAAAATTGGACTAAGCAACCACTTGAGAATGCAAAGTATTTAAGGGTTGGGATGACAGAATCTGAAGTTATCCAGATCATGGGAGAACCGATAACAAGAGAGTTTCAAGGGAGAAGATCTGCTCTACAATGGTGCTCTACAGGCACTATTGGCACTAATATGCCATATGATAGATTTCTTATGGCTGCTTTTACAGATGAACGCTTAACAGAGATAAAAAATTTCTCCAATAAAGATGAATTTGAAATTCTATCTGCACAGGTGGATAAAAATGGAGGAATTGATTGCGCTAGTCTAATCCAAAATGTTCACTGGCTAAAACCAGCAGACCAAATTATTGAGCATAGATATAGAGATATGAACTTCTATCGCTAATTTTGAATAAGAGAAACAAAATGACAACCCAAAACTTCCTAGTTGAAATCGGCACAGAAGAGCTGCCACCAAAAGCTCTCAAAACATTAGCAACCTCTTTTGCGGATAACGTTGAGGCGGAATTAAACCAAGCGGGCTTAACCTTCGACAAGATCGAATGGTTTGCGGCGCCGCGTCGTTTGGCGGTGAAAGTGTTGAACTTGGCGACACAACAACCGAGCAAAGAAATCGAAAAACGAGGGCCTGCAGTGTCTGCTGCCTTTGATGCGGAAGGTAAACCAACTAAAGCGGCAGAAGGCTGGGCGCGTGGTTGTGGCATTACCGTTGAGCAAGCAGAACGCATTGCGACTGATAAAGGCGAATGGCTTGTTCACCGTGCAAAAATTGAAGGTCAACCGACCAAAAACTTGCTGAACGATATTGTGGCAAATGCGTTGGCGAAATTACCAATTCCAAAACCAATGCGTTGGGCAGATAAAACCGTGCAGTTTATTCGTCCGGTTCACACCGTGACTATGTTGTTAGGCGATGAGTTAATCGAAGGCGAAATTTTAGGTGTAGCAAGCGCACGCACCATTCGCGGACATCGTTTCTTAGGTGAAAAAGAATTTGAAATTCAACATGCAGACCAATATCCGCAATTATTGCGTGAAAAAGGTTCTGTGGTGGCAGATTTCAATGAGCGTAAAGCCGAAATTCTTGCAAAATCTCAAGCAAAAGCGACCGCACTTGGCGGCGTGGCTGATATTGAAGAAAGCTTGCTTGAAGAAGTCACTTCTTTGGTGGAATATCCAAACGTTTTAGCGGCTAAATTTGAAGAACGCTTCTTAGCGGTGCCTGCGGAAGCCTTGGTTTACACGATGAAAGGCGACCAAAAATATTTCCCAATTTATGACAAAGACGGAAAATTATTACCGCACTTTATTTTCGTATCGAATATCAACCCTGAAGATCCAACCGCGATTATCGAAGGGAACGAAAAAGTAGTTCGCCCACGTTTAACCGATGCGGAATTCTTCTTCAAAACCGACTTAAAACAAAAACTGGTTGATCGTTTACCACGCTTAGAAACCGTGTTATTCCAACAACAATTGGGTACATTAAAAGACAAAACAGACCGCATTGAGCAACTGGCAGGCGAAATTGCAAAACAAATTGGTGCAGACGAAGCGAAAGCAAAACGTGCAGGTTTGCTATCAAAATGTGACTTAATGACCAACATGGTATTCGAATTCACCGATACACAAGGCGTAATGGGTATGCATTATGCCCGTCATGACGGTGAGGACGAAGAGGTCGCAGTGGCGTTAAACGAACAATATATGCCACGCTTTGCCGGTGATGAATTGCCTAAATCTTTGGTGGCAAGTGCGGTCGCTTTAGCCGATAAATTTGACACCTTAACGGGTATCTTCGGTATCGGACAAGCGCCTAAAGGCAGCGCAGACCCATTTGCATTACGTCGCGCAGCATTAGGGGCATTACGTATTATCGTAGAGAAAAACTTACCACTGGATTTAGAAGATTTAGTGAAAAAATCAGCCGCACTTTTCGGTAATAAACTCACGAATCAAAATGTGGTTGCCGATGTGGTGGATTTCATGCTCGGTCGTTTCCGTGCATGGTATCAAGATGAAGGCATTGCGGTGGACGTGATTCAAGCGGTATTGGCGCGTCGTCCAACTCGTCCGGCTGATTTTGATGCGCGCGTGCGTGCGGTTTCACATTTCCGTACCCTTGATTCTGCGGAAGCTTTGGCGGCCGCCAATAAACGTGTGGCGAATATTTTGGCGAAAGCGGAAGGCGACATTGGCGCAATTGATGTGGCGTTATGCGTTGAACCGGCAGAACAAGTACTTGCCCAAAGTGTGTTAAGTTTGGCAAAAGAAGTTCAGCCGTTAATCGCACAAGGCGAATATACGGCGGTGTTGGATAAACTCGCCGGCTTGCGTCAACCGGTAGATAACTTCTTTGACAATGTGATGGTGAATGCGGAAGACGCGAAATTGCGTCAAAACCGTTTAGCCATTTTGAACACGTTGCAAGGTTTGTTCTTACAAGTGGCGGATATTTCGTTGTTGCAATAAAAGATAAAAGTGCGGTCACAAAATCATGTGTTTTTTCCACCGCACTTTCTGTATAAAAAAGCCGAATAGGATTATTCGGCTTTTTCTTTAGATCTTCTATCAAGAAATTATTTATTCTTTCCTTCCAAATACAACCACTCTGCCACTTGTTTGGCGAAGTAAGTCAAAATGCCGTCAGCGCCGGCACGTTTGAAGCAAAGTAAAGATTCCATGATGCATTCTTTTTCTTTTAACCAGCCGTTTTGAATCGCCGCCATGTGCATAGCATATTCACCGGAAACTTGGTAGGCAAAGGTTGGTACGCCGAATTGTTGTTTTACGCGATAGACTAAATCTAAATATGGCATACCCGGTTTCACCATCACCATATCAGCACCTTCTTCCAAGTCTAATGCCACTTCTTGCAAGCCTTCATCGCTGTTAGCCGGATCTAATTGATAGGTCTTTTTATCGCCGCCTTTTAAGTTTCCGGAAGAGCCCACGGCGTCACGGAACGGGCCGTAATAGTTGGAGGCATATTTAGCGGAGTAAGCCATGATGAGGGTGTTAATAAAGCCTTTTTCTTCCAAGGCACTACGGATTCTGCCGATGCGTCCGTCCATCATGTCGCTTGGCGCGACCACATCTGCGCCGGCTTCTGCGTGGGAAAGGGCTTGTTTGATTAATACGTCGGTGGTGATGTCGTTCAGTACGTAGCCTTCTTCATCGATAATGCCGTCTTGTCCGTGCACGGTGTAAGGGTCAAGCGCCACATCGGTTAACACGCCAAGTTCCGGATAGGCAGCCTTAAGCGCTTTCACTGCGCGTTGCACCAAGCCGTTCGGGTTATAGGCTTCTTCCGCCATTAAGGATTTTTTCGCCTGTTCTACCACAGGAAACAGCGCAATCACCGGCACGCCATATTTCACCAATAAACCCGCTTCAATTAACAGTTGGTCTATGGTTAAACGTTCTACGTTTGGCATGGAAGGCACAGCTTCACGATGATTTTCGCCTTCAATAATAAATACGGGATAAATCAGATCATCAACAGTCAGTTTATGTTCCGCCATCAAGCGGCGACTAAAATCCTGTTTACGCATACGGCGTAAACGGCGGGTTGGAAAACCGGTAAAAATTTGTTGTGTCATATTATCTCCCGAATTGAATTAGTGATTAGATGTGTTGTTTTCTTCTTGAGTAGTTTCATTTTCTTCACGCGGACGGTAAAAACGCGCGCAGAATACACCTACTTCAAATAACAAACACATCGGAATGGCGAGCAGGGTTTGTGAGAACACATCCGGCGGAGTTAAAAGCATACCGATAAAGAACGCACCCACAATAATGTAAGGGCGTTTGGCTTTTAAATCTTCCGGCGTGGTGACACCTGTCCAGCACAGCAAAATGATGGCAACAGGCACTTCAAAACAAATGCCGAAAGCTAGGAATAGGGTAAGAACAAAATCTAAGTAGCTACTGATGTCCGTGGCGATCGAGACGCCTTCCGGTGCTGTTTTCGTTAAAAAGCTAAACACTAATGGAAAGACAACATAGTAAGCAAAGGCTACGCCTAGATAAAACAACAGCGTGCTGGAAAATAGTAGCGGATAAATGAGGCGTTTTTCGTGTTGATATAATGCCGGTGCCACAAAAGCCCAGATTTGATAGAGCAAAAATGGCACTGAAATAAAAATAGCGACAACCCCGGTCAGTTTAATTGGGGTGAAAAACGGCGTTGCAATGTTGGTGGCAATCATACTGGAGCCGTTTGGCAAGTTTGCGGTTAACGGTGCCGCCACAAAGTTATAAATTTCATTGGAGAAGTAAACGAGCGCGACAAATATCACGGCAACGAAAATGATGCTGCGTAATAAGCGATTGCGTAGTTCTACTAAGTGAGTGATAAGGGGTTGAGTATCGTCAACGCTGGTCATAAGTTATCCTGATGTGAGGCGGTCCCGCAAAGCACGGTTAACTTTTGTCTGAGGCTTTGTCTGACGTGTCCGATTCCGTGTGAGCCGGTAGCGGGTTATCCGGATCATATTGATTGATGTAGTAGGCGAGTTTCTCGTCTAATTCAATTTCTTCTTGCTCCGCCTGTTCTGCCGGAGAAAGAGCAGTTATATTTTCCGTCGTTTCTTCTTTTGGTGTTTCTAAAGCGACAGTTTCCAATGCGGGCGTTTCTGTTTGTAGCGATTCAGTGAGATTTTCTACCGCACTTTTATCCGCCTGCACCTGCTTCAATTCATTGATTTGATCTTGAAGTGTTGTGTTGGTCTCATTGGCTTTTTGTTCTAGCTCAGAGCGTAGCTTGTCAGCGGAAGCTTTAAGTTCTTCCACTGTTTTGCCTAATTCGGGCGACAACGCCTTGAGGTTTAAACTTTCCGCTTTTTTGATGCTGTCTTGTAATTCCTGCAATTTCAGCTCTTGTTTTAGTTCGTTTTGGACGTTCGCCGCCAGGCCGCGAATTGTGCGTACCCAACCCATTACGGTACGAATCGCCACCGGTAAACGTTGTGGGCCTAGTACTACTAAGCCCACAATGCAAACTAATACAATCTCGGAAAAACCAATATCAAACACGGATTATGCCTGTTCTTTTTCTTTGTTTTTTTCTTGTTCCGGTTGTGCGCTTTGTTTTTGTTCCACTTTGTCGAAACTTGCGTCAGCCGGTTTGGCTTCTTCGTTCATGGCTTTTTTGAAGCCTTTTACTGATTCACCTAAATCAGTACCTAAAGTACGTAATTTTTTCGTACCGAACAGTAACACGATAATTAAGACTAAAATCGCTAATTGCCAAATGCTAATACCGCCCATAAAAACCTCGTCATTCTATAAAAGTAATAAATAAAAAACGTGCGAAACTATACCCGTTTTACGCAGTTTGAACAATAGCTAGGCAGGATTATTTTTGTATTTCTTGATTTAGTTCATATTGGGTTAATGCCTTGGTGGATAAGGCTTAACGTAATAGTTATCAGCATGGATTTATTGTAAAAAACAAATGGAAAAAGCACCGCACTTAACCGAGCAGACTTTTGCCTGTGGTAATTGGAATAAAAGAAAAAGGCGTGCACTAAAAATGCACGCCTTAGATGAGATAGGTTTGCGGTTAAGCTTGCGAACCTGCTTTTAATTTCTCAATCGTTTCTTTATTGAAGAAATAATGCGTGCCACAGCATTCGCATTGCATATCGATGGTGCCTTGGTGTTCGGCGAGGATATGGTCAATTTCTTCTTCCGAAATTAACAACAAGGCAGCGCCTGAACGTTCTTGCGAACAGCCACAGTGGAAGGTCACCGATTGTGGTGCGAAGAGTTCAACGGTTTCTTCGTGGTATAAGCGGTACAATAATTCTTCTGCGCTTAAGCCAAAAATCTCTTCGTCTTTAATGGTGGCGGTTAAGGTGGCTAAATGTTCGAAATCGTCCGGTGAGCCCGAACCATCCGGGACAATTTGCAATAACACACCGGCGGCGACCGGTTTGCCGTCATATTCACCACTGCGGATAATCAGTTGTGTTTGAAGTTGTTCGGAACGGACGAAATAGTCTTCCAAACATTCGCTGATAGTGGGTTTGTCGAGGGGCACGATTCCCTGATAGCGTTCGCCTTCTTTCGGTGCAATGGTGATCACCAACACGCCTTTACCGATCATTTGGTGTAGGGTCATGCCGTTATCAATATCGCCTTGTAAACGGGCAAGCGCACGGATTTGTTGCTGATCGTTGCCGTTGACTAACGCCAGTTTTAATGGGCCATCGCCTTGAATTTGTACGGTGATATCACCGTTAAATTTTAAGGTGGCGGTCAGCAAACTGGTGGCGACCATCATTTCGCCTAATAAATTGCGTACGGCTTGTGGGTAATGATGGGTGTTTAAGGTGTCGTTGAACGTTTGATTTAAGCGTACCCATTCGCCACGTACGGCGCGGTCTTTGAATAGATAACGATAAAGTTGGTCGTTGTCTTTAGTATAAGTGGTCATCTTTTTTGTTCCTAATTGAATATTGTTCGCCAAATATAAGGGCGTTTCCCTCGATTACAAGGTGGCGCTTATGCTTGGTTTTGATGTTTGAATTTAAGTAAATCGCGACGTTCTTTTTTGTCCGGACGGCGATCAGGGTGCGGCATAGACAGCGCGTTCATTTTGCGTGCCATGGCAAGTTTTTCTCGATTGGCAAGGCTTTGTTCTGTTTCGCGGTAAAGCAGTTGCGCTTCCGGTGCACCTCGCCGTTGAGTGGAAAGCGCCAACACAACGATTTCCTTTTCGTCACTGCCTTGGCGTATTTTTAGGGTGGCACCCACTTCCACGATCTTATTCGGTTTGCTGCGTTGCCCGTTATAATGGACTTTGCCTCCGTCAATCATCTCTTTGGCGAGTGTGCGGGTTTTATAAAAACGCGCTGCCCACAGCCATTTGTCCAAACGCACTGCTTCTTTTTCTTCTTCTATTTGATAATGTTTTGCCATGTTGCCGCGTCCTTACAGTAAAGTGCGGTAGTTTTTGACGGAGAAATGGCGCTCAAAGGATTTGTCCGCCAAGGTACTGTCCGGATTTTCCACGCCGATAGTGTAGGCAATGCCAAATTTTTTAGCGCTATCTAACACCGGTTCTGTGTCGTCAATAAAAAGGGTTCGGCTCGGATCGAATGGCGTGAATTGTTGCAAACGTTGCCACAAAGACTGTTCCACTTTGGGCGCATTAAACTGATGGCTGGAAAGCAACAAATCAAAGTGCGGTGCTAAATCGCAGTGTTTTAATTTTTCTGCCAAACTGAACGGATGGCTGTCGGTGAGCAAAATTAATTTCTTGCGGCGTTCACGAGCGGCTTGTAAAAACGGATAAACATCCGACCGCACTTTGATGTAATCGCGCTGTTGTTGTAACAATTCACGCAACGGTAAATCTAAATTTTTCGCCCAAAAATCAATGCAATACCATTGCATACTGAATTCCACCTGCTGATAACGGCGATGGATCAGTTCGCGACTTTGTTCCACAGAAAGCTTGAATTTGTTGGCATACGCCTGCGGCACCACCTTTTTCCAGAAACGGTGATCGAAATACAGATCGATTAGCGTGCCGTCTAAATCCAGAATCACGGTGTCGATTGCTTGCCAGTCAAATTTTTGTTGTACCATCCCTGTTGTGGTCCCTTTTCTTTGTAAAAATAGTGGGGTATGGTATCGCTATTTCAGTGGTTTGTAAAACAAGGGAAGAAGAGAACAATGTTACAAAAACCAACCATTCTCAATATAAAAACTGTAGCAAAATCAACGATATTTGAAATTCAATCGGTGGATTTGAAATTCGCCAACGGAACGCACCGCACTTATGAACGTTTTCGCCCCGGCAAATACGCTTCGGTGATGGTGGTGGCGATTGATGGCGAGGATATGTTGTTAGTGCGTGAATATGCCATGGGAACAGAGCGCTATGAGTTAGGATTTGTGAAGGGCAGAATGGATGCAGGTGAAACGCCGGAACAAAGCGCCAATCGCGAGTTGCAAGAAGAAATTGGTTTAGGCGCAACATCTTGGGTGCATTTGCGCACGATTAATTCATCCGTTGGCTTCATGAATAATCCTATGCACATTTTATTGGCGCAGAATTTTTATCCGAGCAAACTGGAAGGCGACGAGCCGGAACCGTTGCAAGTGGTACGCGTGCCGTTGGCAAACATTAACGAGTTATTGCATGATCCTGAATTCAATGAAGCGAAAAATCTGACCGCACTTTATTTACTTCGGGATTATTTACAACGGAAAGCCTGTGTTAACCCATGAATTGGTAGTTGTATTTATCGGTATTTCCCCGGAGAAATGCCGTAATAGGATTTAAACACTTTGGTAAAGTGGGTGTCTGATTGGTAGCCCACTTCCGAAGCAATTACGCTAATCGGTTTTTGTGTGTTTTTTAGTAACATTCCTGCCATATTCATTCGCATTATAGTGAGAAATTTACCGGGCAAAATGCCCGTTTTTTGTTTAAATGCACGAATAAAATTGGCGCGTGACATGGCGCAATTTTCTGCCAAGCTCTCCATGCTCCAGCTTTCTTTGGGGTTGGCTATGATAGCATTTACGGCATTTCTTAAACGTTTGTCCTGTAATGCGCCGAAGATGCCTTGATTGACCTGATGGTGTTGAAGGTAATCTCTGATTAAATAAGTGAAAAGAATGTTGCATAACGCATTGACGACAACTTCATTGCCGAGGTTATCCTCTGTTTCTTTGCGCAGCAATTTCAGTAAGGCCATGATGGAATCGTTATTTCCGGCAAGGTGCCACTGCGGTAGATTAAACAGTAAACTTTGCGCAACGTTTAAATAACGAAAATAACCGCAAAACATTTCAAAATCAGCAGATTCGCTTGAGCTATTGCGATGTAATGTAAAAACACCTTGTGTGGTTTTGGTAATTTGTGTTTCTGTGTCGGTGCCGTGATAAATAACGTGCTCTTCTCCGTAGGGCAGAAAAATGACATCGCCCGGTTTGAGCCGGTAGGTTTGGTCTTTCAGCCGAATTTGGCATTCCCCTTGTGACACAATATGAAATCTGCCAATTAAATTCGGTTCCTGTTTATGATGGATTAGCCAGTCACCTTGAAAACGACAGAGGATATTGATTTCTCCCTCAATGCCTGACTGTCGGACAAGCTGATCTAAATAGTCCATGTTCTACTTTTCTCCTGATTAACAAATGAAGAAGCCTATCACAGAGTGATAAGCTTCATATCGGTGTTTCAATTAGACGGATGCTTTATATTTTAAGTAGCGATTCGCACATTCGGCAGCGGCAACTAATCCCCCAGCCATCATAATAATATCTTTAATAACCAAACGTCCCGCACCGGATAAATATGGAAAGCCGTAATTTGGTGTAGGCAAATCGCCCCCTAAATTAGGCACCCACGTTTCCGGCGTGAAGATCAGGAACGACAGGGTGACAATGGACATACCGAACGTCAGCAAACCGCCGAGTAGCCCAAAAGTCGGAGACCAGATTCCGGCTAACGTTAATAAGCCGATGGTCACAATGATTGCACCGATAATATAAGATGCGGTGTAAGTCCCGTTAGCTTTGTGCCATTCAATATTTTTCGCCACCATTTTACCTTCGGGATTTTTATAAAGGGTATATTCTTTTACTAATTCGCCTTTATCGTTTTGCACCAAATTTGGTCCGTTTTTATAGAGGAAACTTAAGAATGGACTATTTGAGACAAAATGGGCAATACCATCTGCTTCATATTGACATACTTTTAGCCCGCCAATCCATACCATAACGATACAAATGGCGATTCGTATAAAGTTAATAAATTGGCGTTGCATCGGGGCAACAATTTTCGCGAGTAATTCAATTAATGCATTCATTTTTTAGCCTCATAGAACTTCATCATTCAGTGGATGATACAAAATGTAGTGGTTATTTACCTAAATGGAATAGGCTCGGCGAACTATATAGGATATGAAGAATAAATAACTTGATGAGATTCGCTATTTTTTATAATTGAGACTAAATCAGATGGATTTAAGATTATAGCGATGTTGAGTGGAGGGCTATTTTACTATTGAATAGGTTATAGGATTATAAATAGTTTAAAAATATGGCTGATATTTAAATAAAATTCAATTTAAGCAAAATAAATTGAATGAAACTTGATTATTCGCTGCTTTTTTGTCAAGGTGGCAACGTTTTTTATTTAAAAGATAGGTAATGTGTTATGCAATCTACAAACTTAAAAGAGTTGACCTTCCGAGGCATGTTCCTTGGAGCGTTGATTACGGTGTTGTTTACCGCATCTAACGTTTATTTGGGTCTAAAAGTGGGGATGACATTTGCGTCGTCGATTCCGGCGGCAGTTATTTCCATGGCGGTACTGAAATTCTTTAAAGATTCCAGTATCTTGGAAAACAACATGGTGCAAACTCAAGCATCTTCTGCGGGTACGCTTTCTTCAGTGATTTTCGTGTTGCCGGGCTTGTTGATGATGGGCTACTGGCAAGATTTCCCGTTCTGGCAAACCATGTTGATTTGTGCTGCGGGTGGTACGTTGGGCGTGTTGTTCACGATTCCATTGCGTCGCGCCATGGTGGTAAATAGCGATTTACCTTATCCGGAGGGTGTTGCTGCGGCGGAAATTTTGAAAGCCGGTAACAATTCTGATGCCGACAGCGGCGTGAAAGATATTGCTTATGGCGGTATTTTTGCCAGCGTCGTGGCGTTCTTAACGAACGGTTTACGTTTGATGGCAGATGGTGCCAGCGCGTGGTTTACCGGCCCGGGTGGCAAAGCGATTTTCCAAATTCCGATGGGCTTTTCTTTAGCCTTATTAGGTGCCGGTTACTTAATCGGTATCGTGGGCGGTATTGCGATATTGTTGGGTACCTTCTTTGCTTGGGGCTTAGCGGTACCGTTCTTTACCATGTCCGGTGATATGCCAACTGATGGAACTATCGTGAGTTATGCCATGAGCATGTGGAAAACGAAAGTACGTTTTATCGGTGTGGGAACAATCGGGATTGCGGCGATTTGGACGTTATTGATTCTGATGAAACCAATGGTGCAAGGTATGGTGCATTCTTTCCGTATGTTGAAAGGCACACAAGGTGCGTCTGAACATCGTATTGATATCGACCTTTCACCAAAAACCATGATTTACATTTTAATTGCCGCTGTGGCGTTAATCGTGGTTTCCTTACATCACTTTATCGCTGCCGCACCGATTTCTCCGGAATTGGCGTTATTGTTAGTGGTCGTTTGTACTTTCTTGGCAGTATTTATCGGTTTCTTCGTGGCGGCAGCCTCCGGTTACATGGCGGGGCTTGTGGGTTCTTCCTCTAGTCCAATTTCCGGTATCGGGATCATTTCCGTGATCGTGATTTCTTTAGTATTGTTTTCTATCGGCAATGCTTCCGGTTTATTTGAAACGGCGGATGGACAGAAATTCTTGACCGCACTTACCTTGTTTACCGCGTCTATCGTGTTAACGACAGCAACTATTTCTAACGATAACCTGCAAGATTTAAAAACCGGTTTATTGGTCGAAGCGACGCCTTGGCGTCAACAGGTGGCGTTAATTATCGGTTGTTTCGTGGGTGCATTAGTGATTGCGCCGGTATTGGAAATTCTTTACCACGCTTACGGCTTCACCGGCGCATTACCGCGTCCGGACATGGATCTATCACAAGCGTTATCTGCACCGCAAGCAACGTTAATGACTACCATTTCACAAGGGATTTTCTCTAATAAATTAGAGTGGACTTACATCTTAACCGGCGTGGGTCTTGGTGCAGTGTTGATTATCATTGACAGCTTCTTGAAAAAAATGAGTAACAAAGCCTTTGCGTTACCGGTATTGGCTGTGGGGATTGGTATCTACTTACCACCTTCTATTAATATGCCGGTTGTCACCGGAGCATTCTTGGCGTGGTTAATTAATCGTCACATCACCAAATATGCAGCGCGTAGCGGCGACAAAGACGTGAACAAACGAGCAGAGCGTTTTGGTACCTTGTTCGCCGCGGGCTTGATTGTAGGCGAAAGCTTAATGGGCGTTGTATTAGCCTTTATCATTGCCGCCTCCGTTACCTCCGGTGGATCTGAAGCGCCATTGGCCTTGAATTTGGAAAACTGGGGTACGATTGGTGAAGTACTTGGTTTAGTCGTATTTATCGCCGGTGTGACCATTTTCACCTTGCGTGTATTACGTGCAAAAAAATCTGCGTAATCGCTAAAATTCCTCTACAATAGGCTGTCTTTTGATAGCCTATTTTTTTACTCAGGAATTCTTATGCCGTCTAAATTTCCATATCTAAAAGCACTCATTTTATTTCCTTTACTTGCTCAAATTATTGGCACGTTGGTTAGCATTTACGTTGATGACAACACTGATGAATTATTCACCACAGTGGATGTCGTGCTATTTAGTTTCTTAGCCACATTTATCGTGGTAACCGTGCCGGCGCTGTTGATTGCATTATGGGCAAAGATTTATCGCTACACGCGTTATAACGTGGTGGCGATCGTGTTAATTTCTCTGACTATTGCCTTTTGTTATGGAAACATCGCGAGTTTTATTTATATGACGCTAACCCAACCTGCTATGACCTTTGGCGTGTGGTTGCATGGCGGTGGCATTGATATGGCATTTTTGCTCAGCTTTGGTATGGCACTGTATTCGGTTCTCGTGTTGCCTTTGTTGTTGCCGAAAACGAGATAAATTGCGACTTGGATTGAGAACATAGGAGGGAAGACTATGCCAATTCTCACAACGCATTTATTACAGGATGTGATTCATATCGCCCAACAAGCGGGCGAGCATTTACGTCGTTTTTATCAACATTCGGTGTCTGTTCAAATCAAAGCAGACAATACACCGGTGACGGAAGCGGATTTGTTTGCCAGTCAATTTTTAACGGAAAAACTGACCGCACTTACCCCACATCTTCCTATTTTGTCAGAAGAGAATTGCAACATTCCCCTTGCGGAGCGGCAGGCGTGGGAGTCCTATTGGTTAATTGACCCTCTTGATGGCACACAACAATTTATTAATCGCACCGATCAATTTTCCGTGCTCATTAGCTTAGTGAAAAATCATCAACCGGTGTTGGGCGTGATTCATGCGCCGATATTGGGCTATACCTATTACGCCATGAAAGGATTTGGGGCGTATAAGCTGCAAGAGGGAAAACCGTGCAAATTAGCATTCCGTGATATTGCTTTAGACCGACCTTTGCGCATTGCCGTGGGTTCTGCGGCCACCGCCGAAAAAGTGCGGTCAATTTTGAACCCGAATTTTGATTATGCATTTCACATCTGCGGTTCCAGCAGCTTAAAAAGCACACTGGTGGCGGATGGTGTATGCGATTGCTATATTCGCTTAGGTCGCACCGGTGAGTGGGACACAGCCGCCGCAGAGATTTTGCTGGCGGAAATGGGCGGGGTGGTTTTTGACTTAAATTATCAACCGCTGACTTACAATCAACGGGAATCTTTCGTGAATCCGAACTTTTTAATGGGCGTTACGCGAGATTTTCGATGGGATAATATCTTTCGCTCCGATTTATCAGAGTGATTAGAAATGCCGGATGATTTTCCTTATCATACGACGTATTTATTAAATCGTAACATTAATGTGGTAACCAAATGAAAACAGAAAACTGTTGTATCGTTATCTTCGGCGCGTCCGGAGATTTAACCTATCGTAAACTTATTCCGGCGTTGTATGACCTTTATAAAATTGATCGGTTGGGCGATGATTTCTCCGTTTTGGGTGTGGCGCGCACCGAATTAAACGACGATTCTTTCCGTGAAAAAATGCGTCAAACGCTAATTGAACACGAAGGCGCGGAAGGCGAATGTTTAGAACAATTTTGTCGCCACTTATATTACCAAGCCGTCAACACCTCAGATAAAGCGGACTATGCCAAACTGATTCCGCGACTTGATGCCTTGCATGAAACCTATAAAACCAACGGCAACACCTTATATTATTTATCCACGCCGCCGAGTTTATATGGCGTGATTCCGGAATGTTTGGCAGAGCATGGTTTAAACAAAGAAGAGCATGGTTGGAAACGTCTCATTGTGGAAAAACCGTTCGGTTATGACCGCAAAACCGCCGAAGCCTTGGACGTTCAAATTCACCGCTTCTTTGAGGAACACCAAATTTATCGTATCGACCATTATCTTGGTAAAGAAACCGTACAAAACCTACTTGTGTTGCGTTTTTCTAATGGTTGGTTTGAGCCGCTTTGGAACCGTAACTTTATTGAATACGTGGAAATCACCGGGGCCGAATCTATCGGCGTAGAAGATCGTGGTGGTTATTACGACGGTTCCGGCGCAATGCGCGATATGTTCCAAAACCATTTGTTGCAAGTATTGGCGATGGTCGCAATGGAGCCGCCGGCGATTATCAATTCGGATTCCATGCGTGATGAAGTGGCGAAAGTATTGCACTGCTTACGCCCGTTAACCCATGAAGACATGGAACATCATTTAGTGCTTGGACAATACACGGCCGCAGAAATCAACGGCAAAATGGCGAAAGGCTATTTGGAAGAAAAAGGCGTGCCGGCAGATTCCCGCACGGAAACCTACATGGCATTGCGTTGTGAAATTGAAAACTGGCGTTGGGCGGGTGTGCCGTTTTATGTGCGCACCGGCAAACGTTTACCGGCGCGTGTCACCGAAATCGTGATTCACTTCAAAACCACACCGCACCCGGTATTCAGCCAAAATGCACCGGAAAATAAATTGATTATCCGTATTCAGCCGGATGAAGCTATTTCCATGCGTTTCGGCTTGAAAAAACCGGGCGCAGGCTTTGAAGCAAAAGAAGTGTCCATGGATTTCCGCTATGCAGATTTAGAGGGCGCGACTGTGATGACCGCATACGAGCGTTTATTGCTTGATGCCATGAAAGGCGATGCGACCTTATTTGCCCGTACCGATGCCGTACATGCCGCGTGGAAATTCGTGCAACCAATTTTGGATTACAAAGCTCAAGGCGGTCGCGTGTATGACTACGAAGCAGGCAGTTGGGGCCCGATAGCCGCAGATAAACTGATTGCCAAAGAAGGCAAAGTGTGGCGCAAACCAAGTGGTTTGATGAAGAAAAAAGTTTAATTTAGTTAATCTCATGTAGGGTGGGCTTTAGCCCACCGTTCCTAATATCTAACATAATAAAATGGTGGGCTAAAGCCCACCCTACGGAAAAATAATGAACTATATTACTTTCCCTACTGCTCAACATGCGGTAGAAAAAATTGCCCAAGAATTTGTGATTTATAGCCAAGCAAATCACCCCGTGCACATTTCCTTGTCCGGCGGTTCTACACCGAAATTATTGTTTAAAACCTTGGTGCAAGCCCCTTACGCCGATCAAATTAACTGGAAAAACCTCCATTTCTGGTGGGGCGATGATCGCATGGTGCCGCCATCTGATTCCGAAAGTAATTACGGTGAAGTACAAAAACTCTTGTTCGATCACATCAACATTCTGGCAGAAAACATTCACCGAATTCGTGGCGAAAACGAACCGCACTTTGAGTTAAAACGCTTCAAAGAAGAATTAAGTGCGGTCATTCCTGACGGCGTTTTTGATTGGATTATCCTCGGCATGGGCGCAGACGGGCACACGGCTTCCTTGTTCCCGAATCAAACCGATTTCGCGGATGAAAACCTTGCCGTCATCGCTAAACATCCGGAAAGCGGACAGCTCCGCATTTCCAAAACCGCCAAATTAATTGAACAAGCCAAACGCATTACTTATTTGGTGACAGGCGAAGGTAAAGCGGAAATCCTCAAAGAAATTCAAACCACACCGGCGGAAAATCTGTCTTACCCGGCAGCTAAAATTCAGGCGAAAAATGGTGTGACAGAGTGGTATTTGGATAAAGCGGCGGCAAAATTGCTATAACGGATGGCATATCAGACATCGCGGGTTTCACAATATGATCGAATACAAAACCAACGTTCCCATTTCAGTAGAACAATTTATTGAACTACTCAATAAAACATCGCTAGGCGCACGTCGTCCATTAGAAGATGAAAAACGTGTGGCGGAGATGTTGCACCATGCGAATTTATTGGTGACAGCTTGGGATGGCGAGCGATTGGTGGGTGCCGCCCGTTCGGTGACGGATTTTGCCTATTGCTGTTATTTGTCTGATTTGGCGGTAGACGAACAATATCAAAAACAAGGTATCGGCGTGCAGTTAATTGAACACACCAAGCAGGCGTTACATCCTCAAGCCAAAATTGTGCTGTTATCTGCCCCGCAAGCGGTGGATTACTATCCGCATATTGGATTTACGCAGCATATGAGTGCGTGGACGAAGAGTTAATTTATTAGAATGATATGGAGACAAAAATGAAAAAGCTGTTTGTACTACTTACTTCAACTTTGTTATTTGCTTGTTCATCTGGTCCATCTTTAGATCAGTTAGCGGCACAAATGCCAAAAGATAATCGCTCAGTAATGCTTCAAGTTCCAGAAGCAGGAAACCCAGTTTCAAATGGAATGCTTGTAGCAACGATTAGAACCGCAGGTGGTACTTCAGGAAAACGACTCGTATCTCTTTTAGCTACAGATAATTTACACATCGGAATTGCAGGGAACAGTCAATCTGTGAATAAAGCAGTTGCTATGTATGGACTAAATAATGCAGAAAAGGTCGGCAAGGATGTATCTTTATACCTTGTTGGAGATAGTCAAAGCGATAAAGCAGATCTAGAAAAAGCCGCAAAAGCGAAAAATGTAGAAATGCATTACATTATGCAAAAATAAGATATAGATACATTAGATGCGGAGTGACTTTAATGTTGAATTTAGATAATAAAAAATTTGTTGCTGTTGAAAACACCGCAAATGGTGAAGTGAGTAGCCAAACAGAATTTTATTATCATCAACAAGGTAAAATGATTTGGGCTGAATATGGTGGTGGTGAAATTTTAAAAGGTTTTTTAATTGGGAAATGGATTAACGATACTCAAATTGAATTTACGTATCAACATTTAAATCAATCTCTAGAAAATCGTCTGGGTCGTTGTTGTACAACATTTTCTTTAGAAGAAAGTAAACTCGTCGGTCATGAAAAATGGCAGTGGCTAGACACGTTAGAGCAAGGCAGCTCTTTAATTAGAGAAATTTAAAAGAAGTTTTGCTATAGAATATCTGAAACAAGCTTCTTATACTTTACAATAAATACTAAATGATAGGTGCATCTGTACCTCACAAACAGGAGAAAACAATGTCAGTAAAAGGCGACATCGGTGTTATCGGCTTAGCCGTGATGGGGCAAAACCTCATTTTAAATATGAACGACCACGGGTTTAAAGTGGTCGCGTATAACCGTACCACATCTAAAGTGGATGAATTTTTACAAGGTGCGGCAAAAGGCACGAACATTATCGGTGCTTATTCTTTGGAAGATTTGGCCGCTAAATTAGAAAAACCGCGCAAAGTGATGTTAATGGTGCGTGCGGGTGAGGTGGTGGATCAATTCATCGACGCATTACTACCGCACTTAGAAGAAGGCGACATCATTATTGATGGCGGTAACTCAAATTATCCGGACACTAACCGTCGTGTGGCGGCGTTGCGTGAGAAAGGCATTCGCTTTATCGGCACCGGCGTTTCCGGCGGTGAAGAGGGCGCACGCCACGGGCCATCCATCATGCCGGGCGGTAACGAAGAAGCATGGCCATTCGTGAAGCCGGTATTACAAGCAATTTCCGCCAAAACCGACAAAGGCGAAGCGTGCTGTGATTGGGTGGGCAAAGATGGCGCAGGCCATTTCGTAAAAATGGTGCATAACGGCATCGAATATGGCGATATGCAATTAATTTGCGAAGCCTACCAATTCTTAAAAGAAGGCGTGGGCTTGTCTGACGATGAATTGGAAGCCACTTTCAACGCATGGCGCAACACCGAATTAGACAGCTACTTAATCGACATCACCGCTGATATTCTTGGCTATAAAGATGAAGACGGTAACCGCCTTGTGGATAAAATTTTAGATACGGCAGGGCAAAAAGGCACCGGTAAATGGACGGGGATCAATGCTCTTGATTTCGGCATTCCATTGACGTTAATCACCGAATCCGTGTTCGTCCGTTGCGTATCTGCTTTTAAAGATCAACGCGTTGCCGCAAGCCAATTATTCGGCAAAACCGTAGGCAAAGTGGAAGGCGATAAAAAAGAATGGATTGAAGCGGTGCGCAAAGCCTTGTTGGCGTCAAAAATCATTTCTTACGCGCAAGGCTTTATGTTGATTCGTGAAGCGTCTGAAAACTTCAACTGGAACATCAACTATGGCAACACTGCCTTGTTATGGCGTGAAGGTTGTATTATTCGCAGCCGTTTCTTAGGCAACATTCGCGATGCGTATGAAGCGAACCCGGATTTAATCTTCTTAGGTTCCGACAGCTACTTCAAAGGCATTTTGGAAAACGCCATGGGCGAATGGCGCAAAGTGGTGGCAAAATCCATCGAAGTCGGCATCCCAATGCCATGTATGGCGTCGGCGATTACCTTCTTAGACGGTTACACCTCAGCCCGCTTGCCGGCAAATCTGTTGCAAGCGCAACGTGACTACTTCGGCGCGCACACTTACGAACGCACCGACAAACCACGCGGCGAATTCTTCCACACCAACTGGACGGGGCGCGGCGGCAATACCGCATCCACCACGTATGATGTGTAATTTGTAAAACACGCTGTAAATGGACCGCACTTTAAATGAAAGTGCGGTCATTTTTTTGAATGTTTTGGAGGTCGTATGTTATCGAAAGCCCGTTTAGAGCAAATCACGAAAATGGAAGACATTTTGAATGAAACCAATGATTTTTTAGCGGAAGCCGAAGCATTTTTGGAAAAATGGCAGGCGTTTCTCCCGAAAATGGAAACGTTGGAACGCTATTATTTTGACGGTGACTGGCGTGAGGATTATGCTGCTTATGAACAAGGCGAAATTCCACCTGACTTGCCTTGCGGTGTATTGGGCGAAGATCCGGTGTTTAACGCGAGCGTTATGCAGCGCGAATTGGCGGTACAATGGCTGAAATTAATTAGTCGGATTTTAGACAATAATAAATAAGTCGTACCAGATCATAAAAATGCAAATTATTCTCAAGTAGATCTATTTTTCTCCTCATTTCTTCTTTATAATCCCCCGCAATTTTTTACTCACTGGGAAAGTTAAGTATGAAAAAAAATAAAATGCGGGTCACAGTCTACGGTTTATTACCGGTCACGCTAGGTTTGTCAGCAGCAAATGTGGCGCTGGCGGAAGAAAATTTAGAAACTATTACTGTTTCTACGGAATTGGATAATTCTACAAAAGCAAATCATTCCGAAAAGAAAACCGCTGCGGTGATTCAACAAGAGCTTATTCAAAATAATCGGGATTTAACTCGCTATAGTCCTGATGTTGGAATTGTAGATCAAGGTCGTCATCAAAAAGGTTTTACTATTCGCGGTGTAGAGGACAACCGTGTTGGTATCAGTATTGACGGTGTTGCCTTGCCAGATTCGGAAGAAAACTCCCTTTATAAACGTTATGGTAACTTGAACACTTCGCGCCAAAGTATCGATCCTGAGCTTGCACGTACCATTGAGATTGCTAAAGGTGGTGATTCCTTCAATCAAGGGAGCGGCAATATTGGCGGTGGTGTAAATTATCGCACTCTTGAACCGTTTGATATTGTGAGAAACGGACGTAAATTTGGTGCGTTATATCGCACAGGTTATGCCTCTCGTAATACTGAATGGGTAAATACTGTTGGCGTGGCATATGCCGGAGAACAAGCGGAAGCACTTTTGCTTTATTCCAATCGCCATGGACATGAAATGAAAAGCGCAGGCGGTTACACCATCCCAGAAGATTCACGCATGACCCGTTATCGCGGTTATGGAAAACAGACTCCTGATGATTCAACGCATCACAATAATAGCTACTTAGCTAAGTTTGCCTATCGCTTAAATGATAATCACCGAGTAGGGGCTTCTTACAGCGGTTCACGCAATAAAAATTATATTATTGAAGATTCAGCGGTAACGTTGTATTCCAGATGGCGAGAGGCGGACGACCGTGCTAAACGAGATACCATCAACGTTTTTTATGAATATTTACCGGACTCAAAAATCATTGCATTAGTGAAAACTGATGTAGATTATCAAAAAGCACAAACAGCTGCTTATAACTATGAAGGTTATAGAGCACAAGCTGCGACAAGCTATAGCCCAGCTAAACCTGAGGAGCCGAGCGATAATAATCTTCGTTTCTTCAATACTAAATTTAAACGCATTAATTTTCGTGTAGATAGTCAACCAATTGATTTAGGCACAAGTAGTCATACTTTTTCACTTAAAACGGCGGTTTCTGAACGAAAATTTGATATTTTGCATCAAGACTCTGTTTATGTAGATAACAATTATGATGGCGTGAAAGAGTGGGTGAATTCAAAAGATTCAACAATGATGTACCCGATTAAGACACGTCATTACAATATTTCTCTGCATGATGATATTCAGCTAACACCAGAATGGAAGGCGCATTTGGGTCTTCGTTATGATTGGGCTAAATATGCGCAACAAAGTTTGAATGCCTTAGAGTGTAGATTCTGCCGCAAAGCTGCGGATGCTAAATTTCATGACATTAGTTGGACGGCAGGTATTGAAAAAATGCTCAATGATGATTGGAAATTAGGTTATAGCATTGGTACAGGTTTCCGTATGCCAAATGCGTCCGAAATGTATTTTGATTATCGTGACAATGCTGCGGGTGCGTGGATGTCAAATCCTAATCTCAAAGCAGAAAAAAGTTTGACCCAAAATCTTAATTTATTAGGAAAAGGACGTTTGGGTGAATTATCTTTGACGTTACATCATTCCAGTTATAAAGACTTCCTCGATGAGCAAGAAACATGGGAATACTATAATTACTACGGAAGTATGTGGCGTTGGCGCCCGGTTCAACAAATGCAAAACATTGACTCTGCAAAAATTTATGGCGTGGAATTTACCGGCAAACTTAACTTAAATGAAGTTACACCAATGCCAAATGGTTGGAAATTATTTGGTTCTTTAGGCTATAGCAAAGGAAGTATGTCTAATGGGGCAAGTTTAATGTCGCTTCAACCAATTAAGGCAATTATTGGCTTAGATTATGAACAGCCTGAAGGTAAGTGGGGAATTTTCTCGCGTTTGACTTATCTTGGAGCGAAAAAAGCAAAAGATGCCAAATACATGAAAAACTTACCGGAACGTTGCTTGAAAGAAGAGCGTGTGCGTAATCCTTATTATGATTACGGTATCGGTGAAGAGTTTGAAATTAAATGTTCAGAATATTCTCACGAAACTGGGTTGGATACGTGGAAACACTTAAATGCTAAAGCGTTTGTATTTGATATGTTTGGTTTCTATAAACCTGCGGAGAATATCACTTTACGTGCAGGTGTTTATAATATCTTCAATAGAAAATATTACACATGGGACACTTTACGTGGACTAAATAATATTGGTGGTGTAGTAAACTCTGTAGGTTTACGCCCTAATGCAACCTATGGTGGTTATCCTGGCCTAGAGCGTTATTATCAACCGGGCAGAAACTTCGCCGCCTCCGTCGAAATTCGCTTCTAACTCAAGCTGAAATTCATTATAAAAACAGACCGCACTTTGAGCATTTCAAAGTGCGGTCAATTTTTTATATGTTTTTTAAAAATTAATAGCTTGAGTTAATTAACACTTCTTCACCATATCCGCCAAGGGTTGGCATTGGTTGGTAAGTGGAGTTAGCAGCGCGCATGAGGCGGATGCCACGAACGCCGGCTTCTTTGGCGGCAAGAATATCGTCGTCACTGTCACCGTAGTGAATAGTAACTTTGTGTTCGATAATGCCAGGGGTTTTGTTGTATTTGGTGGTAAGCTCACGTCCGCCCATGAATTCAACCGGGTGCATGTCTTTAATATTGAAGGCTTTTTGTAATACTGGGGTAACGCCATCTTTATCGCCGGCAGTGCGTCCGGTGATGAAATAAATTTGGTCGCCACGGGCTTGGTGCATATTAATTAAATCTATGGCAATTTGTTTTGGAATGGAATATTGGTCACAACCGGCATTCACTTCATTCCAGAAATCTTGGTTTTTTAAGTAATCATGTTTGCCCGGAGAATATTTTTGTTGTCCGTGATAAAAACAAGGACTACTGAATAGCACGGTATCGTCAATATCAAAACTTACATTGATCGGTGCTTTACCTTCCAATTCTTTTTTCAGTTGCTCAACGGAAATCCAGTGGATTGGTTGTTCCACGAGCATTTCACGGGCATTGGTACCTTGATTGGTGTAAGGTTCGGTTTTGGCCGCCATGGCGGGAATTGCTGCCGCGGTTAAAAGGGCGACAAGAGAAAGTTTAACAAGATTTTTCATTGTGACTCCTGATGAGATTGTGAATATATCGGCGGCAATCCTACCTTTTTTGTTCTATTAAGCAATTTCAAGCAATCGTTTGCTATACAAAATTCTGACCGTGATCACATTTTTATTATGTGATTGGTGAATAAATGACCAATATTATTTTTCCCCTTGAATTCCCCCTAAATTACCTCAATATAACCTCCACATTTTCCATTTTTAAAGGATAGCATTATGACTACGATTGTAAGTGTACGTCGCAACGGCAAAGTGGTTGTCGGCGGTGACGGACAGGTTTCCCTTGGCAATACGGTGATGAAAGGTAACGCGCGCAAAGTGCGTCGTTTGTATAACGGCAAAGTGTTGGCAGGTTTTGCGGGCGGCACGGCAGATGCCTTTACATTGTTTGAGCTTTTTGAGCGTAAATTAGAAATGCACCAAGGGCATTTATTGAAAAGTGCGGTGGAATTGGCAAAAGATTGGCGCACCGATCGTGCGTTGCGTAAATTGGAAGCGATGTTAATCGTCGCGGATGAAAAAGAAAGCCTGATCATTACCGGTATCGGCGATGTAGTACAACCGGAAGAAGATCAGATTCTTGCTATCGGCTCTGGTGGCAACTATGCCTTATCTGCCGCCCGTGCGTTGGTGGAAAACACTGAGTTGTCGGCGCGTGAAATTGTAGAAAAATCTCTCAAAATTGCCGGTGAAATTTGCGTGTTCACCAACACCAATTTCACTATTGAAGAATTGCCGAATTAAAAATTTATAAGGAATAAACCATGTCTGAAATGACACCTCGTGAAATAGTTTCTGAATTAGATCAACATATTATCGGTCAAAGCGACGCCAAGCGCGCAGTAGCAATTGCCCTAAGAAACCGTTGGCGCAGAATGCAGCTGCAAGAGCCAATGCGCCATGAAGTGACCCCGAAAAATATTCTTATGATTGGGCCGACTGGCGTGGGGAAAACCGAAATTGCCCGCCGTTTGGCAAAATTAGCCAATGCGCCGTTCATTAAAGTAGAAGCCACTAAATTTACCGAAGTAGGTTATGTGGGCAAAGAAGTGGATTCCATTATTCGCGATTTAACCGACAGCGCCATGAAATTGGTGCGCCAACAGGAAATCGTCAAAAATCGTGCTAAAGCAGAAGAAGCGGCAGAAGAGCGAATTTTAGATGCCTTATTGCCTGCAGCGAAGAACCAATGGGGCGAAGTGGAAAACCGTGATAGTCAAAGCAACACCCGTCAGATTTTCCGTAAGAAACTACGCGAAGGTCAGTTAGACGATAAAGAAGTGGAAATCGATGTCGCAGGTGTATCTATGGGCGTGGAAATTATGGCACCTCCGGGCATGGAAGACATGACGAGTCAATTACAATCCATGTTCGAGAATCTTTCCGGTAGCCAAACTAAAAAACGTAAAATGAAAATTAAGGATGCGTTAAAAACCTTAATTGACGATGAAGCGGCGAAACTGGTGAACCCGGAAGAGTTGAAACAAAAAGCCATTGATGCGGTGGAGCAAAACGGCATCGTGTTTATCGATGAAATCGACAAAATTTGTAAGAAAGGCGAATACAGCGGTGCGGATGTTTCCCGCGAAGGTGTGCAACGTGATTTATTGCCGTTAGTGGAAGGTTCAACCGTCAACACCAAACACGGTATGGTGAAAACCGATCACATTTTGTTTATCGCTTCCGGTGCGTTCCAAGTGGCACGCCCGTCAGATTTAATCCCGGAATTACAAGGCCGTTTGCCGATTCGTGTGGAACTTTCTGCACTCACTGCCGAGGATTTCGAGCGTATTCTGACTGAGCCGAATGCCTCTTTAACCGAGCAATACAAAGCCTTAATGGCAACGGAAGGGGTGAATATTGAATTTACTCAAGACGCCATTAAGAAAATCGCCGAAGCGGCATTTCGTGTCAACGAAAAGACCGAAAATATCGGTGCGCGCCGTTTACATACGGTAATGGAGCGCTTAATGGATAAAATTTCTTTCAACGCCAGCGACATGGATGGTCAAACCGTGAACATTGATGCCGCATATGTCACTGAAGCCTTGGGTGAGGTGATCGAGAACGAAGATTTAAGCCGTTTCATTCTGTAATTTTTTCTTGGTTATGAAGGCACGATAAACATCGTGCCTTTTGTTTTCTTAAGTGCGGTGGGTTTTTAGAAAGTTTTTGTAGTTGCAAGGTAAGTTGTTTACAATGAGCCCATCTTTTCATCAGCTTGAGTGTCATTATGCAAATAAAAAAATACCTTGCCGCATTATTATTAGGCTCCGTATTATTAACCGGATGTTCTTCTTCTATCGATCCGCAAACCGGCGAACGTAAAGACGTCTTAGAAGGGTTTAACCGCACAATGTGGGATTTCAACTATCACGTTGCTGACCCTTATGTGTTGAAACCGTTAGCTAAGGGCTGGAAAAACTATGTGCCAAGTCCGGTGCGTACCGGTGTCATTAATGTGGCGGATAACCTTGATGAACCGGCAAGTTTTGCCAACCGTTTGATTCAAGGTGATTTTAAGCAGGCACTCATTCATTTTAACCGTTTCTGGATTAACACGATTTTCGGATTGGGTGGTTTAATTGATGTGGCAAGTTATAGCGATCCGTTGAAAAAACAAGGCGATAACCGTTTTGGTGATACGTTAGGGCGCTATGGTGTTGGAACCGGTCCTTATGTGATGTTGCCGTTATATGGTGCCGCAACACCGCGCCAAGACATTGGTAATCTGGCGGATACGACTTATCCAATGCTTTCCTTGCTTGGTCCTTGGGGCTTCTTAAAAGCCGGTTTGCAAGGCATTGATACGCGTGCGAAATTGATGGATAAAGAAGCGCTATTGGATCAGGCACAAGATCCGTACCTCACTTTCCGTGAAGCTTATTTCCAACATTTGGAACAACGCATCAACGGCGATAAAGAGAAAAAAGCGGATCCGGTTTTATCAAACGATATTCTCAACCAAATTGATTAATAGGAGAGCGGTTATGGAAATGTCATCTACCCAACGTTTAATTTTAGTTAACCAATATAAATTAATGGCGTTATTAGACCCGACCAATGCAGCAAAATACCAACGTTTAGAAGCCATTGTAAAAGGTGGGTTCAGCTTGGAATTGCATGAATTGGACAATGAGTTTTCAGTGATTTCGGAAGAAGAATGCCGCACGGTATTGGATACGTTGGAAATGTACAAAGCGTTGCAAATTTCCTATAACAATTTGAGTGATAAATCCGAATTGAGCGAACACCGATTACAGTTCGTTGGTTACTGCGCTGTGCGTGAGAAAAAATACCTTAACTATCTTCGTTTCATCACAAGCGTAGAAGGAAAATATCAGGAATTTATGCGTTGTGAACACGGTTGCGATTCCCAAACGCCAATGAGAGACAAATATTCTCGCATGATCGATGCGTGGAAAGCATGCCCGCATGAATATCATTTAAGCATGGCGGAAATCAAGAATATCTTGAACGCTTAATTTTTAAAAACACCGCAAAAATAAACCGCACTTTAGTGACTAAAGTGCGGTTGTTTTTTATGGTGAATGTTATTTGGTATTACAAATAAGATTTTTCAATCACTTTCAAGTTGTCATCTAATTTATACACCAACGGCTGACCGGTTGGGATTTCTAAATCCATGATATCCGCATCGGAAATGCCTTCAATGTGTTTTGCAAGTGCGCGTAGAGAGTTACCGTGCGCAACCACTAAAACACGTTTACCGCTTAATAATGCCGGCGCGATTTGGTCTTCCCAGAATGGAAGTACACGCTCTAAGGTCACTTTTAAGTTTTCGCCATCCGGAATAACGTCAGCCGGCAAATGTGCGTAACGACGGTCATTGTGGGCAGAATTCGGGTCTTTCGGATCTAATAATGGTGGTAATGTGTCGTAAGAACGGCGCCAAATGTGAACTTGCTCATCACCGTATTTTTCGGCAGTGGCTTTTTTGTCTAAGCCTTGTAGTTCACCGTAGTGACGTTCGTTTAAACGCCAGTTTTTCACTTGTGGAATCCATAATTGGTGAGATTCTTCCAACACGATATTACAGGTTTTGATCGCACGAGTGAGGACGGAGGTGAAAGCAATGTCGAATTCAAAACCGGCATTCAATAATTTTTGACCTGCAGTTTTGGCTTCTTCCACGCCGCGCTCGGTCAAATTGACATCGCGCCAACCGGTAAATAAGTTTTTTGCATTCCATTCACTGAAGCCGTGACGAATAAAAACTAATTCCATAATAAGTCTCCTAGATTAATTAAAAAAACTGCTTCAGTTATAGCAAAAAAACGCTTTTTTATAAAGGAAAAACTCGTTTATTTTCCACCGCACTTTTGCGTCAAAATGGCATCTTTCGCAAGGTTTTTTTCGCACGTCTTTTTCATAAAAAAAGAGGCAACCGATTGCCTTCGGTGAATCTGTGAAATAGATCAAAATACAGGGAATTAATCGGAAATAAACGTTCCCATCACAGCGCTTTTTAGATAGGCTAGAGGGAGTTTTTCAATTATTCATGTTACAAGGAGTCACTATGTCAGCACTTTTTGAGATGGCACAAAATTGGTTAAACCAAGATCCGGACGCTGAAACGCACGCAGAATTAACCGCACTTTTAAGCGCGGCAAAAGGTGGCGATGCAAAAGCGGAAGCTGAACTTGCTGCCCGTTTTGACGGACGTTTACAATTCGGTACCGCCGGTTTACGCGGTCGTCTGCAAGCCGGTTCTATGGGGATGAATCGCGTGTTGGTGGCGCAAGCTGCCGGCGGATTGGCTGAGTATTTAAAAGGGTATGACAAACAGCCTTCCATCGTGATTGGCTATGACGGCCGTAAAAACTCCGATATATTTGCGCGCGATACAGCTGAAATCATGGCTGGCGCCGGCATTAAAGCCTATTTATTACCACGCAAATTACCAACACCGGTGTTGGCTTACGCCATTCAATATTTTGATACTACCGCAGGCGTCATGGTGACAGCCAGCCACAATCCACCGGAAGATAACGGCTATAAAGTTTATTTAGGCAAAGCTAACGGTGGTGGACAAATCGTTTCTCCGGCAGACAAAGACATTGCGGCGTTAATTGATAAAGTCGCGGCAGGCAGTGTGAAAGATTTACCGCGCAGCCAAGATTACGTCGTGTTAGATGACACTGTGGTGGATGCTTATATTGCGAAAACGGCTGCGCTTGCGAAAGAACCACAAACCGACATTAACTACGTTTATACCGCCATGCACGGCGTGGGTTATGAAGTGTTGAGCAAAACGTTGACAAAAGCGGGCTTACCACAACCGCACATCGTTGCTGAACAAGTCTGGCCGGATGGTACTTTCCCAACCGTGAACTTCCCTAACCCGGAAGAAAAAGGCGCGTTAGATTTAGCGATTCAAGTCGCAAAAGCACACAATGCCGAATTTATTATTGCGAATGACCCGGATGCTGACCGTTTAGCGGTGGCAGTGCCGGATGCTGAAGGCAACTGGAAACCATTGCACGGCAACGTGGTGGGTTGCTTTTTAGGTTGGTATTTGGCGAAACAATATCAAGCACAAGGTAAAAAAGGAGTATTGGCTTGTTCCCTCGTGTCCTCGCCTGCCTTGGCAGAGATTGCGAAACGTTATGGTTTTGAATCCCAAGAAACCCTTACCGGCTTCAAATATATCGGCAAAGTTCAAGGCTTGTTATTCGGTTTTGAAGAAGCATTGGGTTACTTGGTGGATCCGGACAAAGTACGTGATAAAGACGGTATTTCAGCCGCTATCGTGTTCTTGGATTTAGTGCGTAGCTTGAAAAAACAAGGCAAAACCTTGGCAGATTATGCAGAGGAATTCACCAAAGAATTTGGCGCTTATGTGAGCGGACAAATTTCTATTCGTGTGAGTGATTTGTCAGAAATCGGCAAATTAATGACCGCACTTCGCAATAACCCGCCAAGCCAAATCGGTGGTTTCAATGTGGCACAATTTATCGACCACACCAAAACCGACCGTCAAAGCGACATTTTGGTCTTTGTTTTGGAAAACGGCAGCCGTCTTATTGCGCGTCCGTCCGGTACTGAACCGAAAATCAAGTTCTATCTTGATGCGCGTGGTACCGATCCGAAAAATGCCGATCACGTGTTGGAGGAATTCGATGCGGCAGTTCGCGCGATTTTACGTCAAGAAGCGTATGGTAAGCAGGATTGCTAATCAGCCCGACTAACGAGAAATAAAAAACGGTATTCTTATCTAAGAATACCGTTTTCTTTTGGAAAGTGCGGTGGATTTATGCCGCTTTTTTCTCAAAGAATTTCATTAATGGCAATATCACCAAACAACAAATTGCACCTACAGCCAAACCGGTAACCAGTGTGGCGATTTGTCCTAAAACGCCTTCAGCGAGGTGAAGATTTCCTAAAAAGTGGTGAATGGCTTCAACGTTATGCACGAAAATCCCGCCACCGACCAAGAACATCGCCAGGGTGCCAATGAAGCTTAAGGAACGCATGAATTTGGGCATTAAAAATAAAACGCCTTTACCGACATGGCTTGTGATGCCGCCTTTTTGCATTAAAAATAAACCGAAATCATCGGCTTTGACGATAAGCGCCACAATGCCGTAAACGAAAACAGTGATGCCAATTCCAATGAGTGAAAGGGCGATGATTTGCACGGAAATCGGTGATTCGGTAAGTTCACCTAAGGCAATAATAATGATTTCGGCAGAAAGAATGAAATCTGTGCGTACGGCACCACGAATTTTGGCTTTTTCATTGAAAGCATTTTTTTCGTGATGGTGTTCATGAGCAAAAAATTTATGCAGGATTTTTTCCACGCCCTCAAAGCATAAATAGGCTCCGCCGAGCATCAATAAAGGCACGATGAGCGCCGGCAAAAAGGCGGCTAACAACAGTGCGATAGGGATTAAAATCACCTTATTTACCAAGGAACCTTTTGCAACCGCCCACACAATCGGTAATTCCCGTTCTGCAGTGGCACCAGTCACTTGATTGGCGTTCAACGCCAAATCATCCCCCACCACACCGACCGTTTTCTTGGCGGCCACTTTGGTCATCACAGACACGTCATCCAATAACGATGCAATATCATCCAATAAAGTAAACAATGAGCTAAACGCCATTTTCTTTCCTTGTGTTAAAACGAAACAAATAAGCGCATATTGTGGAGAGGAGGACGAGGGGAAGTCAACGGGAATTTACGAAAGTGCGGTCAAAATCTCTCGTGTTTTTGACCGCACTTTTGGTGGATGAGGTATTTACTTTTATATTAGTTTCTATATTTTTTATATTGTTCACATACTTCTTTGTTTATTGAAGAATCTAATGATAAACACCAATATATTGGTGCCGTAAACCTGTATCCTAAATCATAATAGCAACTTGGATTAACATAAACTTTGCTAGATTTCTCATTCACTTTTTTGGAGCAATACATTATGTCTTCATAACTAAGTTTTTTTCCATCTTTTTTCCAATAATAATTTGAATGGGGGGCTCCATTATCTATGTAGCACCCAGAGATAACAAAAAATAATAACAATATTAAATTTCTCATTTTTTATTTCCTTTATCATTTAATTTTATTGTGTTAAATGAAGGCCCAATATTTCCCACGATGGCGTGCGTTTCCCAACGTGTGCCCAAAGCATCAATTTCGTTTTATTCAGTTTTTCATCTATTTTCATTAACAACTTTATTCAGTTTGTCTATTTTAGTTAGATTTAAGCACGTATCAGGAGACGCGCGCTATCTGGGTATTTTTTACTTTCTACTTTGCTATTGTTCTTTGTTTTCATTTTCACAATAATACATGACATGTACATTTCCTTTATATTTCATACATATTTCCCTTCCATTAGCCTCTTTGTACATTTGATTAAGATTATGCCAAGCCTCATCTGAAGAATATGAAAGGCAAGATTGAATAAAAATAGTCATAAAGAATATAACTAAAATTTTCATTATTTCCATCCCCATAGCTAACGCAAGGTGCGTGAACCAAAAATTAACGCACGCTAGCTTGCTGATGAATTAATTTTCTTTCTCTAAAAAAAAGCGCGGTCATTTTTCAGATTGTTTTTAAAATTTAAAAACTCCCAAATTTTTGACCGCACTCTGTTTAAATAATAAATTCAATGCGTTACAAGTTACATTTTCCCTTATCCCACTTAGGATCTTGATAGCCACATTCAGCTGGCCAGTATCGGTAATATCCCTTTCTTTCCATACAAGATTGAAATTCTTTGTATTTACCAATTTTATTGATATAGTAAAGTTCTTGATCTCCATATTTACTACCGCAGCTAACAGCATCTTTCCAACGCTGTTGCTGATCAGTTTTACCTATACTATAAGGCTTTTGATAATGTGCTATAGCTGGCCATAATTTGCCTTTATCAACACAATTAACCATTTGTGGAGTATAAAAACATCCGTTTGAATACCAACATCCGTTTAATATAAAACAAAGAAGAAATAAGGTGTATCTCATTTTATTTACCTCCTATTTTCATCAAAAGTTCAAACATATCTGATGACATTACATCGGACAAAGCAAATAGTGCGGATACTGGAATTACAATAGCAATTATTACTTAGTAGGCTATTCATTACATATCCCCTTGTTTAAGCCTTTAGGTTCTTTTACACCACATTCTGAGCTGTCAAATATATGATATCCTTTACTTTCCATACAAATACGAAATTCATTTCGGAAATTTTGGGGTTTAATAACACTCCATAAATTACTATCTCCATATTTAGCTCCACACAATTCAACATCTCTCCAGCGCTGATTTATATCAGTACGTCCGATACTATCTGTTTTTTGATAATAAGCGATAGAAGAAAATGGCACTTTATCCATATAGCAATTAACCATTTGCGCTGTATACAGACACCCATTATGCCAATAGCAACCATGAAGGAATAATAGAGATATCATAAAAAACTTTTTCATTTTTATTTCCCCCTCCCCCACGCTGGCGCGCGTTTCCTAACGCGCGCTTAAAACATCAATTTCATTTAATTCAGATTTTCACATTTTTATTAACAACTTCAGTTTGTTTATTTTTAGATAGATACAAGCACACGTCAGGAGACGCGCGCTATCTAAGAGCTACTATTTAAAAAATAAAATTTGTATAAGACAAACAATAATCCCTATAAAAATACCTATTTTTATAGAAGGATTTCTAAAAAAATAAAACCATTTTTCCTTTGTTGTATTTTTAAATAAATATTCATCATCAGAATGGATATATGTATCTTCTAAAGAGTTATATGTCTCACCCTCATCCCCACGAACTCTAGTGCCATCATTTAATTTTTCAGCAATAGAAATTAGCTTTTTTATACAATTATCATCCGTGGTATTAATGTAATATTCACCCTCAATACCTTCAGTATAAAAAATAGTAAAAGAAGGATCATTTTTATCATAATAGAATTCCAAAACTCCATTTTCATTTAACTCTTCCTTTATATTGAATTCTCTAAATAAAAACTCTCTAAACTTTTCTTTATTCATGATTAGTTTAGAAGAAATATCTTTTTTATCCGTATTAACTAAAGAAACATGATAAGCCATCATTTATCCTCTTTTTTACTGTTATTACCCCCACGATGGCGCAAGCGTCTTCGCTTGTGCCTATCAACTAAAAGTGCGGTCACAAAATCCAAAGGATTTTGAACATTGGTTCTCCCAACGTTTATGGGTAAAATTCGCAATGTTTTTATTAAACAGCACCAGCGTGGACGCTGGCGCTATCTGGTGAATTTTTTCAAAACATTTATTTTTTAATTCTGCTGATGCTTTAACTTTACTTTCTCTGTGTTCCCAGTATGCCATTTTATCTATGGTATAACTTTCCCTATAAGTAAACATTGTCCAACATCCTGATAAAAAACAAGAAATAATAACAATACTTAAAAATTTCATCTTTCTTTTCCCTACGCTGGCGCGGGTTTCCTAACGCGCTCCCAAAACATCCATTTTATTTAATCGGGTCTTCACTCTTTTTATTAATAACTTCAGTTTGTTTATTTTTTTGTTAGATATATACAAGCACGCGTTGGGAGACGTGCGCTATCTAGGGGTAGAGCATTTTCATTTCCTATATTTATTATAAGCATCACAAACATCCTTTAATCTAGAGCAATAAGTGCTAAACATTTTCACTTTAAAAACAAATCCATTCTCATATAAACACTGTCCTTTTATCTGGCGTATTTTACCTATATGATTAATATATTCCGTATCAATCCTATCAGAAAAACTATTCCTTCCTATAATACTAAATGAAGCATATTTTGAGCATTTTTCAAGCATCTCTACGGGAGCATCTTCCCCTGTTGTTTTATCTATCCATTTAGCATCATCATCTGGTATAGAGTACAGAGGAACAAACATACATGACGATATAAATAAACAAAATAAAATAGTCATATATTTCATAAATTACTCCTTATCAAAAGAATTGAATTTTCTATTAAAATCTAAAGGATAAATGTTTTTTATAATTTCCTCTGTTTTTATCCATTTATCGTCTTTATCCCTAAGTTTATAAATATATTTCAAGTTATTTATATTCTGATTAGCCTCTGAATGCGCTTGACCAAATGACAAACCCTCCACCTGTTTAGCATTCGGATTATTCCCAATAAATAGCCCACCTAATCCAGAGTAGACCACATCTCCTTTCACTCCGTGATATTCGGTATTGACGCTTCCAAACAATTGTTTCGCTTGTTTATCTACTCCCTCTGATGGATAGGAGCCTCCTAAATGCAAGAAATTCACTTTTGTATTGTCATACCGATTTCCTACATATTCCGACCAATTCAGCATATTTTTATTCCCTGAAACGCCTAGACTATGCGCCACATTATTCGCACTTATCGCCTCTTTTCCTTGGGCGATTCTATGTGCATTATATTCATTTAGTTTTTTAGTAATTTGAGCATGATCTCTTGTGGCATTTGAGGCACCAAATACACTTGGCAAATTTGCCCACGCCCTAAAACGCTCAAATCCTGTGAAGATAAACTCATTGAGATAGTTAGTACTACCTCGATTTAAAATAACAGCCGTTTCATCAATCGACGATAAGTCTTTATCATATAAAATCGCACTCGATACTTTATCTTCTCTCTTTAAATTTAACATCCCCGCTGTTGCAACTTTACTGAGTAATTGTGCTTGTTCATCTGTAAGGAGGTCATTGCTATAAATAATACGTTTTAATGCTTGTGAATTATCGGTTTCAAAATCTAAACAGTTTATATGATTACAATTTTCTGTTTTCTTTTGAATGGAAAATACGGAATCTTCATTTTTTTCCATTTGATAATAGATTTCATCACCCACACTATTAACATTTTCCATAAATTTTGTCGCCACGCTTAAATTACGTTCTAAGTCGGACTTGATCGATTCAATATCCGCTTTAGCTAATTTTTGATGACGATTTTCCTGATTTAAGGCTTTAATCGTTTCATTAATAGATTTTCCAGTTAATTGCTCTTGCGCTTCCTTGTCTCTAATTATGAGATTTTTGGTGTTAATTGAACTTGTTGTAACGCCATGTTCATTATCTTTGTCACTTACTTGTCCGAAAAGTCCGCTAATGAGCCCTTTTGCTACGCCCCAGTTCCCTTGAGAGCCAATGCCGGCGATTCCTCCGGTTTCCACTTTTCCGCTTCCATCAGCGTTATTTTTGCCGATTTTTTGCAATTCGACACCACCGATTTCTTTTGGCGCATTTCCACCACCTATGGTAACACTTCCTCCAACACCAAATCCTTTCGCATTGTGGTTAGAGTAATTTTCGATATCTGAATGTGTAATTGTTCCTGTACTAAAACGATTTTTCCCTTCGTTTTCTGCTGTCTGAGTTGAGGTAACGAGAGCACCTTTTAAATTAGAATGTTTCTCCACATTCACATCATAGCCATCATCACCTGCATAGATGCCCGCCTGTTCATTCACACTCGCATGATCAGCATTGATTTTCGATTTACTGAAACTACCGCCTGCGGCAAAACCATAGCCTACCGTCACACTACCACTTACATTCGTTTGTTTGCCATCATAGCTAGATTTATCTTGCAAACTTTTGATATTCAAGTTTTCGGCATTGACTTCAACGCGTTTACCTTTTACTTGGCTCCCAATAAGGTTTGTATCACCACCGCTTTGTATTGTGGTTTGGCTGTTGGCGTCACCCACGTGGCTTGCCACATAAGAGGTTTCATCGCTATTACCATAGCCTTTACCTCGGTTTCCTCCCACGGTAATCCCGGCGGCAACGCCATTCCCAAACTTCACAGCCACTCCCACGTTAAAGCCGCTTGATTTATTGGTGCTGCGTTCTTTGTGTGTTTGTTCGGCAGCCGTGATGTTGATGTCATTGTCAGCCCCCAAGAAGGTCCCTTGTTTACCGGAGACATCCGAACCATTAATGGTGATGTTGGATGCTTTGCCTGCCCCTGTGGCAACAATATTCACTTTGCCGCCTGCATTCACTTGTGCTGTAGCCGCCGTTTTGCCTTCGGTATGCGTTTTCGATTCGCTTTTTTGTTGGCCGTAAGTGATTTGAATTCCCACCATAGAATCCATTCCTTCGCTACCATTCATGACGTTGCTTAAGGCATTTTGTGCTTGACCGACAGCTTGTCCTGCACGATAAGCGTCAAATCCGGTATTAACCGCAGACATCGCATTAATTCGATTATTCTTACTGTTGCCTGTTTGTTGCGCGCTTTTGATAGTGCTTTGTACAGCTTGTAATGCAGATAAAATAGGGGAGGTAATCGCAATCGTTAACCCTTTTTGTTCGAAGGTTTGTTTCATATTGCTTTCGTATTTATCATCCGCTGCTTTAATGGTAGCTTGTTGGGCAAGAATATCAACATTGCCTTTGGCGCTACTGACCGCACTTGCGGTTTGAGTGTAGCGGTTTTCAGCAATGAATCGGGTGTCGTGATTGAGGCTACCGACTTGGCTACCGGAGGCGTAAAGTCTGGTTTGGTCGGTTTCCAGAGTTTGTTTTTGGCTACCAAAGGTGACACCAATGCCACCGCCAAGCATGCCTGATTTTTTCTTGCTGTAAAAATCTTCTGAATATACGCGGTTCTCTGCTTCTCTAATATCAATATTTTTTCCTTGTGCGGTGAATCCATTTTCTGCCACAAGGTTGCTTCCTTGCACTTTAATATTGCCATTATTGGATTGAAGGTGAATTTTATCAGCATCGATCATGGAAGCTTCAGCAAGGTCATAATCATGACGGTGTTTGGCGGTGATCGTTTTTTTGCTAACCAAACCGCGATCGGTTGTTTTTATTGCACTATTTAAGTGTTCTTTCACCCGTCCTTCGTGAATATCGATATTGCCTTGTGCTGCAATGGTCGTTTCAGCGTCAGAATGTAGTTGATTTCCTGTGACGGTGATGTTTTGACCGGCAATATACTGTGCATTTCCTTTGACTTGAATTTGATTACCGATTTGGTTTTCTTGATCCAATAAATAATAGTTATCCGCATTCATACGGTAATGTTCTTTGTTAATACGACTCACCGTACCGAGCTCTAAATCGCCCTTTGCATAAAATGCAGCATCACCGGCAATATTGGCACGGATTCCTTTTACCACAATATTTTCATCGGCATGAACCTGAAGTTTGCCGTTCTTGTCGGTGAGATTAAGTTCAGCCGCTTTGCTAATGTCTTTTTTATAAAAGTCACCGGTATCTTTTGTTTCGGATAACTTGCTTTCAAAGCGAAGGTTTTTCGCATGGGCAGCCAGATTATCTTTTGCTTCAAAGGTTCCCCCTAGATTTAAAAGCTCATTCTCTGCACTAAGAGAAAGGTGATTTGCCTGTAATCGTCCTTCGTTGTTTTTGATATTTTGGGCAGTTATGGAGAGAGAGCTATTGCCTAAAATCGTGCCTGAATTGTCGACCTGATTCATACCGCGAATAATGACCTGATGGGCAGAAATCAGGCTTCCTTCTCCATTAATTTTGCTGTTTCTACGAGAAAGGTAAACTTTCGGCGCGAGAACATTGATTTTCTCACCGTTAGGTAATTGTGTTTCGCGTTTTTCAAACCAAACTAAATCACTTGTTAGTTCCTTCATTTGCGCTGCCGTGAGCGCCACGCCCGGGGTTAAATTCCACTTCTTGGCATAATACAGGCCGTTATCCATTAAAGCTTTATATTGTTCATAATCAGATGTATAGCCCTCTAAAAAGCGGCGTCCTGTGAGTTGATTGATTTGTTCGTTAATGAGACGTTGCTCATAGAATCCATCCCCTAGGCGTTTAAGCATATTTTGTGGATCAGCACGCAGTGCATGGAACATATAATCGCTACTTAGCCATTGTCGTTTATCGGCGAAACGCGGATCGGTTTCAACAATATAGTGGCTATCGGCATGAGGATTAATTTTATACAAACTTTGATTTGGTAAACGTAGCGTGTTTTCAACGGGGCTTATTACGTTTGCCGGCGTGTGTGCTGCAACGGAGGTATTGTCACTTTCTTTTCTGACCGCTTCCGGATCGCCAATGTGGTTTTTAACCACATTAAAGTTAAAGTGTTCTGTCGGATGGGCGACTTCATAATGCTTATGGTCTGTGTCTTTATGCCCATGGGATTTCTTTAGTCCACGACTACGATAGTGAACCCATTTAAAAACTGAGCCTTTATCAAGACGATCAATGTTGCCGATCACATCTTCATTAATTAAGGTGGCACTGCCCTCTGAAAGGGTTTGATGGGACAGATTTTGTGTGATCGATTGTTCACCGAGAATCAAGCTCTTGCCGACCAGCAGTTTGCTGTATTGGTTTTTGAGATGATCACCGATTAAAGTAAGATGACCGCCAATCAGTATTTTTCCCGGTGTTTGAACATCAATTTTGGATGTTTTGGTTGTTCTGTTATAGCGCCAGCCAATCCAGTCATTTTGATATTGCGTTGGGCGACCATCATAAAATTGAAACCACGCTTCTGAGCGTTTTTTATTCCAAGCAAAAATACCGTCTTTATCTACCGTAAAACGCTGACTGTCAGTTGTTTTTGCAACTTGGTGAAAATATTCGCGAGATTCGTTGATGCCTAATTTGAGGTGTAAATCCGTATTGAGTAATGTAGTGGTATTGATTTTTCCATCGCCCATTGCTTCAATGATGCCACTGCCGTTAATGATCTCTTTGGCACGCCCGACCGCTTCGCCGTTTTCCGATAATGTTCCTCCGATGTGTAAATCACCCAGGCTAAAAATGAAACTTTGATCAAGGTTTTTCAGCGTATTGATGCCAAAATCAAGGCGTTTTCGTGCAGCGATAGTGGCTGATGAACCCCCTTCCTTGGCATTCGTTAAATGAGTGGCGGCAAAAGAAAGTTGATCGCCATAAATACGTCCTGTGCCGATATTATTTAGGCTTTCCCCTTCAATTCGTGTAGTTTCGCCATCGATGAGTCCTCGGTTAGTGAAAAGTGCGGTGGAAATTTGCGTTGTTTTTGAGGAAATCTCTGCTGCTTGGGTGTTTTCTATTTCGGTGGCGTGAATATTGACGCGATGGCCAATGTTTAATTTGCTTTTATTGGTGAATTTCCCCTCAGTAGTGAAACGTAAATCACCGTTGACCTGAAAGGCGTTATTAAGCTCAATACCGTCTGTTAAGGCAATGTCTGCATTACCTGTAGTACTGATGTTTCCTTCATTTTGTAATGTTTTGGCGGTTAACGTTACGTGTTTTCCGGCATGTATTTTCCCTTCCGCGTTATTCATATTCGCGTGGGATTTATCGCCATAAATGTCTAATTGCTCGGCGGAGAGAATATCGCCTTGTCGATTATCTAATGTGCTTGTGACATTCAATGTTCCGCGTTGGGTTGCATAAATACCGCCAGACTGGTTGTTAATCTGTTGTGCGGTTAGGGTAACTTGAGCCGCTTGTATCCCTTGGGTCGGATTTGTCGTGTTCTTTGTGCCTCGATTATCCAAGGTATTAGCCTGAACAAGGATGTTATTTGTAGCGACAATGAGTGAGCCTTCCTCGGAGACCTTACGATTATCGACATGAGCCGCATCGATTTGAATTTGTTTACCAGCTAAGGTGCCTTGGCGGTTATCTAGGTTTTTTGACTTCAGATGTTGCTTTTCTTTTGTGTGAATAGTGCCGCGATTTTCAATGTTTTCACTTGATTGAAGCTGGATATTCCCTTGTGCACCGATAAACCCTTGGTTCACAACATGACCTTTGGCATCAATGACGACTTCGCCGGCAGACGCCCCAATGTGCCCGGCATGGTTGACGCCAAGTCCTTGCTCAGTGCCGATTAAGTGAATTTTTTCTGCATACATCCCACCGAGATGGGTCACATCTAATGCAAAGTGCGGTGGATTTTCTGACTGTTTTTCTTTCTCGGTAGTATGAATGATTTGCATGCTATCGTTGTTTTTCGTGACCCGATTTTTACCTGTGGTGACATTGACTTCCCGTTTGCTCCAAATACCAGCATTGATTTCCGCACTGCGGCTAATGATGTCCGTGTAGTCTGTTTGGCTGTTGTCGAGACCTTTTCCCTCTACGGTGACTTTGCCTTTCTCAACCTTGAAACTGTCTAGCGAACCATGATGAATTTCCGGCTTTCCGGTGGTAAAGGTGGCACGTTCCGCATTCATGATGCCACAGCCCTGACAATGAATGCCGTTTGGGTTGGCAATAATGACATCCGCTTTTCTCCCGGCGACCTCAACATACCCTTTCAGTTGGCTAGGATGATTGGAATTGACTTCATTCAGAATCACCTTGGCTTCACCACCGGCGAGATAAGGGTTACCTTGAATCCAACCGCCCTGTTGGGTCTGCGTATTTTTCCGACTGTTATTTAAGATAGCTCCTTGCGTATCGATGTCAAAATGGCTGTAACGGTTATGGGATAGTCCTTGAGCATTCGGTGTTTGAATGTTGACTTGAGGTAACCCGTTAGCGGTTTGTAAAACAACCGGGTGTTGATTTGCCGCTGCCGTCGAATCGGCTTGAATCATCAATGTCTCGGCGTACGCTGATGGTGAGACAAGAGAAACGAATCCAAGAGCACAAAAGACGGCGAACGTCAGGGATTGCAGTGAAGGATAAAATGAAAAACACGCCGAAGATTGACCGCACTTGAGATAGTCTCTTTCTGTGTTCCCTGCGGTCGTCATTTTCGCTAATTCGGAGGTGACGATAAAACGTTGTAAGGTTTTGCTAAAAAGGACGCGATAGCGATGTTTGTTCATAATATATCCTTGTGGTTTATTCGATTAATTTTATGGGGGGGCAATGCATTGGGTTGTCATGTTTCCGTGATCGCACAGACTAAAACGCGAGGTTTAAATTGAAGCCCAATACCTTGCTTTTATGTTGAAATCCTTGGGGTACATGGAGTGCTTTGCCGGCGAAAACGTCGTAACTCAATGCCTTCCAGCCGCCACGCAGACCGATACCGGAACCAACCATTGAGCGCCCCAGTAATTCATCGGTTGATCTACCTCGCACAACGCCTTTATCCAGGGTGAGATAAAGTTGTTGACCGCTTTGGGCGATATGCCATGCCAATTCATTACGCCATACCCAACCGCGTTCGCCGGAGAGAGTTAATTCGCCGTCGGTTCCACGTACCGTATAACGTCCGCCAATACTGAACCGATCTTGCATGACCAACGGGGTTCGATTCCATTGCGCACGCCAGAGCGAGTTGAAATGGAAAGATTGTGTTGCCCATTGGAAAGGATGGGTGAGTTCTATTTCTGTGGTGAGGATTTTCATGCGTGATGACCCTTCATTAAAGCGTTCTTCCGGATGACGTTTAGCATGATAGGCGCCGGTTCCGCGCTTAAAGTTTGCGTTAAATGCCAAGGTGGAATGGTTCCAATTAAAACGATGGGTTAATCCCACTTCCCAGCCGGCGGTTCGCTTACGCTGAATGTCGATTTCTGCCTTATTGATGGCGTTGGAAGATTGTCTTCCCCAAAGGGAAAATGCGAGCTGGGTTTTGTGTTGCATGTGACGAAATAGCACACGGGAAAGACTGATTTTGCGCGTTTCACTGCGGCCGGAATAGCGCACTTTCGCCCCATAGGCTGCGGCAACTTGTTGGTGATATTGATTCACGTTATGGGAGGCGCTTAATTGCCAATAACGAAATGGAACAGAATAAGAAAAGTGCACGTTTTGACTGCGTCTAGGGCCCTTTTCATCTGAACCTAACCAACTTGGGCGTTTCATGGTGTGCGTAAATCCGGCGTAAAATAAGTCGTTCGCCGTGAACAGATTATCTAAAGAAAGAGTGGCTGAACCCTGTAATCGACCGGTTGCCGTCGAACCGGCATCATCCAAGCCGAGCGCTAGTCGAAACGGAAAACGTTGTGCGTATTGCACCCATAAATCACTTTCACCGGGGAGCGCATCATTTTCTTGGACGGGAAGAAGTTCCAGCTTGGCATCTGCCGTCGGCAGGCGTTTAAGATTTTCTAAGGATTGTTCTATGTCGCGCAGATTTAAAATGTCACCTTGTTGTGGCACGAGTGCCGTCCAGGCAGTGAGTGGTGTTAATTTTTTGACCGCACTTTGGTCTTCAAATAAAACATGGCGTAGTCTGCCGGGAATCACGGTGAGTACCAATTTTCCATCGTTGAGGTCTTGTTCGGTGATGACGACACGTGTAGTGATATAGCCTTTTTCAATGATGTTGTTTTGCATTTGTCTCATGAGGCTGTTGAGCCCTTGTGTGCCGAAACAATGAGGCAAGGTTAGTGCTAGGCCGTCTTTGGCTTGGTGATAAGCCCATTGAAATTGGCTTGGAAGATGCGCCTTATCGGAAGAGGGCGTGTTGATATAATCGTTTATTTCAATTTGCGTAATGGGAAAGCAGGGCTGTTCCGCCTGTGGCAAGGTCCATTTTTCCGCTGTCGGTTTAGCAAGATGAATGGTGTTGTCGGTACGGCGCTGTATTTCACGTTCTTTTTCCGCTTGTTGTTGGCGTTGTTGCTGTTGCGCATCTAGATTGGCGCTGAAATGATGATCGGCATAGCTTGCTTGGGCGCAGATAAAGCCAATAAAAAGAAAGCGTGATTGATAAATAATGCGCATTGTATGATTCCCCATGTAAAAAATGTCAGGAAAATAGGGAATCTTGGATAGCAACTCAATTTCATTAGCGTATTTTTGCGAGCCGGATCGCGATGATGAAAAATTATCGTAAAAATAATTTGGGTTTTTAAACGGGAGAAATCAGGTCCGGTGCAAATTAGTGGTATATTTGTGCGGCGTTACAAGAAAGGAATAATTATGGTTATGCAGTATCAAATGAATAAGTCACTACTTCGGGCTAAAAACATGTTAAGCAGGCAAAAAATGGGTCTGATTTTCACCGCACTTTTGTTCTGTACGCCCCTTTCTTTTGCAGCACCTAACGAGGATTTATCAAAAATTCATCAGCAAATTCAACAACAAAAACAGAAAATTGAGCAGCAAAAACGGGAACAGCAGAAACTACAGAGCACATTAAAAACTCAAGAAAATCAGATTAATTCGGTGATCGGGCAATTACGTCAAACGGAATCGGATTTAAAAGAAATTCGCAAAAATATCAGCGATACCGATAGACAAATCAAACAGTTACAAAAACAAGAAAAAGAACAAAAAGCAAAATTGGCGAAGCAGTTGGATTCTGCTTATCGTTCAGGCACGAACCCATCAGTGGTGGAGCGGATGTTGTCCGATAAAGGGCAAAATGCAGAACGCATGAAAGCGTATTATGAGCATTTGAATCAAGTTCGGATGGGGTTAATTGAGGAGCTGAAGAATACGCAGGAGCAGCTGGCAAAACAAAAAGCCGCCATTGCAGAACAACATAAAACGCAACAAGCGCAACTTGCCGGACAGAAAAAACAGCAGCAAGAATTGCAAAAAGTGCAGAAGGAACGGCAAAGCACATTGAACCAACTGAATCAAAACTTAACGCGTGATGAAAATAAATTAGAAGCGCTGAAAGCGAACGAAAATGCCTTGCGCCAAGAAATCCAGCGTGCGGAACAAGTGGCGCGTCAGCAAGAACAACGTGAGCGTGAGGCGTTAGCGCAGAAAAAACAGGCGGAAGAAACGAAAAATCACAAGCCTTATCAGCTAACAGCGCAAGAGCGACAACTGTTGAACAGCACTGCCGGATTAGGCACACCGAAAAAACAATATGGTTTTCCGGTGGCGGGCAAAGTCGTGAACAGTTTTGGTTCAACTCAAATGGGCGAGTTGCGTTGGAAGGGGATCGTGATTGCGGCGGGCGCCGGTACACCGGTGAAAGCCATTGCTGATGGGCGGGTGATTCTCGCCAACTGGTTGCAAGGTTACGGCTTAATGGTGATCGTGAAACATGGTGAGAGCGATTTAAGTTTGTATGGCTATAACCAATCGGTTGCCGTGAAAGAAGGGCAGCTCGTGAAAGCCGGCCAAAAAATCGGTGAAGTGGGCAATAGCGGCGGCCAATCGAAAAGCGGATTGTATTTTGAGATTCGTCGCAAAGGTGTGGCAGTGAATCCGTTAGGTTGGTTGCGATGACCTTGGTGATCAGAAAAACGTTGTTGTTGGCGACCGCACTTTTGGCGGCGCCCTTTGCCTATTCTGCTAAATTGGCCATTGTCATTGACGATTTAGGGTATCATGCGAAAGAAGATGCTCAGATTTTGGCAATGCCAAAAGCCGTGTCGGTGGCGATTATTCCGGCTGCACCTTACGCCAAACAACGGAATCAACAGGCGTTCCAACAAGGGCGCGATATTCTGATTCATATGCCCATGGAAACGCAGTCTAAAATGAAAATTGAAGACGGTGGGTTGCATTTGGGCATGTCGCAAGGGGAGGTGAATCACCGCGTTCAAACGGCTCACAATATTGTTTCCAATGCCATTGGGATGAACAATCATATGGGCAGCGCCGCCACGGCAGATGGGCCGTTAATGACCAAATTAATGACCGCACTTCGTGAGCGTCATTTGTCTTTCCTCGATAGCCGCACTATTGGTCGCAGTGTGGCGGGTAAAATGGCAAAAGAACAAGGTGTACGCACGTTAGATCGGCATATCTTTTTAGATGATAGCGATGCGTTTGCCGATGTGCAACGACAATTTCAAGCTGCCGTACAATATGCGCAGAAACACGGCATCGCCATTGCCATCGGGCATCCGCGAAAAAATACCATTGCCGTCTTGCAAGCGGGTATCGCTAATTTGCCGGCGGACGTGCAGCTTGTTTCTATGGGCAGTTTGTGGCGAAACGAAAAAGTCGCCCCGCCGAAACCTTTTATGTTTCTCTTTAGCGAAATGCCTGCCCCCACCTCCACTCCACCTTATACCGCAGTGCCATTGTTGCGTGGTGTGCCTTAGTCTTGTCGTTTAGTTACACAGATGCTTTAGAGAGCTTCTGTAACAGTCTATCCATCGCACGATAGCCAAGAGCTTCTGCTAAGTGTCGCTGGTGAATTTGCTTTTCCCCTTCTAAATCCGCAATGGTACGGGAAACCTTGAGTATGCGGTGGTATGCCCGTACAGACAGTCCGAGTTTGGTCAGCGCATTTTCTAAAAATAGCGCATCTTTTTCCTCTAGTTTGCAATCCCGTTCAATTTCTTTGCTGGTTAAATGGGCGTTAATTTTGCCGGCACGTTGAAGCTGAATAGCGCGTGTTTTTAAGACTTTTTCTCTCACCATTGCACTGGATTCACCACGGTCACCGCTATTTTGCAGACTCCCTTGCGGCAACAACGGCACTTCAATAGATAAATCGAAACGATCTAAAAAGGGGCCGGACAGACGATTTAAATAGCGCATGATTTGTTGTGGTGACGTGCGGTTATGTGTGCCTTGATAATGCCCTGTGGGGCTTGGGTTCATGGCGGCAATCAGCTGAAATCTTGCCGGAAATTGAATCTTGGCATTAGCGCGGGAAATGATGATTTCACCGCTTTCTAACGGCTGGCGGAGCGCGTCTAATACCTTGCGTTCGAATTCCGGCAGTTCATCCAAAAACAACACGCCATTGTGTGCTAGGGAGATTTCCCCGGGTTTTGGAATCGAACCGCTGTCAAAGTTACAAATAAGTGGCATGATTGATAATACATGGCACGGTAGAATAAGGCTTTAGCCTATTTTTTACCTCAAAAAGATACTATTTAATGGCGTTATTTACACAAATAGCTGTCAAAATACTTAAAAAGAAATAAATAAATGTCAAATTATTATGAAAAAAGAACATACATTTAAACAAGTCCGTAAGATTAAATCTACACGCCTTAGCGTATCGGGTTTACTCCCTTTTAAAGATGGAGTAAGCATTCCTTATGAATCTACGCTTGAGCGAGATTTCCTGCTTTATTTCACTTACCTACCATTAGTAGAGGAAATCATTGCTCAACCTGCACGCATACTGTTTGTAAAAAATGGTATGACTTACCCTTACACGCCCGATTATTTGATTCGTTTCAATGACGGACGGCGTTCACTTTTAGTCGAAGTCAAACCCAAATCAAAATGGCAGGAACATTGGCGTGATTGGAAAGAAAAATGGAAAGCGGCAATGGCATTTTGTAAAAAAAATGAGTGCATCTTCCATATTTATGATGAAGATAAAATTCGTCACCTTGCATTATTCAACATTAACGTTGTTCAACGTTATAAGCGATTACAATGCGATCTTGAAGATATTGAAGCGGTACTTAATCAAGTTAAATTGCACGGCAGTATCACAATAGATTTCCTCCTTTCTCGCCTTTTTACTGGCTCACTCTATCGAGTAAAAGGATTGCAGATTATTTATCACTTATTAGCTACCAAGCAACTGACTTGCAACTGGTTTGAGCCATTATCTGAATTTACTGAAGTTTGGGGGTATTCAAATGACTAAGGGATTTATTCATCCACGCTATCACGGTCGATTAGAGCGTGGTCGTCTCATTTTGCAAAAAGGCAATGTTTATGTAAACCGCGAAGATGGTGAACAATATGAATTGATTGAGTATTTAGATGAAGATGCACAAGTAATGATCCGAAATCTTCATACTCGCCAAAGTAAGATTGCCAGTATTCATCAGCTTGAGAATTTGAAAGTAAATGAACGCGAAGATGTTTCGGTTGATTTAAGCGCCATCAGCGATGAATACTGGGAAAAAGCGTTAGAAAAATACGAAATGATTAAGCCGTTGCTTAATTATGAGCAACATTGCCCTGCTTCTGTAAAGGAACGTGCAAAAGAGGTGGGGGTGAGCGATCGAAGTTTATATCGTTGGATCCAAGCGTACAACTCTCTCGGCTCTATCGCTGGTTTAGTAAGTCGCAAGCGTGGCTGGGGGGAAGGTAATTCGCGTTTAAGCAAAGAACAAGATGAGTTGGTGACAGCAGTTATCAATGAGTTTTATCTACATAAACAACGCCCAACGATTGAGCAGACGATCCGTGAAGTGCAGCGTGTCGCCAGTCAAAAAGGGCTTGATAGCCCAAGCCGCCGCACAATCCGACAACGTATTTTGCGTATTTCAGAAGAAGAAAGATTGCGTAAACGCGGGCAGAAAGAGAAAGCGAAAAATAAATTTACGCCGAAGCCAAATAGTTTCCCGAACGTAGATTTTCCTTTAAGTGTTATTCAAATCGACCATACGCCTGTTGATTTAATTATTGTAGATAACCAGTATCGTAAGCCGATTGGCAGACCTTACCTAACATTGGCAATGGATGTATATAGCCGAATGATTACTGGATACTATCTATCACTTGATGCACCGTCGGTAACATCGGTTGCAATGTGTATTGCTCGCAGCATTTTGCCGAAAGAACGCCTATTACTAGATCATAATGTGAAAGGTGAATGGGGGGTGTTTGGTTATCCAAATAAAATCCATGTTGATAACGGTGCAGATTTCCGCTCGCTTGATTTATCAAAATCTTGTGAGGCACACGGCATAGCCCTTGAGTTCCGTCCTGTTGGCCGTCCTGAATTTGGCGGACACATTGAGCGTGTGATCGGTACGTTTATGAAAGAAGTTCACGGTTTGAGTGGTACAACATTCTCGAACACGAAAGAGAAAGATACTTATCAATCGGAAGCTGAAGCCGTGATGACCTTAGATGAATTTGAAACATGGCTGGTTAACTACATTGTAAACGTGTATCACAAACGGACTCACTCTGCTTTAGGTATGTCGCCTGTTCAAAAATGGAAATTAGGGATTTTGGGTGATAAAGATCACGTTGGTTGTGGTTATCCGCAACTGCCTGTTGATGAACAAACAGTGTTACTTGATTTCTTGCCAAGTGAAAAACGGACTATTCAGCATAATGGCGTAACGATTGATGGTTTACGTTACTATGATGTGGCACTTAATATGTACATTAACGATTCCGATGAAAGCGGTAAGAGCAAGGAATTTTTATTCCGTCGAGATCCTCGTAATATCGGCAGGATTTGGTTCTATGATCCGAAGTTGAAATGTTATTTCCCGATTCCGTTTGCCGACCAGTCTTTACCTGATATGAGTATTTGGGAATACAAACAGGTTCGTCAGTTCTTGAAAGATAAAGATGAAAAACTCATTCACTCGCAGCAGATCCACGATGCATTAACTGAAATGCGTGAATTGGTTGAACAGTCTGCACTGCGGACGAAGAAAGCTCGGAGACTGGCTCAACGGCAGAAAGTCCACGCGAAAAGTAAGGTAGTGATCCCAACAAGTTTACCCGAAAGCAAACCAACAGAAACAGTCAAAACACCTGCTTCTAACTTGCTTTTAGATAATGAGTTCACGTTTGGAGATATTGAATAATGGAAAAACAATATGAGTATGTTCACGAAAAATTCCGTCATTTAGTGACTGCAAGCAATCAGGAACGGATTGAGTTTTTAGATAAACCACGTTGGGTAGGTTATGCTGTTGCGAATCGAATTATTGAGAATTTAGTTTCCTTAATGAATAAGCCGAAACGCCCTCGTATGTTCAATTTGTTGGTAGTCGGTGATTCTAACAATGGGAAAACTACGCTTATTCGACACTTTTATGATTTGTACGGCATACCTTTCGTGGACAGCCAGTCGGACGGCATACGCCCCATTATTTTGGCAGAAGCACCGCCGAGTGCAAATGAAAAAGAGCTTTATATCTCGTTACTGGAGCGTTTTTATGTTCCATATCGACCAACGGATAGCGTAGCTAAATTGCGTTATCAGACGATTCACTTATTCCGTGAGTACAAGGTGAAAATGCTGATTATTGACGAATTTCATTCATTGCTTGTAGGTACACCGCGTTTGCAGCGCCAAGTGATGAATGCGATTAAGATGCTATGTAATGAGTTGCAGATTCCGATTGTAGGCGTAGGCACAAAAGATGCAATTCGTGTTTTACACACCGATCCGCAGCACGCCAGTCGCTTTGATGTTGCTGAATTGCCAACATGGAAATTGGATAAGGATTTTCAAAAGCTACTCTTCCAATTTCAAGGTATTTTGCCATTGAAGAAATGTTCTAATCTACAATCGCCAGAGTTAGCCACAAAAATCCATACAATTTCAGGTGGTAACTTAGGCAATGTACATCGCTTATTAACGGCGTGTGCCGTTGAAGCGATTACAACAGGAACAGAGCAAATTACATTAGACATTATCGAGCGTAATTCATGGGTACAACCAACGCAGGGCTTACGAAAAATTATCGGGTAAAATCAGGGATTATCCGAACGCCACTTTATCCGAATGAAAGCATCAGTTCGTGGTTTATTCGTGCTGCCTTAGATTGTGGTACAGAGCCGATTACATTTACAGGATTTTATTGGGATAAGTGGCGATTATGGACCTATGATCTAGATAGAGGGTTTGAACCGATAACACCACAGATTTATGAAGATATTACAGCGTTATCACTTAATCAGCAGGTAAACTTAGCCAGTCATTCGCTTTATTCCGTGTTGAAACCAATTAACGGAGAAAACACGCTTATTAAAGGTCAGGCTAAATGGGTAATTTCGAGAGGTTCGCGTAATCGTACTTTTCGTGTCGGTCAATCTTATTGCCCTTGTTGCTTAGAGGAAACGCCTTATTTGCGTAATGAATGGCGTTTTGCGTGGCATTTTGGTTGTTTGAAACATCAAGTTTTACTTGAATCTAAATGTCCTTGTTGTGGCGAACTGTATCAACCGCATTTGCTTTCGGCTGAGAAACGACAACTAAACTACTGTCATCAGTGCGGTGAGAAATTACAGGTCGTTACAACACCGCTTAATGAAGCAGAAATCGCAACGATGGAAACACTTGATAACGTGTTTACGACTAATTCAGGTGAATGTTTTGGAAAACGTATGGATGGGCAAATATACTTTGCTATATTACGTTACTTCATCAATCTTATTCGGCGTGCAGCGGTCGCAAAATCCACTCACGCTTTTGCAAGATTTGTGGAAGAATGTGGTATTTCACAAGCGGAAATATACCAAACCAAAACCGCCCTTGCGTTTGAACAACTTCCTATTGAAGAACGTAAAAATTTACTGGTAAACGCGATTAAAATCCTAAATTTATCAAGTAAGGATTTCATTCAAGCTACTCAACACAGCGGTATAACACAAAAAGCGTTTGCCTTTGAAAACTATCCTACGGAGCTTGATGCACTCTTTAAATATGCACCCGAAGGCAAAATCGTAAGACGTAAAGCGATAACCAATAAACCTAAAACTGATTCTGTTTTAAGTCTAAACCGTCAATGGGAACGCTTGAAACGACAGTTAAAAATCGCAACATGAAAATCACTAAGATCCGCCCTCAAAAGAGAAATAGTTGCTCTATTTGTGGCAAAGCTCAAGTAACACGCAAGTTCCAAGAGGAATATTATTGCGCGAATTGCTACGCCCAATGGTTTAAGAAAAAGACTTGTAAGCGATGCGGACAACTCAAGCGTATTCACCGCGAGGGCGAACTTTGTCTTGAGTGCGAAAAATTAACGGATTGTGTACGCTGTGGTAAAGAAGCAGGTACATTTGAAATAGGCATGATAAGTCGTTACAGTGCGGTGTGTAGTTCTTGCACTCGTTATTTCCGAGAGGAAATAGAATGTTCAGAATGTGGTAAAATGACACGCGATAGATACCGTTCACCAGTAACGAATAAATCGGTCTGTTTGCAGTGTTATCGCCGATATACCTTTGCTACTTGTAAGAATTGTCGCCGTTATCGTAAGGTTCACAACCAAGAGAAACAGTTATGTAAGAAATGTGATGAACAGTTACTTTCAACTTGCCCAAAATGCAAAGGTGAAATGCCGTCTGGTTACGGTAATGTTTGCCCTGATTGTGCAAGACGAGCCCTATTATTCAATATGATTCGCCTGAATGGACATATTTTGCGTAATAAGGCGGTTAAAACCGCCTACAAGAAATTCATTTTCTGGTATATGCGAAAATGTGGTATTAGTGTCGCCTTGCATAAAGGCTCAGATTTTATGCGGTTCTTCATTGATTGTGATGAAATTTGGCAACAAATTCCCGACTATTCAGAGCTAGTCACGCACTTTAAACCGAATGGATTACGCGCCAATTTAACCGTATTACGCTGGTTGCTTGATACGAATCAAATCGTTATTGATGAAGCCTTGAAAGATGATTTAGCCGAATTAGAACGTATTCAAACCCTCTTTAATAAATTAAAAGAGTCTGTACCTTGTATCGCAAGTTATTATCAGAAATTGCAACGACGATATAACGAAGGGAAAACTTCACTTAAATCAGTACGATTAGCCTTACAGCCTGCGATAGACCTAATCAGCACTAACGAGATTACGGATTACCCGACACAAGACCAACTAAACCAGTATCTTGTGGAAAAATCAGGGCAAATAGCTGCGATAACTGGCTTTATCAATCATTTGAAATCGGATTATTGCCAGGAATTAGAAATTAATCGTAAGCTGATTCAACAAATCAAAGCTAAACGGCTTAAAAAACATTGTTCTCAGCGATTAATTCAACTCTATAAACAAGCTTATTTAACTGAAAAAGAACAAATGGAGCTAGTTTCCGTTGTGTTATATAGTTTACACAACATTACAATTAAAATGCCAAAACGAAAGAACATCATCAAAATTGATCAAGTTGCCTATTATCGTTACGAAAATAGGGATTATTTTTTACCACAGGACATTTATAAGCATATAACCTAGAGTTTTTGACTTGAAAAATATCATTTTTGCGATCTGAATCACAAAATTATTTCCGAAACCTATATAGAGAGAAAATTACCGATAAACTAATCTCTATTATCAGCACATAAATAGAGGTTTATTATGAAAAAAGTACAGTTATCACTTAAAGAACAGTTCAGATTATGGCTTGAAACAGAGCGGGAAATAGATGAAATAATAGCTATAGTAAAGATACCTTGTATTTTATCTAAATTAGATAGTAAGTTAGCTGTTGTGAGTGGGAATCGGCTAGAAAAACGTTACTTATACAAATGGATTAAGTATTTTCGTATAGACCGTGTAATTGGAAGCGTTTTTTAAGATCTACTAAATTATTTTTAATTTCTAATTGAAAAAGGCTTTTCAAGATTTTTCAATTTTTAGTTTCTGTTTTAGAATGAAATAAGTAACTTTATTTTATCTATTTTGATAGGGAGCTCTCGTTCCCTACTTCTATAGCTTATTTAATAAATTCGAAATAATCAGTTTCATCATATCTATATCAATATATTGCTTTCCTGAACCAGATATTTGCCAAACATATTTTCGAATATGTGCAGAGAGATACATTAATTTTATAAGGTAAATACCGTTGGGGAACCTTTCATTTCTTAACCACGCTTTTACTGTTCTTTCGCATACACCTAATTTCTTCGATAACTCAAGTGTTGACCAGAACTGTTCATGCATTTCTTGCCGAAGTTCGACGATGAAATCTTCTCTGAAATTTTTGGGTAAAATCTTATCCGTTGTGTGCAACATAAGGTTCTCCTTTTCCGTTATAGTGACTGTGGAGGTGAAATATGGAATATAAAAATCTTGCTGTTGCTTATATCCGTATGTCTACGGAGCATCAGGAATTTTCACCGGATATACAACGTCGTTTCATTCAAAAATATGCTAAGGAGCAAGGGCTTATACTCACTAGGGAATACCTAGATGAGGGAAGAAGTGGATTAAGCGCAGAAAAACGTCCTCAGTTTTTATCGCTCATTAACTTTGTACAATCCGGTAATGCTGATTTTTCACATATTCTTGTTTATGACATTAGCCGATGGGGGCGCTTTCTGAATATTGATGAATCTGCACATTATGAACAAATTTGTTCAAAAATGGGGGTTAAAGTGCATTACTGTGCAGAACCTTTTAAGGGAAACGACATTGGTTCTCAAATTTTTAAAGCGGTAAAACGTTGGTCTGCCGGAGAATACTGCCGTGAGCTAGGTGAAAAAGTTTTTAATGGTCAGAAAAATTTGATTGAGCGTGGATTTCGTCAAGGTGGACCAGCTGGATTTGGGTTAAGACGCCTATTATTAAGTGCTGATGGTTCGCCAAAATTTGAACTAAAAGCGGGCGACAGGAAGAGTTTGCAGTTGTGGTTGAATTTCCTATCAATTTACAAGCGGGAGATAGTGTAGTTGAGCAAATAAGTTCATATAATATAGATGCTTATGATGCTTTATTTTTATTGGCGATGAGAGAACATAAGATAAATAACATTATTACAGACGATAAAGATTTTCTTAATGTATCTAGTATAGATGTCTATTCTGTAAGCTAAAATAAGTGATGGCACCTGCTTATGCCAGATTTTTCGTATTCACATGAAATTGTTGGTTTAACCAGTTCTCGGCAAAGATTCTGAACGGTCTTCAGTAAAATCTCAATAGCAGATAATTTATTATTTCTTTTAAGATTTGTACTACATTTAAGCTTTAATATATTATGAAACTATATCTTAAAATTAAGGGGCTAGGTTAGCCCCTTTTATTTTCAATAAATTTTAGCCTATTTTTGAATTCTATTAACCAAACCATAAAAAATAGAACAGCAATAGGTTTGGTGGATCAATTACTCAATATAGCAATAAGATTGCGGAGGCGTGCCTGATGGCAGTATATCTGAGATGCCTAGAGGCTCATCGTATAACCGAAATGAATCAATTTCAAAAGCATGCGCTAAAGGTCTTGTGGAAAAATACTGATCGAAGAAATTTTTCGTAATGCCTGAAAATTCCTTTGTTCTTTCCCAAAGAGATTCCGGTACATGAGATAGCGTATCCTTGACTTTAAACTCTCCAACAACCTTTCCTACTGGCATTGTGGAATAAACGACAACTGTTGTTATACCCTCACGTTTTGGTAGCGATTTTCTGAACTCAAACTTTTTTTCACCGGAAATGATCTTTTCTACAAACTCAGGTTTGATTGACAATAAAACTTTCATCTGTGTGTGATAACCTTAAAATACAACTAAATTGCTCATTAGATATTGGTTCTAATACGATTCTAGTCTGATCTCCTATCAAGTTATTGTCAAGTAATTCTTTCCTATTAGTTCGTTTGGGGAACGCAATATTGTAAGTAAAACGAATCACATAAGGGTATTTTTTCTCCTTGTAAAATTGGGATAGTTCGTTTGTAGTGAATACACTAAATTTACTGCAATACTGCAAGTAAGATTCCTCTGTCGTAAATTCTGAAATATGGCGGACCTCTTCGACAACGCAAACAGATGATACAACAGCTCTATGATATGCCGGACCTTTACCATCCCCCGTTCTATATATTACGAGTACATCACCCCTTTTTAAATCTCCAGCTCCATAAGCGGCTGATATATAAATTTTGTGTATGCTATTTGAGTACGAAACATCTTGAACAATATCAATTGACTCATTAGATAAGATAGATTCCGGAAATAATCTAGTATGATATTTCGGATAAATAGCCAGTAAATATTTATTAGTGTTAGGATAAACATATGGATAATCTAAGATAATATCTCCAACAACATGACGCATGTTTCTCATATAAACAAATTCAGTGCCATTTATGGTATCTTTCGTTCCAGCAGCATAAAAACCATATTTTTGAAATAAATTAATAAGATAACTATGCTTTTCGAAGATTGTGAGATAAATTAACTCTATGTGCTTGGAGATTGCTATATCAAGGATTTTTTTTATAAATCTCTGCCCCCTTAATGTTCCTTGGGGGGTGAATTTAAATGTACCAACTTTTAATATTCTGCGGTTATATATGGCTGGCTCTATATCGGGAATGTCATTTTCAAACTTAAGATACAAAAAACCATCAATCTTATTGTTATTATAAAGAACATAAGCGTAGTCATTAGCTTTACGTCTAAACCAATCAGGGAATTCTTTGTAATCGTCTTTTAAACTATCAAAAAATGGATCATTTAGGTCGATTTCTGAAAATTTAGAATAAGTTAAGTTATCCATTATAATCTCCTATATTAGATATTTTTTAATGATTTCAAATATGCCAGATGAAATTAATGATATAGATATAATAATGCCCACATAAACCATTACTCTTTTACCTACATTTAGTGGATACTTAAATCTTGCTAATTTTTCAAATGAAAAAGCATCATCGCTATCATTTTTAAAATGGTAGGCAATCATATCAATGTCATTTATTTTAATATAATCTTTCCATACCTCATTTTCTAATATCCTACTTTTTACTTTTATATCTCCCACCGTTATAAACTCATCAGTAGAATTTCTTATTATTAAGTAATGAACCTTATTGATTGAAAATATTGGCATTTTTAGGAAACATTCTTTTATCTCATCCGAGCATGAACGTAGATCATTAATTCTAAAGTCTATCAGTTCAGTTGTTCTTAAGGAGATGTCTTGTAGAGGGTTTATTCTCTCGTTTTCATTTTGTATTATTTTTGTTCCTTTCTTAGCATGAATTCTAAATCTAAAATAATACTTTTTAACTTGCTCTAAATCTGGGTGAAATTCTACCTCTTCATCAGATAATATTTCACTTGTATTTATATGTATTTGACTATAGTTATCTTTGTTATTAAATTGTAATTGACTATTATCATCCCGATCAATTTTTAGAGAATAAATCATGAAAACATCATTTTCCTCAGTTTTATTATTTCTAGAGTCATAATCTCCATGTTTTATTACTTTTCTTCTTTTGGGATAAGTGTTAGATATTTCACATCTCTCATTAAATATTGCATCAGATATTGTGTTGGAATTAAAAATTTTACCACCAAGATCTAATACTTGATTTATTTTTAATGGTGTAAAAAATATAATTTTATTTACCTTTTTAATGTCATGAATCATAAAGCCAAAGTCAATGATTATATCATTATTGTTACTGGCTCTATATCTCCATAGGTTTATATGAATATCGATTTTTGTTTGGGATTCATCTTTAATTCTCTTTTCATATCCCAAAATAAAACTTCTCATCATTTTAAGGTTCCTTTTTATTTGTCTTGTAAAATTTATTTCTCGTAATATAAAGTGAGGAGTCTTTAATATTATAGCTGTAAGTAAATTTCTCAATACACTTACAAATATAGAGTATTTATGGCTAAACATTACTTACTTAGACTGAATATTTTCAGTAAGTTTACTTATTCCAATTGTACACTCGGTTACTGCTTTCTACTTATGAATATCGATTGAATTAGACTGTCGTTTTTTTGTAGTCCAGTAATTGATATTTATCAGAAATATTCCTTATTTTTAAGGAAATTATAGTTTCATACCTATGCTAATAAGACTTAATCTAGGAGTAATCGTCAATACTTCTTCTACTCACCTCCTTACTTTAAAGTAGCTTTCCGATTCCATTCCAAACCCAGTTATTGTTTGTCTTTTTAGCTTCTCTATGTCTAAATAACGACATTTTTCCATCCTTAGAATCAACATAATCACTACTTACGCCTTCGCTTGATATAATTTCAATAAACAGCTTGAATAGATTCTCATCTCGACTATAAATATCACCTTCGCCTGATAGAAATTGTTGAATATTTCGGGGTTCATAAACGACACTACTAAAACCTGAGTTTTCTTTTTCATTTCGGGCAGGGAAACTTAGTACAAAGAATGTTCTTTGTTGCACATCTACTCGCAATATTAACGCCGCGACTGGATAGTATTGTTCTAGAGAATCAAGGATTTCTTCTAATGAAACTAACGTAAATTTATCGCTTTCGTTAAATCCAAGCTTAGGTGTGTACCAATAGACCTTAGCGCCTTGCTCGTTACGTAGGCGTTTAGCGTGTTCCCAAACGGTATCGAGGCGTGATTTACCTTCAATATCTTGATTACTAGGAATGTCATAGAAGCAGTTAGCAATACCTGTATTACCTGTTTTCCCTTGTTTCTCACCCACTCCGTAATTCTCTGGTTCATTGTAATTTAAGAATTTAACTTTACCGCCTTTTTCAGTTTCTTGAACAAGCTGAATACGGTTAATTGCTCGCTCTTCACCAAGCAATTTCAGGTGTTCAATCACATCCGCCGCCACAAGGTTATTCACGTTATCTAATGCAATGTCGAGCTTTTCAAGTTCATGTTCTCGTTCTTGTTTTCTCGTTCTGTATTGAGGTTCACCGCCTTTTTGCCCCTTACCATCTTTGCTTGTTTTTATCGCAGAATGATAATAAAGGTTAATTGGCTCGCCTTGTGGTTGACTAATCCCTGTAATTTGGCAGCAAAGCACTGAATTTCCTAACTCAATACCATAGAATGAAAGCATGATTGGTTTGTCGTGCCAGCAAGGAATGCGATAGTGCAGTCTTTCTTGACCTTTAGAAAAGATGATTTTAGTCGTTATATCTTTTACGACTGTTTTTGTGTAAGCGTCATATTTCAAGTGATAAAGAAACACCGCGTCTTTCGTGGAAAGGTTATTCGGTATGAACACGCCTTTTTCTTTGAAAAATTCATTCAGGTGTAATTTCTTCTCAACTTTACTCCAGTTGTCTGTAATCAAGATGCGTTTTAACTCGCTCGAATAACCATAGTGAGCCATAAAGAAGTGTAACGGATGAACAATATAAGACTTACTATCACCTTTGGGTTGAATGACAAGCAGTTGATTTCCATCTTTCTTGAAATCATCTAAATAAGATGAATAAACGTACTTATCTGCTTCAAATGGATGCGCTGATTCCTTGTCCGTCCAAAGAGGTTTATAAGTCAACCCTTCACTTTTTGAAAAGGTAACTTTAAATTCTTTAAGTTTGAACTTATACTCCGATTCACCTTCTTTCCAAATGCTACCGAATGGAACTTTATGTAGGTAATTGATAGGTAACTTAATAACAAAGAAACTCTGGCATTCTTTGCTGGTATTCTTATTTATATAGGTAGGTTTAGTTAAATTGATAAAAGTGACTTCAACGAGTGTTTTAGATTTATCGAGCGAAAGACGGTTTTCATACCAAGTGGCAACGTACTCATGTTCCTTATTGTAAAAACCGCGAAGAGGTTTTTCAAAATACTTTTCTAAATTAAGCGCACAACGCCAGCGAACTCTATCTAAATTATTCTCGTCGAAATATGACATAATCAACTTCCTTTTCAGTCAGTTAAATAGATAAGTAGATTATAAATGATTTGGATTATAAGGCGACAATTATTTGTATCGTTTGACAATTATTTGTAATTTTAACAACCGCCACCCACCAATGCCGGTGTGGAGGCACTGTGGTGAGGCGCACGGAAGGGGCGTTGTTTCCAGTTGTGAAAATTTAGTTCATTTTGCACCAAACTGGCCACAGAGGCGGTTTCAATGGCTTCTTGGTCGCTCATTTCCGGCAGTAATCCGGTTAAGCGACTGGCAAGCATGGTCTTTCCTGTGCCGGGTGGGCCTAAAAATAACAAATTATGCTGCCCTGCCGCGGCAATCATTAAGGCACGCTTGGCATGTTGTTGGCCGATGATATCCGTCAGATCTTTAGGATTTTCAGGGAAAAAATCCACCGCACTTTGAGTTTTGATGTCTCCGGCAAGAGGTAATACTCCCTGCTGATTGAGAAATTGCACCACATCTAATAAGGAATTGGCGTAATAGGTTTCTTGCTCTGAAACCAGAGAGGCTTCATTGGCATTGCCTAGTGCAATAATGCATTTTCGCTTGGCTTGTTTCGCTGCCAGAATCGCAGGGATGACACCATGCACCGCGCGCAGTTGGCCGGTCAGGGCAAGTTCGCCGATAAATTCAAATTGTTTTAACTTTTCTGCATCAATATAACCGGAGGCGGCAAGCATGCCGATGGCAATCGGCAAATCAAAACGCCCGCCTTCTTTGGGTAAGTCTGCCGGGGCGAGGTTGACGGTAATACGCTTGGCGGGGTAGCGAAATTCGGCATTCAGCAACGCACTGCGGACACGGTCTTGGGCTTCTTTCACCGTTTTTTCCGGCAAGCCGACAAGGGTAAAGCCCGGTTTGCCGTTGCTTAAATGTACTTCAATGGTGACTAGTGGTGCTTGAACGCCTATGGAGGCGCGACTGTAAACGATGGCTAAAGACATGTTGGGCTCCATCATGCTGAAGAAAAAAGCGGAGCGACAAACATAAAAAAAGTGCGAAATGAAAGAAATTCACACCGCACTTTTTTGCGATCAGGATCGCAGAAATGGCTTTTTTTAGGCGAAAACTGGGGCAAACCAGGCGTCTAATTTGACGGCTAAGCGATCAATCCCAGTACGTTTCAACGCAGAAAAGGCTTCCACTTGAATATCGCCTTGGAACGGTAAAATTGCTTCACGCACCATTTTGACTTGTTTGCTGCGTTCGCTTTGGCTCAGTTTATCCGCTTTCGTGAGCAGTAATAATACCGGTAATTTGGAAGCTACTGCCCATTCAATCATTTGCTGATCCAAATCTTTGAGCGGATGACGAATGTCCATCAAAATCACAATCCCGGCAAGACACTCACGCTTTTGCAAATATTCGCCAAGGGCTTGTTGCCACTGCAATTTCATTTGTTCCGGTACGGCGGCATAGCCATAGCCCGGCAAATCCACTAACTTGCATTGCGGTTCCACTTCAAACAAATTGATGAGTTGGGTACGCCCTGGGGTTTTTGACGTACGGGCAAGGTTTTTCTGATTCGTTAAGGCATTCAATGCCGTTGATTTGCCTGCATTAGAGCGACCGGCAAAGGCGATTTCAACACCGCTATCTTCCGGCAGACTTTTGAGGTTCGGCGAGCTGGTTAAAAAATGGGTTTTGTGATAATTCAGTTTAATTTCTGACATGGTGTGCTTTGTATCCAAGGTGATAAATTGCCGGCTAGGATACTTTATCGGCCGTAAAAAAACGATAAAAAAATGCAAAAAAGATGGGATTATGCGAAAATGTGCCCCGATTTTTCCTTATTTGAACCTAAATAAATTTATTATGACACAGCAACATGTTTATCAATGGCCGGATCCTCATGCGTTATATCCAGATAGAAATCAGAAATCTTACCGTATGAAGCGTTTCCGTTATCGCTTGCGTTCTTGGCTGCACTGGCAGGCAGTGAAAAAATTCGAAAGCGTCGTGAACCAAAAACCGTGGCTCGTTGACTTGCTTAATCAACGGGCAAATTTTAGCTATCCGTTAGTGCATCGTTTTTTGGATAAACGCTTTAATACGCAACAACGTTTTGACGCCATGTGCGACAACCTGACGTTTTTACCGGAAAAATTGACCGCACTTGGGTTGCCGCCGTTGTGGCAACAAGCCATTTCTTTTGGTGAGGTCATTCCTGATTTTGAAATGCGGCTCACCATCACCGATTATCAGCCGATGGAAGGGTTTTGGACGTTAGAGCTGGTTCATTCACCAAGTCAAGAATTGGTTTATTTATTGACCTTCGGCAAAGTGCAACAGGCGCTTTTAATTGCGGTAATTCAAGGGCCGAATTTTGAAGGTTCAAAAGAAATGGTGAAATTGCTGACCAAGAAATGCCATGGTTTACGTCCGGCTTATTTGATGGTGGAAGCCATGAAAGCCCTGACCAATGTGTTAGGTTATTCTGCCTTATGGGGCATTCCGCATAAATATCAAAACAAATCCCGTTTCGTGCAAAGCAAACGTTATGTGGTGGACTATGATGCGATTTTCGCGGAATCTGCCGGCACGTTAAAAGATTATTGGGAATTGCCACTGCATTTTGAAACCAAAAATATGGACGATATTCCAAGCAATAAGCGTTCCATGTACCGTAAACGCTATGCCATGTTGGAGCAATTACAGGAAAATATGGCAACCGCATTAAATGTGCGCTAGGCATTTACCGTAAAAATGCGAGAAAAAACGACCGCACTTAAAAAAGAAGCCCATCAGACGATGGGCTTTTTGTTATCGGTTTAAATTTACCGCACCTTGATATCCTAGCTGGCGCCATGCTTCATACACGGTGACGGCCACCGAGTTTGAAAGATTCATGCTGCGGCTGTTGGCTGTCATGGGAATGCGGATTTTTTGTTCCGCCGGCATGCTATTTAAAATGTCCATCGGAATGCCGCGGGTTTCCGGGCCGAACATTAAATAGTCGCCTAATTCAAACTTTACTTCGCTGTGTGCTGGGGTACCTTTTGTCGTTAAGGCAAACAAACGTTTCGGTTGTTCACTTTGCAAAAAGGCCTCGAAAGTTTTGTGCTTTTTGATGTCGGCAAATTCGTGGTAATCCAAGCCGGAGCGACGCAATTTTTTGTCATCCCAGGTAAAACCCAGTGGCTCGATTAAATGTAAGCGAAAGCCGGTGTTGGCACATAAGCGAATAATATTGCCGGTGTTTTGCGGAATTTCCGGTTCGTATAAAACAATATCTAACATGATGTTCTCGATTGAATAAAAATAAACGGCTTATTATAGGCGCAAAAAAGGGTGTCTAAAAGCGCTCATAAAAAATCCTCGTCAATGTGACGAGGATTTTTCTTAAACCGATGCATTAAACGTTATACCAACCTACTAAATAGGCTTGATCTAAAATATGCCCTTGCATGGCGTAATGGAGTTCGTTGAAACGGAAACCTTGCGGCAAATTGAGTTTGGTATCTAACGCATAGACATAAAGTTCATAGCGATGGTTTGAGTTCGGTGGTGCCATGCCGCCGTAAGCAGAGGCTTCTTTGATGTCAAACTTGCCTAATACGCTTGCCCAACTGTTTGCACCTTGTACGAAATCTGTCGCTGTTTGGCTTTCGTTTTCTTGCACGGAAGTGCGTTCCAAGTCAGCAATGAGCCAGTGCGTCCAAACAAAGCCGGCAGCGCTGATGGCATCTTTATCTTCTAGCACTACAGCAAAGGATTTTGTGCCGGCAGGCACATCGGTGATTTCAAAAGGAATGGAGTAGGTGGGCATGCCATTTGGGCTAAACTGCGAGCCTCGCTTGCCGTATTTGTCGGCGTAATGTCCGTTTTCAATAGCTGAACTGGTGACTTTCATCTTGATTTCCCCCGTAAAAAACGTGTAAAAAAAAGACCGCACTTTGGCTTTTCATTGCCTAAAAGTGCGGTCTCATTTTACGGTGTTTTTATAGGGGCTTCAAATTACCAACCTTTTACTACTCCGTCTTTAAAGTGTTTTTTCGCTTCTTGTTCCACTTCCGGTGTTTGGTAAGCTTTCACGAAATCTTGTACTGCTTTGCTGTCTTTGTTGTCAGTACGTGCCACGATAATGTTCACATATGGAGAATCTTTATCTTCCACGAACACGCCGTGATCTTGTGCATTTAAGCCTACTTGGCCGGCATAGTTGTTATTCACAACGGCTAAATCCACATCGTCTAAAGCACGTGCCGCAACAGAAGTATCCACTTCTTTCACTTGTAAATGTTTTGGATTTTCAACGATATCCATGGAAGTAGAGAACAAGTTTGTGGCATCTTTTAATTTAATTAAACCTTGTTTTTCTAACAAGATTAACGCGCGTGCCAAGTTACTTGGGTCGTTTGGTACAGCAACCACCGCGCCATCTTGCAACTCATTTACGCTTTTGATTTTTTTGGAGTAACCGGCTAACGGATAAACAAAGGTGTTACCCACGATAACGAGGTTGTTTAAACCTTTCGCTTGGGAATCTTTGTCTAAATACGGTTTGTGTTGCATAGCGTTAGCATCTAAATCGCCTTTAGAAACGGCTGTATTTGGTAAGGCGTAGTCGTTAAATAAAACGTATTCTACGTCTAAGTTATATTTTTCTTTTGCGACTTTAGCAGCAATCTCAGCTACTTCGTGTTCTGGGCCAGCCATTACGCCGACTTTAATTTTTGCCGGTGCTTCTGCTGTCGCTTCCGGTTTTTTCTCTTCGTTACATGCTGTTAATGCAAATACGGAGGCAAGAGTTGCTACGCCGAGTAATTTTTTTAAGTTCATAAAAGATCCTCTTTTAATGTTAATGCTAAGTGAATTAACGATGATCAACGCGTTTAGCTAAATCATCGCCAAGTTTTTGTGAAATCATGACGAATACGACAATAATAATTGTGGCGACCCATTTAACGTACATCATGTTGCGATATTCGCCGTAGTTAATGGCAAGGCTACCTAAACCACCGCCGCCGACAATGCCCGCCATGGCGGAATAGCCCACTAGGGTAACTAAGGTCAGTGTAATGCCGTTAATTAGGGTTGGTAGCGCTTCCGGTAAATAGAATTTGCGGATGATTTGCCAATTTGTCGCCCCCATGGCTTTTGCGGCTTCCGTTAAGCCTTTTGGGACTTCCACCAAGGCATTAGCAGTTAAACGTGCCACAAACGGCATTGCGCAAATGCTTAATGGGATAATTGCCGCCGTTGTACCCAGCGTCGTATTCAAAATGAAACGGGTAAACGGTAACAAAATGATTAATAAAATAATGAATGGAATGGAGCGTCCAATGTTAATCACAATGTTCAAAATGAGATTTAAACGTGCGTTTTGCAGAATTTCGCCTTTACCGGTGAGGAACGTCACAACGCCAAAAGGTAAACCGATGAGCACAGCTAACAAGGTAGATGCAAAGCTGATATACACGGTTTCATAGGTAGAAACCCACACTGCTTGCCACATTTGAGGCGTAAGTTGCGTTAAAAAATCATTCCACATAGCCTAATACCTCAACGCGTACGTTATTTTCCATTAAATAGATTTTGGTTTGTGTAATAGCATCTTCGTCGCCTTCCACTTCAGCTACGGTGAAACCGAATTTCACGCCGCCGGCGTATTCAATTTGGGACGTTAAAATGCTTAATTCCACACCGAATTTTTTGGAGGCTTGGGACAACAATGGGGCATCCACCGAGCGTCCGGTAAACTCGAATTTGATAATCGGGTAAGACTTGGCGTGCTTCGGTGTTTGCAGTAGGTTATCTAAATATTCATCCGGCAAATTGACACTAAAGGTCGAACGAATAAATTGTTGTGCCAGTTCGGTTTTCGGATTAGAGAAGATGTCGCTCACCGAGCCTTGTTCTATCAGTTTGCCGTGGTCAATGATAGCAACCAAATCGCAAATGCGCTTCACGACATCCATTTCGTGGGTAATTAAGAGAATTGTGATACCTAAAGTGCGGTTGATTTCTTTTAATAATTTTAAGATGGAATGGGTGGTTGCCGGATCCAGTGCGCTGGTGGCTTCGTCGCACAATAACACTTTTGGATTGCTTGCTAGTGCACGTGCAATGGCGACGCGTTGTTTTTGACCGCCGGATAAATTAGACGGATACACATTTTTTTTATCGCTTAATCCTACCAAAGAGAGTAACTCATTGACTTTCGCTTCGATTTTTTCTTTCGGTGTGCCTTCTAATTCTAAAGGCAGCGCGACATTACCAAAGACGGTGCGGGAGCTCAATAAATTGAAATGTTGGAAAATCATGCCAATATTACGGCGTTCTAATACAAGTTCCGCATCGCTAAGTTGAGTGAGATCTTTGCTGTCAATGATCACGGAACCTACGGTTGGTTTTTCTAATAGGTTGACGCAACGAATCAGGGTACTTTTACCTGCACCGGATGCGCCGATAACGCCACAGATATGTCCTTTCGGAATATCTAAAGAAACGTTATCAAGTGCGGTCAGTTTTTTACCTGAAACGTCGAAAATTTTGCTGACATTCTCTAGCTTAATCATATAAGCCCTTTTGCTGTTTAATTTTTATCGAAAAGAATTTTTGTATTCTAGACGTCTAGAATGCTATGTCAACATTTATCCGCGACATTCTTATAATTATTTGTTTCTCTATAGAACAAAATAGCAGAGGGTTTGCACGAGATAGAAATAAAGAAGATAATCGACAGCTATGCATAGATAGACAGGATAAACAAATATGAAAAAAGCGGTTTTTTTAGATCGAGACGGTACGTTGAATATTGATTACGGTTACGTGCATGACATTGATCATTTTCATTTTATTGAGGGAAGTATTGAGGCGCTAAAAAAACTCAAAGAAATGGGCTATTTGTTGGTTCTGGTGACAAATCAATCCGGCATTGCACGAGGTTTTTTTACCGAGGAACAGTTTTTGCAGTTGACGGAGTGGATGGATTGGTCGTTGGCGGATCGTGGTGTTGATTTGGATGGCATCTATTACTGCCCTCATCATCCGGAGGCAAAATTTGCAGAGTTTAAACAGGATTGTGATTGCCGTAAACCGAAGTCGGGGATGTTATTGCAGGCGATTGAAGAATTGAAAATTGATCCGTCAAGATCGATTATGATCGGTGACAAAGTTGATGATCTACTTGCAGGGAAAGGGGCAAAGATTAACACAAATATCTTAGTGCGAACCGGCAAGGAGATTACGCCTGAGGGGGAAAGTGCGGCAGACTATGTATTAGATTCCATAGCGGATCTGCCAAGGTTGATTTCTAGACAAAAGATCTAAAAAATAATCAATTAAAAAATATTTTGTAAAAAATTGAAAAAAGGGGTTGCAAGGCCATGATAAATGCCTATAATACGCCCCCACAACGACGCGCCGTTGTAAAGCATAAAACTGCGCGTCGTTTTTTGTTCTTTAACAATCAATCAGACAAACTGTGTGGGCACTTGAAGATTCG
>NZ_GL622200.1:97358-448215 GCF_000185305.1 Aggregatibacter segnis ATCC 33393
CTTATTACTTTAGTTCATTAGCTTAATGTTAATAGTGAACTAAATTAATAAGTATTTTTAGCAGTCATAGTGCAGTAGAGCCACCTGAATCCATACCGAACTCAGAAGTGAAATGCTGTTACGCCAATGGTAGTGTGGGGCATCCCCATGTGAGAGTAGGTCACTGCTAATCCCTATCTCGGAGTGGTAGTTCAGCTGGTTAGAATACCTGCCTGTCACGCAGGGGGTCGCGGGTTCGAGTCCCGTCCATTCCGCCAATTTTATAACTTTTTCAAAGTTAAATACCAATAGGGGCGTAGTTCAATTGGTAGAGCACCGGTCTCCAAAACCGGGTGTTGGGAGTTCGAGCCTCTCCGCCCCTGCCATCCATTTTCTTATCTTCTCGCTTTTTATTTTTACTACTTTCTACTGAACTAAGTTTTTAACTAGTTCGATAACTTGATTCATTTGTTGCTCAGATAACTTCCCTTCATGTGCAAATTTCACTTTTCCAGATTTGTCTAATACTACAATTAGGCTTTCTTTAGGCTGTAATCCCCAGTCTTTTTTAACTTGACCTGTTTGATCTAAAATCACTTGGCTGTGAGGATTATTTTTTTTACCTTTTTCAGCACTACTTTTGACGAAAGGACCGGTGCCGAAGATAGCATCTTCTGCATTAATAATTGTTGTTGTTTGATATTTGCTAGAATCAAAGCGTTGAGCTTTGATCATTTCCATTAAGCCATCATTTTTTTCTTTAACGCTACTTCTTCCTGCCATGTGTTGAAGAACCCTTACTTTTCCTGCAACTGCTGGCGATTCCCAGTTTTTATAGTTGATGCTTCCATTGTTTATGATTAATTCTCCGTCAGTTTGAACGGAAACATAAGGGAGGGGGGTATTGAGTTGGAGGTTATGAGCAAAACTCGATGTTGCTAAGGATGTTAGCAATACAAATGCTAATTTTTTCATTCTATTTTCCTTGGATTGGAAGTAAAAAATATTTAGTCAGGTTTATTAAATGGCACGCCCTAAAGGATTCGAACCTTTGACCCACGCCTTAGAAGGGCGTTGCTCTATCCAGCTGAGCTAAGGGCGCATTAAAATGGGATGATGAAAGAATAGAGAAAGGTGGTCGGCGAGATAGGATTTGAACCTACGACCCACTGGTCCCAAACCAGTTGCGCTACCAAGCTGCGCTACTCGCCGAAAGATGTGTAGCATTATAGTTTTCTTTCATTTTCAGTCAATCAATTTTTATGGTTTTACTGTCAATCGTCTAAATTTATTACAATTCAGTTTACATAAAACGGATTTTTCTGACAAAATAGCGTGCGTAAATATTTACCTTACGCGGAGAATTTAATGGCGGCTCAAATTATTTCAGGTACTCAGTTATCCCAGCAAATTAAATTGAATATTACACAAAAAATTGCACAGTATATTGAGCTGGGTAAACGTGCTCCTGGTCTGGCAGTAATTCTAGTTGGCGCGGATCCGGCTTCTCAGGTTTATGTGGGAAGTAAGCGTAAAAGTTGTGCTGAAATCGGTATTTTTTCCAAATCTTACGATTTACCGGAAACCACTTCTGAATCAGAATTGTTAGCTCTTATTGAGCGATTGAATCAAGATCCTGAGGTTGATGGTATTTTGGTGCAGTTACCGTTGCCAAAACACATTGATAGCACCAAAGTAATTGAAAAAATTTCACCGGAAAAAGATGTGGATGGTTTTCATCCTTATAATGTTGGGCGCTTGTGTCAACGTATTCCAACATTACGTGCTTGTACGCCTTATGGTGTGATGAAATTATTGGAAACTACAGGTATTTCTTTTTATGGCAAACATGCTGTCATTGTTGGTGCGTCCAATATTGTTGGTCGTCCAATGGCATTAGAATTGTTACTTGCCGGCTGTACTGTCACAATAACTCACCGTTTTACCGAGGATTTAGCGGGTCATATTCGCCAAGCGGATATTTTAGTGGTTGCTGTGGGTAAACCTAAATTTATTAAAGGTGAATGGATCAAAGAAGGCGCAGTTGTCGTTGATGTCGGAATTAACCGTATTGATGGCAAGTTGGTTGGCGATGTTGAGTTTGAGGTTGCTGCCGAGCGTGCTGCTTATATTACACCGGTGCCGGGTGGCGTTGGCCCAATGACGGTAGCAATGCTTATGTATAATACGCTTTCCGCTTATGAAAAACATGAAAATTTAGTGTAAAAGTGCGGTCATAAAAAACAGTGTTTTTATAGAGATAAAAAAGCCCTTGAGTTAATTCAAGGGCTTTTATTTTTGATAGGGAAGAATTACATCATTCCGCCCATACCTCCCATGCCACCCATACCGGCAGCACCGAGGTCAGCTTTGTCATCTTTTGGTAATTCGGTCACCATACACTCGGTGGTGATCATTAAACCGGCGACAGAAGCTGCGAATTGCAATGCGGAACGGGTCACTTTAGTTGGATCTAAAATACCCATTAAAATCATATCGCCATATTGCTCGGTACCTGCGTTATAACCAAAGTTTCCTTCGCCGTTTTTTACCGCACTTGCGACTACAGAGGCTTCTTCACCTGCGTTCGCGACGATTTGACGTAATGGGGCTTCCATAGCGCGAAGAGCAAGTTTAATACCCACGTTTTGTTCTTCGTTGTCGCCACGTAAATCAGCAACTTTGCTGGCTGCGCGAATTAACGCCACACCACCACCGGCAACCACGCCTTCTTCCACAGCTGCACGAGTTGCGTGTAGTGCATCTTCCACGCGTGCTTTTTTCTCTTTCATTTCTACTTCAGTTGCTGCACCGACTTTAATTACCGCAACACCGCCGGCGAGTTTCGCCACGCGTTCTTGTAATTTTTCTTTGTCGTAGTCGGAAGTGGATTCTTCGATTTGTTGACGAATTTGTGCCACACGACCTTGGATTTGTGCTTCATCGCCGATACCGTCGATAATTGTGGTGTTGTCTTTATTAATGACAACGCGTTTCGCTTGACCAAGATCTTCAAGAGTGGCTTTTTCTAACTCCATACCGATTTCTTCAGAAATCACCGTACCGGCAGTTAAAATCGCAATGTCTTGTAACATCGCTTTACGACGATCGCCGAAGCCTGGTGCTTTCACTGCAGCTACTTTCACGATTCCGCGCATGGTGTTCACTACCAATGTCGCTAACGCTTCGCCTTCTACATCTTCGGCAATGATTAATAACGGTTTACCTGCTTTCGCCACACCTTCTAATACCGGTAATAATTCACGAATATTCGAGATTTTTTTATCGACTAATAAAATGAATGGGTTATCTAATTCTACGGTAGCGGTTTCCGGTTTGTTAATGAAGTACGGGGAAAGGTAACCGCGATCAAATTGCATCCCTTCAACTACATCCAATTCGTCTTCTAAGCCGGTGCCGTCTTCTACGGTAATCACGCCTTCTTTACCCACTTTTTCCATGGCTTGTGCGATTAATTGACCCACAATGCTGTCGGAGTTTGCGGAAATGGTACCCACTTGTTCGATTTCTTTAGAGGTTTCGCAAGGTTTGGAAAGGGATTTAAGTTCGGCAACGACGGCAGTGACTGCTTTGTCGATACCGCGTTTTAAATCCATTGGGTTCATACCTGCCGCTACGGCTTTTAAGCCTTCGTTCACGATGGCTTGTGCTAGAACAGTTGCCGTGGTGGTACCGTCACCGGCGGCATCATTGGCTTTAGAAGCAACTTCTTTCACCATTTGTGCGCCCATGTTTTCAAATTTATCTTCTAATTCAATTTCGCGTGCCACAGACACACCGTCTTTGGTGATGGTTGGTGCACCGAAAGATTTGTCTAAGACTACGTTACGGCCTTTTGGACCAAGGGTGACTTTTACCGCATCAGCTAAAATGTTTACACCTTTTAACATTTTTACGCGTGCGTCGTTACCGAATTTTACGTCTTTTGCTGCCATGTTTAATTTCCTTTTATTTTGTTGCGTGAGATTGCTCCCACCATGATCTATTTCGTTTAAAGTGCGGTCATTTTTCAGCGTGTTTTTGCTTATTCAACGATCGCTAAAATATCGCCTTCGGAGAGAATGAGCACTTCCTCACCATCAATTTTTTCTGTTTTTACACCGTAGCTGTCGCTGAAAATGACGATGTCGCCCACTTTTACGTGCATTGGGTGAATGCTACCGTTTTCTAATAAACGACCAGGGCCGACCGCTAACACTTTCGCGCGGGTAGATTTGGTGGCTGCAGAACCGGTCAATACGATACCGCCGGCAGATTTAGTTTCCACTTCTTCACGTTTTAAAATCACTTTGTCGTGTAATGGACGAATATTCATCTGAAATTTCCTCTATTTCTAGGTTTGTTAAAAAGTTTCTTTTATATGGGAATCATTTTTACGCTTTCAAGGGAAAGGCAAAATTATTTTAACCGTTTATTTTCATCCGCTTCCTTTTCAAATTCCGCCTCAAAAATCTCGCCATCTCTAGGTGGATTGCCTTGGGACGAATAAAAAGTGCGGTTGGTTTTAAAGATGTTTTGTTGGAAGAACACGAATCGGCTACGAATGAATGTATTTACTAGGTAACGACCGAGCGGGCTTAACAGCACGCAAGCGAGAATGTCAGTCACAAAACCGGGAATAACAAAAAGGATGCCGGCAATAAGCCAGCGCAGAGAGCCAAAAAGCGCATCAGTAGGCAATTCGCCTTGGGTGAGCTGCTGTTTTACGCGAGTGAGGCTATACCAACCACGAACACGGATGATGACAATGCCCAGTAGTGAGGAACCAATCAGTAATAAAATGAGCATGAGGATACCCAAACGGCTTCCTAGCCAAACCAGTAGACTCAGTTCCAGATAAATAAATACAAAAACAGCGAAAAGAAAGGTGATAAACGGCATGTTCGCTCCTTAAAAATACGTTGGATGAGCATATTACCCGCTTTATTCTGCAGTGCAACTTTTATTCATGGCTACATCTTTCGGGTTAGAAAAACTAATCTGAAAAATAAAAATAACTCTTAAATGCGTATAAAAATCTGTGACTTGGATCAATTTAATTTTAATCGAATTTTCTATAATTTAGACAATTCAACCAAACGTGTTAAGCATAAAGGAGAACGCAAATGACACAATATAGAAAGGAAGTGGATTTGTTAGGTGAACGTGAAGTTCCTGCAGATGCTTACTGGGGTATTCACACCCTAAGAGCGGTGGAAAATTTTAACATTTCGAAAGTAACGATTTCTGATGTGCCGGAATTTGTTCGCGGCATGGTGATGGTGAAAAAAGCAGCGGCATTGGCAAATGGTGAGTTGGGTGCCATTCCAAAAGAAATTGCAGAAGCCATTGTTAAAGCTTGTGATGAAGTGTTAGTGAACGGCAAATGTTTGGATCAATTCCCATCTGATATTTACCAAGGTGGTGCAGGCACTTCCGTCAATATGAACACCAATGAAGTGATTGCCAACTTGGCGTTAGAAATTTTAGGTCACAAAAAAGGTGAATATAAATACCTCGACCCAATGGATCATGTGAACGCCAGCCAATCCACCAACGATGCGTACCCTACCGGTTTCCACATTGCCGTGTACAACAGCGTCATTAAACTTCTTGAAAAAGTCGCTTATTTGCAACAAGGCTTTGAAAACAAAGCAAAAGAATTCGAGAAAGTGTTGAAAATGGGCCGTACTCAATTACAAGACGCAGTGCCAATGACTGTGGGGCAAGAATTCAAAGCGTTTGCAGTGTTAATGGCAGAAGAAGTGAAACACTTAAAAGCTGCAGCGGCACACTTACTTGAAGTGAACATGGGCGCGACCGCAATCGGTACCGGTTTAAATACCCCACAAGGTTATGTGTCTTCCGTTGTGAAACATTTATCCAATGTCACCGGATTACATTGCACCGGCTCAGAGAACTTAATTGAAGCAACCTCAGACTGCGGTGATTATGTTTCCGTACATGGCGCGTTAAAACGCACTGCCGTGAAATTGTCAAAAATCTGTAACGACTTACGTTTACTCTCTTCCGGCCCTCGTGCAGGCATTAAAGAAATTAACTTGCCTGAATTACAAGCGGGTTCTTCTATCATGCCGGCAAAAGTAAACCCGGTTGTGCCTGAAGTGGTGAACCAAGTGTGCTTCAAAGTGATCGGTAACGATACCACTGTGACTTTTGCGTCAGAAGCAGGTCAATTACAATTAAACGTAATGGAGCCGGTGATTGTACAAGCTATGTTTGAATCTATTGAGATTTTAGGTAACGCTTGTGTGAACTTACGCGATAAATGCGTTGATGGCATCACCGTCAACAAAGAAACGTGTGAAAACTACGTTTACAATTCTATCGGTATTGTGACTTACTTAAACCCATTTATCGGCCACCACAACGGTGACTTAGTGGGTAAAATCTGTGCGCAAACCGGTAAAGGTGTGCGTGAAGTGGTCTTGGAAAAAGGCTTGTTAACCAAAGAACAATTGGATGACATCCTTTCCGTAGAAAACTTGATGAATCCGACCTATAAGGCAAAATTGAATAAATAAAATTCAATATTGACTTGTTTATTTAGTTCAACATCAGCGTCTTAAGGGATTAAGGCGCTGATTTTTTATTTGTCGCTTTTTAATGGCAGTCGGTCAGGCTAGAATAACCTCTCATTTTGGAAAAGAATTTGCATAGGGTGGAAATAATGAAAAACGTATTGGTGATTCGTAACGATAAATTGGGCGATTTTATGTTGGCATGGCCATCCTTTGCCATGTTAAAAGCCTCTGAACCATCGTTAAAACTGACCGCACTTGTACCTGCTTACACCGCAGATATTGCTCGGGCATGCCCTTATTTAGATGACGTTATTATTGATGCGCCGAAAAACGATAAAGCTGCATTTCAGCGCGTGGTGAACGAAATTAAAGCGCGTCAATTTGATGCCATGATCAGCTTCTTTTCCAATACACATAACGCCAAATTAGCGTGGAAATGTCGCATTCCTTACCGTTTAGCGCCGGCAACAAAATGGGTGCAATTTTTCTATAATCATCGTTTAACGCAACGCCGTTCCCAATCGGCTAAGCCTGAATTTGAATATAACTTGGATTTGGCCCGCACTTTTTTACGTGATCATGGCATTGCTGTTGTTCAGCCTTGCCCGCCATATCTCACTTTCCCTAAAAGTGCGGTGGATTTTCAGCGTGAGTCTTTATGCCATCAGTTAAACATTGATGCGGAGAAAAAATGGATTTTTGTGCACAGCGGTTCCGGCGGGTCTGCCAATAATTTATCTTTGGCGCAATATGCTGAGCTCATTCGTGGCTTATTAGCGCGGTTTAACGTCTATGTGATTTTAACGGCAGGGCCGAATGAAAGTGAAAAAGCCCATGAACTGGCAAATTTGGTGCAGGATTCGCGGGTGGTCGTTTATGACAAAAATAACGGCATGGTGGATTTCGCACAATCTTTGGCGTGTGCTAATTTGTTTATTGCCGGTTCCACCGGGCCGTTGCATTTAAGCGCTGCGTTAAATGTTCCGACCATCGGTTTTTATCCGAGTCGTCGTTCTGCTACACCATTGCGTTGGCAGCCGATTAATGAGGTTGATAAACATTTGGCATTTTGTCCGCCAAACGACAAAGCGAGTCAAACAGATTTAAGCAAAATTCATATTGGCGAGAAATTAGACGAGATCGAGCGGTTTATTACTCGGGTGTGGCACTCGACGACGGATAATAAATAAGGTGTATTGCACTACCCAGCCAATCCCCAGTGCGAACATGAGTGTGCCGATGCCTAACACGCCACCGAGCAGATAGCCGAAGAGGCACACTAAAACTTCAATGGACGTTCGCACGATGCCGATTTTCCAATGGAAACGATAACACAACCCCACCATTAACCCATCGCGTGGGCCGGGGCCTTGGTGGCAGGTTAGGTAAAAGGCATTGCCGATGCCGAATAATAAAATACCAACGACAGCGTAAATGAAACGCAGATAAAGTGCGGTAGGTTTTTCCAGCAAATAAACGGTTAAGCCGAGAAAGAGGGCGATCACAAAAATATTCATGACGGTGGCAAGTCCCGGCCTCAGTTTTAATGGAAACCACGCTAACATCACGATTGAACTAATTATCCATGACGCCCAACCGACACTAAATTCCCCGCGTAAGGCTACACCTTGCGATAATATGGTCCAAGGCGCGGAGCCTAAATCAGAAAGAAGCAATAATGCTTCGCCAAATCCCATGACACTTAAAGATAAAAGCAACACACAAAAGGATTTAGGCTCAAATGCCCAAAGGGATTTTGCTGCCCAAGGTGTATGCGGCAGAACCTGTGCTTTCTTCATTTATCTTTAATCCATCGTTTGTTACTAAGTGGCGCGCATTATCCCAAGGTTTATTCATGCTGTCTAAATAAATTACGTTGAATTTTGACCGCACTTTATTCCTTTTTAAGGCGGATTTTGCTTCTAGTGACATCGGGTTGCACTAATTATGATATTAATCAATAAAATTCACTCTCCTTTTTTATGGAAACCAAGTAGAATACGAAGAATTTTATTCAATGACTTTTGAGGTATTTATGGACATTTTAATTAGTGTTGTTGGTATTTTCGTCCTGTTAGGGATTGCAGTTTTGTTCTCTAACAACCGTAAAGCGATCAATCTGCGTACCGTTTTTGGTGCGTTGGCTATTCAAATCGCTATCGGTGCTTTCGTACTTTATGTACCGGCGGGACGTAGTGCGTTACAAACGGCTTCTGATTTTATCGGTAAAATCATTAGCTTCGGTAACGAAGGGATTAGTTTCTTATTCGGTGGATTGACTGATCCAAGCCAAAGTTTCGGTTTTATCTTTGCGATTAAAGTGTTGCCGGTCATCATTTTCTTCTCCGCCTTGATTTCTTTGCTTTATTACATCGGTGTTATGCAATGGGTGATCAAATTAATCGGTGGTGGATTACAAAAATTATTAGGTACATCAAAAGCAGAATCTATGTCTGCGGCTGCCAATATTTTCGTTGGCCAAACGGAAGCGCCATTAATTGTAAAACCATTTATCAGCCGTATGACGCAATCTGAATTATTTGCTGTGATGGTTGGTGGCGTTGCCTCTATCGCCGGTTCTGTGATGGCGGGTTATGCCGGTATGGGTGTGCCGTTAACTTACCTAATCGCGGCTTCTTTCATGGCAGCACCGGGTGGTTTATTGTTTGCGAAAATCATGTTCCCACAAACAGAAAAAGCGGATGACTCATTAAAAGAAAGTGCAGACGTTGAAAAACCATCTAACGCAATTGAAGCATTGGCAAATGGTGCGCGTGACGGTATGCACTTAGCGATGAACGTGGGTGCTATGTTAATCGCGTTTGTTTCTGTGATTGCTTTGATTAACTGGATTCTAAGCAGCTTCGGCGGCGTTATTGGCGAACCGGATTTAACTTTACAAGTGATTTTAGGTTGGATTTTCAAACCATTGGCATACTTAATCGGGATTTCTTGGGAAGAGTCTGCCATTGCCGGTCAAATGATTGGTTTAAAATTAGCGGTGAACGAATTTGTGGGTTATTTAGAATTTGCTAAATATTTACAACCGGATTCTGCTGTGGTGTTAAGTGATAAAACTAAAGCGATCATTACCTTCGCACTTTGTGGTTTTGCTAACTTCAGTTCCATCGCGATCTTAATTGGTGGCTTAGGCGGAATGGCGCCAAATCGTCGTAGCGACGTGGCTCGTTTAGGCTTGAAAGCCGTAGTTGCAGGTTCATTATCTAACTTAATGAGCGCAACAATTGCAGGTTTATTTATTGGTTTAAGTGGTGCCGTGCTATAAAGTGCGGTATGATTTCGCCATGTTTTTTATGATGACACCACGACCATGTTCGTGGTGTTGTCGTTTATAAGCAACGGAAACGTTTGCTTCATCATGTCAACAAGAGGGAAAAACTATGACTCCACACATTAACGCACCTGCCGGTGCATTTGCTGATGCTGTATTAATGCCGGGTGATCCGCTACGTGCGAAGTATATTGCAGAAACTTTTTTGGAAAACGCACAGGAAGTGACTAACGTACGTAATATGTTAGGTTTCACCGGTACCTATAAAGGTCGTCGCATTTCCGTGATGGCACATGGTATGGGGATCCCTTCCTGTTCCATTTACGCAAAAGAACTTATCACTGAATACGGCGTGAAAAAAATGATTCGTGTTGGCTCTTGCGGTGCAGTACGTATGGATGTGAAATTGCGTGATGTGGTTATCGGTGTAGGTGCATGTACCGACTCCAAAGTAAACCGTATTCGTTTTAAAGATAACGACTTTGCCGCCATCGCAGATTTTGGTTTAACCCAAGCCGCAGTGCAAGCAGCGAAAAACTTAGGTGTGAAAGCTCGCGTTGGGAATTTATTCTCTGCCGATTTATTCTACACGCCGGATGTCAGCATGTTTGATGTGATGGAAAAATACGGCATTCTTGGTGTGGAAATGGAAGCCGCCGGTATTTACGGTGTTGCCGCAGAGTATGGTGCACGCGCATTAACCATCTGTACCGTATCTGACCACATTCGCACCCACGAGCTCACCAGTGCGGAAGAGCGTCAGTTAACGTTTAATGAAATGATTAAAATTGCATTAGAAGCAGTATTAATTGACGATGAATCGAATTAGCTTTAGAATTCACCCGCCATACCATAGGCATAATTTTTTATATGTTACTTATTGAATAAGTACAATAGGAGCTGTTTTAAATTTATACCTGTGGCGACAGCATCATTGGCGACAAATTATTTGTGTAGTTTAGTTTTTCAAATGTATGGGCGTTGTCAATGATGTTGTCTCGAGGGCAGGAGTCTGTTTTTAGCGATTCCGTAGGTGTTTTGATAGAAGGCCTTAGAGTTATGGGTATCTATTAGGCCTACTAGTGATGCATTCACTTTTCCTATGTTGTGCAATAGTCATTGCTCAACATATTTTTTGGTTCATGTATTACATATCCATCTTCGTTATGAAGAGTAAAGCATTTATCCATTAAAGTTATATATCAATATATCTTGATTAAATTTAACCATTAGGAGAACTTCCATGAATAATATATACAAGGTTATCTGGAGTAAGGTAACTAACGTATTAGTCGTTGTATCCGAATTAGCGCGCTCTAAAGGGGTATCAGGACGCAATTCAACAGCGGCATCAAGCAATACTGCAAAAGTACGAACAAAATTAACCGCACTTTCTGTCGCCCTCTCATTCTGCTTTGGCGCATCTTCAGTATTTGCTGCTGATGTTAATGCTCCGAACGTTACCGCAACCACATCATTAACTGTTGGTGCTGCAGGCACCGCTGGTGGTTCAGCAACAGGTACAACAACATTGCATGGTACTGCTACATTGAATGGTAAAAATTTAGCGACTACCGATGATTTAGCAAATAAAGCTAACCAAGCCGATTTAACTGCATTAACAACTACAGTTAATGGCAAAGCTAACCAAGCCGATTTAACTGCATTAACAACTACCGTTAATGGTAAAGCTAGCCAAGGTGATCTAGATGCATTAAAAACTGATTTTGGTAACCACAAAACCACTACTGATAATGAGATTGATTTATTAAAAAAAGCAACTGATAAATTAGGTTTAGGTACAGGTACTACTTACAACGGTATTAAATACTTCCGTGCAAATTCAACAGGAGCCGATGCTACAGCCGGTGGAACTGATGCTGTTGCAATTGGTCCAGACGCTAAAGCAGCTGGGAATAATACTGTTGCATTAGGTATGCACGCTTCTTCTTATGGTGCTGAGTCTGTTACTGTTGGTCATGGAGCAGCTGCATCAGGAACTGCCTCATCTTCAGTTGTGTTAGGTCATAATTCTCAAGCAGGCTCTAAATTAAGTGGCGAATTGATTTATGATGGTGCTCAAAAATATATTACTGGTGATGGTAAGAGTGGCATTGCAATCGGTGATACAGCAAAAAGCCGCGGTAATCAGAATATTGCCATCGGTAAAAATGCATTAACAACAAATAAAGACGCATCTGAAACCTTTACTTCTGATAGTATCGCAATTGGTTCTGATGCTAAAACATTTGCAGCAAATTCTGCGATTGCTTTCGGTAAAGGTGCTCAAGTCGCTGTAGGTTCCGATTCTGCTATTGCAATGGGTGAAGGCGCTAAGGCTGAAGGTACGGATGCAATGTCAATTGGTCATGGTGCTGAAGCCAAGAAATCCGGTTTGTCAATTGGTCATGGTGCTCAATCTGAAGGTGAGGGTGCCGCTGCGTTTGGTAAAAATGCTAAATCTACTGGTAAAGGTGCGGTTGCTGTTGGTGAAAATGCAGAGGCTGCGCCATGAAGAACAATCTCAATTGGTCAAGGTGCGGGTAAAGGCCAGGCTGCAGACCTTGTTGGTGATAAAAACGAGCACATCAATATTGGTGTGGACGCAGGTAAAGATGTTGACGGTCAACTTAATATTGGTATCGGTCAATCTGCCGGCTCAAATGTAAAAGGTAAAGGCAATATCGCACTTGGACAAGGTGCCGGTAAATTCATTGGCGGAGCAAATAACAGTGTTAGTAATAACATTGCTATTGGTACATTAGCAAACTCCTATAACACCCCAACGGATATTGTAGAAAGCGTGGCAATCGGTATGAGTGCGCAGGCGAAAACAAGATCGGTTGCAGTAGGTACAGAAACTAAGGCTACCGGTCTCGACTCTGTTTCTATTGGTAATGGTGCTACGTCTACAGAGTCTGGCGGTGTAGCTATTGGTAATAATGCTGTGGCAAATGGTGAGAGTAATGTGGCATTAGGTCGTTCTTCTGTGGCGAATGATACAGCTGCGACAGGCTACCTTACCGGTACAACATCAACTAAAGTTGTTTCCGTAGGTAAATCTGATCTTTTACGTCGAGTTGTGAATGTGGCTGATGGTGCGGATGATCAAGATGCAGTGACCGTGAAGCAATTAAAAGAAGTGTCTAATGATGTTTTCAATAAAGTAAATTCAAAAATTAATGGTCTTACAGGTGGTGGTGCAGGTATTAACTATGATGCTGCGCCAAGAACCACAACTGAAAACAGCGTTACTTTATCAAAAAATGATGGCAAAAAAACGCTCATTGGTAATGTCGCTGAAGGTACGAAAGACGATGATGCGGTAAACGTACAACAATTAAACAAAGTTGTTGATGCGAATAAAACGCACTATTTCAGTACTAAAAATGCTGCGGCCATAGGTAACTTCAATAATGACGGTGCAAAAGGTGAAAAATCGTTAGCCGTTGGTATGGATGTTCATGCGAATGGAGCAACAAGTGTTGCTGTCGGTAATAATACAAGTGCTGAAGGTCTAGGCTCTATTGCAATCGGTGCGCTTTATAACGGTTCAGCGACATTAGATGACAATGTTGCTCAAACATCGGTTCAAACTGTTGCTAAAAGTAGTACCGGTCAAGGCTTCCTATACAATACGGCGATCGGTGCAGGTTCAAGTACCGAAGGTAATAACTCTGTTGCAATCGGTTCATTAGCCAGAGTATCCACAAAACAGCAAAATATCTCTAGCCCGGATCGTGCAGTAGCGTTAGGTTACTACGCAACAGCATCCGCTTCCAAAGCCATTGCGATTGGTGAACGTGCTACTGCAAATGAATACCAAGGCACTGCATTGGGTAGCCAAGCAACTGCCACTGGTTCAGCATCAAACGCAATCGGTGCGGCTGCATTTGTTGGCGATAAGGGTGTAAACTCTATTGCAATGGGTACAAATCAACGTGTTAATGGTGCTAATTCCGGTAGTATCGGTTACGCAGGTAAATTAGCTTTGACAACGACCGGTCGTAGTTTAGGCGGTACCTATGATCCAAATGCAACCTTAGTAACAGGTGAGGGTACTTATTCTATCGGTAACACCAATAGCGAAATTCTTTCCAACCAATCCGGTGTATTTGGTAATGATAACTTTGTTCAAGCCAAAGAAAATATCCGTGTTGTAGGTAATAGCAATATTATTAGTAAAAACAACCAGACTCCAGTAGGTGGTGGTTCCCCAGTAGCAACATCATTGAAAAATGTCTATGTTACCGGTCATGGTAATAAGGTTGATGTTGGCGTTGCACCGTTAGAAGATAGCAAAAATATTTTTGTAATGGGTGCCGGAAATATTATTGGCGATAGTTCCACTGCGAAAAATATTACCGATACTTACGTAATTGGTACCGGAAATAAAGTGAGCGAGTCAAATGAATTGACCACGACTGATGACCCGTCAGATCCAGCTGCAACCAAAACCAAAATTGGTAAAGGTTATTTCATCTTAGGTAACAACGTTAATGCAACATTGCAAAACTCTGTTTACTTAGGTACAGAATCAGCCTTCATTAATGCAGGTGCGGTATCTTCAGGAAAAGGCAACTACAGTCAGTTTAACTCTGCAGGTTTCCCAGCTTATCAGTACGCAGGTGGCGCACCAGTAGGTGTTGTTACGATTGGTAATGACACTCAAACTCGTCGTCTTCAAGGTGTTGCGGCTGGTTTAGTTGGTCCTCAAAGTACTGACGCAATCAATGGTAGCCAATTGTATGCACACACCCGTCCAATGGGATTTGTTGCGGATAATTCCGGTGCAGAAGGAAAAAATCTTGATGGCTTAGCAATTGATGATACAAGTATCACTATGGCTAAACGTGCTGCCGGACAAGCACTTAAACTTAACGGTGGTGCCAAAGGGGTGCTTTCTGATGAAAATATCGGTACTGTTGTAAATGGTACAAACCAAGTTGATATCAAATTAGCCAAAGAACTGAAAAAATTAACAAGTGCTCAGTTCGGTGATGATAATGCCAATACTACGGTTAATAGTTCAGGTGTAACCATTAAAGATGGTCCAAGCTTTACTAAGAACTCTATCGATGCTAACAATAACAAAATCACTAAAGTGGCAGCTGGTGATGTTAACGCAAACAGTACAGATGCGGTTAATGGTAGCCAATTAAACGAAGTGAAAGAAACCGCTGAAAAAGGCTGGAATCTTACTACGGCTGGATCTGCTGCTACTAAGCATAAGGTTGCACCGGGTACTGATGTCGATATTAGCTCTGCTGATAAAAATATTACTGTAAGTAATAATCAAGGCAACGTAACACTTACATTAAACAAGGATCTTAATCTCACCGAAGATGGAAGCGTTAAAGTTGGTGCTACTAAAGTGACTAAAGATGGTGTCACCATTGAAAATGGTCCAAGTATGACAATTACTAACGGTATCAATGCAGGTGATAAGAAAATCACTAATGTTAAAGCAGGCGAAGCTGATACTGATGCAGTGAATGTTGCTCAGTTGAATGAAGTAAAAAATGCAGCGGCAACAGCAGGTAAAGGTTGGACACTCAGTACAGGTAAAAATGATAACAACAAGTATGTTGTTAAACCTGAGGCTGAGGTCAACATCAGTGGTGATACAAATATCACTGTGACTCATGATCGTGGTAATGTAGAAGTTGCATTAAACAAAAACCTTGATCTTACTAAAGACGGCAGTGTCAAAATTGACCAAACGACCTTGAATAAAGATGGTTTAGCTGTTGGCACCAATGTAAAAGTGACTGACAAAGGGCTAACTGCTGGTGATGTGTCTGTGACAACTGACGGTATCAATGCGGGCAATAAGAAAATCACCAATGTGGCTGATGGCACAATTGTAGCAGACAGTAAAGATGCCGTTAACGGTGGTCAGTTGCATAAAGTGAAAACTGATCTTGAGACTGCGGTTACAGCTGCGAAGACAGAAGTTGAAGCGGGTGAAAATGTTACCGTTACTACTACAACAGGTGCTGGTAAACAGACCATTTACACCGTCTCTGCTAAAGATACTTCAGCCTCTGTTTCAAACGGTTCTGACATGATTAAAGTTGAAGCTGAAGCAGAAGCGAAAAAAGGCACTGTTCATGTAACAAACTATAAAGTTGACTTATCTGACAAAGCTAAAGCCGATATTCAAAAAGGTGTTGATGCTAAAACTAAAGTCGATAATGAAGGTTTAACCTTCGCAACTGATGGTGGCAATACCAACGTACGTAAGTTGGGTGACACAGTTGGTGTGAAAGGCGATAACAATATCACAACAAAAGCCAATGGTAATGATGTTAACGTGACGTTGAACAAAGAGTTGAAAGACTTAACAAGTGCTCAGTTTGTTAAGGATAACGACAGTACTAAGGTTGATAGTCAAGGCGTTACCATCACAGGTGGTCCAAGCATGACTAAGAACGGTATTGCGATGAATGACAAAGCAATTACTGGACTTGCGAGTGGTTTAGATGGTGTTACAGATGTCACTAAAGCACCAGACACTAAACTAAAAAATGCTGTCAATGTTGGTGATTTGAAAACTGTAGCGACAGATGCTTTCGGTTTGAAAGACAAAGCTGGTAACAAGGTTACACAAGACCTAGGTACTACGGCTCAAATTACCGGTGATGACAACATCAATACTAAAGTTGAAGAGCAACCAGTTGATGGTAAGAAAACTGCGAAATTAACAGTTAGCTTAAATAACGAGATTACTCTCGGTGGTACAACTAAGGGTAACCAAGATGGAACTTTAGCGGTGAAAAGTGCTAACGATCAAAACAGCGTTACTTTAAACGGCAAAGACGGTTCTATCGATATTGATGGTGCAGATGCTAAAGGCAAGGTCACTGTTGCTCAAGGTGCAACTGACGTAAATGGTGCAGCGGGTGAGAAGAAAACTCGTATCGTTTACGATGTTGACGGTGGTGCACGTGAATATGTAGCAACTTTAAATGACGGATTAAAATTTGGAGCAAATGACGGTGCAGTTCATAAGGCCCCACTTAATACTCAAGTCGATATTAAAGGTGCTGCAACAAACACGGATTGGACTAAATTTGATGGCGGTAGCAATATTATGACCAAAGTCGAAGGAAACACCGTGACTGTAGGCTTGGCAAAAGATGTTAATGTCAATAGCGTTACTGCAACTGAACACGTGACTGTTGGTGGTACTACCAAAATCACCAATGATGGCGTAACCATTCAAGATGGTCCAAGCATGACGAAGAGCAATGGTATCGACGCCAGCAATATGACCATCAAAAATGTTGCACCAGGCGTGAACAATACCGATGCAGCGAATGTTGGACAATTACGCATTCTTGAAGGCAAGGTTAACCGTGTTGACAGAAATCTGCGTGCCGGTGTAGCAGGTGCTAACGCAGCGGCATCTTTACCGCAAGCTTACTTGCCGGGTAAAAACATGGTTGCTGTTTCTGCCGGTACTTACCGTGGTGAAGGCGCGATTGCATTAGGTGTATCCCGCGTTTCTGATAACGGTAAAGTTGTGGTGAAATTGACTGGTAACAGCGACACCCGTGGCAACTTTGGTGCTGGTGTAGGTGCGGGCTACCAATGGTAATACCGTTCGCTTAATGAAAATAGGGAAGCGATATAGCTTTCCTATTTTTTGAAGGCATACCAAGGTGAATTTCACGATAAAAATCGACCGCACTTTTATGTGCAATCCGGTTAAATAATGTGATTTCCCTTGGTAACCAAAGAGAAGCAACCCAAGGTTGAAACAAACAACTATTTTATGAATTCTACGAGGTGAAGAGATGACCTTAGCAAAAATGTTATTATCAACTATCGCTGCAACTATGTTGGTTGCTTGCGGTAACTTAAGTCACGTATCTAAAGATGGCGCACCGGTGGAGAACACCCAATTAGTGTGGCCTAAAGTTGAAGATTCCACATTTAATCATGACGGCAGCCAATACGGTTCTTGGCCGAACTGGGATAACGTTCGCATGATTGAAAAAGGCATGAATAAAGATCAACTTTATTATTTGATCGGTCGCCCGCATTTTGCGGAAGGCTTATTCGGCGTGCGCGAATGGGATTACGTGTTTAACTACCGTGAAAACGGTGCAAATAAAGTATGCCAATTTAAAGTATTGTTCGATTCTGAGATGAACGCACAAAATTTCTATTGGTATCCAAACGGCTGTAACAGCAACTATTCTTTCAGTTTGTCCGGCGATTTCTTGTTTGATTTTAACAAGGACACATTGACTGCACAAGGTGTAGAAGTGATTGACAATATTGCACAGCAGTTAAAATCTGCTAAAGCAAAAGAAGTCACTGTTGACGGCTATACCGATCGCTTAGGTTCTGATCGTTATAATTTAGCTTTATCACAACGTCGTGCAGACCGCGTGAAAGCGCGTTTAGCTGAATTAGGCTTAAAAGCGCACATCGTAGCTATCGGACACGGTAAAGCAAATCAAGTGAAAGCTTGTGATGGCAGTGGTCAAGCACTAAAAGATTGCTTAGCACCTAACCGTCGAGTAGAGATTTCCTCTTCCGGTTCGTTGGTAAAAGCCGAAGGCACGAAAACGATGGGTAAAACAGGTCCTGCACCGTTATACTCAAAATAAAATGCTAAAAAAAGCCTCTTAACGGAGGCTTTTTTATTGCCATTGATTTGATACAGACAATAAAAAGAGCGGTCGAAATTCATGGTGTTTTTCGACCGCTCTTTTTATGCGATAAGCCCTGGTGACTTACGTCAATTATACTAACAAGCCTGCCGCTTTCACTACCACATGAATGGCGGTTTCTTCCGTGGATTGAATCGTCGCCTCATTCGGGATTTCTTGTTGGGTGCGGTTGACGATAGCACCTGCGATCATGCCGGCACGCAAACCCAGTGCGGAGCACATGGTGAACAAGGTGGCAGATTCCATTTCGTAGTTCATTACGTTCAATTCTTGCCATTGTTTTAATGAACCTTGGAAATGACGACAAATTTTGCCGGTGTAGGTGTCATAACGTTCTTGTCCCGGGTAGAAAGTGTCGGAAGAGGCGGTGATACCCACATGGACGGCATCGCCGACTTCTTCTTTGGCGACTTTGTAAAGGGCTTCGGTACATTCAAAGTTTGCTACCGCCGGATATTCCAATGGGGCGAAATGGCGGCTGGCGCCATCGAGACGTACAGCACCGGTTGTCACTAATAAATCACCGACGTTAATGTGCGGTTGGATGGCGCCGGTTGTACCGATACGTAAGAAAGTACGCACACCGAGTTGGGCTAGTTCTTCTACCGCGATGGAAACGGACGGGCCGCCAATACCGGTGGAACATACGACCACCGCGTGTTCCTCAATATAGCCGAGCCAAGAGGTAAATTCGCGGGTGGAGGCGAGGAATTTTGGGCGATCTAATAAGCGTGCAATGCGTTCCACACGCTCCGGCGCGCCCGGGACGATGGCTAATTGAGCCCCATCTAACATGGCTTTCGTTAAGCCAAGGTGAAAGACTTCTGACATAACATCCTCCTTTCTTGTTCTTTGTTTTTTACGGTTTAATATCACGCAAAATCGGATTCTGCATGGAAATTAAGGTTTCTGTGGATTGAATCTCATCGATTAATTGAATTTTTGCCGACAAGACTAAATGCAGTTCGGCAATCGTGTGCGTCATGACTTTAATGAAAATGGAATAATTGCCGGTGGTGTAATAGGCTTCCACCACTTCATCAATGGCTTCCAGCTTTTTGATCACCTTGTCGTAATCTTTTGCCGATTTCAAAATAATGCCAATGAAACCGCAAACATCATAACCTAGTTTGCGTTCATTGATTTTCACTTTTGTCCCTTCAATAATGCCTGACTGGCGCATTTTTTCCACCCGAACATGAATGGTGCCGGGGCTAACACCAAAATTTTTCGCCATTTCTGCATAAGGGGTTCGGGCATCTTTGGTTAATACACGCAATATTTGTTGATCTAAATTGTCGATATTGTGCATAACACACTCCTTTGTTTTAAAAACTCTAAATAATTATATTATTTTTTAGATGTTATTTAAATAATGATGAAGTTTCTTTAATTCTGGCTAAATTGTGTTGCATTAACCCTAAAGAATGGGGAGAATCTACCGCATTCATGTAGAAACGTTAAATAATATAGGGTAAAAACAATGAAAAAGACATTTATTTTGCAACAACAAGAGATTAGTTTTGTAAAAAATACATTTACTCAAAACCTCATCGAGCAATTAGGCATCATCGAAGTTCAAGGCCCAATCTTAAGTCAGGTTGGTAATGGCATGCAAGATAACCTTTCCGGTATTGAAAAAGCGGTTCAAGTGCATGTAAAACAAATCCCAAATGCGGTGTTTGAAGTGGTTCACTCTTTGGCAAAATGGAAACGTCATACATTAGCCCGTTTTCATTTTAGAGAAGGCGAAGGCTTGTTTGTACATATGAAAGCGTTGCGTCCGGACGAAGATTCGTTAGATGCGACCCACTCCGTTTATGTGGACCAATGGGACTGGGAGAAAGTGATTCCGGAAGGTCGTCGCAATTTCGCCTATTTAAAAGAAACCGTGAATTCGATTTATCGTGCGATTCGCTTAACAGAATTGGCGGTGGAAGCCCGTTTTGATATTCCATCCGTGCTACCAAAACACATTACTTTCGTACACAGTGAAGACCTCGTGAAACGTTATCCAAACATGAGCGGCAAAGAGCGTGAAAATGCGATCTGTAAAGAATACGGTGCAGTTTTCTTAGTCGGTATCGGCGGTAAATTGTCTGACGGCAAGCCACACGATGGACGTGCGCCGGATTACGATGACTGGACAACAGAGTCAGAAAACGGCTACAAAGGCTTGAACGGTGATATTTTGGTTTGGAACGACCAACTTGGCAAAGCGTTTGAACTATCTTCTATGGGGATTCGTGTAGATGAAGCGGCGTTACGTTTACAAGTGAGTTTAACCGGTGATGAAGACCGTCTAAATATGGATTGGCACCAAGAATTATTGCAAGGCAAATTGCCGTTAAGTATTGGTGGCGGTATCGGTCAATCTCGTTTGGCAATGTTGTTATTACGTAAAAAACATATCGGTGAAGTGCAATCCAGCGTTTGGCCGAAAGAAATGTTAGAAGAATATCAACATATTCTGTAATAGATGAAAAAGTGCGGTGGATTTGAAAAACGTTTTTTTAATCCACCGCACTTTTTTTGTTCTATAACTGATTTACTGATGGCACGCATTTTCTCATGCGTGCTTTTTTACATCTAAAACTGACCGCACTTTTACTCTTCTACAAACCCTAATGCGGTTTCTACCACGTCAATGCCGGCGCCGGCTTTGTAGGCGTTTTCGCTTAAATAACGACGCCATTGGCGTGCGCCTTTGCAGTGTTGGAAGGCACCGAGCATGTGGCGCACGATATGATTCAGATAGACGCCTTGGCTGAGTTGCTGTTCGATGTATGGAAACATGTTTTCCACCGCTTGGCGTGGGGTGATAATCGGGGCATTTGCGTCAAACAATGTGTGATCGATATGACCGAGCAATGCGGGATTTTGATAGGCTTCGCGCCCCACCATGACACCATCTACATACTTCAAGTGCTGTTGCATTTCTTCAGTGGTTTTAATGCCACCGTTGATGCTGATGAGCAAATGGGGAAAATCCTGTTTTAGTTGATACACACGTTCGTAATTTAGCGGCGGAATTTCACGATTTTGTTTCGGGCTTAAACCGGATAACCACGCTTTACGGGCATGCACGATAAATTCCTGACAGCCGGCTTGGTGTACTTTTTGGACAAAATCACATAGAAAATCATAGCTGTCAAAATCATCAATGCCGATGCGGGTTTTTACGGTGACGGGAATGTGCACCGCACTTTGCATTTGTTGTACGCACTCTGCAACCAGTTCCGCGTTTGCCATTAAACACGCACCGAACATACCGTTTTGTACACGATCGGATGGGCAACCTACGTTCAAATTGATTTCTTGGTAACCACGCTGTTGCGCTAATTGAGCGCAATGTTGAAGTTGTTCCGGATCGCTGCCGCCCAGTTGCAACGCCACCGGGTTTTCTGCCGTATCAAAATCAAGGTGATCATATTTGGCATGAATGATGGCTTGGGTGGTCACCATTTCCGTATAAAGCAAGGCGTGCCGGGAAAATTGGCGGTGGAAATAACGGCAATGGCGCGTTGTCCAATCCAGCATGGGCGCGACGGCAAAGCGTCCTCGGTAAAAGTGCGGTTGATTTTGGGACATTTTTATGGGTTTTCCTTCATGTCTTTTTGCGTTTCTTCTTTTATCCGCTGGCGGAAACGCCCTGCCGCCATGTGATAAAACGGCTTCGGATTAAATTGGCGTGAAATAATGGAGGAAATCAGGCAGCAAATCAATAGCCAAATCAATACGGGTTGGCAGCCGGTCATTTCCATCACGATAACGCTGGCGGTGACCGGTGATTGGGTCGCACCTGCGAGAAATGCTGCCATACATAACAACACCAGCAAACGCTGGTCGACTGAACCGTCAGTAAAGGCAGCCACTTGCACGCCAAGCCCAGCCCCGATGGTGAGTGCCGGGGTGAAAATACCGCCGGCAATGCCCGTCCAATATGTGCCTACTGTGGCGAACAGTTTCATGATGCCAATGTCGCTTTGTACCGCTTGTCCATCAAGAGCTTGGGTGACAACTTGGTAGCCGGTGCCGTAAGTTTGTCCATTGGTGTAAACGCCAAGTGCGGTCAATATTAATCCTAAAATAATGGCGGTGAAAATAGGGTGCTTGCGTATCCAATGGCGACAGAAAGGGAAGGTTCCGGCTGCGCCTTTGATTAACAAACGGCCGAAAATTCCTCCGCTGACACCACTTACCGCACCACAAACTAAAACCCATAAACATAAATAAGGCATATCGGTGACACCTTGATATGTTGGGAAATAGGGGTTGTTGCCTTCAATCGCCACCAAAATAAAACCAGCCGCGAGTACGCCTAACAATACGCGTCGTTCCCAGCGCAATAGCACACCACGTCCCAATTCCTCTATGGCAAAAATAACGCCGGCTAAAGGCGCATTAAATGCAGCAGCAAGGCCACCGGCCGCCCCGGTTGCCATCAGTTCATTAGCACTCAATCCATTAAATGCCACGCCGTATTTTCGGCATAAGTTACCCCACCATAACATCACGGCAGCACCGATTTGCACGGAAGGCCCTTCCCGTCCAACGGAGGCGCCGATAAGCATCGCTAAAAATGTCAGTGGAATTTTCCATAGAGTTTGTCCAAAGGCGACTAAACGGTTTTTATTGGCGTGATGGGGCAGGCTAAGCGAGGCAATGACTTGCGGAATGCCGCTGCCACCGACATAAGGCGTGTATTTGGCGATGAACCAGGTTAATAACGCCAAACCGCAGGGCAAGATAAACCAAACGGCAATCGGATATTGTTGTGTCCAATGGGCGTTCCATTCCAAGCCCAAATCCGCAAGTTTGGCAAAGCCAAGGGAAAACAGCGAGACCAAGCTGGCGCCGATCAGTAAACAGGTAAATTCGAGGGTTTTATGGGAGATTCGATAGGTTTGACGTAATTTCTTGTGTAAAACATACCGCACTTTAATGGCGTTATGACGTAAAAAAAGAAGCACAGTGTTCATGATGAGATTAATGTTGGGTGATGAGGTTAAAATTTTTTCACATAGAAAATTTTTTGTTCGAATTTTATACCAATAAAAAGTCCTTTGTTAGAAATTTGTTCAAAATCTTTACATTACGAGCCGAAATTCGACACGATATTCACTTGCCTTTCTTTTAGAATAAAGACGTTCGCAAGGAGTAGGTTGTATGTCGAATAAATAGTTTGTGAATAGCTTGGCTATTCGGATTAAGTCAATAAACAAAAATCAAGGAGATTATTATGGCTTTCAATCTTAAAAACAGACACTTATTAAGTCTTGTTAATCACTCAGAACGTGAAATCAAATATTTATTAGATTTATCCAGAGACTTAAAAAGAGCAAAATATGCCGGTACCGAACAACAAAAATTAAAAGGCAAAAATATTGCGCTAATTTTTGAAAAAACCTCCACCCGTACCCGTTGTGCTTTTGAAGTCGCTGCTTATGACCAAGGCGCCCAAGTCACTTACATCGATCCAAACTCATCTCAAATTGGCCACAAAGAAAGTATGAAAGACACTGCCCGCGTATTAGGCAGAATGTATGACGCCATTGAATATCGTGGTTTCAAACAAGAAATTGTGGATGAATTAGCAGAATATGCCGGTGTGCCGGTATTCAATGGTTTAACTGACGAGTTCCACCCAACACAAATGTTGGCGGACGTGTTAACCATGATTGAAAACTGCGATAAACCATTAAGTGAAATCAAATATGTGTATATCGGTGATGCGCGCAACAACATGGGTAACTCCTTGTTATTAATCGGTGCTAAATTGGGTATGGATGTACGCATTTGCGGACCGAAAGCCTTATTACCGGATGCAGAATTAGTGGACATGTGCGAAAAATTTGCAAAACAAAGTGGCGCACGCATTACGGTAACCGATGATATTGATAAAGCTGTCAAAGGCGTTGATTTCGTGCACACCGACGTATGGGTTTCCATGGGTGAGCCATTAGAAACCTGGGGCGAACGCATTAAATTATTATTACCGTATCAAGTCACTCCTGAATTGATGAAACGCACCGGCAATCCGCGTGTGAAATTCATGCACTGCTTGCCGGCATTCCACAACAGCGAAACCAAAGTGGGCCGCCAAATTGCAGAAAAATACCCTGAATTAGCAAATGGTATTGAAGTAACCGAAGATGTCTTTGAGTCGCCAATGAATGTGGCCTTTGAGCAAGCGGAAAACCGCATGCACACCATTAAAGCCGTACTTTATTCCAGCTTAATTTAAGAGGTGGTATATGAGAATTGTTATTGCATTGGGTGGAAATGCCTTGTTGCGTCGCGGCGAGCCGCTCACCGCTGAGAACCAGCGATTAAACGTGCGTATCGCTTGTGAACAAATTGCGAAGATTTATCCAAACAATGAGTTGGTTATCGCGCATGGCAATGGTCCACAAGTAGGTTTATTAGCATTACAAAGTGCAGCCTATAAAGAAGTGCCTCCTTATCCGTTAGATGTATTGGGGGCAGAATCTGTGGGTATGATTGGTTACATGATTGAACAAGAATTAGGTAACTTAGTGCCGTTTGAAGTGCCGTTCGCTACATTGCTATCACAAGTAGAAGTGGATATTAATGACCCGGCATTTAAGAACCCAACTAAACCAATCGGTCCGGTGTATTCCAAAGAAGAAGCCGAACGCTTGGCAAAAGAGAAAAACTGGACCATTGCACAAGATGGTGATAAATATCGTCGCGTGGTGCCAAGTCCGTTACCAAAACGCATTTTTGAAATCAACCCGGTGAAATGGTTGTTGGAAAAAGGCAGTATCGTGATTTGCGCCGGTGGTGGCGGTATCCCTACTTACTACGATGAGCAACATAATTTGCGCGGCGTAGAAGCGGTTATCGATAAAGACTTATGTTCTGCACTACTTGCCGATAATCTGGAAGCAGATTTATTCATTATTGCGACTGATGTGTCAGCAACCTTTGTAGATTGGGGCAAACCAACACAAAAAGCTATCGCATCAGCACCGCCGGATGAAATTGAAAAAATGGGCTTTGCCGCCGGTTCTATGGGACCAAAAGTACAGGCTGCAGTAAATTTCGCACGTAGTACGGGTAAAGATGCCGTGATTGGATCACTTTCTGATATCGTTGATATTGTGAAAGGTAAAGCCGGCACACGTATCACGAATAAAGTGAAAGAAATTTCTTATTATTCATAATAATAAACTCACTTTGAGTATTTTAGCAGTTCAAAGTAGAATGTGCGGTCGGCATGGTTGATGAATGATTATGCCGATCTGCTAACTTCGATATTGACGAGGAGTCTGCTATGGAAGCGTCTAATAAAAAAAAGGTCTTTAATTTCCCATCAGCGTTCACGATTTTATTCTTCATTTTAATCCTTGCGGTGGGATTAACATGGGTTATTCCTTCCGGTTCCTATTCTAAGTTGACCTATAATATGACTGAAAAAGTCTTTGTAGTAAAAGCTTATGGTGAGCAAGATAAAACCTATCCTGCTACGGAAGAAACCTTAAATAATCTTAATATCAAAATTAAACTCTCCAATTTCACCGAAGGTGTGATCAAAAAACCGATTGCCATTCCGGGCACTTATCAACGTATTGAACAACATTACAAAGGTATCAAAGATATCCCTATCAGCATGGTAGAAGGAACCATCGAAGCGGTAGATGTCATGGTGTTCATCTTCGTGTTGGGCGGTATGATCGGTGTGATTAACAGAACGGGCTCATTTAACGCAGGGCTCATGGCGTTGGCACGGCGCACGAAAGGCAATGAATTTATGATTGTATTTAGTGTTTCCGTGTTGATGGTGTTAGGCGGTACAACTTGCGGTATCGAAGAAGAAGCCGTTGCGTTTTACCCTATCTTGGTACCGGTATTTTTGGCGCTGGGGTATGATGCAATCATCTGTGTTGGTGCAATCTTCTTGGCTTCCTCCATGGGGACAGCGTTTTCCACAATTAATCCATTCTCAGTGGTTATTGCGTCTAATGCGGCCGGTATTCAATTTACCGAAGGGATTGGATTCCGTGCCATTGGTCTCTTGTTAGGGGCAACTTGCGTGATTTCTTACTTATATTGGTATGGTAAGAAAGTAAAAGCGGATCCGAGTTTTTCCTATACTTATGAAGATAGAGAAGAGTTTTATCATCGTTATATGAAAAACTTTGACCCAAATACCGTGCTTGAATTTACCTTAAGAAGAAAACTTATCTTAATCCTCTTCTGTATTGCTTTCCCAATCATGATTTGGGGGGTAATGGCAGGCGGTTGGTGGTTCCCTCAAATGGCAGCTTCTTTCTTGTCAATCACGATTATCATCATGTTTATCAGTGGCTTGAAAGAAAAAGATATTGTGGAATCCTTTACCGAAGGGGCTTCCGAATTGGTCGGTGTATCTTTGATTATCGGTTTGGCGCGTGGTGTAAACTTAGTGCTTGAACAAGGTATGATTTCTGACACCATTTTGGACTATATGTCTAACCTTGTAAGTGGTATGCCGGGTAGCGTCTTTATTCTTGGTCAATTAGTGGTCTTCATCTTCCTAGGCCTTATCGTACCATCTTCTTCCGGTTTGGCAGTGCTTTCCATGCCAATTATGGCACCGCTTGCGGACGCAGTGGGTATTCCGCGGGACATCGTGGTTTCTGCCTATAACTGGGGTCAATACGCCATGTTGTTCTTGGCACCGACCGGTTTGGTGTTGGTGACATTACAAATGTTGCACATTCCATTTAATAAATGGGTGAAATTTGTGATGCCGATGATTGGCTGCTTATTGGTCATCGGGGCAATCCTGCTGGTTGTTCAAGTCTCCTTATATAGCGTTTAACATCAATTTTAATAAAGGCCACCTATATCACAGTTTTTAATAGGTGGCCTTGTTATAATGCGCACGCATTTTCTTTCCTAAAAAAGGGATTTTTTATGTTTAAGAAATTATTCGATAACATTGATACGCGCATTTTAAAGGCTTTACAGCGCAACGGGCGCTTACAAAATAATGAGCTCGCCAAAGAAATCGGGCTGTCAAATTCTGCTTGCTTGCGTCGAGTAAACCATTTAGAAGAAAGCGGTGTAATCGATGGTTATACGGCGTTATTGAATCCTAAAAAATTAAACCGCAATTTGCTTGTTTATGTGCAGGGTACATTTTTTGAAGAAGATCCTGCCCTCAAAGAGCGGTTCATTTTTGAAGTGAAATTGATTCCGCAAATCACAGAATGTCATTTGATGGCGGGAAGTTATGATTTTATTTTAAAAATGTTGGTATCCGATTTGGATGAATTTCACGCCATAAAAACCAAATATTTAACCAAAGAGATCGGCATTAAAACGTTAAAGTCAGAAGTATCGCTAAAAACCATTAAATCTACTACCGAATTGCCGTTGTAATTCGCTTTTTCATCAATAAAGTGCGGTCGTTTTAGAAAACGTTTTTGAAATTCACCGCACTTTATTGATGTAAAAAGTAAGAAAAGGCTTGCAGTGAAGACGAGGTTTTAGTAGAATTCACGGGCTTTAATTATAGAAGCCGTTTAATGTAATCATTTATTAAACGGGTATTACGATATGTAATACTAACAATGTCTCCGATTTGGGGACTATATAACAGGTAGCTTGCACCTCCTTTTCTTGTTGTTTTGATGTAAGAATTGTGATGGTGTTAGTTTTTTTATTAGCTAAATTTATTGGAGCTCTGGTCTCATGCAGAACCAAAGAATCCGTATCCGCCTTAAAGCGTTTGATCATCGTTTGATCGATCAATCCACAGCGGAGATCGTTGAAACAGCTAAACGTACCGGTGCGCAAGTGCGTGGTCCGATTCCTTTACCAACTCGTAAAGAGCGTTTCACAGTATTGATTTCTCCACACGTAAATAAAGATGCGCGTGACCAATATGAAATCCGTACTCACAAACGTTTAGTTGATATTGTTGAGCCAACAGAAAAAACTGTTGATGCTTTAATGCGTTTAGACTTGGCTGCCGGCGTTGACGTGCAGATCAGCCTAGGTTAATTAAGAGGTTATTACAATGATTGGTTTAGTCGGTCGTAAAGTCGGTATGACCCGTATCTTCAATGAAGATGGTGTGTCTGTACCGGTTACCGTTATCGAAATCGAAGCCAACCGCGTAACTCAAGTTAAAACTCTTGAAAACGATGGCTATACTGCAGTTCAAGTTACCACTGGCTCTAAAAAAGCAAGTCGTGTAACGAAGCCTGAAGCGGGCCATTTCGTGAAAGCTGGCGTTGAAGCTGGTCGCGGTTTATGGGAATTTCGTACTGAAGGTGAAGAATTCACTTTAGGTCAAGAAATTAACGTTGACATCTTTGCAGATGTTAAAAAAGTTGATGTTACCGGTACTTCTAAAGGTAAAGGTTTCCAAGGTGGTGTTAAACGTTGGAACTTCCGTACTCAAGATGCTACCCACGGTAACTCTTTATCACATCGTGTTCTCGGTTCTATTGGTCAAAACCAAACTCCGGGTCGTGTGTTTAAAGGTAAAAAAATGGCAGGGCACTTAGGTAATGAACGTGTAACCGTTCAATCCCTTGAAGTTGTTCGTGTAGATGCTGAGCGTAAATTGTTATTAGTAAAAGGTGCCGTTCCTGGTGCTACTGGTAGCGATGTTATCGTTAAGCCGGCAGTTAAAGCATAGGTCTAGGAGATAGAGATGGAATTACAAGTTGTTGGTGCTAATGCACTCACTGTTTCTGAAACTACCTTCGGCCGTGAGTTTAACGAAGCGTTGATTCACCAAGTTGTTGTTGCTTATGCAGCAGGTGCTCGTCAAGGTTCTCGTGCACAAAAAACTCGTGCTGAAGTGTCCGGTTCAGGTAAAAAACCTTGGCGTCAAAAAGGTACAGGTCGTGCTCGTTCCGGTGATATCAAATCACCAATTTGGCGTTCTGGTGGTGTGACTTTCGCAGCGAAACCACAAGATCACAGCCAAAAAGTGAACAAGAAAATGTACCGCGGTGCAATCAAGAGCATTCTTTCCGAGCTTGTTCGTCAAGATCGTTTAGTTGTTGTTGATAAATTTGAAATTGATGCACCAAAAACCAAAGTATTAGTACAAAAATTAAAAGAATTAGCACTTGAAGATGTGTTAATCATCACAGCAAGTTTAGATGAAAATCTATTCTTGGCAGCACGCAACTTATACAAAGTAGATGTTCGTGATGCTCAAGGTATCGATCCGGTAAGTTTAATTGCTTTCGATAAAGTAGTTGTAACTGTGGATGCTGTGAAGCAAATTGAGGAGATGTTAGCATGAGTCAAGAACGTTTGCTAAAAGTGCTTAAAGCACCACATGTCTCTGAGAAAGCAACAAATAACGCTGAGAAGTCAAACACAATCGTTTTCAAAGTCGCTTTAGATGCGAATAAAGTAGAAATTGCTAATGCAGTAGAGCAACTTTTTGAAGTGAAAGTGGATTCTGTTCGTACCGTTGTGGTGAAAGGTAAAACTAAACGCCGTGGTGCTAAGATGGGACGTCGCAGTGACTGGAAAAAAGCTTATGTTACACTTCAAGAAGGACAATCTTTGGACTTCGTTGAAGGCGCAGCAGAGTAATTACGGAGGAGTAGAAGATAATGGCTATCGTTAAATGTAAGCCGACCTCCGCTGGTCGTCGTCATGTTGTTAAAGTTGTTAACCCTGAGTTGCATAAAGGTAAACCTTTTGCTGCGCTTTTAGATACTAAATCTAAAACCGGTGGTCGTAACAACTATGGTCGTATTACTACTCGTCACATCGGTGGCGGTCACAAACAACACTATCGTTTAATTGATTTTAAACGTAATAAATTAGACATTCCTGGTGTTGTTGAACGTTTAGAATACGATCCGAATCGTTCTGCAAATATTGCTTTAGTGCTTTATAAAGACGGTGAACGTCGTTATATCTTAGCACCAAAAGGTTTGGCTGCAGGTGATCAAATCCAAGCGGGTGCACATGCGCCAATTAAAGTTGGTAACTCATTACCAATGCGTAATATCCCGGTTGGTTCTACCGTACATAACGTTGAATTAAAACCAGGCAAGGGCGGTCAAATTGCTCGTTCAGCCGGCGCTTATGTACAGATCATTGCCCGTGAAGGTAACTATGTGACTTTACGTCTCCGTTCTGGTGAGATGCGTAAAGTATTAGCTGAATGTTCTGCCACCATTGGTGAAGTAGGCAACTCAGAGCATATGCTTCGCGTATTGGGTAAAGCCGGTGCTAACCGCTGGAGAGGTGTACGCCCTACAGTTCGTGGTACTGCAATGAACCCAGTAGATCACCCGCACGGTGGTGGTGAAGGTCGTAACTTTGGTAAACACCCAGTAACACCTTGGGGCGTTCAAACTAAAGGTAAGAAAACTCGCCATAACAAACGTACTGATAAATATATCGTACGTCGTCGTGGTAAATAATTTTAATTAAATAAGAGGATAAGCCATGCCACGTTCTCTCAAGAAAGGTCCTTTCCTTGACCTACACTTGTTGAAGAAGGTAGAGAAGGCGGTGGAAAGCGGGGATAAAAAACCAATTAAAACTTGGTCCCGTCGTTCAATGATCATTCCATCAATGATTGGATTGACCATCGCAGTCCATAATGGTCGTCAGCATGTTCCTGTTTATGTTTCTGATGAAATGATCGGTCATAAATTAGGCGAATTTGCACCGACTCGTACTTACCGCGGTCACGCTGCGGACAAGAAAGCTAAGAAGTAAGGGGTAAAAGATGGAAACTATTGCAAAACATCGTTACGCTCGCACTTCAGCGCAAAAAGCTCGCTTAGTTGCGGATTTAATCCGTGGCAAGAAAGTTGCTCAAGCTCTAGAAATTCTTACTTACACGAATAAAAAAGCATCTGCTTTAGTGAAGAAAGTTCTTGAGTCAGCGATTGCTAATGCTGAGCACAATGACGGTGCAGATATCGATGATCTTAAAGTTGCGAAGATTTTCGTAGATGAAGGTCCAAGCATGAAACGTGTTATGCCACGTGCTAAAGGTCGTGCAGATCGTATTTTAAAACGTACAAGCCACATTACTGTGGTTGTGTCAGATCGTTAATCGTAGAGGAATAACAATGGGTCAAAAAGTACATCCACATGGTATTCGCCTAGGTATTGTAAAACCTTGGAGCTCTACTTGGTTTGCGAATACACAAGACTTCGCTGACAATCTTGAAGGCGATTTCAAAGTACGTCAATTCTTAAACAAAGAATTAGCGAATGCTTCCGTTTCACGTATCACTATTGAACGTCCTGCGAAAAGTATTCGTGTTACTATTCACACAGCTCGCCCAGGTATCGTTATTGGTAAAAAAGGCGAAGATGTTGAAAAATTGCGTAATGCAGTGGCAAAAATTGCCGGCGTTCCTGCTCAAATCAACATCGCTGAAGTGAAAAAACCTGAATTAGATGCAAAATTAGTTGCAGACAGCATCGCTTCACAATTAGAACGTCGTGTTATGTTCCGTCGTGCTATGAAGAAAGCGGTACAAAATGCAATGCGTTTAGGCGCTAAAGGTATCAAAGTTGAAGTTAGCGGTCGTTTGGGCGGTGCTGAAATTGCTCGTTCCGAATGGTATCGTGAAGGTCGCGTGCCTCTACATACATTGCGTGCGGACATCGACTATAACACTGCAGAAGCTCATACTACATACGGCGTAATCGGCGTTAAAGTATGGATCTTCAAAGGTGAGATTCTTGGTGGAATGGCTGCGCTAGCGCAACCGGAACAACAACCTGCCGACAAGCCTAAAAAGGCTCCGCGCGGTAAAGGTCGTAAGTAAGGAGAATCGCTAAATGTTGCAACCAAAACGTACAAAATTCCGTAAAGTTCACAAAGGCCGTAACCGCGGTATCGCGGGCGGTACAGAAGTTAGCTTCGGTACTTTCGGTTTAAAAGCAGTTGGTCGTGGTCGTTTAACTGCGCGTCAAATTGAAGCCGCTCGTCGTGCGATGACTCGTGCAGTAAAACGTCAAGGTAAAATCTGGATTCGTGTATTCCCAGATAAACCAATTACTGAAAAACCACTAGAAGTCCGTATGGGTAAAGGTAAAGGTAACGTTGAGTACTGGGTAGCCTTAATCCAGCCGGGTAAAGTTCTCTATGAAATGGATGGTGTGTCTGAAGAGATCGCAAGAGAGGCATTTGCTTTAGCAGCTGCTAAATTGCCAATTAAGACCACTTTCGTAACTAAGACGGTGATGTAATGAAAGCTCAAGAACTACGTACAAAAAGTGTTGAAGAGCTGAATGCTGAATTGGTTAACTTGTTAGGTGAGCAATTCAAGTTGCGTATGCAAGCAGCCACCGGTCAGCTTCAACAAACCCATCAGTTAAAACAAGTGCGTCGTAGTATTGCACAAATTAAAACTGTTCTAACCGAAAAGGCGGGTGAGTAATGACTGATAAAATTCGTAGCGTGCAAGGTCGTGTAGTAAGTGACAAGATGGAGAAGTCTTTCGTTGTTGCTATTGAACGCAAGGTTAAACACCCACTTTATGGTAAGTTTATCCGCCGCACAACTAAACTACATGTGCACGATGAAAATAACGAAGCTAAATTAGGTGATTTAGTAGAAGTTCGCGAATGTCGTCCGATTTCTAAAACTAAATCATGGACTTTAGTTCGTGTAGTTGAGAAAGCAGTAATTGCTTAATTAACAACAAAAAGTAATAAAATAAAAGCCAATAGCGTAAAGTTGTTGGCTTTTCATTTTTTAAACGCTTGAAATTCTGACCGCACTTCCGTTTTCTCACATAAGTATAAGAGTGAGATGAGATTTTACTAACTGGAATTTTTTCCTATAAGTAAATTTTTAGAAATAAAATCCCGTTGCTTTTTGTATCTAATTTTGCTAAACTCCGCCACCTCTCCGTCATATACATTTATTTAATGTGTATTTTCGGAAGGTTCGTCCCGCAAGGGTGGTTTTTTAATTTAACGGAGCACTAATATGATCCAAGAACAGACTATGCTGGATGTTGCTGATAACTCAGGGGCTCGTAGCGTAATGTGTATCAAGGTTCTAGGTGGATCGCACCGTCGTTATGCTGCTATTGGCGACATCATCAAAATTACCGTAAAAGAAGCAATTCCACGTGGTAAAGTAAAAAAAGGTGATGTGTTAAAAGCAGTTGTTGTGCGCACCAAGAAGGGTGTTCGTCGCCCAGATGGGTCAGTTATTCGTTTCGATGGTAATGCTTGTGTAATTTTAAATAATAACACTGAGCAACCAATCGGTACTCGTATTTTTGGACCGGTGACTCGTGAACTTCGTTCTGAGAAATTCATGAAGATCATTTCTTTAGCTCCAGAAGTACTGTAAGGAGAATGTAATGGCTGCAAAAATCCGTCAAAATGATGAAGTAATTGTGCTTACCGGCAAAAGCAAAGGTAAGCGCGGCAAGGTAACAAAAGTGTTATCTAATGGTAAAGTGATTGTTGAAGGCGTAAATATCATCACTAAACATGAAAAACCAGTACCTGCATTAGGTAAAGAAGGTGGTTTAGTGAAGAAAGAGGCTGCAATTGATGTATCAAACGTTGCAATTTTCAACCCAACAACAAATAAAGCTGACCGAGTAGGTTTTAGATTCGAAGATGGCAAAAAAGTACGTTTCTTCAAATCTAACAATGAAATTATTTAACAAACTGGAGTAATGCGATGGCGAAACTGCATGATTACTACAGAGATCAAGTAGTAAATGAATTGAAAACTAAATTCAACTACTCATCTGTCATGCAAGTCCCACGAATCGAAAAGATAACCCTAAATATGGGTGTGGGTGAAGCATTGACCGATAAAAAATTGCTAGATAATGCAGTAGCAGATTTAGCAGCAATTAGCGGTCAAAAACCTTTGGTTACTAAAGCTCGCAAGTCTGTTGCAGGCTTTAAAATCCGTCAGGGATATCCAATCGGTTGTAAAGTAACACTACGTGGTGAACGTATGTGGGAGTTCTTAGAACGTTTAATTACAATTGCTGTTCCACGTATTCGTGACTTCCGCGGTTTAAGCGCGAAATCATTTGATGGCCGTGGAAATTACAGTATGGGTGTGCGTGAGCAAATCATCTTCCCTGAAATCGACTACGATAAAGTAGATCGTGTACGTGGTTTAGATATTACTATTACCACAACAGCTAAGAATGATGAAGAAGGTCGAGCACTATTGGCTGCCTTTAATTTCCCATTCCGTAAGTAAGGCAGGTTGCAAATGGCTAAACAATCAATGAAAGCACGCGATGTAAAGCGCGTCAAATTGGCTGAAAAATTTTATGCGCAACGCGTAGAATTGAAAAAAATTATTTCTGACGTTAATGCCTCTGACGAAGATCGTTGGAATGCCGTGATGAAGTTACAAACTTTACCACGTGATTCTAGCCCTAGTCGTCAACGTAACCGTTGTCGTCAAACTGGACGTCCTCACGGCGTTCTTCGTAAGTTTGGTTTAAGCCGTATTAAGGTTCGTGAAGCTGCTATGCGCGGTGAAATCCCAGGCCTTAAGAAAGCTAGCTGGTAATATGCCACTTTAATTTGGAATCGGAGTAAAAGCACAATGAGTATGCAAGATCCTATCGCAGATATGTTGACCCGTATTCGTAACGGTCAAGCTGCGAATAAAGTTGCGATCAGTATGCCTTCATCCAAGCTAAAAGTTGCAATTGCCAATGTATTAGCTAGCGAAGGTTATATCGAAAGCGTTAAAGTAGTTGAAGGTGTAAAACCTGAATTGGAAATTACATTAAAATATTTCCAAAATAAACCGGTTGTAGAGAGTATTCAGCGTGTAAGTCGCCCAGGTCTTCGTATTTACAAACGTAAAGACGAATTACCAAAAGTAATGGGTGGTTTAGGTATTGCTGTAGTATCTACATCTAAAGGTGTAATGACTGACCGTGCCGCTCGTCAAGCGGGTTTAGGCGGTGAGATCATTTGTTATGTAGCTTAATGGAGAGGTAGGAAAATGTCTCGTGTTGCAAAAGCACCTGTTAGTATTCCTGCCGGTGTTGAGGTAAAACTTAACGGACAGTTACTAACAATTAAAGGTAAAAATGGTGAGTTGTCTCGCTCTATTCATCATTCAGTAGAAGTTAAGCATGAAAATAATGAATTAACATTTTCACCTCGCGAAGGTATTGAAGGTGGTAATGCTCAGTCAGGTACTGCTAGAGCATTAGTTAATTCCATGGTTATCGGTGTGACTGAAGGATTTACAAGAAAACTACAATTAGTAGGTGTAGGTTATAGAGCTCAAATTAAGGGAAATGCTGTTGCTTTAAGTCTTGGATTTTCTCACCCTGTTGAGCATGTTTTACCTGCAGGAATTACTGCTGAGTGTCCTTCTCAAACTGAAATTGTTTTGAAAGGCTCAGATAAACAGTTAATTGGTCAAGTTGCTGCAGATATTCGTGCTTATCGTCGCCCTGAACCGTATAAAGGTAAAGGGGTACGTTACGCTGATGAAGTGGTACGTATTAAAGAAGCTAAGAAGAAATAATTAAGGTAACACTATGGATAAGAAATCAGCTCGTATCCGTCGTGCGGCTCGTGCGCGTCATATGATGAGAGAGCAGGGAGTAACTCGTTTAGTTATTCATCGTACTCCACGTCATATCTACGCTCAAGTCATCGCACCAAACGGTTCGGAAGTGCTTGCAGCTGCTTCTACTGTTGAGAAAGCAATTAGTGAGCAAGTGAAATATACCGGAAATAAGGAAGCAGCCGCTGTTGTCGGTAAAGTTGTTGCGGAAAGAGCATTAGCAAAAGGCGTTAAAGACGTGGCTTTTGATCGTTCTGGTTTTAAATATCATGGCCGTGTCCAATCTTTAGCGGATGCTGCTCGTGAAGCTGGTCTACAGTTCTAATTGAGGTAATTTGAGATGTCAAACATCGAAAAACAAGCTGGTGAACTGCAAGAGAAGCTAATTGCGGTAAACCGCGTATCTAAAACTGTGAAAGGTGGTCGTATCATGAGTTTCACTGCGTTGACCGTAGTGGGCGATGGTAATGGTCGTGTCGGTTTTGGATATGGCAAAGCGCGTGAAGTTCCTGCAGCTATTCAAAAGGCGATGGAGAAGGCGCGTCGTAATATGATCAATGTAACTTTAACTGAAGGAACATTGCAGCACCCTGTTAAGGGTGTCCATACAGGTTCTAGAGTATTTATGCAACCTGCTAGTGAGGGTACCGGTATCATTGCCGGTGGTGCAATGCGTGCTGTGTTAGAAGTTGCTGGCGTACGTAACGTATTGTCAAAGGCTTATGGTTCAACTAACCCAATCAATGTTGTTCGTGCAACTATTGATGCTTTAGCAAATATGAAATCACCAGAAATGGTTGCTGCTAAACGTGGTAAATCAGTTGATGAAATTTTGGGGTAATTAATAATGGCTAAAACTATTAAAGTAACGCAAGTTCGTAGTTCTATTGCTCGTTTACCGAAGCATAAAGCTACGCTACGTGGTCTTGGTCTTCGCCATATGCATCATACTGTTGAGTTAATTGATACTCCAGCAGTACGTGGAATGATTAACCAGATTTCATATATGGTTAAAGTGGAGGAGTAATAGATGCGTTTAAATACTCTATCTCCGGCTGAAGGTGCTAAGCATAGTGCTAAACGTCTTGGTCGTGGTATCGGTTCTGGTTTAGGTAAAACCGGTGGACGTGGTCATAAAGGTCAAAAATCTCGTACCGGTGGCGGTGTTCGTCGCGGGTTTGAAGGTGGTCAAATGCCTTTATATCGTCGTTTACCTAAATTTGGTTTTACTTCAATGAAGTCTGCAGTAACAGCAGAAGTTCGTTTAGATGACCTAAACAAAATTGAAAATGGCATTGTAACTTTAGAGACACTAAAAGCAGCTAATATTTTAACTAAGGATATTCAGTTTGCTAAGGTAATTTTAGCTGGTGAAGTTAAAGTTAAGTTAGTTGTTCGTGGATTACGTGTTACTAAAGGCGCTAAAGCAGCTATTGAGGCTGTTGGCGGTTCAATTGAGGAATAATTAATGGCTAAGCAACCAGGCTATCAAACGAGAAGTGTTCAAGACGGTAAAAGTGAACTGAGAAGCAGATTATTATTTGTTCTTGGAGCGCTTATTGTTTTCCGTATTGGTTCGTTCATTCCGGTTCCTGGTATAGATGCAGCTGTGTTAGCTCAATTAATTGAACAGCAAAAAGGCACCATCATTGATATGTTTAATATGTTCTCTGGTGGTGCATTGAGCCGAGCTTCTATTTTTGCTTTGGGCATTATGCCTTATATCTCGGCATCAATTATTATTCAGTTGTTAGCATCGGTTCATCCAGCACTTGCTGAGTTAAGAAAGGAAGGTGAATCTGGTCGTCGTAAAATTAGTAAGTATACCCGTTATTCTACGGTTGTTCTTGCTACCTTGCAGGCGGTTGGTATTTCAACGGGTTTACCTAACATGCTACCAGGCCTAGTTCCGAATCTAGGGTTTGGGTTCTATTTCACTGCCGTGATTAGTTTAGTTACAGGAACCATGTTTTTAATGTGGCTAGGCGAGCAAATTACAGAGCGTGGTATTGGGAATGGCATTTCTTTAATTATCTTTGCTGGTATTGTGGCAGGATTGCCTGCGGCTGTAGGTCAAACAATTGAGCAAGCTCGTCTTGGTCAGATGCATTTTCTTGTTCTTATATTAATTGCTGTAATTGTCTTCGTAGTTACTTATTTTGTTGTTTTCGTAGAACGAGGGCAAAGAAGAATTAAAATTGAGTATGCTAAACGCCAACAAGGTAGACAAATCTTGGGGGGACATACGACTCATCTTCCATTAAAAGTGAATATGGCAGGTGTTATCCCAGCAATTTTTGCATCAAGTATAATTCTTTTCCCAGCAACATTAACTCAATGGGTTGGGCAAGGGTCAAGCTTAGAATGGCTAACTGATTTATCAATGTTATTGCATCCTGGGCAACCTTTATACTTGATTGTTTATGCTACTGCAATTATCTTCTTTAGCTTTTTCTATACTGCAATGCAATATAATCCTAGAGATACAGCAGATAACTTGAAAAAATCAGGTGCATTTATACCTGGAATTAGACCTGGGGAACAAACATCTCGGTATATCGATAAAATTATGACTAGATTAACTCTTATTGGTGGTCTATATGTCACATTTGTTTGTTTAGTTCCTTATATCATGACATCAGCTTGGAATGTGCAGTTTTATTTTGGCGGTACCTCTTTGCTAATTGTTGTGGTGGTCATTATGGATTTCATCGTTCAGATTCAGAGTCATTTGATGTCTACAAAATATGAATCTGCGTTGAAAAAAGCAAACCTCAAAGGTTTTGGACAATAGTCCAATTATTAAAAAGGATAAGCAATGAAAGTTCGTGCTTCCGTTAAGAAATTATGTCGTAACTGTAAGATTGTTAAACGCGAAGGTGTTGTTCGTGTACTTTGTAGCGATCCTAAGCATAAGCAACGTCAAGGTTAGTTGATATTTTTCTTGCAAAGAACAGGTTGGGTATATATACTACCCAACTCATTTATTTCCTTGACGCTCTGTTTGAGTATCCTGAAAACGGGCTTTTCAAGATCAGAGTGTCAACTAATTAACAATAGGAGTGCATAGTGGCCCGTATTGCAGGCATTAACATTCCTGATCATAAACACGCTGTAATCGCTTTAACTGCAATTTACGGTATTGGCAAAACACGCTCAAAAAGCATTTGTGCTGCTGCGGGTATTGCCGAAGATGTTAAGATCAGCGAATTGTCTGAAGAGCAGATTGACAAACTGCGTGACGAAGTTGGTAAATTTACCGTCGAAGGGGATTTACGTCGTGAAGTAACACTTAACATTAAACGCCTATTAGATTTAGGTTGTTATCGTGGTTTACGTCATCGTCGTAGTTTACCGGTACGTGGTCAACGTACTAAAACTAATGCGCGTACCCGCAAGGGTCCTCGTAAGCCGATCAAAAAATAGTCGGGGTAAATTAAGATGGCAAAAACACCAGTTCGTGCACGTAAACGTGTAAAAAAACAAGTTGTAGATGGCGTTGCACATATTCACGCATCTTTCAATAACACAATCGTTACTATAACTGATCGTCAAGGTAATGCCCTCGCTTGGGCTACCGCAGGTGGTTCAGGTTTCCGTGGTTCTCGTAAATCCACCCCGTTTGCTGCACAGGTTGCTGCTGAACGTTGTGCTGAAGTTGTAAAAGAATTCGGCTTGAAAAACTTGGAAGTTATGGTAAAAGGACCTGGTCCTGGTCGTGAGTCAACTATTCGTGCATTAAATGCGGCAGGTTTCCGTATTACGAATATTACTGATGTGACTCCGATTCCTCATAACGGTTGTCGTCCACCGAAAAAACGTCGTGTTTAATGACGTTATAGGATAGTTGGAGAAAGAAAATGGCAAGATATTTGGGTCCTAAACTCAAGCTAAGCCGCCGTGAAGGTACTGATTTATTTCTTAAATCAGGCGTTCGTGCGATTGATTCAAAATGTAAAATTGATACTGCGCCAGGTCAACATGGTGCACGTAAGCCACGTTTATCTGACTATGGTAGTCAGTTACGTGAGAAACAAAAAGTTCGCCGTATGTACGGTATTTTAGAACGTCAATTCCGTAATTACTACAAAGAAGCAAATCGATTAAAGGGTAATACAGGTGAAAATCTATTAGTATTACTTGAAGGTCGATTGGATAATGTAGTTTATCGTATGGGATTTGCAGCAACTCGTGCTGAAGCTCGCCAGTTAGTGAGTCATAAAGCTATCGTTGTTAATGGTCGTGTGGTAAACATCCCATCTTTCCAGGTTTCAGTTGATGATGTGATTTCTGTTCGTGAAAAATCTAAAAAACAAGCACGTATTAAAGCATCATTAGAATTAGCAGAACAGAAAGAAAAACCAACTTGGTTAGAAGTTGATGCTGCTAAAATGGAAGGTGTATTCAAACGTGTTCCTGAGCGTTCTGATTTATCAGCAGACATTAATGAACATCTGATCGTTGAGCTTTATTCTAAATAATAGAGCTTAGAAGCAAAGAGAGGATAAAATGCAGGGTTCTGTTACAGAATTTTTAAAACCACGTTTAGTTGATATTGAGCAAATTAGCTCAACTCAGGCTAAGGTGATCTTAGAGCCTTTAGAGCGTGGTTTCGGTCATACTCTAGGAAATGCATTACGTCGAATTCTTTTATCTTCAATGCCAGGTTGTGCTGTTACTGAAGTAGAGATTGATGGTGTACTGCATGAATATAGTAGTAAAGAAGGTGTACAAGAAGATATTATCGAAGTACTGCTAAACTTAAAAGGTTTAGCTGTAAAGGTACAAAATAAAGATGATGTTCTTTTGACACTTAGTAAGTCTGGAATTGGCCCTGTTGTTGCTGCAAACATTACCCATGATGGTGATGTTGAAATTGTAAATCCTGAACATGTCATTTGCCATTTAACAGATGAGAATGCGTCAATTAATATGCGCATTCGTGTCCAGCGTGGTAGAGGATATGTCCCAGCATCTGCTCGTACTCAGAATCAAGATGAGGACCGTCCAATTGGACGTTTATTAGTAGATGCTTGTTATAGCCCAATTGACCGTATTGCTTACAATGTTGAGGCAGCACGTGTTGAACAACGAACCGATTTAGATAAATTGGTTATTGAGCTAGAAACAAATGGTACCATTGATCCTGAGGATGCGATTCGTCGTGCAGCAACAATTTTAGCAGAACAGCTTGATGCATTCGTTGATTTGCGTGATGTTCGTCAACCTGAAGTTAAGGAAGAGAAGCCTGAATTCGATCCGATTCTGCTTCGTCCTGTTGATGACTTAGAGTTGACAGTTCGTTCTGCTAACTGTTTGAAAGCAGAAACAATTCACTATATCGGTGATTTAGTTCAACGTACAGAAGTTGAGTTGTTAAAAACTCCTAATTTGGGTAAAAAATCACTTACTGAAATTAAGGATGTGCTCGCTTCAAGAGGCTTATCACTAGGTATGCGCCTTGAAAATTGGCCACCAGCAAGTATTGCTGAAGACTAGTTTGGTCGTAGGTTAAAGATTTTTCTGAGAAGGATAAGGTTATGCGCCATCGTAAGAGTGGTCGTCAACTAAACCGTAATAGCAGTCATCGTCAAGCGATGTTCCGTAATATGGCAAGTTCTTTAATTGGTCATGAGATCATTAAAACGACTTTGCCTAAAGCAAAAGAATTACGTCGAGTAGTTGAGCCGTTAATTACTTTAGCAAAAGTAGATTCTGTGGCAAATCGCCGCTTAGCTTTTGCTCGTACACGCAATATTGAAACTGTTGCAAAATTATTTAATGAATTAGGTCCACGTTTTGCTCAGCGTGCAGGTGGTTACACCCGCATTCTTAAATGTGGTTTCCGTGCAGGCGATAATGCACCAATGGCTTACATTGAGTTAGTTGATCGTCCGGAAGTTTCTACTGAAGAAGCTGTAGCGGAATAAGATTTTTAATTTATTAATCAAAAGGTCGAATGTTTTCATTCGACCTTTTTTATTTTTAGCATTAGAATATTTAAAATATCGCAAGATTTCGCTCTTATTTAGTTCTGTTTCTAACCCATAAATCTGCGTATTTTACAAAAGTAGAGTGTGCAGAAAGAATTGCTAATAATAATCCTGCCTTACCATCCAAGAAACCTAATCGAATAAAATACATTTTTACAAAACAACCGATAGCATGGGTTATGCCTTGCCATAAGGTGGCTTTTTTACCCGCTTTTTCTCGTTGGTCTGCCCACGCCTTGGCATAGCCGGCAGATTTGACGAGATAATGATGAATATCCTGATAAGTGTAATGAAGCAAATCGCCATTTAATTTTTGAATCTTAGCATTGTCAGGTAACTCGACTTTTTCATGCACTAATTGATCGCCATAGTGGGCGAAATCTCTGCGGTACAGACGAATGACATAATCGGGATACCAACCGGAATAGCGGATTTGGCTACCAAATACTTCGCTTAAACGCGGGATTTTGTATGCTGTATTTGGTGCATCTTGTGCTATTGCATTTTGAATGGATTGGCGTAATTCTGGTGTGACTCGTTCGTCTGCGTCTAACCATAGTACATAATCACTGGTGACATGTTGTTGAGCCAATTGGCGTTGTTTACCAAAGCCAGGCCAATCAATATTCTGGTAAAATTTTGCGCCGTATTGTTCGGCGATGCGTTGCGTATCGTCTGTACTGCCGGAGTCTAAAATGATGATTTCATCTACCCAATCTTTCACCGTATCTAAGCAAGATGCGAGGTGATGGGCCTCATTTTTGACAATCATTGCAACACTGATAGTAGGCATGTTTTTATCCTTTGTGAATCTGTTGCAAACGCTTATACTAAGCGCTTGTTTATCATTATTAATTTTCGCAATTCTAACATAAGCCGGCGTATTTTCTATGTTACGTTTTTTTTATACCTGTGTAATGTATCTTGCCCAGCCATTTTTGTGGTTGTCACTCCTGGCTGGTAGTATAAAAGAATCTAATTCCCGTAAACGTTTGAGTGAACGTTATGGCTTGTATTGTAAGTTGTCTTCGCCTAAACCTAATGGTGTGCTTATTCATGCCGCTTCTGTGGGAGAGGTCATCGCTGCAGTGCCACTGATTAAGCGTATTCAGCACGATTATCCGCATTTGCCGATTACCATCACCACCATGACACCTACCGGTTCTGATCGCGTTAAAGCGGTCTTTGGAGAAAGTGTTACTCACGTTTATTTGCCTTATGATTTACCTGATGCCGTTGCACGCTTTATTCGTTTTGTGCAGCCAAGTTTAGTCGTGGTGATTGAAACGGAACTTTGGTTTAACCTGATTCACCAACTGGCCAAGAAACAAATTCCATTTGTTATTGTGAATGCTCGCTTATCCGCGCGTTCTACCAAGCGTTATGGTTGGTTTAAAAAGGCATTAAAACCGCTTTTAGAGAATATCACTTTAATTGCTCCGCAAGATGAGGTGAGTTTATCGCGTTACGCTCAATTAGGGATTGTGCCAGAACGCTTAAAATTGACCGGCAACATTAAATACGATTTAAATTTAACAGACGATTTATTGGCTAACATTTCGGCATTAAAAACCCAATGGAATGCTGGTCGCCCTATTTGGATTGCGGCGAGCACCCATGAAGGCGAGGATGAAATCATCTTAAAAAGCCACCGCACTTTACTGCAGCGTTTTCCCGATTTATTACTGATTTTAGTCCCTCGTCATCCTGAACGTTTTAATTCCGTTGCACAGCTTATTGAACAACAACGTTTTAATTATATTCGTCGTAGTACTCATCTGGCGCCGCAGGCAGAAACCCAAGTGTTGCTCGGTGATAGTATGGGTGAGCTGATGTTGCTATATGGCATGGCAGATGTCGCCTTGGTAGGTGGTAGTTTGGTGGCTCATGGTGGACATAATCCGTTGGAGCCGTTAGCCTTTAAATTGCCGGTGATTAGTGGTAAACATACCTTTAATTTTCCTGAAATATTTGCAAAGTTGGAAGCGCGTCAAGGTGTGTTAATGACGGAAGAAAGTCCTCAAGCCGTGGCAGAAGCTGTCGCACAGTTTTTAGAATCACCGACGCTTAGCCAACGTTATGGTAATGCGGGTTATGCAGTACTAAATGAAAATCGCGGTGCGTTGCAACGAGTGATGGATTTGTTAAAACCTTATTTGAATGAGGCAAACTAAATGACAACGGTAATTTATCCCGGTACTTTTGACCCCTTAACCAATGGGCATTTAAATATTATTGAGCGAAGTGCGGTGCTTTTTTCTCACGTTTTGGTAGCCATAGCCGAAAGCCCAAGTAAGAAACCGTTATTCAGTTTGGCGGAGCGGGTAGAGTTGGTACGTCAATCAACAGCGCATTTGCCAAATGTGGAAGTGATTGGGTTTAATAATTTATTGGCGGACACCATTGCGGAATATCATGTCAAAGCGATTATTCGCGGTGTGCGCAGTACGACAGATTTTGAATATGAAGTTCAGTTAGCCCATCTTAACCGTTTGTTGACGCATGGTGTTGAGAGCCTATTTTTCCCACCGGTCGAGCAATGGTCTTATGTGTCTTCTACGATGATTCGTGAAATTTATCTTCATAACGGCGACATGAGCCAACTTGTTCCGCCAGCCGTGTTAAAGGCGTTGCAGCATAAACGAGAGTTAGGTGCGTAGGTATCTGTAACTTACTATGTCACTAGTGCATGTATTTTGCCTGCACTAGCATTTTCTCCTTAGCTTGAATATCCCTCGAGTAAATCCCGCCAATTCTGCTCATTAAACTGAATATGCATTCGTTCCACTTCTTTAGTAAAAGAACGATGTAATCGTTGTAAGTTTGCGTCTTTCCAAAAACTTCCGGATTTTTCACCGCACTTATCGAAGTCGATGAGCCAGAATTGGTTGTCGCTTTCGTTTTGTTGAAACAGAATATTGTGGGCGTTCAGGTCCGTGTGGCAGATTTGCAAATCGTGTAAGCGGCGAATAAGCCCGCCGATTTGTTGCCATTGTTTGGGTTCAAGGGCGTGATGTTGTAAAAGTGCGGTCAGATCTTGGGCATTTTCTACTTTTTCACTTAATAAATCGGCTTGATAACAAATGCCTAAATTCCCCTTATGCACCCGAGCCCCAATCGGTTTCGGCACCGGTAAACCAGCTTGATGTAATTGATTGAGTAAGTTGAATTCCACCATGCTACGAGTATGGTTCAAATCGTTGAAGCGATAACGATCTTTGTTGATTTTTCCCCACAAGCCACCACGATAATAATGTCGTAATGCCGTGTTTACGCCAAATAAATCTGCGGTTTGGAGAAACCACGTAGTACCACGCCCTTTGGCGGAGCCGATAATGCGATTGTGTTGTTGCCAAAATGTTGGATTAAAAAACAGATCTTGGTTTGCCAGCGGTTGATCAAAATTAAAGAGAAAAAAGTCGTTTTTGAGTTGAAATTCAAGCATTTTAAGTGATGAAAATGAGATAGCGGATAGACGCATTCTACTTTAAAATAAGCCGATTCCCAAGTTTAACCGAGATAACAAATCCCCATGGCACTTTTCTCCCAAGCACCTCAATCTCTCTGCATTCTACGTTTATCCGCTATCGGTGACGTTTGTCATGCGTTAGCGGCAGTGCAACATATTCAACGTTATTGGCCGAACACCCAAATTACGTGGATTATTGGTAAAACGGAAGCGCAGTTATTTCGCCATGTGTCGGGCATTGAATTTATTGTGTACGATAAAAAGAGCGGTTGGCGTGGTGTGTGGAATTTATGGCGGCAATTGAAACATCGTCGGTTTGATGCACTTTTGAATATGCAAACAGCCTTTCGAGCTTCCATTTTATCTCTCGGAATCCATGCGAAATACCGTATTGGTTTCGGTAAGCAACGGGCACGAGAAGGGCAGTGGTTGTTTACGAATCAACGAATTCATGATCCTGCTAAGCCGCATGTATTAGACGGGTTTATGGCATTTACTGACTATCTTGGTGTCCCCTCGTCTCAGCCTGAGTGGGATTTACTGGTGACGGAGGCAGATTTAACGGTCGTACGAGAATATCTTGATCCACATCGCAAAAATCTGCTGATTTCACCTTGTTCCAGCAAAAAAGAAAAAGACTGGCTGGTGGAACGTTATGCTGCAGTGGCAAATTGGGCACATCAACATGATATCAATGTGATTTTATGCAGCTCACCCGCGCCACGTGAATTGGCGATGATTGAGGAAATAAAAACCTTATGCAATTTTGAGTTTGTAGATGTGGCTGGCAAGTTATCTTTAACTCAACTTACCGCATTAATTCGTGAAGTAGATTTAGTGATTTCACCGGATTCCGGTCCGGCGCATATTGCTACAACACAAGGGACGCCCGTTATCGGACTGTATGCCTACCATAATCCGCTCCGCACCGGACCTTACAACAATTTAGATAATGTGGTTTCCGTGTATGAACAAAATGCACAAAAAGAATACGGCAAACCTTCAGCGCAATTGCCTTGGGCAACCAAGTTAAAAGGGCAAAATTTAATGGCGGAAATTGAAGTGGAAGAGGTGGTTAAACAAATGGAAGACCTTCTCTTGCCGTAAAAGTGCGGTGGTTTTTCATCTTGTTTTTTATAAAAAAATCGGCACCTATAAAAGGTGCCGATGATATAAAGTTCCTAATAAATGAAGTTAGTCTTTCTGCGTATTATAGGCTTCTAATGCGCGTAAAGAATAGGTGTAAGCTGCGCCGGCATTGAGTGCGATTGACATCGCTAAGGCTGCGGCTACTTCTTCTTCGGTTGCACCGGCTTTTACCGCTTCCGCGGCGTGTACGCCGATACAGCTTTCACAGCGCGTGGTGACGGCCACTGCAAGGGCAATTAATTCGCGGGTTTTAGCATCCAACACGTCGCCTTCTGCCGCCGCTGCGCTTAGTGCGCCGTAGGCTTGTAACATTTTCGGGTGTTTTTTACCTAATTCGCCGAATGATTTTTTTACATGGGCAACATCATTTTTCCAATCTGCAAACATCTTGTTCTCCTTAAATATGTTGTAAATGTGTTCTGAATTTCGGAACAAATTATAGGCAAATTCTTGTATCATACTTGCCAATTCGTCTTAACTTTTATACTTAAAATCTCATTATGGATTGTTTAGATAAACTTATTCAGTTAGCACAGGTCAGCGGAGAAGTGAACGTCCGTTGTTTATTTCAGGGTGATTGGCAGGTGCAGCAGGACGTTGGTGAAAATCAATATGTCGGCATTTTTCATTTGATTGAACAAGGGAATTGTTGGTTGAGTTTGGAAAATCAACAGATTCATTTGCAAGCCGGCGATGTCTTTTTTCTTCCGCAAAATCGACCGCACGTGATCGCCAGTCAAACGCAACAGGCGGCAATGAAAACAGCGCCAATGTTGGCAACACCGCAAGAAAAGCCGACGGATTTATTTAAGGTTTATCATATTGGGCGGAATTCCCCGGATTTGAAAATGTTTTGCGGCATGTTGTATTACAGTCGTCCGTCGTTGTTAATAGAGGCGTTGCCTACATATTTGCATTTGTCTTTGCATGATACGCCGTTGTTAGCATTGATTCAGGTGCTACAACAGGAGGCGGACAAAACGCAAAGTGGGGCGAAATCTTTGATTGATTCACTGGTCACGGTGCTGTTTATTTATATTTTGCGCCACGGATTGCAATCAACTCAGTTCAATCAAGGGGTGTTGGCGGGGTTGCAAGATAAACGCTTGAGTCATGTGTTGGCACAGTTATTAAGCGCACCGCAACAAGCGTGGAATATGGATTCTTTGGCCGAGTTGGCGGCAATGTCGCGTGCGAATTTTATGCGGGTGTTTCAGCAAAAAATCGGTATGGCACCGGGTAAATTTTTAACTCAGCTTCGTCTTCAACAAGCGGCGTTATTATTAAACCAAAGCAAGAAAAGTGTATTGGCGGTGGCGTTGGACGTGGGCTATCAATCGGAAGCGCATTTTAGCAAGGCTTTTAAAAGTGCTTACGGTATGAGTCCAAGTCAATACCGTAAACGTGTCTCCCTTTAGTATGGGTTGAAGACAATTTAGGCTATAATATGCCGCAGTTTGTGGGCAACATCGAATAAGGTTGCCCTTTGTTTTTAAGGAAAGATGATATGTTACATAAAATTTTTAGTTGGTTTGAGAATCGCTTGAACCCCTATCCCGACCAATCGCCGAAAACACCGGAAAACGGTTTGTTCCGCTTTATTTGGTCGAGTATTGAGGGCATGAAAGGCTGGATTTTGTTGTTAGCGGTGCTGACGATTGGTAACGGCGTGATGGAAGCCATGTTGTTCCAATTCATGGGCTTGTTGGTGGATTGGTTGGGGGCTTATACCCCAGTAACATTATGGCAAGAAAAAGGCCATTTACTCATGGGGATGGGCGGCTTGTTAGTCTTCAGCATTATTTGGTTGTTTTTAGCCTCCTCCGTGCGTCTGCAAACCTTACAAGGCGTGTTTCCGATGCGCCTGCGTTGGAATTTCCATCGTCTGATGTTGGGACAAAGTTTAAGTTTTTACCAAGACGAATTTGCCGGACGGGTGTCTGCCAAAGTCATGCAGACGGCTTTAGCGGTGCGTGATACGGTGCTGACGATCGCCGATATGTTGGTTTATGTGGTGGTGTATTTTGTGACCTCAGGCTTAGTGTTGGCATCATTGGATAGTTGGTTCCTCGTGCCTTTCTTCGTTTGGATTGTGCTGTTTATCACCATTTTGCGTTTGTTAATTCCCCGTCTTTCCAAAACGGCTCAACGTCAGGCAGATGCCCGTTCATTAATGACGGGGCGAATCACCGATGCCTATTCCAATATTGCTACCGTAAAATTGTTTTCTCATGGTGCTCGTGAAGCGGGTTACGCTAAGCGTTCCATGGAAGAATTTATGGTCACGGTACATGCCCAAATGCGTTTGGCAACCTCGCTAGACAGCTTAACCTACATCAATAATGTCGTGCTGATTTTAAGTACGGCGATCATTGGTGTACTGCTATGGCAACAAGGGTTGGTCGGTGTCGGCGCGATTGCCACGTCCACCGCGATGGCATTGCGTGTTCATGGTTTGTCCCGTTGGATTATGTGGGAATCGGCACGCTTGTTTGAAAATATCGGTACGGTAAATGACGGCATGAATACGCTGACCAAGCCGCAGACCATTTTGGATAAACCGAATTGCCCACCGTTAAAGGTCACGCGTGGAGAGATTAAATTTAACGACCTAAGTTTTGCCTACGATCCGGCAAAACCTTTGTTGAGCCATTTTAATTTAACCATTAAACCGGGTGAAAAAGTGGGGTTGATTGGGCGTTCCGGCGCGGGGAAATCTACCATTGTGAATTTGCTTTTACGCTTTTATGAAGCGCAGCAAGGTAGCATTACTATTGATGGGCAAAATATCATGGACGTGCAACAGGAAAGCCTGCGCAGTCAAATCGGCTTGGTGACGCAAGATACGTCGTTATTGCACCGTTCTGTGCGTGATAACATCGTGTACGGCAGACCAAGTGCCACCGAGCAGGAAATGTTTGATGCGGCGGCGCGTGCAGAAGCGGCGGATTTTATTCCGTTTTTAAGTGATGCACAGGGACGCAAGGGATATGATGCGCACGTTGGTGAACGTGGCGTGAAACTTTCCGGTGGGCAACGTCAACGTATCGCCATTGCCCGCGTGATGTTGAAAGATGCACCGATTTTGTTATTGGACGAAGCCACCAGCGCGCTGGATTCCGAAGTGGAAGCGGCGATTCAAGAAAGTTTGGATAAAATGATGGAAAACAAAACCGTTATCGCCATCGCTCACCGTTTATCCACGATTGCCGCGATGGATCGTCTGATTGTGTTGGATCACGGACAAATCGTGGAACAAGGTACCCATGCCGAATTGCTCGTACAAAACGGTCTCTACGCCAAATTATGGCAGCACCAAAGCGGTGGCTTCTTGAGTGGGCACACAGATTAAAAACACCTTCTAAAACGACCGCACTTTTGCTTGGCAAAGTGCGGTTTCTTTTTACGGCGTTTTTTAGCCTTGTGTTCCTCGCATTTTTTTAGCGTAGAAGCAATAGATTTACTCAAAGGATAGGGCTGATTATAATGCTTGGCATGATTTAAACGATTTTAAGGATACACATGCAATTTTCTAAAATGCACGGGCTCGGCAATGATTTTATGGTGGTGGATGCGGTTACGCAGAACGTTTATTTTCCCGCCGACACCATTAAACGTTTAGCCGATCGTCATCGTGGCATTGGTTTTGATCAGCTGTTGGTGGTGGAACCGCCTTATGATCCCGAATTGGATTTTCATTATCGTATTTTTAATGCGGACGGCAGTGAAGTGGCGCAATGTGGTAATGGTGCCCGTTGCTTTGCCCGTTTTGTCACGCTTAAAGGTTTAACCAACAAAAAAGATATCGCCGTCAGTACACAAAACGGCAAAATGGTGTTAACCGTCAAAGAAGACGACAATGTGCGTGTGAACATGGGCGAACCCATTTGGGAGCCGAATAAAATTCCGTTTACCGCCAATAAATTCGAGAAAAATTATATTCTGCGCACGGAAATTCAAACGGTACTCTGTGGCGCGGTATCCATGGGAAATCCCCATTGTGTGGTGCAGGTGGATGATATTCACACGGCTAACGTAGCGCAGCTCGGACCATTACTCGAAAACCATGAGCGTTTTCCTGAACGGGTGAATGCCGGTTTTATGCAGGTGGTGAACCGCAAACATATTAAATTACGCGTACATGAGCGCGGCGCGGGCGAAACCCAAGCCTGCGGTAGCGGTGCTTGTGCGGCGGTCGCTGTGGGTATTATGCAAGGCGTATTGGACAATGAAGTGCAGGTGGATTTGCCCGGCGGCAGTTTGCTGATTGAATGGCAAGGCGAAGGGCATCCGCTGTATATGACCGGTAGCGCTACCCACGTCTATGACGGTGTGATTTATCTCTAATGGTCGATCATCTGCGATGCAAAATGAACTGCAAAAATACCTGACTTATTTGCGCATTGAACGTCAAGTGAGTCCTCATACGCTGACCAACTATCAGCATCAGTTGGTGCGCGTTATCGCCATTTTGCAGGATGCCGGAATTCAACAATGGCAACAAGTCACACTAAGTGTCGTGCGCTATGTGTTGGCACAAAGCAGTAAACAAGATGGCTTAAAAGAAAAAAGCTTGGCGTTACGCCTTTCTGCGTTGCGCCGCTTTTTGAGTTATTTGGTGTATCAAGGGCAGCTCAAGGTGAATCCGGCCGTGGGCGTTTCCGCGCCTAAGCAACCCAAACATTTACCCAAAAACATCGATAGGGATCAAATTCAGCTATTACTTGCTAATGACAGCAAAGAGCCCATTGATATCCGCGATCGCGCCATGATTGAATTGTTTTACAGCTCCGGTTTGCGTTTGTCGGAATTGCAAGGATTGAACTTAAACAGCATTAATCTTCGCGTGCGTGAAGTAAGGGTGATTGGTAAAGGGAACAAAGAGCGCATTGTGCCACTGGGGCGTTATGCTTCCCATGCGATTCAACAATGGCTCAAAGTGCGGTTGTTATTTAACCCAAAAGACGATGCGTTGTTTGTTAGTCAGTTGGGGAATCGTATGTCCACGCGCACGATTCAAATGCGCTTGGAACGCTGGGGCATTCGACAAGGGTTGAATAGCCATTTGAATCCGCATAAACTCCGCCACTCTTTTGCCACCCATATGTTGGAAGCCAGTTCGGATTTACGCGCGGTGCAAGAATTGCTCGGACATAGTCATTTATCGACAACGCAAATTTATACGCACTTAAATTTCCAACATTTAGCAGACGTGTATGATGCGGCGCATCCGCGAGCCAAACGGAAAAAATAAGAGAAACGTCATGAAATTTTACCGCACTTTACAGCCTTTTCAGGTGATCAGTTTTGATTTGGATGACACCTTATACGATAACTCACAGGTGATGATTAAAGCGGAAAGTGAATTTTTGGCATTTTTACGCCAATATGACGGTGTTCAAGGCGTGACATATGCCGAATGGGTGTTTTGGAAAGAAACGATTGGGCGAGAAAATCCTCTCCTACAAGAAAATGTTACCGCATGGCGAACGCAAAGTTTACAAGCGCTATTAGCAAAACGACAAAAAAGTGCGGTGGACATTTCCGCTATTTCTGAAAAAGCCATGTCGTATTTTTTACACTGGCGCCATCAAATTGACGTACCGACAAAGAGTTTCGAGATTCTACAACAACTCAAACAACACTATAAACTTGTGGCGATGACTAACGGCAACGTAGAACCAGCGCGTATTGGCTTTCACCACTTTGATTTAACATTACGCGGCGGTGAGCATGGCAGAGCTAAACCTCATGAGGATTTATTCCGACAGACCGCCCGGCATTTCAATATTTCGCCACACCAACTGTTGCATGTAGGCGACAATTTACAAACAGACGTGCAAGGCGCCATTCAAGCCGGCTGCCAAGCAGTTTGGTTAAACTTAACCCAAAAGCATATTTACCAATTCAGCGATGCTCGTCTGTTACCAACGGTAGAAATGTCGGATTTATCGGCATTGTTGTCGTTGCATTGTTAAAAGTGCGGTCATTTTTTACCGTGTTTTGTAAAGAAAAAGGCATAGTCAACCTATGCCTTTTTTATTTTATGAATGAATATTTTCAATTATTTGACGATATCATCTTTCTTATTGTCTTGCGATTGCTTTAGTTAGGTCGGGTAGGTAGAATTGGTGGAATTTTAATTTTGATATTTTAAATTTCATTAAGTGGGTTATTTTATGAAAAAATTCTTGTTATGTGTCGGTTTTGCTGTTTTTTCTTTGACAGCTTGTTCCTCTGGTGTTACTGATTTGAAACCTGTTAGCGCAGGTCAGAATATTAAACATGTTTGCTTAAAAGGGAGCGTTAAAGCCGCACCAGATCATTTTATTGATGCGTTAACTCGTAGCTTAAAAAATAAAAATATTTCAGCTGAATTAATGAGAAATAAAGCGGATTGTGATCACGTTTTATTTTTTAACGTGAGAGGAAATAATCATATTATTGCTCGTGCTAAATTTGAATTGAAAGAGATGGGAACAAAACAATCTTTGGGATCATTATCGTATAAACGTCGCGGTGATGAGAAAGAACGTGTTGATCAGGTTGGTTTACAAGGTCAAACGGATTTAATGATTAACCAACTCTTTCAATAAACTATAATGACTAAGACTATTTGTCAGTTTTCTTGCAATATTTCAGCGTGGAACATTGTTTGTAATAAGACATTATCCAACAATGATTGGGCGCTAGGATATGCGCATTGGCAACAAAATAGCGGAAGTTTTCCTGATTTTGTTCCTAAACTTGAGTTTTTAGCGCCATTAAAACGTCGCCGTTTAAGCGATTCCGCCCGTTTAATTTTTGAGGCAGCTTGGAATCTGGTTGAGGAGAAAAACAATTTACCGGTGGTTTATGCGTCAGCAAATAGTGAAATTAATCGCAACTTTAGTTTGTGGCATGCTTTATTAACGGAAGGGGATGTATCTCCAACCTCTTTCAGTTTGTCAGTACACAATGCATTAATCGGGCAATGGTCTGAATTGCGTCAAGTGAAAGCAGAAACCACAGCGCTGGTTGCTAACAAAGACAATTTGGAGATTGCATTATTGGAGGCCTATCTCCTGTTACGGGAAGGTGAAAAGCAGGTTCTTGTGGTTGTCGCAGAATCACCTCTTGCCCTGGAATACAACGCTCATCCGGTTATGCGTCAGCCTTTTAGTTATGCGTTGGCATTGGTGGTGGAAGCCGGGGAACAATACCAATTAAGTCTTTCTAATAGCGCTTTTGAAATGGAGCCTGTTTTAGATTCAGCCTTAGAATGGGTTAAAAATCAGCATTTAAACTGCACACAATGGCAAACGCCAAATAGTACGGGAGGTGTTTGGGCATGGCAGAAAAATTAGACTGGTTTCGGCGATTTGTTGGGACGGCAATGGGTTTTTTCTTTTGGGGGATCGCAGGGGGCATGCTTCAATTAGTTTTATACCCTTATATGCTTACTAGTAAAAGCCATGCACTACAAAGCCAGCTAAAAACACGCCGTTTTGTTGGTCGGATTTGGAATTACTTTATTCGCTATTTATCTTTTGCTGGTTTGTTGCAAGTTAGTTATAAGGGGTTTGAAAAGCTTGGTCGTCCTGGACAATTAATACTGCCTAATCATCCTTCTTTACTGGATGTGGTATTAATTTTAAGTAAAGTGCCAACGCTCAACTGTATTGTTAAAAAAGATTTATTAAATAACCCTACCATGCGAAATCAGATATTAGCCTGTGGTTTTTTACCTAATACGGAGTCTGTCGAATTACTTGAACAAAGCGATGAGGTACTCAAAGAACAAGCCTTATTGCTTTTTGCAGAAGGAACGCGAACCGGTTGGGATGGGGTGGTTAACCTTAACCGAGGTGCGGTATCTATCGGTTTACGTAGTGCTAAAGTGATTACACCAGTCGTGATTCGAATGTTTCCGTTAAATTTGAAAAAAGGTCAACCGTGGTATCAAATTCCGAAAACACGCATTCAATATGAGCTTATTGTTGGGGAGGATATTGACCCTCAAGACTGGCTACAAACCCAATCTTTACCAATGGCTTCTCGTCGATTGACTAAATATTTAGAAGATTATTTTAATTTACACACAAAGGACAACAAAAATGGAACTGGAACAGCAAATTAAACAATTAATTATTGATAGTTTGGCATTAGAAGATATCAGTGTTGAAGATATTGAAAATGACACCGCACTTTTTGGTGATGATGGTTTAGGGTTGGACTCTGTTGATGCGCTTGAACTAGGTTTGGCGGTGCAAAAAACATTTCATTTACAGCTGGATAGTGAACAAACCCAAGTACGTAATCACTTTGAAAGTGTAGCGACCTTGGCAAGTTTTATTCGTAGTCAAAAAGGTGAGGCGTAATATGACCGAACAAGAAATTCGAGATTTATTGACTGAGGCGCTTGAGTCTTTATTTGAAATCGAACCGGAAAGAATTAAGCCGGAAACCAATCTGTATGAAGATTTAGAAATTGATAGCATTGATGCGATTGATTTGATCGATCACATTAAACGTAAAACAGGCCACAAATTGCAAGCGGAAGATTTTCGTAATGTCCGTACCGTAGATGATGTGGTCAAAGCAGTGCTAAAAATTAGTCAGAGCGTTCAATAATGCGTAAATATGCCCCAACCGATCTAATTGCACTCGACCCTGTATGGTGCTATTCAGATTTCGAACAAAAAGCGTATCAAATGTCCGCAGAATTTCAACGCCGTCAGATTCAAGCTGTTGCAGTGTGGTTGGAAGACGGTGCCAAATTGGCGTGTACGCTTTTAGCCGCTTGGCATGCCAAAGTGCGGGTGTTTTTCCCGCCGAATGTTACGCAAGAAAGTGTAGCGTGGGTGAGTGCTCATGCGGATTTGTGGCTAACCGATGTAGAGATTCACTCTTCCTTGGCAGTGTATTTTGATGATTTTGGTGCACAACAGTCTTGTCAAAAACACGCTGAAAATCGACCGCTCTTTGATTATGACAACCAAACGGAAATTTGGCTGAAAACCTCCGGCAGTACCGGTGAGGCAAAAACAATCATTAAAACCGCAGAGCAAATGTGGCTTGGTGCGGAAGTCTTGGCGGAAGCCTTGCCGTTTAAAGCAGAGAATAATGTGACGGCTATTAGTACGGTCAGTATTCAACATATTTATGGTTTAACCGTACACATCATGATGTCCTTGGTCAATGGCTGGCAAATTGGGCGTAAGCAACAATTTTATCCGGAATGTATGCTTGCTGAAACACGGAATACCGAACAGACAGTGATCGTCAGTAGTCCTGCCATGCTAACCCGTATTGACTGGTTTAATACGACAATGCCGAAAAATATCGTCGGTGTGATTTCTTCCGGTGGCGCATTACCGGAAGAAACTTCAGAACAAATGCGCCATTTATTGCAGCAGCCTGTCATTGAAATTTATGGCAGTACGGAAACCGGCCCGATTGCGATTCGTGATGATATTCATTTATGGCAAACCTTGCCGAATAGTCGTTTAGGCTGTAATGAAGATGGCGCACTATGGATTGAGGGATGTTGGCTTTCGACACGTGAGCAAACGGCAGATGTGGTGGAGTTTCTTGATGGTGGATTCCGTTTATTAGGGCGTAGTGATCGTATTGTCAAAATCGGTGATAAACGTACTTCATTAGCCGGTATTGAAGCCAAGTTAAACCAACATGCTTGGGTTGAGGATTGCTATATTGCGCAACATCCTGAACAACCTCGATTGGCTGCTTGGGTCGGCTTAAATGCACAAGGGATTGAAATTTTAAGAGAGAATGGTCGACGTCATTTGATAGATCAACTTAAAGCCTATTTGGCTGAAACACAGGATAAGACGGCGATTCCACGTTTTTGGCGTTTTACGGATAAATTGCCGCGCAATAGCCAATCTAAAATAAACAAACTGGAATTTAACCGCACTTGTATTGAGCCAAAGCGTGAACCGATTTGGTTAACCGAACAGCAAACTAAGCGTCATTATCAGGCAACCGGCAAAGTGCCATTAGATTTGTTGTATCTTAAAGATCATTTTGCAAATTTCCCTTTAGTGCCGGGCGCAATTGAATTGCAATGGATTAGTGACAAGATTAAAGCGTTGGTAGCGCAGGATGTTGAATTTAGCCGTTTGGATAAATTGAAATTCCAAAAATTCTTACGTCCGAATGACTGTTTTTCTCTTGAATTAAACGTCGCCGAGAAACGGGATAAAGTCACTTTCCAACTGAAAGTAGAAAATGATATGTGCTGTAGCGGCGTCGCAGTGTTATCGTATCGTTAATCATGTTATCACTTGTTTGCCTCATAAATTGTGTTGCCTCTTGTGAATATTATTAAGATTATTATCAACCTTTTACTGACGTTAACCGGTATCGCTTATCCGATACTGTGGCTATTCGCCGATAATCAGCAAATGCTGTTTCATTTACCTTGGATTATGGCGCTGCTTTGGGCGTTTAAAGGGGCTGTTCAACAGCAGGGGCAACGTTATTTTGCCTGGTGTATGGCGTTTATTTTAGCCGTGGTGGCGCTAACCCGCTCCATTGAAACCATGTTTTGGTACCCTATCGTCATTAACGTGTTAATGCTTTCGTTATTTGGTGGGAGCCTATTGCGTGGGCAAACTGTGGTTGAGCGTTTAGCGCGTCTTCAAACACCGGATTTAAATGAGCATGGTGTTCGTTATACCCGAAAAGTCACCCAACTATGGTGTGGGGTTTTTATTGTAAATATCTTGATTACTGCCACAGCCATTGGATTGGAATATTATGATTTTTGGGCACTCTACACCGGTGTGATTTCCTATTGCATTATGGCGATTGTGATGGCCGGTGAATGGTTGGTCAGACAAAAAGTAAAAAAACATTATGAATAATCTACGGGATCCTAATGCACTAATTGCCCGCCATCCTGACTGGCAATGGCAAGACTTTCTAACAAGAGCATGGCAAATTTCAGCACAATTAAAGCAAGAACAGATTAAATCGGTTGCTTTTTGGTTTGATGATGCGGCATCGTTTGCATGTGCTATGCTGGCGTGTTTTCATTCCGGTACGCGTATTTTACTTCCTCCTAATTTGCTTTCGGAAAATCAACAATGGATCAAAGAAAATGCGGATTTTCTGTTTGATGACACTCTGTTTAATCATTACGGTATTGAAAAAAAATTCCCTGAAAACCTACCGCACTTTGATTGCCATCATTCCACGGAAATTTGGCTAAAAACCTCAGGCAGTAGCGGACAGGCGAAAATATTGGTCAAAACAGCTCGGCAAATGTGGTTAGAGGCGGAAGCCATCCATCAATCTCTTCCTTTCCCGCAGGGGAATCATATTCATTTAGTATCTAGCGTTTCTGTGCAACATCATTATGGCCTTTCATACCGTATTATGTTACCGCTTATTATGGGGTGGACGATTGCACGTCAACAACAGCCTTATCCCGGACATTTGATTAAAGAAAGTTTTGTTGCACCGGCAAGTATTTGGATTAGTAGCCCAATGCTTTTGACCCGCTTAAACCTGGATGATGCGAAGTTACATCAATGCCCTTTGCTAGGAATGATTTCCTCCGGCGGTGTGTTACCGACAGATACCGGCAATGCTATTCGGCAACAATTGAAGGTTGATGTGATTGAGTGCTACGGCAGCACGGAAACCGGCGCAATTGCTTTCCGTGCCGATGATGGTTTGTGGCAGCCGACTGCAATGACTAAGGTCGGACTGAATACCGAAGGCGCCTTATGGGTTGATTCTGCTTGGCTAAATCAACGGGAGCAAACGGCAGATGGTGCGGAATTATTTGAAGACAAATTTCATTTATTAGGGCGGATTGATCGCATTGTGAAGTTTGGTGACAAGCGTATTTCATTGGTGAACATCGAGCAGGATTTATTGCGACATCCTTGGGTGGCGGATTGCTATATCGCACAGCATCCGGTGCATTTCCGACCGGCGGCTTGGGTTGCGTTAAACCCCGATGGTATACAATCCTATCGACAACGTGGACGACGTGCCCTAGTGAGTCAGTTACGTCAGTTTCTAATGAAAACTCAAGAACATGCAGGGTTGCCTCGTTTTTGGCGCTTTGTGGAAACACTGCCTCGTAATAGCCAATCTAAAATTAGTAAGCCTGACTTTGAACAAGCCTTTTTAGCAGAAAAAGAGGATGGTCTATGAACAAGGTCATTGTCATTGTTCCTCACTACAACCATTCCAATACGATAGGACATGTCGTTCAGCAGGTGTTGAAACAACATCTCCCGGTGTTGATTGTCGACGATGGCTCTGCCGAAACTCACGTGGATGTCTTAAAAACATTGCAACATATACCTAACGTTTTTGTGCATTACTGCCCGACTAACGGGGGCAAAGGTGCGGCAATGAAAATCGGCTTCATGAAAGCGGCTGAAATGGGGTTCACGCATGGTATTCAGGTGGATGCCGATGGTCAGCATCACCTTCCAGATATGGCAAAAATGTTGCTCGAAATGCAAAAAAATCCGACCGCACTTATTTGCGGTAAACCGATTTATGGCGAGGATGCACCGAAAGCGCGTTTATACGGACGTAAAATTACAGATTTTTGGAATGCTATTCATACGCTTTCTTTTGATATTAAAGATGGCATGTGTGGTTTTCGTCTTTATCCTTTAGCGCCGATTTTGGATTTAATGGAAGTGGAGTTGTTAGGAAATCGTATGGATTTCGATATCGATATTGTGGTGAAAGCCCATTGGCATCAAATCCCCTTAATTTGGGTTGATACGCCGGTGCGTTATCAACAGAACGGCATATCTCATTTCCGTGGCTTTGCAGATAACTGGGGCATCAGTAAAATGCACAGCCGTTTATTTTTCGGTATGTTGGCACGAGTATTGACGGGGCGTAAAGTATGAGCTCTCAACATTGGGCAGAGCAAAATGAGCGCGGGAGTAAGCTCTCCTTAAATTTAACTCGTCTTATTGTGCAATACTGCCCGTTGTGGGTCATTAAACTGGTCACTTTTTTTGTAGTGAGCTATTTTTTCCTGACGTCTCAAAAGGCTCGACGTAATATTCGTCGCTATCAACAACGACTCCAACAAACCTTTCCTCAGGTTAATTTGCCCCGTTATCCCGTGTTTTGTCATTTTTTAGCCTTTGGTGAGGCGATCACGGATCGTTTCGCCGTCTGGCAGAAAAAAATTCGTTATGCCGATTTAATTGATGATGACACGGATAACGTCTATCAAGCGATTCGTTCAGGAGGTCGTGGACAAATTCTGGTTTGTTCTCATTTTGGCAATATCGAGATTTGTCGTGCGTTGGTCGATAACCCAAATCATAGCAATTTTAAGCTAAACATTTTGGTGCATAACCGTCATGCACAAGCCTTTAATGAATCTCTCGAAAAGGCAGGAGCCACTTCCTTACCATTAATTCAAGTAGAAGATTTGGATGCGGCAAAAATGTTGGAGCTACATGAACGGCTTGAGCGTGGTGAGTGGATTGCGATTGCGGCCGATCGCGTGCCGGTACGCGGCGATAAAACGCAAAAAGTGGATTTCTTAGGTGCTCAAGCTTCCTTTCCACAAGGTGTATGGCTGATGGCAAGTTTACTGAAAGCCCCCATTAATACGGTCTTTTGCTTAAAAAAATGGGGCGACTATCATTTAAAATTGCGTCATTTTTCCGGCCCTATCGAGGGGCACGGAAAGCAACGAGCTGAGAATATTGAACAGGCAATGCAACGCTATGCGGATTTATTAGCGAAAGAATGTGCCGAAAACCCCTTGTATTGGTTTAATTTTTACGATTTTTGGGAAGATGATTAAAATGTTAAGAAAGAAAAAAGACGTTTATTGTCACCATGCCTCTGAATATGAAATCCAGTTTTTTGATGTGGATTCTATGAATATTATGTGGCATGGGCATTATGTGAAATATTTGGAAATGGCGCGTTGTGCCTTTTTAGACGAAATTCATTACACCTATGATGTGATGAAAGAAAAAGGCTACGGTTGGCCTATCGTCCAGTTGAATTTGAAATATGTGAAACCGGCGTTGTTTCGCCAAAAAATTCGTGTGGAGCTTTCGTTGGTGGAATATGAAACCTGCATTCGCATTGATTATATTATTCGTGATATTGCAACGAATGAGAAACTCACTGCAGGTAGCACAACGCAAGTGGCCGTAGAAATTAAAAGCGGAGAGATGCAGCTGCAGACACCGCCTTGTTGGCGAAGTGCGGTGGAAAATCACCCGACTTTCCAACGGGAGACGGCATAATGCGTATTTTATTGACTATTTGTTTATTGTGGTTGAGTCCGTTGACTTGGGCATTTTCTGAAAATGAACTTATTACTTTGTTGCAAACCCCGCAAAACGTGCAAGGTGATTTTACCCAACAGCGTTTTCTGAAATCTTTAAATAAGCCAATTACCACCCAAGGTAAATTTGTCTTATTGGCGCAAAAAGGGCTTTTATGGCAAATGGAAAAACCCTTTACTAATCAGCTCCGTGTAAAAAAAGACGGCATTATGCAATGGGATGGAAAGCAATGGGTGGCAAATGGAAAAATGGGACAGGCGGAACAAATCAGTTTGTTCCTCGGTTTGTTATCGGGGGATATTTCCGGGTTAAAAACGCAATTTGATGCAATGCTGGTTGGTGAAGCGAAAAATTGGTCTTTAACGTTAACCCCAAGTTCGTTGCTGATGAAACAGATTTTTAATCATATTGAAATTCAAGGTGATAGCGTGGTGAAAACCATTGTGTTAGATGAAAAACAAGGAGATAAAACCCAAATTCATTTTGACAATGTTCAGCAAAACCAACCGTTAACGGCGTTCGCTCAGGCGGCGTTGGAATAAAAAAACGATGAAAAAATCCACCGCACTTGCCTTTCTTTATGCTTCATTTTTACTGATCACCTTGTTGCTGTTTGGCTATGCTGTGAAGCAAGGTCATTGGCTACAAACGGATTTGCGCGCTTTATTGCCGCAAGAACAAGGATGGTCGTCTTGGCAGGCGAAGGCGGATCAACATCAAGAAGAACAACTCAATCAACAGGTGATTTTGCTGGTCGGCCATTCGGATGCGCAAACCGCCTTTACATTAAATGCGTCTGTGGCGCAACAATGGCGGGAAAGTGGGTTGTTTGCTCAGGTGAATGAGCGAATGCAGCCGGATATTGATGTGTTACGCAATGAAATCAAACACCTACGTTTAGCCACCTTGCCTCAAGAGATTCGTCAGCAGTTATTAACGGCACCCCAAGTTTATTTCCAACAATATGCGGAACAATTGCTCAATCCTTTTACGCAAAGCAATTTATTATCTTTAGAGCAAGATTGGCTAGGGTTGGGGCGTTTTGTCTTGCCTCAGGCACAAACACAAAGTCGTATTCAATGGAATGCGATAAATGGCATGCTTTATGTGACGGAAAATGATCAAACATGGGTGTTGTTACGAGGCGTATTGCGACAGAGTAGTTTGATTAATCCATCTGTTAATTTGACCGCACTTTTGGCGCAAAATCGTCTTCAAATTGAAGAAAATAAAGGGCAAATGCGTGCTGCAGGTACGGCGTTATTTGCGGCTCATGCCAAAGTGAAAGCAGAACAAGAAAGCACTTTCATGAGTATTTTGGGCATTAGCCTGACCTTATTGTTGTTACTATTTACGTTTCGAACCTTTCGTGTGCTTTGGTTGTTTTTGCCGATCTTAGCCGGTATGTTAAGTGGCGTGACGGCAACGGTGTACGCATTTGGACAAATTCACATTTTAACCCTTGTTATCGGTACCAGCTTAATCGGTGTGCTCATTGATTTCCCGCTTCATTGGCTTTCATCTTCACTTTCTCATGTTACTTGGAACGCCGCTCAGACCATGCGGAAATTGCGTTTTACCTTTTTGATTAGTCTATTGGTGACTTTGCTCGGGTATGGCTTGTTAGGTTTTACGGTACTTCCGGTATTAAAACAAACCGCACTTTTTTCTGCCGTAGCGCTGATTGCTGCGATGTTAGCGACCTTGCTCTTTTTGCCGCCACTATTTCGTCATTATCAGGCAAAACCTTTGCTTTCCCGACCTAAAGTGCGGTCGATTTTTACGCTGTTTTTACACTATAAATTCGGCATTTTGGCGAAAAGTATCGCTTTGCTTTTTGTTGCGGCAGGGTTGTTTCAATCAAGTTGGCGCGATGATATTCGCGAATGGGTTGCTATGCCGCAGGGAATGCTGATGGAAGCAAAGCAAATCAGTGAGTTAACGGGCATTGATTTAGGGAATCGTTATTTCTTGGTACTTGCAGAGAATGATGATGAATTACTGGAAAAAGAGACTGTCTTGACTCAGCAACTAGAGGCGCAAAATATTCCGTACCGAGCCTTATCTCAATGGCTTATGTCCACAAACCAACAGCAACAATTCATTCAGCAATTCACTGCGGCGGTCCAACCGCAAGATTATGCTGTGTTGCAAGATATAGGGATTCCGCCGGAAACTATCCAAACCGCTTTGCTGGCGTTAGGTACAGAAACGCCTTTATCCTTGTCTTCTGCCTTGCAACAACAAATCGGGCAAGCGTGGCAAACGTTATATTTGGGGTATTTATTGCCGGAGAAAGTTGCCGGTATTGTGCAGATTGTTGGTCAATCTGCCTTTCCGTTTGAAAATTTGGCCAATCAGCAAGATATCTTTTGGACGGATAAACGATCGCATTTGAATCAAGCATTTCAAGCCACCCGTGATCAGGCAGCCTGGCTTAAAGCAATGTCATTTTTGTTTGCCGGTTTATTGTTATGGCGTTTCTTTGGTGTGAAAAAGACGGTGACCATGTTATTGCCACCATTATGTGCCATTGTGTTGACGATAGCCATTTTCGGCTGGGTAGGCTGGCCAATCAGTTTATTTACGATGTTCGGCTTGTTATTAGTGTCTGCCATCGGGATTGATTATACCGCCTATATGCAAACGGCAAATGAACCTTTATACGGTAAGTACATTGCGGTATTATTGGCGGCGACCACAACGCTCATTTCCTTTGTTTTACTGGGCTTAAGCTCAACACCTGCTGTTGCCTCTTTTGGTTTAAGCGTCAGTCTTGGTGTGTTATTCAGTGTTATCATTACGTTTAAAATGTTGCGGTAAGGAAGTATGAAATATTGTTTAATTCTCTTTTTTGCCATGTTAACGGCGTGTAGCACATTACCAACGGTAAAACAGTTGCCGGCGCATCAAGGCATTCGAGTCTTTAAAGTCGAACAAGTGACGGCTGAAAATCAATTACAGCAAGCCAGTTTGTTAACCTTACAAATGGATGCACAACAATGGCGTTGGGTGCAAACGGATCCGCTTGGTGCACCGTTAGCGAGAGTAATTTTAACTAAACAAGGGTGGCAAAATGACGGTTTTGTTATGCCGAATCAACAGGCTCGTCAGCTCTTTTCCGCCCTTTCTACGGCGTTAAACCCGCAGCAACCTTTATTTGATTTTAGCGCTGTTCAGCCTATTTCAAACGGCGCAGATTATTTTGTTAAACAGAAAAAAGTATGGCAAATCAGACAATTGCCATCCATGATTGAAATCGATTTGTCGGATCATAGCCATTGGCGAATCGAGGAACTAAATTAAGAGAAAAATGACCGCACTTTATTTAAGCAAACCGGCAATCCTAAGCAGTTTAGGTGAAGGTATCGAGAGACATGTTCAATATTTACTGAATGCCGAGGATTCGCCACTAAAACTTTCCGAGCGTGCTTTTCATATTTATGGGCTAGATGGAAAACCACGCGTCTTTGGCGAAGTGAATGTTCCTTTACGTCCTTTCCCACAGAATTTACCGGAAATCCATGTGAGCCGTAACAATCAATTACTGTGGCATTGTTTGGCGCAAATAGAAGATCAGATCGTATCGGTCATTCAACGTTTTGGAAAACATCGTATTGCCGTAGTAATTGGCACATCGACAACCGGCGTTGATGAAAATATTCCGGTGTTTAAATATGCGGCACAACATCATGACTGGTCAGGTGAATCCTTTAAACAACAGCAACAATATTTTTCTGCACCGGCTGATTTTGTCGCTTATCAATATGGTTTGGAAGGGCTAACTTACGGTATTTCTACTGCCTGTACTTCCGGTGCAAAAGCATTAATCAGCGCCGCGCGTTTATTAAATGCCGGCTTGTGTGATGCGGTGATTTGCGGTGGGGTAGATGAACTTTCACCTCTCACGATCAGCGGTTTTTCCTCTTTGTCCGTGTTGTCCGATAAACGTTCTAACCCGCTTTCGGTTAATCGTGATGGCATCAATCTTGGTGAAGGCGCCGCTGTTTTTATCATGACACGAGAAAAATCAGAGGAAAGCAACATTGCGTTGTTAGGTTACGGCGCAAGTAGCGATGCTTATCATATGTCGTCTCCGCATCCTGAAGGTGAGGGCGCGATTGCTGCGTTTCGTGCTGCACTGAACTCAGCCAAATTAGCAGCGGATGAAATCGGTTGGATTAATTTACACGGCACGGGCACAGTACATAACGACCAAATGGAAACCTTAGCGGTTCATCAGGTGTTTGGTGATAATACGCCATGCACCACGACCAAACCCTACACGGGGCATACTCTTGGTGCAGCTGGGGCTGTAGAGGCGGCGATTGTATGGGGTATTATCGATCGTACATTGAATCCAACAGGTAAGTTGCCTGCCCAATTATGGGATCATCAGACCGATGCCGCATTGCCGACAATAAATATCACCCATGAAAAAAGTCAGTGGGCTAAGTCACAACGTATTGGGGCGAGCAGTTCTTTTGCTTTTGGTGGAAATAATACCGTATTGATTTTAGGGGAACGACATGGCTGATTTAACCTGTCCGATAACAGACATTGCACCTTTGGTGCCGCACAGTGGCAAAATGATTATGCTGGACAAAATTCTTGATTTTGGTACAGATTTTTTGATTGCCGAGATGGAGGTTAGACCGGATAACCTTTTTCTTCAGGGGGAGAGGCTGCCTAGTTTTTTAGGGGCGGAAATTATGGCGCAAGGCGTTGCCGCCTGGGATGGCTGTAAATGTGCGCAACTCGGAAAACCCATCGGATTAGGGTACTGGCTGGGTTCGCGTAAATTAAGTATTCATCAGCCTTATATTGCTATGGGCAGTAAATTACGTATTCAAATTAAGCTTTCCATTGAAGATGCTTCCGGTTTTGGCGTGTTCGATTGCCAATTAATCGATGCTCACAGTCAACAGATTATCGTGGAAGGCGCGTTAAATGTCTTCAGACCGCAAGCGTAAATTCATCGCTAAAAACCACCGCACTTTTTATCTAATCTAAGGAATTTATATGAGTGAAACAGTTTTAATCACAGGTTCTAGCCGAGGTATTGGCAAGGCGATAGCCTTACAGTTGGCACGGTCAGGCTTTGACATTGTGGTACATTGCCGTAGTCGATTGGAAGAGGCGGAAGAGGTTGCGCAGGTTGTTCGTGAATTGGGTCAACGTGGTCGCGTATTGCAGTTTGATGTCAGTCATCGTGCGGAGGTCGCAGAAAAGCTACTTGCCGATGTGGAAGAGAACGGCGCTTATTACGGCGTGGTATTGAATGCAGGACTCACCCGTGATAACGCATTTCCAGCCTTAACCGAAGAGGACTGGGATCAAGTATTGCGTACGAATTTGGATGGTTTTTACAATGTATTACATCCGATTATGATGCCAATGATTCGTCGCCGAAAAGCAGGGCGTATTGTTTGTATTACATCGGTGTCGGGCTTAATCGGCAATCGTGGTCAGGTCAATTATAGTGCTTCCAAAGCCGGGATTATCGGTGCGGCGAAGGCGCTTGCAGTGGAATTAGCAAAACGTAAAATTACGGTAAACTGTGTGGCGCCGGGATTAATTGATACGGATATTCTGGATGAAAATGTGCCTATTGATGAAATTCTAAAAGTGATTCCGGCTGGGCGAATGGGCGAGCCGGAAGAAGTGGCACATGCGGTAGATTTTCTCATGGATGAGAAAGCGGCTTACATCACCCGCCAAGTGATCGCCGTGAATGGCGGTTTATGCTAACGCATCTAGAAACCATGAAGACGTCAAAGAGATAAATTAATGAAACGAGTTGTGATTACGGGAATCGGCGCCGTTACTGCCTTTGGTAAGGAATGGTCGTCTGTCAAAGCGGCTTTCCAACGCAAACAAAATGCGGTACAGGCAAAAACAGAATGGGCAGAACGTTATCCTGAGTTGGGCGCTAATCTGGGGGCCGAAATTTTCGATTATCAGCCGCCGGCACATTGGAATCGTAAACAATTACGCAGCCTCGGGCGGGTGTCACAATTTGCCGTGGAAGCCGCCGAACGCGCGTTAGCCGATGCCGGGTTATTGGATGAAAACGGTGAAATTCTGGCTTATTTAAAGGACGGCAGAATGGGCGTTGCTTGTGGTTCTTCGACAGGCTCTACCAATGATGTGCGTGATGCGGCTGAATTACTTATGACCGGTAAATCCGATGGTTTTAATGCGAATACTTATGTGCGCATGATGCCGCATACCGCCGCCGCCAATATCGGTATCTTCTTTGGTTTGACCGGACGAATTATTCCTACTTCTAGTGCGTGCTCTTCTGGTAGCCAAGGTATCGGCTACGCTTATGAGTCAATAAAATACGGTTTAATTCCCATGATGTTGGCTGGCGGTGCGGAGGAGTTTTGCCCGTCGGAAGTCTATGTGTTTGATTCTTTATATGCGGCCAGCCGCAATAATGCCAATCCGGACAAAACACCACGTCCTTATGATAAAGATCGTGATGGTTTGGTTATTGGTGAGGGTGCCGGGATTTTTGTCCTCGAGGAGCTGGAGCATGCGCTTGCCCGTAACGCTAATATTATTGCAGAAGTCGTGGGCTATGGGGCGAATAGCGATGGTGCGCATGTGACCCGTCCGCAAAAAGACACAATGCAACGTTGCATGGAATTGGCATTAAAGGATGCTCGTTTATCTCCGGAAAATATTGGTTATGTGAATGGACATGGTACGGCAACAGAACAAGGTGATATTGCAGAAACGCTCGCGACAGAAGCCGTATTCGGTCACATTCCATTAAGTTCACAAAAAAGTTATTTAGGCCACACACTTGGGGCTTGTGGAGCGTTAGAATCCTGGTTCTCCATTGAAATGATGCGTGATGGCTGGTTCGCACCAACCATTAATCTAGATCATATTGATGAGCGTTGCGGCAAGTTAGATTATATTCAAGGCGATGGCCGTTATATTGACACGGATTATGTCATGAACAATAACTTTGCTTTTGGCGGTGTGAATACATCGTTAATTTTTAAACGCTGGCAGGGTTAATGTGTAAGGTTGGGTTCTGCGCACGACCTAGTAAAGTGCCGTTTGCACTAGAGATAAAAAATCCTTCTCTTTCATGTTATCCGTGCTAGGTAAAACAGCTAATTTTTTGACCGCACGTTTAGCGTCTTTCGATATCACCCAAAAACATGCGCCTTCTTGTTGCTCATTATCCGTTTCTAATACCCAACCGACGAGAGCAGATGGTATTGTGCTCTGTTCTAAATCCAATAATGCCAGTTGTAGCGGTTGCCAAATAGTGTGTTGATTGACCGCTAAGAAGAGCGAATTTCCGTTAATTTGTAAGGTTTGCGCCAGTTGGAAGGTCGCCGCATTGTTAATGTTCGCCATAAAATCTAACGGACTTGGCAGATTTTGTGCCGTCAGTTGGTGGAACATTTTGTCGAATTTACTTGGCGAATTAAATGGAGAGCCTAAGTAAATCCCACTTTTTTCTGCTAAATAAGCCTTGAGGGGAAGAGCGCCAAGTAAGGCAAGTTGCGTAAACCGACTTAAACGACGAGCATCTACGCCGTAGGTTTTCAATTCTTGACGCAAGGACTTGTCATCTTTGTGATTGCCTCTGAAGTGATGGATTTGCTGAATATAATACGTCATTGCCCCACCTTAAGTACCCAAGCAATATTGCTGCCGCCAAAGCCTAAGAAATAATTTAAAAAATAACCGCACTTTTGCTCATTATTTTTAAATTGCTCGAACAAAAATGCGCTTTCTAATGCACCGCTGGCGCCGAGCGTGTGCCCCATTCGTGCTTTCAGTGAAAGCTGTTGCGAGTGCGGGAAGAGGTCTTGTAAAACACGGAGCTCCATTTCATCGCTATTTCCACCAACGCCGTGTACCTTCACCCCATCAATGTGTATGGGAGATAAATTGGCGTTGTTTAAGCAGGCGTGAATCAGGTGACGTAATGCGGACTCGCTACTGTTCGTTAGGTTTTCATTGTCCGTTAGCGTGACCACGCCTAATAGTTCACAAGAGCATTGCGGATTCGGTTGAACAGATAAGGCGACACAACCGATGCCTTCGCCTAGCACAATGCCTGTTGGTTGGATTAACGGCAAATATTGTGCGTCCTGCGATAACAAATTCATTGCTTGAAAATGCTCAAATGTCAGGCGATTAAATGTTTCAAACCCGATGACCAAGGCTTTTTCATACAGACCGTTTTGTAGCATTTTGTAAGCATATCCCATCGCTTGTGCAGAGGAGGTGCAAGAGGTTGCGAAGCTAAAGACCTCAGTTTGATAACGTCGGCGTAAATCATCGGCAATGACTGCCAGGCTGTGTTGTTCCGGCAAAGGAAGATGATTAGCTAAACGGGCCTCGCAATCGCTGATCACATAGGCTGTTGAACCAAGCAAAATGGGGATGTTTTTCAATTCGCTTTTATCCCAGCCTGCCAGTTGCAAAGTGCGGTTGATTTCTACATCAAAATAGGTATAGAGTTGTTCAAGAGAGAGCAACGCCTCATCAAACGCGTTGAAATAAGGAAAATGAAGCGGTTGCCCCAACATATGAGAGGTTCGTTGCCCAAGATGATTGGCAAATTTGGCAGAAGCTGCAGTGAGATAAACGTTCATCAGGCTTTTTTGTGTTGTTCACGAATAAAGGCAGCAAGATCGTGTATGTTCATCATGTGTTTGCGCACCATACGATCTCCCTGTAATCGCACGCCAAAATGTGCTTGTAATGCCACAACGACCTGCAAGGCATCTAAAGAATCCAACTGAATGCGGCTTTGTTCACCGAAGAGCCATTCATCATCGCTGATTTCCATTGGGTCAAATTCGTCTTTTTCTGTTTCTTGGATAATCAGTTTTTTGAGTTCTTGTTCTAATGCCGGGTATTCCAGCGTGAAAAGATAAGCCATTAGAATCTCGCTTGTTTAGTTAATTGTCGTTGATAAGTTAACGTGGCAAAAAGTAACGTTATCGCACCAAAGCCACTTAATAAATAGAGCGGTTGTTGAATTTGGCTGAGGTGATATTGGTTTAACAATAAATTTTGGAAACCGCTTAATGCCCATCCCATAGAGGAAAATTGAGCAATGGTTTGCATGATTTCCGGCATCACATACACCGGCACCATAATACCGCCAATGGCCGCCATGATAATAATACCGCCACCGCCCAACACGACGGCGTGTTCGGTCGTTCTTGCCAGTACACTGATTAACAATCCGTAGCCTAGTGCGGCAAGGCTTACTGCAGCGGATAAGACAAAATAAGGCAACCAACTTCCGGAAAGCGTAAACGCAGGCATATCTAGCGTAGGCAACACAAAATAACCGAGCGCCACCATGCCGACAAATTGTAATTGGTTGATCAAAAAATAAGGAATTAGCTTGGCAATAATCAAACTCAATGCAGAAGCTCGCGCCATACGCAACCGAGTCAGAGTGTTGGTTTGGCGTTCCATCGCCATCACATTGGAAAGCGGGATCATAATAAAGAACATGCCAAAAATCAGCCATGCCGGGACACTGTGTTGCACAGAATTAGGTTTAGAAACCTCTTTTCCTTGTCGATTTACATAAATTTCTTGCCACAAATCTTTCGCAAGGTAATCCTTAATTTGCGCGAATTTGCTGTCCAGTTCTTTATTGACTTTATTTTGAATCTCTTTGATTGGCTTACGTTTATTATTTTCTAACGTAATGTGATTGTCTGCCAAATAATCGTTTAAACGCAGTTGCGAATAATGCTTTTGCAACACACCTTTCACACCCAGTAGCCAACTGCGATCTACGCTGGGATTTAACCAAAGCTGCAAGGCTTGTTCTTCTGAAAGTGCGGTCTGTTTTTCATTCGGATTTAAAATCAATAAATCAAACTTACCCGCTTGTAGCTCGGCTTGATATTGTGTTAATTCTGACCGTGGCGCTTGTTTAACGGCGAGGTTTTCTTGTTTGAGCTTGGCTAAGAAATCATCATTCAGTTGATTTTTTTCACTTAACAATACGATTTCCGAGCGATTGCTTAACGTATTATCGTTACTCAAGGCGGCCGACATAATTAACATAAACAAAATTGGCATAATAAATAATACGGCAACACCATGCAGATCACGACTTAATAGACGCATTTCTTTGATAATCGATGCAATTAACATGTTTTTCCCGCCTTATTTAAAAAATCTAAATAAAAACGTTCCAGACTTTGCCCGTCTTCTAAAATGCCTTGCACTGTGCCCTGATAAATGAGATTGCCTTCATTTAACAGCACTAATTTGTCACATAATTGCTCAATTTCTTGTAAATAATGAGAAGTATAAATTACCGTCACACCTTGCTGTTTCAATGCCGCTACGCTATCTAAAATAAATTGGCGGGATTGCGGATCAATCCCCACGGTGATTTCATCTAGAAAAATCACTTTTGGGCGATTAATTAAACCAATAGCAAAATTTAAACGGCGTTTTAATCCGCCGGATAAATGCTTCGCCAGCTTGTTTTTATGCGCCATTAAATCTACTTTGGTTAATAATTCCAACAAATAGTTTTTATCCTGAACATCATACAATGATGCAAAAAATGTCAGATTTTCCCAAACGGTCAGCAGCGGATAAAAAGCAAAATCCTGTGGCACCAAGGAAATCTGATGGCGTTGCTTTTTGCTCAATTTTGCCAAAGGTACGCCATCAAAATAAATCTCTCCTTGTTGTACCGATTGCAGCCCTGCAAGCAGGGACATTAATGTCGTTTTTCCCGCACCATTAGGGCCAAGCAGACCCACGGTAGAAGCCGATTCAATGGTAAAACCGACCGCACTTAATGCGTTCTTTTCGGCGTTGGGGTAGTGATGGCTAAGATGGTTTATTTGAATCATAAATTACGTAAGGTTTGCCAAATGTATTGTTCTTTATCTGCAATCTCCTGCAAATACTCCGCCACCGTTTTATAGCCTTCTATTGATGGCTTTTTGCATTGTTTCACACATAAGCCCGCAAATTGGCGCCACATATCGCCGATTTCTGTCATGTGTTCGGAGGCTTGTTTGTATTTAGGCTCTTGGCAGATATTGGCAGCTTGTTCAAGAAAATAGGCGTATAAATAACGGAAGCCTGCGCCGCCGGTGCCGATTTCTTCCTGCATACGCACGATATGCCCTAAATATAAGAGTTTGTATTTGTCCGAAGGATGCGTTGCCAGTTTTTCAATTTGTTTGGCAACGGTACGAATGCCTTTTACACCGACGAAAAAGAGTGGAGCCAACATTTGTTTGGCATTTTTGCGAATGGCTTTACGGATGAGGTTTGGTAAGTCAATTTGTGCTAAGTTAGGTTGATTTTCAAAATAATACATCAACCCTTTCGGCGCTAATACGCCCTTCGCAAAACGTGCTCGTTGCACATCTTCTGCGGCACAACGTTGTACGCATTCAAACACGGGATCGCTAATCAAATAGTCATTTTGTTCTTTGCCGTACACAATTAAATTGTGTGCATTAAAATGAAAACGCATTTCAGGCGGAAAATAAGGCAACCAGAAAACTGAGGTTTGTAAACCGACTAACTTTTCTTCATAAAGTGCTTGATCTAACGCTTGCTGTCCAGCTTGTGGCGAACGAAACTTTTGCATTTTCAACCGCACTTTTAAGTGCTTTGATAGCCTTTTGATAATGGAACGCGGCGGCATTCGATAAGAAATCAGCGGCAATCCGTTGATTTTAACCAACGGAATATAAACAAAGGTCAAGGCCGACGCCAAACCGAAAACCATGGCTTCGTTAAAATCCACGCCTTGCGCTTTTAACATGGTGGACATGACTCCGCTTTCACAGTGAGCGGTGTGTTGGTGCTGAAAGTTGTTCATAAGAATTAATATATAACCGTTATTCTTTTAATTTAGATATCTTTTAATGTTGAAATCGCCACCCCAAATACCTCCGCATATCTTCCCAATACCTTATCCGACAATTTAGCAAACACGCTTGGTTTAAAATGTCGTTTGATTTGCCATTGCCAAAAGCCGGTGGCTTGGGCGAGGCTGGGGAGGTCGAAACGATAACGGCACATATAATAAAAGAGCGGTGACTTTTCGCCGCGTTTTACGGCGTCTAACGCTTCGGCAGTCAGTTGGTTGAGTTCTTCCACCGCTTGTTCTGTCGCGAATTCTTCTGTTTCCCAGCCGTTCGACGTGGCTGTTTGGTAGTTGCCATTTTGGGTGGCATAGACCACTTTGCGTTGCCCGCGAAAGATTTTGCTGTTGTCTTGCGGGATGTCGTTAATTTCCATTGACCACCTCAAGCAACATAAAACAGGAGGAAAAACGTCCGCTTTCCGGAATATAACACAACACTTTTTGTCCGTTTTTTAGCGGATATTTCTCTAAAAATTCCTGAAGAATGATGTAGATAGAGGCTGAACCGGTATTGCCTTTTGTTTCCAAATTGGTAAACCACTTCTCTTGTGGAATAACGAAATTGATATTTTTCAGCCCGTCCAACAATTTGTCACGGAAAAAACCGGAAGAATAATGCGGTAGGAAATAATCAATATCTTCGGCTTTCAAACGATGTTTTTCGATTAAACGCAACAGGGCATTTTCCACCGTGCAACGCACAATATTTTCGTTGAGCAATTTGACATCTTGTTTGACCGACATGAGACTGCGCGCATCGCGCTCGCCCTTAGTGACATTTTTCCAACTGATAAATCGCGTGTCTTGAATTTCTGCGCCGGCATACATGCACACCGGCATTTCGTTGGCATAGGAAATCAGGTCAATCCAGTGAATTTTCAGGCTCACGCCTTGCGCGTTTGGTTGATGGCTTAATTGCACCGCCCCAGCCCCGTCAGACAACATCCAACGTAAGAAATCTTTTTCAAAACCGATTTCGGGTTTGGCGTCTTCCAATTGTTTTTGGTTGATTTCTGCTTGGAAATGTTCACCCCGCATAATGGCGGAAGCCGTTTCAGAGGCCACGGCAATGGCGCCTTGATGCTCGCCTGTGCGAATAGCGTTATAAGCATGTTTCATCGCTGCCATGCCCGCCACGCAAACTCCTGCTGTCGTGAGCACTTCATAAGCCGGTGCATTTGGGATTAAACCATGCACCATCACGCCTTGACCGGGCATGACTTGATCAGGATAGGACGTGCCGCAAGCAAGACAGCTGACATCATTAACATCCATCCCTTGAGCAATTAACCCGTTGATTGCTTCAACCGCTAATTCCGTGCCGGTGTGTGTGGTTTCTCGTGTCGTTGGATCAATTGCGTAATGACGGGTTTTGATGGCATTGGAACGCAAAATCATTTTGCGTACACGGGACGGCGTATCGCCTACCATGCCCAATACGTGTTCCATGTGATCGTTATCCACAGGCGCATTGGGTAAAAAAGCAGCGACTCGGTTAATGTAAACATCGGCTAGTGCAGTCAAGATTATTCCCCTGATGGTTCGGCAAAATAGCGTTTTTGACGTGCTAATTTTTCTTTTAATAATGGTTTAAGTAAGCGTTTGATGACCGCAGAGAGCGGCACGACCGTGAGAATCAGTATAATTAAAAAGAGAATATAAAAATAGAGTACAACACGGCGAAAACGCGGTGAAATTTGACCGCACTTTAACAGCAATTTGCCCCAAAGATAAAAGCTGCGATGACCGACTTTTTCGCTCATCATCAGTTTCTCGTCAATTTTGACCGCGCCCATGTGACGAAATAACCTGTCATTTAACGGTTGGTCATCATTCAAGGTTTCTGCTAATTTGGTACCAAAGCGTTGCATATCATGCAGTTCATCATCGCTAATGCCGGCACTGGGAAGCCATGAAAAATAACGTTTCTTTCCGCTTAACATCCATGCCGGTGTGGTGATAAAACTGGCCCACGAATTGGATTGGTCGGTTTTTACAATGTTTCCGATAAGAGGCGCATCAAGTGCGGTCAGCATTTTCTTTATTTTTTCTTGTGCCATCAGCCACATATTACGACAGCCGATCAGTGTGATCACCGGTGTATTCTTCAAAATCTTGGCTTGCTCTGATTGCAAAAAGGCGGTGATGGGCTGTGAGGGTGACAAGAACCAAACCGTATAAGCAATGATGACTAAATCATAGTGTTTTTGTTGTAATTCGGGTGTTTCTATTGGTGCCGGCTTTAGGTGTACCGATTCCGGAAATTGATTAAAAAATGGAATAAATTTCCAAGGAAAGGTATAAGGTTGAAGCGGACGAATTTTATATTCTTCGATCACGGTGTTTTCTTGTTGTTTTAATGGATGAAGAAAATGACTGGTCAGCGCATCAAGCTGTCCTGTTTGAGAGTAAGAAACCACTAAAATATGTTTTTGAGCGTCTGACATAGGTTAGAAATATTAGGCTAAATATAAAGCCTAGATTTTATCCTACTTTTGATGAATTTTTAATTGCTATTACAAAGAGACGTTATAAGAAAATCCTCAATAAAAAAAGACCGCACTTGATGATTTAAGAGCAAAGTGCGGTCTTTTTTTAAAGGATTTTAACGCAAGAAATAACGATACGATTTGCTGTCTGTGACATCTTGGTAGACGTAGTCCAGTTTTTCTAATGCGCTTTCAAGCTCGGCGACATCGCTTTGTTCCAACTGAAATCCTGCGAGGATATTGCCATAGTCGGCACCGTGAGCGCGATAGTGGAAGAGTGAGATATTCCAACGGTTTTGTAGCGTTTCAAGGAATTTCAACAAGGCGCCTTTTTGTTCCGGGAATTCAAAGGTGTACAGGCGTTCGCCGTGATTCGCGACCCGCCCGCCCATTAAATAACGAACGTGGGTTTTAGCGATATCATCGTCGGACATATCTTCCACATCAAAGCCATTTTGTGTGAGATCGGCGATGATGTCGGCTTTTTCTTGTTCATCTGCCGTGCGAACTCCCACAAATATGCAGGCGCGTTTATCATCGGCATAACGGTAACTGAATTCCGTCACAGCACGACTGCCTAGTACATGGACGAATTTTAAGAAGCTGCCCGGCTTTTCAGGCATGGTGACCGCAAGTAAGGCTTCGCGATTTTCACCGATTTCGCAACGTTCGGACACATAGCGAAGCGTATGGAAATTCAAGTTGGCACCGGACAAAATTGCTGCCATGTTTTTGCCTTGAATGTTGTGCTGTTTGACGTATTTTTTCAGACCGGCTAAGCCTAAGGCGCCTGAGGGTTCGGATACGGCACGGACATTTTCAAACAAATCTTTCATTGCGGCACAGACTTCATCGCTGTCCACCAGCACCATGTCGTCGAGGTATTGTTGGCATAGGCGGAAGGTTTCATCTCCGATACGTTTTACCGCTACGCCGTCGGCGAATAGGCCAACGTGTGCTAAATCCGTCGGTTCACCTTTTTCTAATGCGGCAGTTAGGCAGGCAGAATCTTTAGATTCTACGCCGATGACTTTAATTTCCGGCATAAATTGTTTGAGTAAAATTGCCACCCCGGCGGCTAAACCGCCACCGCCGACTTGCACGAAGACATAATCCAAATCCGCCACTTGTTGCAACATTTCCATCGCTAATGTGCCTTGTCCGGCAATGACTAACGGATGGTCGAAGGGCGGAATAAACGTCATGTTTTTTTCTTTGGAAAGCGCGATAGCTTTGGCCTTTGCTTCATCGAAATTGGCACCGTGCAATAACACTTCGCCGCCAAAACCACGTACCGCATCCACTTTAATACTTGGGGTGTTTTGCGGCATCACGATAAGAGCTTTTAAGCCAAGTTGTTTTGCCGATAACGCCACGCCTTGTGCGTGGTTACCTGCCGACGCTGCGATCACACCGGCCTGTTTTTGTTCATCAGACAGGGTGGAAATCATGGCATAGGCGCCACGTAGCTTGAAGCTGTTAACCGGTTGGCGGTCTTCACGCTTAATCCAAATATGGTTATTCAGACGGTCGGATAATTTGCCCATTTTTTGTAACGGTGTGACTTGCGCTGCTTCATACACGCGTCCGCCAAGTTTCACGATAGCGTTGATGTAGTCGCTTTGGGTGGGTTGTGGGTTGGTGAGTAGGCTTTTCATAGTATTTCTTTTATTCGTTTATCTTCGACATGAATGACATTGAGTTCTTCGGCATCATAATTTCGGTTAGAGCGACCTTCAATACCTATTTTGAAATCTTCATCTAATCTATCTTGTTTTAAAACTAACGTAAAAATTCCGGGATGATGACATGAAACAGCATATCCTTTGCCATTATCCAAATGGATAACATCAAAATCTGCTGACGGTGTAGCTACTTGAACTTTTCCCCATTTACGTAATAATTCTTTAGCTTGTTTTGCTAAATCTTCTTCGGGCTCAAGTAAAATAACGCAAGTTCCATTTTCAAACAGCACCCAAGACTTCTCATCTCCATTAATGCTATCCTTCCAAACATCAATTAACTTTTCGTTATAAGATGATGCGCCAATCCCAACTATTTCTTTTTTGTTAAAAAAATCGAGAGATGCCATTAGAATCTTCCCATATTTTTTCAAAACACTCAGAAAAATGACCGCACTTTATTGAAATTTGTTGTAGGGACAGGTTTTATACCTGTCCCTGTTCGATATTGATAAGGATAGGCATAAAGCCTGTCCCGACAATTTTTATTTTAATAAGGTTTTATCACGCACGGCGCCTTTATCCGCCGATCTCGCGAAATGCCCGAAGACTTTCAACGCAAAGGACACTTCACGTTGGCGGTTTGCCGGTTGCCAACCTTTGGCATCTTGCTCGGCGCGGCGTTTGGCTAATTCTTCATCGCTGATGTTGAGGTTAATCGTGCGATTTGGAATGTCGATTTCGATAATATCGTCATCCTGTACTAAACCGATAGCGCCACCGGAAGCCGCTTCAGGCGAGGCATGGCCGATAGATAAGCCGGATGTGCCGCCAGAAAAACGTCCGTCCGTTAACAAGGCACATTTTTTGCCTAAGCCCATGGATTTTAAATAGCTGGTCGGATAGAGCATTTCTTGCATACCCGGGCCGCCTTTCGGGCCTTCATAGCGAATCACAACGACATGACCTTCTTTGACTTTGCCGCCTAAAATCCCGGCAACAGCGTCTTCTTGGCTTTCAAATACGATGGCACGACCGGTGAATGTCCAGATGGATTCATCCACGCCTGCGGTTTTGACGATACATCCGTCTTCGGCTAGATTACCAAATAATACGGCCAATCCGCCCTCTTCGGAAATGGCATTTTCTTTATTGCGGATACAGCCGTTTACACGGTCATCGTCCACGCTGTCCCAACGGCAATCTTGTGAGAAAGCTTGGGTGGTACGGATGCCTGCAGGGCCGGCACGGAAGAATTTGTGCAATGCTTCGTCTTTATTGCGAATAATATCGTATTGATTTAATTGTTCTTCCAACCTCATGCCCAACACGGTTTTGGTGTGTCGGTGAATTAAACCAGCGCGATCCAATTCGCCCAATAAGCCCATAATCCCGCCTGCGCGGTGTACGTCTTCCATGTGGTATTTGTTAGTGTTCGGGGCGATTTTACTTAAGCAAGGCACTTTGCGAGATAAACGGTCGATATCGGCCATTTTAAAATCTACGCCGGCTTCTTGCGCTGCGGCAAGTAAGTGTAAAACGGTGTTACTGGAACCGCCCATGGCGATATCTAAGCTCATGGCGTTTTCAAAGGCGTCAAAAGTGCCGATGGAACGTGGCAATACGCTTTCGTCATCTTGTTCGTAATAACGTTTGCACAGTTCGACAATTTGGCGACCGGCTTTTAAGAATAAGTCTTTACGGTCGGCGTGTGTGGCAAGCATAGAACCGTTGCCCGGTAAACTCAAACCAAGGGCTTCCGTTAAACAGTTCATGGAGTTGGCAGTAAACATCCCTGAGCAGGAGCCACAAGTCGGGCAAGCGCTGCGTTCAATGGCATCAATACGCTCATTACTGACATTAGGATCCGCTGCTTCAATCATCGCATCGACTAAATCTAAGCGGATGAGTTGATCGGAAAGTTTGGTTTTGCCGGCTTCCATTGGACCGCCTGAAACAAAGATGGTCGGAATATTCAAACGCATTGCCGCCATTAACATTCCCGGGGTGATTTTGTCACAGTTGGAAATGCACACCATGGCATCGGCGCAGTGGGCATTGACCATGTACTCCACGCTGTCTGCAATCAAATCACGGCTTGGTAAGGAGTAAAGCATCCCGCCGTGTCCCATGGCAATACCGTCATCCACCGCAATGGTGTTAAATTCTTTTGCCACGCCGCCGGCTTTTTCAATTTCCGCCGCGACCAGTTGTCCCATGTCTTTTAAATGCACATGTCCCGGCACGAATTGGGTGAAAGAGTTCACTACCGCAATAATGGGTTTGCCGAAGTCATTTTCTTTCATCCCTGTTGCACGCCATAAGGCACGTGCACCCGCCATATTACGACCCTGAGTGCTGGTCGCTGAGCGTAGTTTTGGCATAAATAAGTTCTCCGAGTAAATTTTTAGGGTTTGTTTTTATTTTCCAGATAAAGACTGAATTGCATAAAAAGGTAATGAGATAATTGCTAACGGTACAAAAATAATCATTGCCGCTGATGCTCGTCCAGCTACTGTAACGTTATCCTCTGTTGCTTCAGCACTGAATCTTTTTTCTTGACGATATTCTAAGTACTTAGTTTCTAAAGGTTTAATCAATTTGGCTTTTTTCAAAATCTCATTTTTATTTTTAATATCAACAATTTCACCATCTTTCATTATAAAAAATATATTATGTTCATGCATATAGTAATATTTTTGTCCATAGAGCTCATTAGATTGCTTTTGAGTAAGCTCTTTATCATTAAAATATAATGTTAATGTAGCTTTCACTTTGTTTTTTTCAACATCTTTGGCGATAGAATGAATTTCCACAGATGATATGTTTTTTACGTAAGGTGATCGTAAGATACGAATTAAATCTCCAGTTTCACTATATTCTGAACCGGCAAAATGATAACTATTAAGTTGCCCTATAGCATAAATGTTGTCTTCTGCTATAAAGAAAGAGTGTATTACTTCTTTTTGAGAAGATAGTTCTTTATCTTGTAATGAAGTGCATCCAAATAGTACGAAAGTAATAAGTAACCCCAATAACAAACGTATATTTTTCATTATTTAATCTCCACCACATCATAAATTTTCTCTAACTGACTGACCAACAAATCCAAAGTGCGGTCGGATTTTACTGTGAATTTTAACCGCACTTTGTCGTCAATCAGTTGCATATCCATTTGAGTCACGGTGAAACCACGGTGGCGGGCTATACGGAGAATGCGTTCTAATACTTCGGGGCGGTGTTGGGCGGTGAGGTCGATTTGGTGTTCCATGTGATTACTCCATACTTTCCAACATATCTGCGTTGCACGCGCCCGGCGGCACTAGCGGCCACACGTTTTCATCGGAATGAATGCAAATATGCAATAAATAAGCCTCTTGGCTGTTGAATAAGCGTTCTAGTGCGGCGTCCACTTGGTGGGCGGAATCAATGCGTTCTCCTTTAATGCCGAAAGCCGAGGCAAGTACCACGAAATCCGGGTTGTCGTCCAGAATGGTGCTACTGTGACGCGCATTGAAGAAGAGGGATTGCCATTGGCGCACCATGCCGAGACGTTGGTTATCCAATAACACGATTTTAATTGGGGCTTTGCCGCGACCAATGGAGCCGAGCTCTTGAATGTTCATCATGATGGAGCCATCACCGCTGACTAAAATGACTTCATCTTCCGGGCGGGCTTTTTTCGCACCGATGGCGGCAGGTAAGCCGAAACCCATGGTGCCAAAACCGGCGGAGGTAATGAAGTTTTCCGGGGCGTGATGTTGCACGTGTAATGCAGACCACATTTGATGTTGTCCCACATCGGTGACGACGATAGTTTCCGGTGTTTTTTTGCGTGAAATGCTGTTGAGCAACCATAACGGGTTGATGAGTTGTTCGCCGTCATGTTCACCGTAGCTGAACGCAAATTGTTGTTTATATTGTGCAACGGTTTGTTGCCAAGGGGCGATGTCAAGCGGCACGCTGAGGCTTTCTAGCGTGGCGATTAGATGACCGCGTAATGGTACATCTGGTCGGCGTAATTTACCTAATTCGGCGCCGTCGATATCCACATGAATCACTTTGGCATGTGGTGCGAAAGTATCAAGCTTGCCGGTCACGCGGTCATCAAAACGCGCACCGAACACGAGCAATAAATCAGCTTCTTGTGTAGCGTAGTTAGCGGCTTTGGTGCCGTGCATACCGATCATGCCGAGATAATAAGGATCGTCAGGCGATACCGCGCCTAAGCCTTTTAGCGTCACAATACTTGGCATTTGAGTCGTGTGTAAAAAATAACGTAATGCCGGTACAGCACCTGCCATGCCCACACCACCACCGATATACGCCATTGGACGTTTAGCGTGTTTTAATAACTCAAGTGCCTGGGTTAGTTGCTTGTCGCAAAGTGCGGTCGTTTTTGGCGGCGAATTCACGATAGGTTTTGCCGTGGTTGGCGCAATTTGAACGTCTTTCGGCACATCGATCAATACCGGGCCCGGTCTGCCACTTTTGGCAATTTCAAAGGCTTTGGCAATAATTTCCGGTAATTCGTCGATGTTTTGCACGATGAAACTGTGTTTGGTACAGGCAAGGGATAAACCAAGTACATCCGCTTCCTGAAAGGCATCCGTGCCGATAAGTGGAGAGGCAACTTGACCTGTAATGGCAACGATAGGAATGGAATCCATTAAGGCATCTCCTAAACCGGTCACTAAATTGGTTGCGCCGGGGCCGGAGGTGGCGATACATACGCCAACTTTGCCTGATGCACGCGCATAGCCAATAGCTGCCATGGCAGCACCTTGTTCGTTACGGCAAAGCAAATGGTCTAAGCCGGAATCGTAAATTGCATCATAGGTCGGCATGATGGCACCGCCGGGATAACCGAAAATGGTATCCACGTGATGTGCTTTTAAGCACTCGATGATTAAATTTGCACCGTTCATATTCGTAGCTGTTTTCAATTGTTAGGGAAGCGATTTTTTTCGTGTGAAAGGTTTAATCTTTTATTACATTTCCTAAAAAAATTCAAGAAAACCTCAAATATTTTTATACAAAATTTGCTACCATTAGTCATTATGTCATTTGAGGTGAAAAATTATGCAAAAACTTCCTTATCGCGCCATCGTTTCTGATATGGATGGGACGTTACTTAACGGACATCATGTGGTCGGCGATTTTACCGCACACACCTTGGAACGTTTGCATGAGAGCAAGGTTGATATTGTGCTGGCAACAGGGCGTAATTATTTCGATGTGTCCAGTATTTTGAAGAAAACCAAGGTGAAGGATGCGGTGCTAATTACTTCAAATGGCGCACAAGCGCATAACTTACAAGGGGAGCTGTTGCTAAATAATTCCTTGCCGGAAGAGATTGCGTATCAAGTCATGAATTTGCCCTTTGACGATAAACGAGTCTGTGTGAACAGTTATCAGGCTGATGGCTGGTTTATCAACAAAGACATTCCTGAGCTTTACAAGTATCACAAAGACTCGGGCTTTGTGTACGATGTGGTGGATTTTAAGCAACATCACGGCAGAGATACCGAGAAAGTGTTTTTTATTGGAAAAGCGCCGGCAGATTTAGTGGAATTGGAACAGCGTATTCGTCAGAACTTCGGCGAGAAAATCAGCATGACTTATTCCACGCCGATTTGCTTGGAAGTGATGAATAAAAATGTGTCAAAAGCCACCGCACTTGCACAGGTAATTGAGCAACGGGAATACGGTTTGCAAGATTGTATTGCCTTTGGTGATGGCATGAATGACGTCGAAATGCTGGCAGAAGTGGGCAAGGGCTGCATTATGGGGAATGCCGATCCGCGCTTAGTACAGGCGTGTCCGCAATTAGAAGTTATCGGTCGCCATGGACATGAAGCCGTCGCCTCTTACCTTCGCGCGATTTTTGGGATTTATTGATGCCGTTGTTATCTTCTTTACTCTGGATTAGCGGCGGTGCCGTGCTGGGTGCTTGCTTGCGTTGGGGCTTGGGCTTGTTGCTCAATCCGTGGTTTAGCGCTTTTTCTTTTGGCACCTTGATCGCCAATTATTTAGGTTGTTTTATTATTGGCGTGTTGTTTGCCGTTTTTTGGTCTTTTCCCTCGCTTTCTTCTGAATGGAAGCTCTTTTTTGTCACCGGCTTTCTTGGCAGCTTAACCACCTTTTCAGCATTTTCGATGGAGGTGGTGGAGAATATCTTGAATGACAAATTCGCTGTTGGCATTGGATTAATTGCGGCCCATGTCTTTGGTAGTTTGCTTTTCACCCTCTTTGGCGTGTGGCTTATGCGTTATGTGTTGAAGTAAAAAATGCCTGAATTTGCTGTAACACCGGCGTGCGAATATCGTCGGTTTCAAACAGAATTTCATGTTTTGCTCCGGCGATTTTTTTCAGACTGCCGTGCATGAAAAGTGCGGTGAGTTTTTCCAACATTTTATTATTCACGATTTGTTCTTGTTCCGCTTCTAACACCAACACAGGTGTTTCAATGCGTGGCAAAATTTTGGGCAAATTCTTAATGGCGATCAAACATAAATACGCCCAACGGAAAGTCGGTCCGCCCAAACGAATCTCCGGGTTTGCCAAATTAATTTCATTCATTCTTTGCATACGCGTGCTGTCATGGCTTAACAAATTTTCCTGCACATCCACCGGTTTATAAGGCCCTTTGCCGAATACATAACGTTTTCCTTGTCCAAATAACATCATGAAATTCAGCGTGATTTCATCCCGAATAGGGTGGCTTAACGGCATACCAAAAAAGGGTGCGGAAAAAACTGCACGTCTAATTTGGTGATCAAAATTCGCTAAATAGTAGGTCGAAATCAACGCGCCTAAAGAATGGGCGAGCAAATATTGTTGCTCGTAGGGGTAAAGTGCAGTCAGATTTTCGATGATTTTTGCCATGTCTTGTGCATAAAACTGAAATTCATCCAAATGTCCTTTTTCGCTGTCCGACAATAATCGTTGTGAATAGCCTTGACCGCGATGATCAAACAGCAACACATCATATCCCTGCGCATAGAAATCCTGCGCAATTTCTGTCCATTTCAGGATATTTTCTACCCGCCCATTGACTAAAATGACCAACTTATCGGCAATCGGCTGGTGAACACAATGTCGATAAGCCAATCGACAGCCACGTTGCCCTTCAAGGTATTGTAGGGGAAATTGTTCAGCAAATTGGTGTAATGGGCTGTTCTCTATATTGTGCATGGTAAATGAGCTGTTGAGGCAAAAGGCTTCAAAATAAAAAAAGAAAAAATAACCGCACTTTAAAGTACATCTCAGAAAGTGCATCTAAAGTGCGGTCGGTTTTCAGCGTGTTTTTAAATTATAAAACGTCAACGCAGTTTAAGTCTTCGAAAGATTGTTCTAAGCGTTTAGACATAGATTCTTCCATTTTACGTAACCAAACACGCGGATCGTAGTATTTTTTGTTTGGTGCATCAGGGCCTTCCGGGTTGCCTAATTGACCTTGCAAATACGCTTCGTTCGCTTTGTAGAAGTTGAGAATACCGTTCCAAGACGCCCATTGGGTGTCGGTGTCAATATTCATTTTAATTGCGCCGTAGCTAATCGCTTCACGAATTTCTTCACGGGAAGAACCGGAACCACCGTGGAACACGAAATTGATTGGTTTTGCCGGAAGGTTACGTTCTTTGGCAACGAATTCTTGGCTTGCACCTAAGATAGATGGTTTTAATTTTACGTTACCCGGTTTGTACACGCCGTGTACGTTACCGAATGCGGCTGCAACGGTAAAGTTCGGGCTGACCGGATTTAATTGGTCGTAAACATAAAGCACATCAGACGGTTGGGTGTAAAGACGAGATTCATCTACGCCGGAGTTGTCCACGCCATCTTCTTCACCACCGGTGATACCGATTTCGATTTCAAGGGTCATCCCCATTTTATCCATACGGGCAAGGTATTCACGGCAGATTGCCATATTTTCTTCCATTGGCTCTTCGGAAAGGTCAAGCATGTGGGAAGAGAATAATGGACGACCGGTTTCAGCGAAGTGTTTTTCACCGGCTTCAAGTAAGCCATCGATCCATGGAAGTAATTTTTTCGCCGCGTGGTCGGTGTGTAAAATCACCGGTACGCCGTATTCTTTGGCTAAAGTATGAACGTGTTTTGCACCTGCAATCGCACCTAATACGTCAGGGCGCGCACCGTTGGTCGGTTTGATGCCTTTGCCTGCGTAGAATGCCGCACCGCCATTAGAGAATTGAATAATGACCGGCGCTTTCACGCGGGCAGCCGTTTCTAATACAGCATTCACGGAGTCGGAGCCGACGCAGTTTACGGCAGGAAGTGCGAAGCCGTGTTCTTTTGCGTATGCGAATACTTTTTGAACATCTTCACCGGTAAGCACGCCCGGTTTGACGATATCTAATAATTTAGCCATTTTCGTTTTTCCTTTTGTGTTGGGTGGGTTGCTCCCACCATTTGAAGAATTTGTTTTACGTTTTTGATTGATAGCACGCATCAGCAGACACGTGCTATGACGATCTTATGCAGAAAAAGTGCGGTTAGTTTTTCGCACGTTTTTCGAGGATTTCTACTGCCGGTAACACTTTACCTTCAACGAATTCTAAGAAAGCGCCGCCGCCGGTTGAGATATAGGAAATTTTATCTGCGATACCAAACAGGTCGATAGCAGCAAGCGTATCACCACCGCCCGCAATGGAGAACGCATCGCTGTTGGCAATGGCGTGAGAAATGCTTTCTGTTCCTTTGCGGAAGTTCGGGAATTCAAATACGCCCACCGGGCCGTTCCATAAAACGGTTTTCGCATTTTTGATAATTTCGGCAAGTTGTTCCGCAGATTTATCGCCGATATCGAAAATAGATTCGTCATCTTTCACTTCGGCCACGGATTTTTCTGTCGCAGGTGCGGTTTCAGAGAATTCGGTGCCCACGCGAACATCAACCGGTACAGGAATGTCTGTGCTTGCCGCTAATTCTTTAGCAACCGGGATTAAATCGGCTTCGTATAAGGATTTACCCACGTTATGGCCGGCTGCGGCAATGAAGGTGTTGGCGATACCGCCCCCCACAATAATTTGGTCGGCAATTTTAGAAAGTGAGTTTAACACTTCTAATTTAGTGGAGACTTTAGAACCACCCACAATAGCCACCATTGGGCGGGCAGGTTCTTTTAATGCTTTACCAAGCGCATCAAGTTCTGCGGCAAGCAATGGACCTGCGCAGGCAACCGGTGCAAATTCTGCAACGCCGTAAGTTGATGCTTGTGCACGGTGAGCTGTACCAAAGGCATCCATGATGAACACATCACAAAGTGCGGCGTATTTTTTACCTAATTCCGGATCGTTTTTCTTTTCGCCTTTGTTGACGCGCACGTTTTCTAATACCACGATTTCACCGGCATTCACTTCAACACCGTCAAGGTAATCGCGTACTAAGCGTACCGGGACATCAAGATGTTCGTTTAAATAATCAACAACAGGTTGGAGGGAATCTTCAGGTTTGAATTCACCTTCGGTCGGACGACCTAAGTGGGAGGTGACCATCACTTTTGCGCCTTTTTCTAAGGCTAATTTTAAGGTTGGGATGGTGGCACGGATACGCGCATCGGATGTGACTTTACCGTCTTTTACCGGTACGTTTAAGTCGGCACGGATAAATACGCGTTTACCATTCAAATCTAAATCGGTCATTTTAATTACTGACATAATTTACCTCTTTTTACTGGTTAAAATTAAAAATAAAAACTGTTGGCATTATACCCGTAACTGAGTAGCTTGTAACCTGAATTCAAGAGCTCAAATTCAGGATTACACATTTCATTGATCCATGTCGAATTATTGGATTAATAACCGGTTCGGCTGCTTGGACAATCCATAATTTGCCAGTTTAAATCGTAACAAATAAAGAGCTCGTTACGTGCGGCGCCAAGGTAAACATCCTTTAATTGCGGGTTATTTTTTCGCATCCATTTAAACAGTTCGGTGCGGCTTAATTCATAGTTCGGTAGCTTCAAAGTGCGGTATAAATTTTTGATCTTTTCAAAATAATCTTGCGCATTGTTAAACATACACGCGCCGTGTTTTTCCCACTCGCCTTGTAATAAGCCGGCACTCGGCACTTCAGGCAAATAGCGTTCAATAAGGTCTTGCGGTAATTGCGGTAAATCGCCCTGACAAAAGCGTGGGTGATCGGAGACTCTTCGAGCTTGTTTGTTTTGTGACCACAACCCATGCACAATCCAACCGAATTGTTGGGTTAAGCCGCATTGATATTGCAAAGAGGTCGGCAAATTATCGCCGTATTGTTGACGTTGCCGTTCACAAAATGCCGGTGACCAAGACAACACGAGGGTGTAATAATCGGTTTGCGCGTGTTTATTTTGCCCGATAGGATCATTTTTCATGACGTAATCGTAATTACGATCAACAACCACCTCCACCGCTTGTTTCTGTTGCGAAAAATAATACCAACCGGCAAGTAAAAACATTAAAAATGCCACCACAAAAAAAGACAGTAGCAACATACGTTTCTCGTTCATAAAATTCCTTTCACTTTGTTAACGTATTGATTATAATCCGACCCTTTCATTTTGCCCGAGGACGCTATGGCTCTACTCATCACTGACAAATGCACGAATTGCGATATGTGCTTGCCGGAATGCCCGAATGAAGCAATTTCAATCGGCGATGAGATCTATGTCATCGATCCTGAACTCTGCACCGAATGTGTCGGTCACTACGACACGCCCACCTGCCAGAAAGTTTGTCCTATCAGCAAATGTATTATTACTGACCCGGATCATGTGGAAAGCGAAGAACAGCTGTGGGAACGCTTTGTGTTAATTCACCACGGGGACAAACTGTAACGCGTTTGAAAGTGCGGTGAAAAAAGAGGGCGTTTTTATGCGCCCTAACTTTTCTCGTTTTATCTAAAATACCATTTTGCCAGTAAAATGCCGGCATTGACCGACACGTTTAACCCATTTTTCACTGGGCTGGCAAACGCCAAACGAACCTGTTCATCGCTTTTCTCTGATAAAGCCTTTGTCGTGCTTTCACTTAGTACAAAAACCGTTTTATTTTTTAACTGTACTTTATCTAATGCTGTGGCGTTTTCATCGCTGCTCACGTGAAGGATTTGATAACCGGCTTGGCGTAATTGAGAAAGCGCATTGCGGGTGTCATTGGTCTCCAACACTCGCACGTATTCTGCGCCGCCTTCTGCGACACGTAACGTCACGGCAGAATTAAGGCTTTCGGCGTTTTCCACCACAATATTTTTCACCCCGAAAAAGGCGCAAGTGCGTAAAATACCGCCAATATTTTGTGCGTTGTTCACATTATCTAACAATACCAAGCAATCTTCTTGATGCGGCACATCGAGATAGCCTTGCAACGTAAACGGATGCGCTTTTTTCACTAACATACAAATGCCGCCGTGGTGTTCTGTACCGCTGACTTTGATCATCTCGTCGTTGTCCACAATGTGATACACCTTTTTATTGGTCGCTAAATAACTGCAAATATCCCCAATTTTATGCGCCATTTGTACGGTTGCCCACAAGCGCACAATGCTTCCCGGGCGTTGTTGGAACAAGGCTAAACACGCATTTTCACCATACACTTTCATTTCTTCTGCGCGATTCTTTTTGATTTTTTCCGGTGCGCGTGGTGACAATGGGCCGGTCTTTTTCTCTCTCGGCTTATCATCGAAACGACTGCTTTTGACGGTCACTTTTACGTTGCCTTCCGCACCACTGGCTTTTTTCATCGTGCTTTCGGCAATGTGTAAGGTTTTTTCTTGGCTTTCAGCGCGTTTAAATTTCGGCTTAGTATTTCTATCGTTATCTCTCTCTCTGCGAAATTCTTGGCGCGAATCGCTTTTTGAGGAGGCAAAGTGCGGTCGATTTTTATCGCATTTTTGACGGTCGTCACCGACACTGCGTTCGGAAAAAGTACGGTTGTTTGATTTGAAAGTCGGTTTGTTTGAATTTTGGTTCATAGTTGTGTTGCCGATAGGGTGGATGAATGGAATAAATTTGCGCTGTTGGCAATAAATTTGTGAGCATTATAACGAAAACCAGCCTTTTTTCTACCAAGGGGGGCGATAAATATTGTAAACTATCGCCCCAATTAGGTTCCGACTCATTGAGTACAACAGAGAACAAATTTTATGTTTAGAGATAAGACAAAACGGGCTCAGAAGCGTCTTGAAAGCCTGCCATGTTTAGCTTTACAGGCGGAACAAGTTGAATTTATTTACAGCCCAATGGCATTCAAAAATGAAATTATTCAACTGATCAGACAGGCGAAAACGCGTATTTTTGTGACCGCACTTTACTGGCAAAATGACGAAGCCGGACAAGAAATTCTCGATGAAATTTACCGTGCGAAACAAGATAAGCCTGAACTTGAAGTGAAAATTTTAATTGATTGGCATCGTGCGCAACGCAATTTATTAGGGGCGGAAAAGAGTGCGACCAATGCCGATTGGTATTGTGAACAACGTCAAAAATATCAACTTGCCGATGACCCGAATCTATTTTTCGGTGTGCCGATCAATACGCGCGAAGTGTTCGGCGTGTTGCACATCAAAGGCTTTGTTTTTGACGATACCGTGCTTTACAGTGGCGCCAGTATCAATAACGTGTATTTGCAACAAAATGAAAAATACCGTTATGACCGTTATCAAAAAATCACCCATCCGCAGTTAGCCGATAGCATGGTGGCTTTTATTCGCGACTTTTTGTTGAATAGCGATGTGGTGTTGCCGTTGGATAGCGTTAATCGCCCGAAAACCAAAGAAATTCGACAAAATATCCGTCATTTCAGAAAAAATCTTGCACTTAATGGACAATATAAACTGCCAAGTGCGGTTGATTTTGGCAATGAATTGACGGTAACGCCGTTGTTTGGTTTAGGCGGCGCGGGCAATGTATTGAATTGCACGATCGAAGATTTATTCCAGCTGGTCGATGAAAAGCTGACTATTTGTACGCCGTATTTTAATTTCCCGCGGACATTGCAACAAAAAATCCGCCATTTGCTACGTAAAGGCAAAAAAATTGAAATTATTGTGGGCGATAAAGTGGCGAATGATTTCTACATTCCACCGGAACAACCGTTCAAAATGGTCGGTGCGTTGCCTTATTTGTATGAAAACAATTTACGCCGCTTCAGCAAAAAGTTTGAACGTGAAATGGCACAAGGTCAGTTGATCATTCGGACGTGGAAAGATGGTGCGAACACCTATCATCTAAAGGGCGTTTGGATTGATGATAATTATATTTTGTTGACCGGTAATAATCTGAATCCGCGCGCGTGGCGATTAGATGCGGAAAATGGTTTATTTATTCATGATCCGAAACAACAACTGTTACCTCAAGTGGTTCAGGAATTAGATTGTATTCGCCAACATACGACGGTGCTTCAACATTACACTGAGTTAGAAGAAATGAGGCAATATCCGGCACCGGTGCAAAAATTATTGAAAAAATTTGCCCGTATTAAAGCGGATAAGTTAGTGAAGATGATTTTGTAATCACATTGTAAGTACATTTACAGTCAATATAAAAAAGGATTGTCAGTGAATGACAATCCTTTTTTCGTGATAAACACGGTGAAAAGAGACCGCACTTTGATTATTCAAGTGCGGTGCAATACGAGCGTGTTTTTTTAACCTTTCGCCAAAATCCCTTTCAGGAATCGCGCGGTATGCGAACCTTCTACTTTAGCGACCTGTTCCGGCGTACCGGTGGCGATAATTTGTCCGCCGCCGCTACCGCCTTCCGGGCCGAGATCCACAATCCAGTCAGCGGTTTTAATCACGTCTAAATTGTGCTCAATGACCACGATGGTATTACCCTGATCGCGCAAGCGGTGCAACACGGAAAGCAGTTGTTTGATGTCGGCAAAGTGTAGCCCGGTAGTTGGTTCGTCCAGAATATACAAGGTTTTTCCCGTATCCCGTTTGGAGAGTTCTGTTGCCAATTTCACCCGTTGCGCTTCACCACCGGAGAGGGTAGTGGAAGATTGGCCCAAGCGGATGTAAGACAAGCCTACGTCCATCAGCGTTTGCAGTTTGCGTGCAATCATCGGAACTGCATCGAAAAATTCCCGCGCCTCTTCCACGGTCATATCCAACACTTGATGAATGGTTTTGCCTTTGTAGCGAATTTCCAAGGTTTCGCGGTTGTAGCGTTTGCCCTTACATTGGTCGCATGGCACATACACATCCGGCAGGAAGTGCATTTCCACTTTGATTACACCGTCACCCTGACAGGCTTCGCAACGTCCACCGCGTACGTTAAAACTGAAACGTCCCGGATTGTAGCCGCGTGCTCGGGCTTCCGGCACGCCGGCGAACAGTTCACGAATCGGGGTAAACACGCCGGTGTAGGTTGCAGGGTTAGAGCGCGGAGTACGACCAATTGGGCTTTGGTCAATATCGATAACTTTGTCGAAAAATTCCAAACCTTCGATAGATTTATACGGTGCTGCTTCGGCATTTTCCGCACGGTTTAACGTGTTTTGGGCAATCGGGAACAAGGTATCGTTAATCAACGTGGATTTGCCTGAGCCGGACACGCCGGTGATACAGGTAAATAAGCCCACCGGAATTTCTAAGTTGGCGTTTTTCAGATTATTGCCTGATGCGCCGAACAATTTGAGTGTTTTTTTCTTATCAAGTGCGGTACGTTTTTTCGGTATTTCGATTTTTTCTGCGCCGGATAAGAATTTACCTGTAAGCGAGTTTGGATTTTGCATGATTTGTTGCGCCGTACCTTCGGCAATAACATTGCCACCATGCACACCCGCACCTGGGCCGATGTCGATAATGTGGTCGGCGCTTAAAATGGCATCTTCATCGTGTTCCACCACAATCACAGTGTTGCCGAGATTTCGTAAGTGAATCAAGGTGTTGAGCAAGCGTTCGTTATCCCGTTGATGCAAACCGATAGACGGTTCATCCAATACGTACATCACACCGACTAAGCCCGCACCAATTTGGCTGGCAAGACGAATGCGTTGCGCTTCACCGCCTGAAAGGGTTTCGGCGGAGCGGGAAAGGGAAAGATAATTCAAGCCGACATTCACCAAAAATTGTAACCGCTCTTTGATTTCTTTCAGAATCTTCTCGGCGATTTGCGCTTTTTGTCCGCTCAGCTGTAGCTCTCCAAAAAAGCTCAAGGCTTCCCCGATGCTTTTCTCCGAGACATCAGGCAGATTGGTTTGCTCAATATAAACGTTACGCGCCTCGGGACGCAGACGCGAACCGCCACAATCGGTGCAAGGGCGATTGCTGATGTGTTTGGCAAGTTCTTCGCGCACTGACATGGATTCCGTTTCTTTATAACGGCGCGCCATGTTGTTTAAAATGCCTTCGAATACATGGTGGCGCAACACGACATCGCCGCGATCGTTCATGTATTGGAATTCAATTTCTTCCTTGCCGGAACCGTGCAAAATAATCTGTTGAATTTTTTTCGGCAGTTCTTCAAAAGGCGTTTCAATATCGAAATGGTAGTGTTTTGCCAAGGACGTGAGCATTTGGTAATAATAGAAATTGCGACGATCCCACCCTTTAATAGCGCCATTAGCAAGGGAAATACTCGGATTTTGTACCACGCGTTTTTCATCGAAATATTGTTGTACGCCCAAACCGTCACAAGTCGGGCACGCACCGGCGGGGTTATTAAAGGAGAAGAGACGAGGTTCCAGTTCCGGCACCGAATAGCCGCAGTGTGGGCAGGCAAAGTTGGCAGAGAACACCAGTTCTTCCGCCTTCGGATCGTCCATATACGCGACGACCGCCGTGCCACCGGAAAGCTCGAGCGTGGTTTCAAAGGATTCCGCCAATCTTGTGGCTAAATCCGACCGCACTTTAAAGCGATCAACCACTACTTCGATGGTATGTTTTTTCTGTAATTCCAGTTTTGGCGGATCAGACAAATCGCAAATCTCACCATCAATACGGGCACGAATGTAGCCTTGCGCAGCAATTTGTTGTAATAATTTAACGTGCTCACCTTTGCGCTCTTTTACCACCGGCGCCAACAACATCATTTTGCTTTCTTCAGGCAGAGAAAGCACTTTATCCACCATTTGGCTGATGGTTTGTGCCGTGAGTGGCACATTGTGATGAGGACAGCGCGGCTCACCCACGCGGGCAAACAACAAACGCAGGTAATCGTGAATTTCGGTAATGGTACCCACCGTTGAACGCGGGTTGTGTGAGGTAGATTTTTGCTCAATAGAAATGGCCGGTGAAAGCCCTTCAATATGATCTACATCGGGTTTTTCCATTAATGACAAAAATTGACGCGCATAGGCGGACAAGGATTCCACATAACGGCGTTGCCCTTCCGCATACAGCGTATCAAAGGCTAAAGAAGATTTACCTGATCCGGATAAACCGGTAATAACAATGAGCTTGTCGCGTGGAATCGTTAAGTTAATATTTTTTAGATTGTGGGTTCTTGCACCACGAATATCGATGGTATCCATAATAGATTTTATAAATGAAAGAAGTGTGAATTTGCGACAATTATCGCATATTCCTAAATAACTGTGCAAATATCCAGTTAATTTTGTTGAAGGCGTGGATTTATTCCAAATTTTCAGGCAGAATAGAGCAAATTTTTTTTACAGCAAAATTGAATAAAGAAGAGGATATTATGGCAGGAGTAAATAAAGTCATTATTGTTGGTAACTTAGGTAACGATCCTGAAATTCGCACCATGCCGAACGGCGAGGCGGTTGCCAACATTACCGTTGCCACCAGTGAAAGCTGGAATGATAAAAACACCGGTGAACGTCGTGAAGTGACCGAATGGCACCGCATTGTGTTCTATCGTCGTCAGGCGGAAGTGGCAGGCGAATACCTGCGCAAAGGCTCTAAAGTCTATGTTGAAGGACGTTTAAAAACCCGTAAATGGCAAGATCAAAACGGCCAAGAACGCTACACCACAGAAATTCAAGGCGACGTTTTACAAATGTTAGACAGCCGCTCTGATCGTCAATCCGGCGGCTATGCCCCAGCTGCTCAACCGACTTATCCAAGCCAAGCACCAAGTGCGCCACGTTCCACCCCGGCAAGTAAACCGGCAGCCGAAGCACCGATGGATAACTTTGATGATGATATTCCGTTCTAACGAATAACACAAAAATGATAAAGGGTCTGATGTTATGTCAGACCCTTTGTTTTTTTGGGGCATAACGTTGGTGTATTTTTAGCGTGAAAGTGTGGTCATTTTTCTGTGCGTTTTTTCAACTTAAATATCGCAAGTTTTGACCGCACTTTTTATCGTAATAAGAAAATAGCGCATTTTAGGACGCAATTACGCAATCACCGGATACTGCGACATTTCCAACATAAGAGGGTTTTGTAAGGTGTTTGCTCATTGATTAATCCTTAGAAAAATTGGCACAAGCGTGGACGCTTGCGCCATCGGTGGCAAAGAATAGTATCCCAAGTAGAAATTTCGTTGACAATATTATAAGTTAACTTATAATAAGCTAACCTATAATCAAAGGAGAAATTACAATGGAATTTAGTTTTAGTTTGAAAATCAAAGCTGCAAAAGAAGATGCATGGGAGTACTATGCAAATATTGAAAAATGGTATGATTGGGAAGAAGATTTAAAAAACATTACATTGAACGGTAAATTTGAGACTGGCTCATACGGAACTATGGAGCTTGAAGGAATGCCTCCTATGGAATATCAGCTTACTCTTGTAAAACCTTTTGAGGAATTTTGGGATAAAACAGAAACTCCGTTCGGAGATATTCTTTTCGGGCATCAAATAATTGATAATAATGACGGAAGCGTGAATATAAAACACACTGTGATTTTAGATAGTGAGGATGAGCAACATTTGGAATTTTTAAAACAAGTTTTTTCAGATGTTCCTCAGTCTATATTTATTCTAAAAAATCGTTTGGAAAAATAAGGTGATTGCTGTTTGTTTACATCAAAATATAAAGACAATTCAGAAAAATCAACAGGATTGTTGTTCATGAGGGTGTACAATAAATGGCATCTTATGATAAAAAAAGAGTTAAAGAAAATAAATTTGACACACCCTCAATTTGTTGTTTTAGCTTCTCTTGCGTATCTATCGCAAAATGACAATGAAGTTACACAAGTTATGATTTCAAAACTCTCAGAGATAGATGTCATGACGGTATCTCAAATATTGAGTTTATTGGAAAAACATGATTTTGTGAAAAGAAAAGAACATTCAAGAGATACAAGAGCAAAAGTTGTTATTTTAAACAAAAAAGGAGAAGAAATATTACAAACAGCTGTTCCGTTAATTGAGCAAATTGATGAGTTTTTTTTCGGAAAGTTGGATAACGATGAAGAACTATTTAAACACTTTCTTGTTAGATTAAACAAAGAATAATATTATCCATATTACATGTAAAACTCAAAAAATAGAACATAGATATAAAACAGAAATTTACTCAAGAGGACTATTTACGCAAAAGTATAGAAGTCCTCTTTTTTATTCTCAAAAAGCAAAACAGAGAACATAAATGGTTGACTCTTGAACGCAATGTGTAAAAATTTTACGTTTATATTGTAAAATATAATGACATAATTACCGTGTTATCGGGGTTATTTTTACGTATTTTTTAGGCAAGTATCAATATTTGATTGTAACAATTTGAAATAATTAGAGTTTTATTTTTGCATTCTTTCGTTATATAGAAACAACCGTTCTAACGAATAAAGCACAAAAATGATAAAGGGTCTGATGTTATGTCAGACCCTTTGTTTTTTGTGGCATAAAGTCGGTGTATTTTTAGCGCAAAAGTGCGGTCATTTTTCTGTGCGTTTTTCCAACTTAAATATCGAAAATTTTGACCGCAGTTTTTTATCGTAATAAGAAAATAGCGCATTTTAGGACGCAATTACGCAATCACCGGATACTACGACATTTCCAACGTAAGAGGGTTTTGTAAGGCGTTTGCTCATTGATTAATCCTTAGGAACATTGGCACAAGCGTGGACGCTTGCCCCATTGGGGGATGTAAAGTACTTAATGCTTATTTATATTATTTAATAAACTCCACCACTTGCTCAAAACGTTGACGCGTTTTGGGGCGAGGTTCTTAATTCTTTGGTATCAAATAAACCTTTTTCCGCCAATAACGCTTCTATTTTGGCATAAGGGAAACCTTCAATCGGGGTTCTTTTAATGCCGATCATTGCTGACGAGGTCAGCATATTCCCCAGCGCAATATAACTTTGCTTACATACCCAATCGTAAAAATAGCTCGGATTATCTGCAAATGCGCCTTCAAATTGACTGTATTGGTGGAAGAATTTCAAGCGCATGATAACGGCATCTTCAGGTAGCTGCTGAACGGTGCGCATAAAATGCGGCAAATAATCGTCGTTCAGGTCAAGGATGGTTGCTGGCGCAAAGCGATTGAGCGTTTGATTACTCACTTAGATAACCTCAAGCGCTTTGAACCGCCCCTTAAAATTCAAGGCTTTACCAAAACACTGATTTGGCACGAACGGACCCATAAAGATTCTGCGTATCGCTAGGTAAGGGAGTTGATTGAAAAGGCTTGTTTAGTTGATGGGAAATAGTGAATGTTGATGTTACCGATTAGCCGTAATTGATGGCGTATGAGAAATTTCCCTTATGGTCTGGAAATAGCGTGGCAAGTAACTGCACTTTTAAAATATAGAGTAAGAAGGCATAATTGCGGCTCTAGTTTTTCGAATTATTTATTTTAGGAGCAAAGAGATGAATATTTTATTATTGGATGGTGGCAAAGATTTCGGACATTCACATGGCGAGTTGAACCATACACTTCATAAAAAAGCAAAAGAAATTTTGACCGCATTTGGACACAATGTAAAAGAAACCGTGATTGATGCCGGCTATGACGTTGAAGCAGAAATCGAGAAATTTGTTTGGATGGATGCCGTGATTTGGCAGATGCCGGGTTGGTGGATGCACGAGCCTTGGACAGTGAAAAAATACATAGACGAAGTATTAACCAGCGGACACGGCAAGCTTTATCACAGTGACGGCCGTCATCGCGTCAATCCGACAGAAGGCTACGGCACAGGTGGCTTGTTGCAAGGCAAAAAGCACATGCTTTCACTTACTTGGAATGCCCCGATTGAGGCGTTCACCCGCGAAGGCGACTTCTTTGAAGGCAAAGGCGTGGATGCTTTATATATGCATTTCCACAAACTCAATGAGTTCATCGGCTTGACCCGTCTGCCAACATTCTTATGTAACGACGTGATTAAAAATCCACAAGTAGAACAATACTTAGCAGACTACCAAGCACACTTGGAAAAAGTGTTCGGTTAATTGATAATTGAGAAATATTTGTTTAGAAGGTGAGCATTTTGGCTCACCTTTGTTTTTTGTCGTAGAGAATGAGAGTATTTTCTTGTGCAAAAGTGCGGTCATTTTTCAGCGTGTTTTTCTACTTTAAATATTGCGATCAGCTCCCGTACTTTAATTCGCTTATGTGACGCTTGGCTGATAGAGCGTTGTACTTTTAAACGGCGGATTTTCGCGCCTTGGTAGATTTCTCGGGTGAATGGCGTATCGTGATTGGAAATCACCACTTGGATGTTGCGTTGTTTCACGGTGTCTTTGGCTAGATTGGCAAGATCACGCTGGTGTGTGATGGAAAATTCATTGCCGGAATAATTGGTGAAATTGCTGTCTTGTGAAATGGGAGCATAGGGTGGGTCGCAGTAAATGACGCAGTCTTCATCCGCCATTTCGAAGGTTTGTTGAAAATCGGCGCAAATAAAGACCGCACTTTGTGCTTTAGCGGCAAAAAAACGGAGTTCTTCTTCCGGGAAATAATGGGTTTTGTAAGCACCGAAAGGTACATTAAATTCATTTTTGGCGTTGTAGCGACACAAGCCGTTAAAGCCAAAACGATTTAAATACAGAAATAACACGGCGCGTTGGAATACATCGGTACTTTGATTAAATTCTTTACGCTTGGTGTAGTAGTAACTTTCCGTATTAGCATCGGGATGAAAGAAAACCGGTTTGCACGCTTGGATATAACCTTCAACGTCCTGTTTGACGATGTTGAATAGGTGGATTAAATCAGGGTTGATGTCTGCCAGAATGTAGCGTTCAAAATGGCTGTTGAGGAATACCGCACCTGCGCCGACAAACGGTTCGACTAAACAGTGTTTACGTTTGGGCAATAAGCGGTTAATTTCGTCTGTGAGGCGATATTTACCGCCCGCCCATTTGAGAAAAGGGCGGCTTTTGGTTTTTGTGGTGGATTTAGTAGGTTTCGGCATGGGGTTAGTCAACTTGCGTACAACGATTGATGGCTTCAATCACCTGTTCTTGTGGGACATCCGTCGCCACATAAGCCTGTCCAAGCGCTTTGAGGAGTACCAAACGCAATTTGCCATTTAGCACTTTTTTATCACGCATCATTAGCTGCAAGTAATCTTGTGCGGTCATGCCATCCGGTGAAACCGTTGGCAAATTGGCGCGCGCTAAAAGTTTTTCTAACCGTGCGACATCATGCGGTGTTAAATCGCCTAATTTTTCAGACAACACTGCAGCCATCATACAGCCGGCGGATACCGCTTCGCCGTGTAACCAGTTGCCGTAACCTAAATGGGTCTCGATGGCGTGACCGAAGGTGTGGCCCAGATTTAATAGCGCACGATCGCCTTTTTCCGTTTCATCGCGCGCTACAATATCCGCTTTTAATTGACAACAACGGGCGATACATTGTTGTAATGCGTTTTGGTCAAGGGCGACTAAATTATCGATGTGTTGTTCTAACCATTGGAAAAAGGGAAAGTCTAAAATCGCCCCATATTTTATGACTTCGGCTAAGCCGGCATTGACTTCACGTTTGGGTAAGGTATTTAAGGTGAGTGTATCGATAATCACGGCGGTGGGTTGATAAAACGCACCGATCATGTTTTTGCCTAATTCATGGTTTACCGCCGTTTTGCCGCCCACGGAAGAATCCACTTGGGCTAATAATGTCGTCGGGATTTGGATAAAACGCACGCCACGTTGATAACTTGCTGCGGCATAGCCTGTCACGTCACCTATGACACCGCCGCCCAATGCCACGATCGTGGTATCCCGTCCGTGGTTGGCTTTTAAAAGTGCGGTGAAAATTAGATTCAAAGAATCCAGGGTTTTGTACTGTTCGCCGTCCGGCAATAAAACGTGCTCAACAAGACAACCGATTTTTTCTAAGGTGTCCGTCACGGTGGAAAGATAATGTTGTGCAACAGTTGGATTGGTCACGATCATGACCTTATTGCCGGATTTCAGCGGATAGCAATCGGTATTCGTGAGTAATCCGGCACCGATATGAATCGGGTAGCTTCTTTCTTTCAATTCAACATTTACACACAACATTTACTTTGCCTTTGAAGTATTTAACCGTTTGTACTAACCGTTGTAGTTGTCAATCAGGTCGATAATTTGTGTCGCCATGACTTTGGCACTTTGTTCGTCAGTCGGTAGGGTGATATCCGCCACTTCTTCATAGAGCGGATTGCGAACTTTAGCTAAGTCTTCCAACACTTGGCGCGGATCGTCAACATCTTGCAATAGTGGACGTTTTTTATCTCGTTGGGTGCGTTGATATTGTTTCTCTACGGTAGTTTCCAAATAAACTACGATACCGCGTGCGGAAAGATGATTGCGGTTGTCTTTTGACAACACTGCACCACCACCGGTAGATAATACAATGCCTTGACGTTGTGTTAATTCATTAATAAGGCGTTCTTCTCTTTTGCGGAATCCTTCTTCGCCCTCCACATCAAAAATCCAACCGATGTCGGCACCGGCGCGTTCTTCAATTTCTGCGTCGGTATCGACAAAATCCATGTTGAGTAATTGTGCGAGTTGGCGTCCGATGGTGCTTTTACCTGCACCCATAGGGCCCACTAAGAAAATATTACGTTTTTCTGCCATTGCTATAATCTTAAATTTATGTCGTCGTAAAGAATGTGATCTTTTAGAAAATAAGAAACGACCGCAAGTCATGATTCATGTGGTCGTGTGAAAGTTTTGAATAAAATTGAAAAGATCACCCCAAAATTGCACGAGATTATCTCAATAAATCGCCATTCTTTTCAACATAAACAGGCGATTTATTTCGTTTATACCGCGTTAAAGACAAAATAAACTACTGCGTTATCGTCTTTTTAGGTGTGTTTTGTGCCGCCTTAGATTTTCCTAGACTATTGTTCTTTTTCGCTGTTGACTGTTTGTTCTTCAAGTTTTCCAATGTCTCACCTTGGCGCAAAATATGCGGCGTGACGAAGATCACCAATTCCCGCTTTTGGTGGCGATCACTTTCTTTGCTAAACAAATGCTTAATGCCGGGAATGTCTCCCAGTAATGGCACTTTGTCTAAGCTTTTGGTAATGGTGTCGTGAAAGACGCCACCAAGCACGATGGTTTCCCCATCCTTGGCGAAAACTTGCGTATTAATTTCTTGTTTATCAATCGAAACCACCTCGCCTAAACCGTATGCCACGCGGCTGCCCGGTGCGTTTTGACTGACAATTAAATCCAACAGAATTTGCTTATCCAAGGAAATGTGCGGTGTGACTTCCAACCCTAATACGGCTTCGCGAAACTCTACGCTTTGCGTACCACTTTTTTCATTCACCATGATATAAGGCAATTCCGTCCCTTGCTTAATGCTGGCGCTTTTCTTGTTGGTGGTAAGCAAACGTGGGCTAGCGATAATTTCCACATTGTTTTCCCGTTCAAGTGCGGTCAATTCTAAGTCTAAAAGTCGTCCGTTGATTTTGGCTACCTGTAACGCGATAGACCCCGCCGGTGTTGTGGCGGTGGGCAGGTTTACGTTTAATTGATTCGCAATATTGTCAAAGCCGTTAGCGGCGAGACTGCCAGCAATTTTGTGGGCATTTTCTGTCGGGTTAAAAATCCCCCAACGCACGCCCAAATCTTTCAAACTTTCCGCGTTGATGGTGACAATACGTGCTTCGATGGCGATTTGTTCAATGGGCTTATCTAATTCCTTAATCAATTTTTTCAAATTGGCGATGGATTTCGGTTCGTCTTGAATCAGCAAGAGGTTGCTTCGGTCATCAAAGGTAATACTGCCATTCGGTGATAACATCGACCCACTGCCACCGGTGAGTGATTTCATCACTTCAGAGGCTTTGGCAAAGTGCAGTTTAATGGTGGCGGTCGCGAGCGAGGTTTCTTCCTCCGAAGGCAGTGCCGCAATGGCTTGAGGTTCTGTCATATTGCCGGTAAATTTGGCGACGGTATCGCGTTTACTTAAATAATAAATCCCCTCTTCCTGCCATAAATCTAATTGTTTGATTTTGGCAACGGAACGAAAGAGTTGATCTAAATCTACGTTATCTAACTTTAATGTCAGTGTGCCTTGCAATTCGTCGTCAATTAGCAAGTTAACATTTTGCGCCAGCGCAAGTTGTTGTAAGGTCGGCACCAAAGGCGCCTGTTTGAGTTGAATGGAAAAGGTTTGATGTTGTTCGGCATGCACGGCGAACGTGAAAAAACATCCGAAAAACAGACCGCACTTTAAGATCTTGAGAAAAAACGATTGCATGATATTTCCTTATAATGATTTAAAACTGAACATTAAACGGGAGCGTCTGTTCACAATGTTGATTGTTTTCTCTGCGTAGAAACGTAATTTGCTGTTTGGCGATATGGTCTATTTTGATTGCTTCTGTGGCGATGACATCATTGACGTTCGCCAAATGAACATGCTGGTCTGCTTGTAAAATAAGTTGCCAATCTTTTTGTTGCTGAATAATGCCGACAATCTGAATTTGAGCAAAAGGCGTGTTTGGGAAAAGCCCTGTTTGGCATGAATGCTCAAGTGCCTGACCTTGCTTTTGGACATGTTCTGGTTTGGTGCGATGGCGTTGTGTTTTATCAAATGGATCATTCGCGGCTGCGGGTAAGCTGAGCAAAATGCCCAATATTAAGTATAAAAGTGGTTCTCGCATTCGTTTTTCCTTAGTTTCCTTTGCTATTTAATTGAAATAAAAGTGCTGTTTGAATGGATGAGGTTTCATTGGCTTCATCGTGTTGCGAAACTTGCCATTCCACGAGTTCCAATTCTGTGTTCGCGTTTAAAAGTGCGGTTAAAAATGAATGCAAATCTTTGAAATGGCCTTGAAGTTGTAGCCTGAGTAAGGGCTTTTGATGAAAATCCCACTGGCTTTGTACGATTTGCAAATGTTGAGCAAGTTGTTGGATTTCTTGATTTATCGGCGGCAGTTTGGCCGCCAGCGCCGGTGTGAGTAATTGCGTTGCCGCTTTCTCTTTTAGCGCGGCCAAAAGTTTTTGTTGATGTGCTAAGTTTTCCCGTTGCGTTTGTAATTGTTGCTCCATATGTGTCATGTAAGCACGTTGTTGCCAATAATGTTGCAAGGGGAAAGAGAGGATAAATACGCCGAGGAAAAGTAACGTGGCGTGTTGTTTCCAGGGATGTAAACGGTGCCAATGGGTCAATGTCTCGGTAAGTTTTTGTCTGAAATTCATGGTGTTGTTTTTATCTTTATATCAAATTGGAAACGCAGTTCTTGCGCTTGTGGTTTAAATTCCACCAGATTAACTTCGCGAAATAATGGTTGTGCGGAGAGATATCCATTGAGGCGAGAAAATTCTTCTTGGTTTTCAGCATATCCCTTGAGCATAAGATGTTCGGTATTGAGGTGTAATTCCGTTAATTCACCTTGTGTAAGTGGAAACTCAGCTAATTGATTTAACAAAGAAAAAAGTGTTTCTTTTGGAATTTCTTGAAGGGTTTCCAATTGTGCATGACTGTGGCGAAATTGTTGAATCTGTTGCTGTGTCGCCTGTAATTCTTGTTGGTGAGTAGTGTATTGCAACTGTGCTTTGCCCGCATTCTCGGTATAGCTTTCCGCAAAATGGCTGAGCAATAATGTGCTGATCGTACATAACGTTGCCCCGATAAATAGGGTAACCAACAAACGCCGATTTTTCTGTCGAAGCTGTTTAATGCGCCAAGGCAACAAATTCATGTCTTTTTTCATGTCATTTTCTCTAAAGATGGCGCTTTAACATCAAAAAGTGCGGTGGATTTTTGTAACGTTTCTTGTTGCCACAAGGCATTACCAAGGGCGATAAAAGGCAGGGAGGTGTTTATTTCCACCCAGTCTGCTCCAATGTGTGGCGTAGATTCAGTGCTGTAATAGAACACTTTTTCCGGTTTTTCATCATAACGCTGGCAATATTGCTCAAAAAGTGCGGTCAAATTTCCGTCCGTTTGAAACAGTGTTTGGGTCTGTTGTCGTTTGTGGTGAATCGCTAATGCGCCGCTTTCGTCTTGGTACAACACTAAGGTATCGATCGGTAATGGTTGCTCTAAAATATATTCGCCGGCGCGTAAAACAGCTTTGGCAACGCTATCTAACACATCAATTTGCAAGGGAATAAATTGATTTAAATAGTTTTTCGCAATTTGTTGTCTAATGGCGAAAATATCTAAACGAAATCCTTGTTTTAGCGGCATGGCGGTATAGTCATACCAAACTTCCTCAAGTGGAATCGGTAATTCATGGGTAAGAGTAAAATGACACTGTTGCTCACATTCTTGGGTGTTTAGATTGTGCGGCAGAATAAGGCTTTTTTGCCAAATATGCTGCGGCATAATGGCGGTAATGAATTTATAGTTTGCTCTTCTCGGTGATTGATTTAATTTCTGATTCAAAGTTGAAGAGAGTGTAAGTAAATCCAGTTCGCTACATTGTAAGAACTGGGCTTGGTTTTGTGAATCGAACCAAAGAACATCAATATGTTGTGGGCGGTAGCAAAGGCCAACTTGAATGGCTGACTGATGTCTGATGAACATGAAGTATCCTTGTTTGCAATATTTACTGTCGTTTTTGTTGCGTAGTCTTTATACTTAGCCACTATATTTTTCATTCCTTTTATTGCATTTAACTAAGTGAGAATTTTTCGATGCGGATCGCAAAATTAATATTAAGTTCCTTATTAACGCTGTTCATTTTGGGCTGTATCGCCGTGGGCGTTGTCTATGTGCAGCTAAAATCCGATTTGCCGGATGTGGAAACGCTGAAAACCGTTGAGCTGCAACAGCCAATGCAAATTTATACTTCTGACGGTAAGTTGATTGGTGAAGTGGGTGAACAGCGTCGTATTCCGGTGAAATTAAATGAGGTGCCGCAAAAGTTAATTGATGCGGTATTGGCAACGGAAGATAGCCGTTTTTATGATCACCATGGGCTAGATCCTATCGGGATTGGCCGTGCGGTGATGGTGGCGATCAGTAAAGGTGGGGCTTCCCAAGGGGCGAGTACCATCACGCAACAGTTGGCGCGTAACTTCTTCTTAACGCCGGAAAAAAGTTTGATTCGTAAAGCCAAAGAGGCGATTTTAGCGATTGAGATCGAAAATGCTCTAGATAAAAACGAAATTCTTGAGCTTTATTTAAATAAAATTTATTTGGGATACCGCTCTTATGGTGTGGCGGCCGCGGCAAAAACCTATTTTGGTAAAGAATTAAATCAACTGACTTTGTCCGAAATGGCGGTGATTGCAGGTTTGCCGAAAGCCCCTTCTACGATGAATCCGCTTTTCTCCCCGAAACGTGCGTTAGAGCGTCGTAATGTAGTGTTGGGGCGTATGTTGGATCAAAAATATATTTCTCAAGAAGAATATGATGCTGCGTTGAAAGAGCCAATTGTCGCCAGCTATCACGGTGCGCAATTGGATTTTCGAGCTGATTACGTCACAGAAATGGTGCGTCAGGAAATGGTAAAACGTTTCGGTGAAGAAGACGCCTATACCAAAGGCTATAAAGTGTATACCACAGTGCTTTCCAAAGATCAGGAAACGGCGCAAAAAGCGGTACGTGATAATTTAATCGCTTACGATATGCGCCATGGTTATCGTGGTGGTGAACCCTTATGGAAAAAAGGCGAAGCCTCTTGGGATAATGATACTATTATTGGTTTTCTGAAAAAGTTACCCAATTCTGAGCCGTTTATTCCGGCAGCTGTCATGAATGTATCTAAATCCGGTGCAGAGCTTTTATTGGCATCCGGTGAGAAAATAACGTTGTCAACCAGTGCGATGCGCTGGACGGGGCAGTCTGCTCCGGTGAAAACTGGTGAGCAAATTTGGCTACGTAAAAACGACAAAGGTGAATGGGTCTTGGGGCAAATTCCGCGAGCCAATTCCGCGTTGGTTTCTTTGAATAGTGACAATGGCGCCATTGAAGCGATTGTGGGCGGTTTTAGTTTTGAACAAAGTAAATTTAACCGAGCGACACAATCATTAGTGCAAGTGGGTTCTTCCATTAAACCGTTCATTTATGCGGCTGCACTGGAAAAAGGCTTGACCTTATCTAGCGTGTTGCAAGATACGCCGCTAGTGTTGAAAAAGCCGGGTCAAAAGGAATGGCGCCCGAAAAACTCACCGGATCGTTATGATGGTCCATTGCGTTTACGTGTGGGACTAGGCCAATCTAAAAACATGATTGCTATTCGTTCCATGCAAATGGCCGGTGTCGAGTTTGTTGCGGATTTCTTGCAACGTTTTGGCTTTAAACGAGATCAGTATTTTGCCAGTGAAGCACTTGCATTAGGTGCGGCTTCTTTTACGCCGCTTGAAATGGCGCGTGGTTATGCCGTGTTTGATAACGGTGGTTATTTAGTTGATCCTTATATTATTAATAAGATTTTAGATAATACCGGCAAAGAAATTTTTGTGGCTAACCCTAAAGTCGCCTGTCCAACTTGTGACAGTATTCCTGTCATTTACGGCGAAACGGAAAAATTAGATGGTTTCAAAAATACCGATTTGACCATGGCTGACGGCTTGAAACGTAGCGATGATTCCACTAACGGCGAAGAAGTGGATCAAGGTGAAACTGTGCCGGATATTCCAGAGTTACAGCCGCGCGTTGACGCTGTGAAAGAGGAAAATTTAAATTTCATGGCGCAAGCAAAAACCAACAACTCGCAAGTTGAGTATGCGCCGCGTGTCATTAGTGGTGAATTGGCGTTCTTGATTCGTAGCGCATTAAATACGGCGATTTATGGTGAACAAGGGCTAGATTGGAAAGGCACCAGTTGGCGCATGGCAAATGAGATCAAGCGTAAGGATATTGGCGGCAAAACCGGGACGACCAATAACTCCAAAGTGGCGTGGTATGCCGGCTTTGGTGCGAATTTGACGACGGCCGTGTATATTGGCTTTGATGACAATAAATTCGATTTAGGTCGCGGTGAGGCTGGTGCGAAGAGTGCGATGCCAGCATGGATTAGTTACATGAAGACCATTTTGAAAGAGGTGCCTGAACGTACCTTGCCGACCCCGGCGAATATTGTCGAGAAAAACATTGATCCGCGTTCCGGCTTACTATCTGGTGGTGGACGTGTCGAATACTTCATTAAAGGCACCGAGCCGACTCGAGCTTATGTGGAAGAACGTGGTTATTATGTGCCTAGCGATCTGCAGGAAGGCGGTGGCGCATCGGGTGGCCAACGGGAAGAATTATTCTAGACCGCGACTTGTTTTTGAAGCCCGGCAGCTGTCGGGCTTCCTTTTTGGGGAAAAGTGCGGTCATTTTATTTAACGTTTTATAAGTAGGAATTATGCTCAGTTATCGTCATAGTTTTCACGCAGGTAATCATGCGGATGTGTTGAAACATATCGTGTTAATGCTGATTATTGAAAGCCTGCAACAGAAAGATAAAGGTTTTTATTATTTAGATACGCATTCAGGCGCAGGACGTTATCGTTTATTTAGTGCAGAAGCGGAGAAAACGGCTGAATATGTGGATGGTATTGGTCGTTTGTGGGGACGAGAGGATTTACCGCCGGAAGTGGCGCGGTATGTGGCACTGATTAAAAAACTCAACTATGGCGGCAAAGAATTGCGTTATTACGCCGGTTCCCCTTTGTTGGCTGCGAATTTATTACGCCCACAGGATCGTGCGTTAATGATGGAATTACACCCAAGCGAATTTCCGTTATTACGTAATAATTTCAAAGAATTTGAAAATGTTACCGTGAAGATTGGTGATGGTTTTCAGCAAGTCAAAGCGACATTGCCTCCTAAAGAGCGTCGAGGCTTGGTACTAATTGATCCGCCTTATGAACTGAAAGAAGACTATGATTTGGTGGTGAAAGCCATTGAAGAAGGCTACAAACGTTTTGCAACCGGGGTGTATGCAATTTGGTATCCGGTGGTACTACGTCAGCAAACCAAGCGCATCATTAAAGGCTTGGAAGCTTCGGGCATTCGTAAGATTTTGCAAATTGAATTGGCGGTGCGCCCGGATTCTGATCAACGTGGCATGACTGCGAGTGGCATGATTGTGGTGAATCCGCCATGGACGTTGGAACAACAGATGAAATCCATTTTGCCGTATTTAACCACCGCACTTGTACCGCAAGGTACCGGCAGTTGGTCGGTGAATTGGATTACACCTGAATAAGATGACGCCAGCATAAGATAATACCAATTAGACCGATTTATCCTATTTGTTTGATTTGTGAACATCCTTTGGGCAGAATAGCGCCCAATTTATTAATAAGGAAAAGAGTATGACCAGACATTATGATTACATTGCCATCGGTGGTGGCAGCGGTGGAATTGCTTCCATTAACCGTGCAGCAAGTTATGGCAAAAAATGTGCCATTATTGAAGCAAAACATTTAGGTGGAACCTGTGTTAACGTGGGCTGCGTGCCGAAAAAAGTGATGTTCTACGGCGCACAAATTGCGGAAGCCATCCATCATTATGCACCGGATTACGGTTTTGATGTGGACGTCAAAAAATTTGATTTCGCTAAGTTGGTGGAAAGCCGTCAAGCCTATATTTCCCGCATTCATACTTCATACGATAACGTGTTGGCAAAAAATAACGTGGATGTGATTCGTGGTTTTGCCAAATTTGTCAATAAAAATACCCTTGAAGTGACTTTTGGCGATGGTTCCACCGAACAAGTGACAGCAGATCATATCTTGATTGCTACCGGTGGACGTCCAAGTATTCCAGCAATAAAAGGCGCGGAATACGGTATTGATTCTAATGGCGTTTTTGCCTTAACCGAGCTGCCTAAACGCACAGCCGTTGTCGGCGCAGGTTATATTGCCGTAGAGTTGGCAGGCGTCTTGAACAGCCTTGGTGTGGAAACCCATTTATTTGTGCGTAAACACGCGCCGTTGCGTAATTTTGATCCAATGATGGTGGAAACCTTAGTGGAATCCATGCAACAAGACGGCATTACGTTGCATACTCATGCCATTCCAAAAGAGGTGGTAAAAAATGCAGATGGTTCTGTGACCCTTAAATTAGAGGATGGTCGCGAGCAAACCGTGGATTGCTTGATTTGGGCCATTGGACGTGAGCCGACGACTGATAAAATTAATTTACAAGCTGCCGGCGTAGAAGCGAATGCGCGTGGCTTCATCAAGGTAGATAAATACCAAAACACCAATGTGCCGGGGATTTATGCGGTAGGCGATATTATTGAAGGCGGTATTGAACTCACGCCGGTGGCGGTTGCAGCCGGACGTCGTTTATCCGAACGCCTGTTTAACAATAAACCGAACGAACATTTAGACTACAATTTAGTACCGTCTGTGGTGTTCAGTCATCCGCCAATCGGCACTGTCGGATTAACCGAACCACAAGCCATTGAACAATATGGTGCGGAAAATGTGAAAGTGTATAAATCTTCCTTTACCTCTATGTACACGGCTGTCACCCAACATCGTCAACCTTGCCGCATGAAATTGGTGTGCGTGGGTAAAGAGGAAAAAATCGTGGGCTTACATGGTATCGGTTTTGGCGTGGACGAAATGATCCAAGGTTTTGCTGTTGCTATTAAAATGGGCGCGACAAAAGCGGATTTTGACAACACAGTGGCTATTCACCCAACAGGCTCGGAAGAGTTTGTAACAATGCGTTAATTAACACTTATTAAATAAAAAAGGTCTGAGTTTTCAGACCTTTTTTGTATTCTTTATTCTGTATGTTAGACGCAAACTTTAGCACTTTAACTAAAGTGCGGTCTTATTTTATCGTGTTTTTAACGGGTCCCATAAACAACGATGGTCTTGCCATGGGCTGAAATGAGATGTTGATCTTCCAGCATTTTGAGAATGCGTCCAACGGTTTCACGGGAACAGCCTACCATTTGGCCGATTTCTTGGCGGGTAATTTTAATTTGCATCCCGTCAGGATGGGTCATCGCTTCCGGCATTTTGGCTAAGTTTAATAAGGTTTGAGCAATGCGCCCGGTAACATCCAAGAAAGCCAAGTTACTGACTTGGCGTGAGGTGTTTTGTAAACGACGTGCCAACTGTGCGGTAAGGAGCATCAGAATTTCAGGATTAACTTGAATTAATTGGCGGAATTTACGGTAGGAAATTTCAGCAACTTCACAAGCCGCTTTGGCTTTTATCCAGGCGGAACGACGCTGATCTTCTTCAAATAAACCGGCTTCCCCGAAGAAATCGCCTTGGCTTAGATAAGTCAGAATCATTTCTTTGCCATCTTCATCTTTCACTAAAACGGAAACGGAACCTTGAATTAAATAGTATAAGGTTTCAGCCTTTTCACCGGCATTGATTAATGTGCTTTTAGATGGATATTTATGAATATGACAGTGAGATAAAAACCAATCAAGGGTTGGATCCGTTGATTGAGTTGTAACTTGTGCGTTTTGTTCCTGCACGTTGAAAACCTCCAGCTAACAATAAAAAACTAAAAAGTTTATTTAAAAAATTCCGTTTTATCTTTTATATCGATAGATTCATGTAGTTCAGACCAAACGATCACCGCACTTCCTTGGCGGATTCTGTTCAGTAGCGCTTTCTTTTTTTGTTCGAAAGTCTGTTCATGTGAACCATAATCGGTTCCTTCACGTAAAATGACGCTTTCCACAATATTGATTAAAGTGTCTTCCGCCAGTTCTTGCCAAGGAATAATCACGACATATTACCTAAATAAATAAATTATGCAAATAAGCTTTCAATGAGCTGCCATTGCTGGCTAAACCCTTGATTTGGTGTGTGTCGGAAGTTAGAACGCACATAGCGCATAAACTGTCCTTCACAGAGGGTGACGAGGTGTGCGGCGATAATGCGTTCGTCCACGTTAAATCCGCGGCCTTCGCGCAATTTTCGCATTTGCAGAATATTCACAAACTGCAATTCCAGCCTGTCAAAAAAGGTGGCAACGCGGGCTTGTAGTTTGGCATCTTCAAACATCAGCGCATGGCCGGTTAACACACGGGTTAAACCGGGGTTTTTACGGGCAAAATCCAAGATCATCTGCAGGATGTCTTTTACCCGTTGCATGGTGTTGGTTTCATTTTTGATAGATTGTGAAATGCGATTAAGCAATGTGCTTTCGATATTCTCAATTAAGGCTTCAAAAATCTTGGTTTTGCTTGGGTAATAACGGTATAACGCCGCTTCTGACACGCCCACTTCTGCGGCTAAACGCGCCGTTGTCATACGCTCCATGCCGCGTTCGGAATGCAACATATGCGTGAGCACCGTCAACACTTGTTGGCGGCGTTCTTTAATACTGCGTTTATTGGTTTGTTCCATTAGTGTTTACCTGAATGGCCGAAACCGCCTTCGCCGCGTTCTGTGGCATGAAATTCGTTGACGATATTAAATTCCGCTTGCACAACGGGCACAAAGACTAATTGCGCGATGCGATCGCCTACTTCAATTTTGAACGGCTCATTGCCACGATTCCACACGGAAACCATGAGTGGACCTTGATAATCAGAATCGATTAAACCGACTAAATTGCCCAATACGATACCGTGTTTATGACCTAAACCGGAACGAGGTAAAATGACTGCGGCTAAATTGGGATCGGCAATATAAATAGAAAGTCCCGTTGGAATTAATTTGGTTTCACCCGGTTGAATTTCAATGCCATTTTCTAGGAGCGCACGTAAATCCAAACCTGCGGATCCTTCGGTGGCATACGTTGGCAGGGGAAATTCGTTGCCAAGACGGCTATCTAAAATTTTAACGTCAATTTTTTTCATTGTGATCTTTTCCTTTAACGAAATCTTTTGTGTTTTTGATAAAGTGCGGTTGGTTTTTGCTGTGTTTTTTTATTGACGGTAACGCGCCATAATTTCACTGACTAATGCTTCTGCCAATGTATTTTTATCCGCCTGCGGCAAGGCTTTTTCTCCGTTTTTCCAAAAGAGGTGTAGCGCATTGTGATCTTGTCCAAACACTTGCCCGCCGGAAACGTCATTGGCACAAATCATATCCAAATTTTTGCGCGTCAATTTATCTTTCGCGTAATCGGCAACATTCTGTGTTTCAGCCGCAAACCCAATAGTGAAAGGGCGCTTTTCCGTAAGATGCGCCACATCCGCGATAATATCCGGATTTTTAACGAGCTTTAACGTCATTTCTTCAGCCGATTTTTTGATTTTTTGATCAGCGATATCCGCAATACGGTAATCCGCCACCGCAGCACAACCAATAAAAATGTGATTTTTGACCGCACTTTCTAATGCGGTTTGCCACATTTCTTGCGCGGAAGTGACATCAATACGGTGAATATTGGGTGAGGCGGTGAGATTCACCGGGCCGGCAATTAACGTCACAGTTGCCCCACGTTTGGCAAAGGCTTCTGCAATCGCAAAGCCCATTTTACCGGAGCTGTGGTTGGAAATATAACGCACCGGATCGATGGCTTCACGCGTTGGGCCTGCCGTAATGGCAACATGGATGCCGAGTAAATCTTGCTGCACAGTAAAATGATGGCAAAGTGCGGTGAAAATTTCAGAAGGTTCGGACATTCGCCCTGCGCCCACATCACCACAGGCTTGTTCACCACTATTCGGGCCGATAAGTTGTATGCCACGGCTTAAAAGCGCGGTCAGATTTTGCTGCGTTATGGCTTGGCGATACATTTGTTGATTCATCGCCGGCGCAAGAAAAATCGGTGCACTGGTGGCAAGGCAAATCGTGGAAAGTAAATCGTTCGCCATCCCAACAGTTAAGCGCGCAATAACATCGGCACTGGCAGGTGCGATTAATACGACATCCGCCCATTTCGCCAATTCAATATGTCCCATTGCCAGTTCTGCTTGCGGATCCAATAACGATTGCGCCACGGCATTACCGGAAATCGCTTGTAAGGTGAGTGGGGTCACAAATTCTGCGGCAGCAGGCGTGAGCACCACGCGAACCTGCGCATTGGCTTTGCGTAATAAACGAATTAATTCGATGGTTTTGTACGCGGCAATGCCGCCGGTAATACCCACAACAATGCGTTTATTTTCTAGATTAATCATGCTTGAATCCCATGAATTGACTGGCTCGGAGATGAATTCGCTTATTCTACTTGAATTATGATTTAATCAAAAATCTTATTTTGCGATCCCAATCCCATCTTTTGAATGTACTTTTTGGATTTTACGACGTCCTGTGAATGAATAGCGAATCTGTTATTTTTTGCGAGGTTAAAGAAATGAATGAGGCCTTAATGCCAAGGGAAAAGCTCTTAAAATATGGAGTCGCCACACTAACAGATGCTGAACTTTTGGCCATTTTCTTGCGTACGGGGATTAAAGATTGTCCGGTGATGCAGCTATCGAAAAATGTACTACAACATTTTGGATCGTTGCGAGGACTTATTAGCGCCAATCAAAAGCAGTTTTGTGCAGTGAAAGGCATTGGCATTACGCAGTTTATTCAATTGCAAGCTTGCACGGAAATGACCCGTCGTTATTTATTGGCGGAACTTAAAGAAGGGTATTGTTTTAGTTCGTCAGAGACAGTGAAAATGTACTTACAAACAGAGTTGGAAAATACAGAGCGAGAAATTTTCTTAGTGCTGTTCTTGGATAACCAGCATCGCTTGATTAAGCAGGAGCGCTTGTTTCTTGGCACAATTAATAAAGCGATGGTTTATCCGCGTGAAGTCATCAAAGAGGCGTTGGCTTGCAATGCGGCGGCGATTATTTTGGCACATAATCATCCTTCCGGCGTAGCGGAACCAAGTTTTTCCGACCGACAAATTACGGAGACTATCAAACAGGCAGCGGAGTTGGTGGAAATTCGAGTGCTGGATCATTTTGTGATTGGCAAAGGCAATTATTTTTCCTTTGCGGAACAAAATCTTCTCTAAAACTGACCGCACTTTTGGATAAATTTTAGTTTTAATGTCAGCAAATTCAGGATTTAGGCTTGAGAATGCAATATAAAGTGAGTATAATGCACGACCTTTAATATAGTATGCGGGTCGGGTTATACGACCTGACGAGGTCATTCAAAAGTTATTTTTGAAGTATTCCGAACCGTAAGCTCGAGCTTAAATTTCATTATTGGAGATTAATATGTCTAGAGTCTGTCAAGTAACAGGCAAGCGTCCGGCAGTGGGTAACAACCGCTCTCACGCAATGAACGCGACTCGTCGTCGTTTTCTTCCTAACCTTCACACTCACCGTTTTTGGGTTGAAAGTGAAAACCGTTTCGTAACATTACGCTTAACTGCAAAAGGTATGCGTATTATTGATAAAAAAGGCATTGATGCAGTTTTAGCTGAAATCCGTGCTCGTGGCGAGAAAATCTAAGGAGCTAACAAATGGCAGCAAAAGGTGCTCGTGAGAAAATCCGTTTAGTTTCTACCGCAGAAACCGGTCATTTCTACACAACTGATAAAAACAAACGTAATATGCCTGAAAAAATGGAAATCAAAAAATTTGATCCAGTTGTGCGTAAACACGTTATTTATAAAGAAGCAAAAATCAAATAATTTTGCACGAATTGAAAAACCCGACATTGTTCGGGTTTTTTTATATCCAGTGGCTATCGGAGAAAGAGAATGCCTGAACTACCTGAAGTCGAAACCGCACTACGTGGCGTAAGCCCTTATCTAAAAGATTACACGATTGAAAAAATCGAGGTACGTCAGCCGAAACTCCGCTGGGCGGTATCACCGGAATTAGCAACATTGCATCAAGTAAAAATTCTGGATCTTACCCGCCGCGCTAAATACCTCATTATTCATACCGAAAAAGGTTATATCATCGGACACTTAGGGATGTCGGGAACCGTAAGAATCGTACCGCATGACTGCCCGATTGATAAACATGATCATCTGGATATTGTGCTAAACAATGGTCGATTATTGCGTTATAACGATCCGCGCCGTTTTGGCGCTTGGTTGTGGACGGAAAAATTAGACGAGTTTCATTTATTTTTAAAACTGGGACCGGAACCGTTATCAGAAGAATTTAACGCAGACTATCTTTTCAAAAAATCCCGCAAAAAAACGACCGCACTTAAAACCTTATTAATGGATAACACCGTGGTTGTGGGCGTTGGCAACATTTATGCCAATGAAAGTTTATTTTTATGTGGTCTGCATCCTATGAAACTTGCCGCCAATCTGACGCGTAAGCAATGTGAACGTTTGGTTGATACCATTAAATCGGTTCTTGCAAAAGCGATTGAACAAGGCGGAACCACACTCAAAGATTTCTTACAACCTGATGGCAGACCGGGTTATTTTGCGCAAGAATTACTGGTTTATGGCAACAAAGGCAAACCTTGTCCAAAGTGCGGTACAAAAATTGAAAGTTTAACCATCGGACAACGAAACAGCTTTTATTGCCCGATGTGTCAGAAGAAAGGGTGGATAATATAAAATAAGAATTATATATTAGGTGTTATTTATTAAGAAAAATTGTTACTTAATAAAGTTAGTTCCATATGAGAATATTCTTAGTTTATTTAAAAATAAATATATTCTAGGAGAAGCTAAATAGATAAACAAACCTAGTAATCTATGTTTTTTATTTTTGAGTTTCTGTGTTATATAGTCATTAATATCTTGTTTTGATAGAGTTGATAATAAAGTCTTATTTCTAGATCTTAGTTGATATTCTCTAAATAATTTTTCATTTTTTTGAGATAGGGATTGGCTATTTTTTATTATCCTCCAATAATAGTTTGGCATCTCCATATATTTAAACTTGGCATTTATAGAAAACGCTCTACAATAAAAATCATAGTCTTCGCTTGTTATAAAACTTTCATCATATCCATTTAATTCCTTCCATAAATCCCGCTTATATATAGAACAAGATGGAATAAATTTATCATCTAAAAAAAACTCAAGTTTAGTTGTTTTATCTAGTTTATAGATATGATCTGCATCTCCAAAGGTATATAAATCTCCAAATAATACATCAATATTTTTATTATCTATTAATTCATTAATATATAACCCAATATACTCACTAACAATATCATCTGAGTCTAGTGGAAAAATGTATTTCCCTGATGCATGGAATATACCAAAGTTTCTTGCAGATGGTAATCCCTTATTAGATTGATTCAATACTGTATAGTTTGATTCTGAAAGATACTTAATCGTATCTTCCGATGTTGAACCATCATTTACAATAATGACTTCTATGGATTCTCTCCATTTCTTAAGATGTAATTCTATACTCTTTAAACATTCATCAATTAATTTTGGAGAGGTATTGAATACAGGTATAATTATAGATATCAACATGTTTAGACTCACTTTATCCATTCTTCTTTTAACTTATCTATAGATATTTCATTAATATTTTCTTTATAGAAAATAATATGCGTTTCATTTTTACAGTTAGGATGCCAATGTTTAAATGCAATAATATCTTCCTTATAAATAGCAATAATTGGTTTATTAAATCCAGCTGCAATATGCACTGTTGAAGTATCTGTTGATATTAGTTGAATTGAATTTCGAATTAATTCAATGGTATGAAAAATAGTTTTTGTATCATGAACAAAGATATTCTCATATTTTTTAGATAATTCTTTCAATAAAGGTGTAACTTCTGGGTAACTCAATAGTACGAATTGCTTTCCTCTTGTGATCTCTGTTAAATATTTTAAGTATAGTTTAATATTTTCATTGTTTACTTTCTTAGCTCTATATGCTCCAAAGAAATTTACAGTAATATAGTCAGAGATATTATTTCCTTGTAAAAAATTCTGAATTTCAACTGCACTTTTTTCATCATAAGGAATATCATAAGTGGTATCTACATTTGTTATTCCTACTGCTTCTAAAGATTGTTGATAGATTTTAGAAAAATGTTCATCATTTTCTAAACTGTGAGTAAAGATTTTATAATTTGATTTTTTATAACCAATATAATTTTTAGCATTAATTAATCTTAGTAAAAGGAGATCTCGGTTTTTTATTGCTAGTGTTGGGTCAATTACTACATCATATTTTTCTTTTGCAAGGACTAAGCCGGATTTAATATAGTCAAGAATACTGCGTTTCTTTACAAAGTAAAGTTGATCAATATGAGGATTTTGTTTAAATAAGTAGGCATCTTTTGTTGTACAAACTACACCAATTTTTATTTCAGAGTTGAATTTCTTAATTTCTCTGAAAATAAAAGAGCTCACAATGTAATCGCCAATCTTCCCATCTTGTCGTAAGAAGAGAATTCTCTTAGGAAGAAGTACGGTAGAATTTTTAGCTATTTTTTTATCTAAGATAAGTTTCCCTATCATTAGTCGTATTTTTTGCAACGTTTCTTTTAATTTCATAGTGCTACTATTTATATCTATTTTCAATACTATCTATTTCAGAATCTACATCCCCAAAGACGCATGCAGGCTCAATACCATAAGCATTAATATTTGTCAGTTGTAATAGACCGGTTAAAAAATCTGATGGCATTCTTATTGGATAAGCATATGATAATAATTTTTTTGCTCCTTCATAAGTAATTAAATAACCTGTTGTTCTAATAATACTTCTTTTAGATTTTTTGGATGGAGAACGATATTTGGCTAGTCTATAACGTTCAGGAAGTCTTTTCATGAAAGGATATACTTTGGCTTTTCCATGATCTAAGAAGAGTATCTCTTTTTTTGAGGAAACTTTATTTAGCGCGGCTGTTACTATTTCTTCAAAGTATAGAGATACAATTGCATCGTCTTCTAGAATAATAGCCTCTCTAATATTATTTTTCACAATGTGCTCGTAGAGCATGATATGGCTCATCGCACAACCAATTTCCCCTAGTGTTAGAGGCTTTTTAGCAGAAAAGTTTTGAGGATAGAATTGAAAATCAATTTGAGATAGTTGTTCTTTTGATAAGTCTTTACCATAGATAGCATCAAAAAACTCAAATTGTAGTCCTAATTTTGAAAGTCTATTCTTGATAATAGATCTTCTGGGAGAATTTACAAGGCTAATAATAAATATGAGAGGTAATTCATTTTTCATCTAATAATCCTTTATTGTTTCTAGGATAGTTTCTTTTATATCATGAATAAAACGATCAAGGTTATGCACCTCTTTTATATATTGAATAGCATTATTTGCTAGTTCCACTCTGCTAGATTCATTTTCAATTAGTTTTCTGATTCCATCAACGTATTTTTGTACATGTTCAAAACCATCTCCTAAAACTGTTCCAGTATAGACACCAAATTTTTCTGTTAGATTTTCAGGGTTCTGATTACTAACTAATAGTGTTCCGTATGATAAAGCTTCTAGAAATGATATAGGTAATGCCTCATGAATAGATGTGTTTACAAGAATTTTGGCATCTTTTAAAAACTGCTCTTTTTCATTACCATCTACGTGTCCTACAAAGTGTAAATTAGGGATATCTTTATATCGGCTAATAATTTCGGAATTTCGCTCAGCATCATAAAATGTTTGTCCTAGCATATAAAATTCGTATTCAGGACAATTTTTAGCTATTTCACAAAATAACCACCCTCTTTTTACTGATTCAATACGTCCTAGGAATATAATCATATTTTTCTTTGGGTAAGTATTTACATCGTATGCATTATCTATCTCTATAGGATTAGGTAGATATTTTATATCAATATTTTTGTCTAGGTTATAAAGTTCTTTAGCTTTATTATTTAAAAAATATCCTTGAGAAATGAATCTTATTCTACCTTGTGTATACCATTCATGAATTCGATTATATAAGTTTTGATCATAGTAACAAGGTTCTGGAAATAATTTTACTGTGTTAATTTCATCCCAATCATGCTTAGGTCTTGGATCTTGTATCCAAAATATGAGTTTTTTGTTTATATCGGGATCATAAAGGAACGGTAAATCAAATGTAACCTCAATACTTAGATAGACATCATAATTTTGTTTTTTTAACCAACGCGAGGTAAAGAATTTTTTCTTAGGTAATTCAAAAACATGAACCCCATCAATAATATGCTTTCTAGCAAATAATCCAAAATTTTTTGATGTTGTCTTTAATAAAATATCTACCTGTATGTCTTCATCTTGAAGATATTTAGCTACTAATCGTCTTGCTAAAAAACCATAGCCACCATAACCGGTTCCTAGTGCACCAAAATATTCATTAATAAGTAGTCCAACTTTCATTTTTTTCTATTTTTTTCTCCAGGATATTCTTTATATTAAAGAATATAGAAATTTTATTAAATTTTCTCTTGTTCTATTTTCAGAAAATATATGAATATGTTCTTTAATCTCTCCTCTTATTTTTTCTAAGAGCTCTTTTGAACTTGATATCTCATATGTTTTACTGATGAATAAGTCAAAATTATTTAAAGGTATTAATCCTCCACATTTACCATTATTAAGTATTTCTCTAGGGCCTGTAGGGCAATCTATTGCTATGACAGGAACATTTAGAAATAGACTCTCTAGAAGAACAGTAGGTAATCCTTCTCGTTCTGAAGTATGTAAGAATAGTTTGGCATTCTTAATATAAGGGTAAGGATTTTTTATTTCTCCTAATAATAAACAACGATCTTCTAAATTAAGTTTTTTTATAAGTTTACTTAGATTTTCTTTTTCTTCTCCATCACCTAAAATATATAGATTTTCTTCTATACCTAATTTAACTAATTTAGAATATATATTTATAAGATCTTCATGTCTTTTTATCTTATCTAGTCTGGCAACTTGTATAAAATAAGGATTTTTTAGATGAGTTAAAATAGGTTGCTTAGATTTTAATATCACCTCATCTTCTCCGATCGGATTATATAATGTAAGTATATTGTCTTTTAAGCCAGATCTTAATGATAAAGATTTAGCCATATCTTCACAAATAGCAATTACATAATCATATTTTCGTAAGTATGAAATTTCTTTAATTACTTCTTTTGATTTATCTTCTTTTAAAGCTAAGTGTTGCCATCTGATAGTTGGAGATTGAATTTTGTTAAATGGTAAATATTGATCAAAGTGATTGCTAAAATTTATGATGATGTCATATTTATTTTTTATTATGCTATTTATTCGATTTCTATAATCGAATTTTTCTTTAATTCTTACAATTTTATATCTAAATTTAGATATTATATTTTTATTTCTATTTTTATATAGAAAGTTTATCCTTTTAGTATTTTCATTATTAAATAAGAATATAGTAGTTATATTTTTAGGTATTTCTTTTTTAAATGGAGAGTCTGAGTGATCATATGCTAAAATAAGATCTATCTTGATTTCTTTTTCATTGCTAAGTAACTTGAGATAATTAATAAGGATTTTTTCTATTCCGCCCATTACAAGCCATTTGTGTAGAATTAATATTCTCATATTTATCTTTCTTTGATAGTTTAAGTTAGTATGAAGCTAATTACTAAGCTAGATTAATTTTTTATGAGTGGATAGACTGTTTTTATTTGTAGTATCCATGATATGTTTGGTTCGCATTCTATCCCTTATCCTAATAAAACAAAACCCCGCGTGTTGCGGGGTTTTGAAAGACACAGATTACTTCGTACCTGGAATTTTGAAACGGCTGTTAAAGCGTTCAACACGACCGCCGGTATCAACAACACGTTGTTTACCTGTATAGAATGGGTGGCATTTACCGCACACATCAAGGTTGATGTCTTTGCCTAAGGTAGAACGAGTTTTGATCACGTTACCGCAAGAACAAGTTGCAGTAATTTCTTTATATTCAGGATGAATACCTTGTTTCATAGAAAACCTCAAATTTGAAGCCATGCCGCTATCAAGCCAATCGCAAAAGCAATCCCTGACACCGCATGAGATTAATATTACGCCATTTAAAATGGCACGCTTGTGTGTAAGGATGCGAATTTTACAGAAAAAGAAAATGACATTCAACCCATCCGCCACTAAATAGACAATAATCCCCCGAAATGCTATATTCCGAGTCCATTTTAGCTCACTGAATTTCCATTCATGCCATTTACCCGAATCGCACTTCCGGTGCCGTTACATCGCTATTTTGACTATACTCTTCCTGCTTCGATGAAGGTTGTTGTTGGGGGGCGGGTGCTTGTGCCCTTTGGGACGCAGAAGCAGGTTGGCGTTGTGGTAGATGTTGTGGAGCAGACGGAAGTGCCTGAAGGACAGTTGAAGCCGGTGTTGGCTTGTCTTGATGAAATTTCTTTGTTTTCAGTGGAAAGTTGGCAGTTCTTAAATTGGGCGGCAAATTATTATCATGCCCCTTTAGGAGAAGTGTTATCGCAAGCCTTGCCGGTGAAGTTGCGCCAAGGTGAAAGTGCGGTGGAAAAACAAAAAATTTTTTGGAAACCGACCGCACTTGGCGAGCAAGCATTGGCGCAAGGCTTGCTAAAACGCTCGAAAAAACAGCTTGAAGCGTTGCAGGCGGCAAAGGATGGGATGGAAAAAGGCAACAATCCCTTTGGCAGTGGCATTTGGTCGGCGTTGAAAGCCAAAGAATACATTACCGAAATCGCTCAAGAACCGGAAATTCAAACCTGGCAACAGCAATTAGTTGATAAACCTATCGTCAATAAAGCCGATCGATTAACACTTAACAAACAACAAGCGTTGGTGTTTAGCCAATTGAAATTTACTCAAGGCTTTACGGCATGGTTGTTGGATGGCGTGACAGGTTCCGGCAAAACAGAAATCTATCTACAATTTATTGAAGAGATTTTAAATCAAGGCAAACAAGTGTTGGTCTTGGTGCCGGAAATCGGGCTGACGCCACAAACGGTAAGCCGTTTCCAAGCCCGTTTTAATGTGGTGATTGATGTGTTGCATTCCAATTTAAATGACACGCAACGATTACACGTGTGGCAACGTGCGCGTAGCGGACAAAGTGCGGTCATTATTGGTACGCGATCAGCGTTGTTTACGCAATTTGCCGATTTAGGCGCGATTATTATCGATGAAGAACATGACGCTTCTTTTAAGCAGCAAGACGGTTGGCGTTATCATGCTCGCGATTTGGCGGTGGTGTATGCAAAACAACTCAATATTCCCGTTTTAATGGGGTCGGCAACGCCTTGTTTGGAAAGTCTGAATAATGTGCAACAGGGGAAATATCAGCGTTTATGCCTATCAGAAAAAGCCAATCAGTCCACCGCACTTCAACAACACGTCATTGATTTAAAACATCAGTCAATGCGCAATGGTTTATCGGAAATCCTGATAAAGCGCATGCAGGTGCATTTAGAAAAAGGCAATCAAGTCTTGTTATTTCTGAATCGACGCGGTTTTGCACCGGTGTTGCTGTGCCATGAATGCGGCTGGATGGCGGAATGTCGCCATTGCGATAAGCCTTATACGTATCATCAACAACACAATGTTTTGCGTTGTCATCATTGCAGTGCGCAAAAGCCGATTCCGCGCCAATGCGGCAATTGCGGTTCTACCCAATTAATCACTACGGGCTTAGGTACGGAACAGCTAGAAGATTCCTTAAAAGCAATTTTCCCAAATTACGGCATTGCCCGTATTGACCGTGACACGACGGCACGCAAAGGCAAATTGGAAGGTTATTTAGAAAATATTCAACAGGGTAAAAGCCAAATTCTTATCGGTACCCAAATGTTGGCAAAAGGACATCATTTCCCGAATGTTACCTTAGTGGCATTAGTCAATGTGGATAGTGCGTTATTTTCATTGGATTTCCGTGCGGAAGAACGGCTAGCTCAACTTTATATGCAGGTAGCGGGGCGTGCGGGGCGCGGTGCGCAACAAGGCGAAGTGCTTTTACAAACCCATTATCCGGAACATCCTTTGTTACAAAGTCTGTTACAACAAGGTTACAACCAATTTGCACACAATGCCCTTGCCTTGCGTAAAGCGATGGGATTACCACCTTTCAGTTCGCAAGCTTTGTTCAAAGCGCAAAGTCGCCATACTGAAGACGCAGAGCATTTGTTGGCGCAGTTTGCAGAGTATTTACAGCAAGTGAAACGAGATATTGCCCCAGAATTAGAAATATTAGGTCCAATGCCCGCGCCATTCAGTAAAAAAGCAGGACAATATCGTTGGCAGTTATTATTGCAGCATCCTTCTCGTGCAACTTTGCATCAGGTCTTGACGGCATTTGGGCGTGACCAAAGCGATCAAGCAACAAAAGTGCGGTGGATTTTAGATGTGGATCCGTTGGATTTAAGCTAGTTTCGGCTTTTTTGTAGTCAATAAAGTAATTTTTCAGTAGAATTAGCGGAATTTTTTATTGTCATATCGTTAATTATTATTTTAGTTAGATTAAACAGGTTTTATCGTGGCTCAACGTGATTACGCTGCCCGTAGTGGCGCAAAGAAAAAGAAGAAACAGCGCAAAAGTAATAAGTCGGTGTTGTTCATGCTTGCCATCATGATTGTGGCGGCATTTGCATTCGGATTGTATTTGTTGAAGGAAAAAGCACCAGAAAACATGATGCAACCACAAGAAACCGTCGAAAAAACACAACCGAAAAGTGTTTTACCGAATCGTCCGGAAGAAGTGTGGAGTTATATCAAAGCATTAGAAACTCGCACGGTGCCGATTGATGATAATCCAAAATCCTTGGATAAAAATATGCGTTTAACAGAAGAACAGCGCAAGATTTTGGCTGCGATGGAAGAAGAGCAAAAACAAGCTGAATTGGCAAAAACGAAAGCGGCAGAAGCGCAACAAACTGCACAAGCCGCTACGCAACAACCGGTTCAAGCGGCTACTACACAAGCAACGCAACAGCCTCAAGCACAATCGAAGCCGCAACCTCAGGTTGTAGAAGCGAAGAAAGCGACTGCACCAAAAGAAGAGAAAAAAACTGAGCAAACAGTGAAGGCTGAACCTCAGAAAAAAATGGAGGCCGCTCAACAAACAGCGACAAGCAGTAGTGGTGAGCGTAAATACGGTTTACAGTGTGGTGCTTTTAAAAATAAAGCACAGGCAGAAGGTTTGCAGGCGCGTTTAAGCTTACTCGGATTGCCGGCGAGAGTGAAAGAAAGCGCGGATTGGAATCGAGTTGTGGTTGGTCCGGCAGGGGATCGCAACGCCGCAGTGAAGATGCAGGAAAAAGCTAAGAGCGTAATTAACTGTGTTGTGATTGCCATGTAATGAATGAAACAACAAAAAAGTGCGGTGATTTTTCACCGCACTTTTTTATTTTTAACTTGCCAAAAAACAAAAAATCAATAAAATGAACGAACGTTCATTCAGTGGTAATGTATTGACTGTATGTAACCTACCCCATGTGTGAGGTGAAAATATTTTTCACCGCACTTCTTAACGATTTACTCAATGTTTACGAATGACTATGAATCAATCTGAAATGGATATGATTGAGCGGATTTTTTCTGCAACAGACAATTTGATGGCGGTGGAAGGCTTGCCGAATTTGTCCATGCACAAAATCGCAAAGGCAGCGAAAATTTCGCCGGGGACCATTTATATTTATTTTAAAAATAAAGAAGAATTGTTGGCCCAATTCGCTCGTCATATTTTCCTCTCATTTCAACGTGCGATGGAAAAAGAGCACGATGAAACGCAATCTTTTTCCGAGCAGTACCGAAAAATGTGGTGGAATATTTGGACGTTTTTGCAAAGTGATCCGACGATCATGAGTAATATGCACCAATATGAATCTTTACCGGGATTTACTGATATTTGTCGGGAATGGGAGCAAGATAGCCTGTGGCATAAGTTTTGTAATAAAGCAAAAGAGGCGGGCGAAGTGGCAGATTTGCCAACCCATATTTTATTTGCCATCTTGTTGGAAAGCGCGATTAATATCGCCTTCAAATGCCAACATTTTATCAAAGAAGTTTCAACAGAAATGCTGGAGTCTGTGATTGAACGGACTTGGCGGGCTGTTAAAAATCAATAATCACTCAAGAGATATTACGGAGTTTGTATGACCGAAACCATCAAACCAAAGCGTTCGCATGCCTTTTTGCTAAAAATGACTTTGGGTATTTTTGTCCTCATTTTCATCGCAATGATTGTGATGAATTATATGAAATCAAAAAGCATTGCTGAGTATCTTGCTAATCAAGGTGAAAGGGCTGTTCCGGTAACGGCAATGACCATTTCTGCGCAGCAATGGACGCCGGTGATTGAGACCACCGGTTTGGTTCGTCCAAATCAAGGGGCGATGCTGAGTGCACAAAGTGCGGGGACGATTTCAAAAGTGTTAGTCACTAACGGACAAAGCGTGAAAAAAGGAGATTTGTTGGTGGAATTAGACAGTTCGGTGGAACGTGCAAGCTTGCAAGCGGCGGAAGCGCAAGTGATTTCTTTGCGTCAAACTTACCAACGCTATGCGAATTTGGCTAAGAGTGGCGGTGTTTCCCGTCAAGAATTGGATAATGCAAAAGCCGCCTACGATGCGCAAGCGGCTAACGTAGAATCCTTAAAAGCGACTATTGCACGTCGCCAAATTGTCGCCCCGTTTGATGGCAAAGCCGGCATCGTGAAAGTCAATGTGGGTCAGTATGTATCGAACGGCACAGAAATCGTACGTGTGGAAGATCGCAGTTCCATGAAAGTGGATTTCTCTATTGCACAGAATTTATTGGATCAATTGCGTATCGGTCAAAAAGTGACAGCTACGGCAGATGCGCGTTTAGGCGAAACTTTTGCTGCACGAGTTACGGCAATTGAGCCGGCAATTAATTCATCCACCGGTTTGATTGATGTGCAAGCGACCTTTGAGCCGGAAGATGGCGAAAAATTGTTATCCGGCATGTTCACCCGTTTAAATGTGGCATTGGCAACGGAATATGAGCAAATCGTGGTGCCGCAAGTGGCGGTGAGTTACAACATGTATGGCGAATCGCTTTATATTTTGACCGCACTTTCTGATGAGGAAAAAGAGAAATTTGCGAAACAGGGTGATGTAAACAAAATGTATCGTGCTAACCAAATCACCGTGTTTACAAAGGATCGCCAAGGTATCTATGCTCAGTTAAAAGGCGATGAAGTGAAAATCGGCGATAAAATTATTACCGGCGGTCAGCAAAATTTAAGTAACGGTGCGTTAGTGCTTGTGGCGGATAAAGAAGGCGTAGGCACCACACAACCGGCATCGAAAACCAATCTTTAATTAGGAAATACGAATGAAATTTACCGATATATTTATTCGTCGCCCGGTGCTTGCGGTTTCGATTAGTCTGTTAATCATTATTTTGGGATTACAGGCGATTTCCAAACTGGCGGTGCGTGAATATCCTAAAATGACAACCACGGTGATCACCGTGACAACAGCCTATCCCGGCGCAGATGCTAACTTGATTCAGGCGTTTGTGACCTCGAAAATTGAAGAAGCGGTCGCGCAGGCGGATAACGTGGACTATATGTCTTCTTCCAGTAGACCGAGCAGTTCTTCGATCACGGTGAAAATGAAATTAAATACCGACCCGAATGCGGCGCTTGCCGATGTGTTGGCGAAGGTGAATTCCGTGCGTTCAGAATTGCCAAGCGGGATTGAAGATCCGACGGTGACTTCTTCTACCGGTGGTTCGGGCATTATGTATATTAGTTTCCGTTCCAATAAGTTAGATGCAAGCCAGGTGACGGACTATATTCAACGTGTGGTAAAACCGCAGTTCTTTACCGTGGAAGGGGTGGCAAGCGTGGATATTTTCGGTGCATCTGAATATGCTCTGCGCATTTGGTTGGATCCGCAAAAAATGGCGGCACAAAACCTTTCTGCCACGCAAGTGATGTCTGCCTTATCGGCAAACAACGTGCAAACGGCTGCGGGTAACGACAACGGTTTTTACGTGGTGTACAAAAATAAAGTGGATACCACCACAAAATCCGTTGATGAGTTAAGCAAACTGATTGTGTATTCCAATGGCGATAAACTTGTCCGTTTACGCGATATTGCAGATATTGAATTGAATAAATCCAGCGATAATGCCCGTGCGGTAGCAAACGGTTCTGATTCCGTGGTGTTAGCAGTGAATCCGACATCTTCGGCAAACCCGTTAACCGTGGCGGAAAAAATTCTTCCATTGTATGAAAGCATCAAAAATAACTTACCGGACGCTATTCAAACAGACATTTTATATGACCGCACTGTTGCCATTAACAACTCCATTGAAGAAGTGGTAAAAACTATCATTGAAGCGACTCTCATCGTATTGGTGGTGATCACTATGTTTATTGGCTCCTTCCGTGCTATTTTGATTCCGGTTATTACCATTCCGATTTCCCTTATTGGGGTGATCATGATGCTACAAACCTTGGATTTCTCCATCAACTTGATGACATTGCTGGCTTTAATTTTAGCGATCGGTTTGGTGGTGGATGATGCCATTGTGGTGCTAGAAAACGTTGACCGTCATATTAAGCTCGGTGAAACGCCATTCCGTGCAGCGATTATCGGTACGCGTGAAATTGCGGTGCCGGTCATTTCCATGACGATTGCGTTGATTGCAGTATATTCCCCGATGGCGTTAATGGGTGGCATTACCGGAACATTGTTTAAAGAGTTCGCTTTAACCCTTGCCGGTGCGGTATTTATTTCCGGTATCGTGGCGTTGACGCTTTCTCCGATGATGACCAGTAAATTACTTAAAGATCATTCGGCACCAAGCAAGTTGGAAGAGCGTGTTAACCGCACTTTAACCAAAGTGAACAATGCTTACGCTTATGTCTTGGATTTGGTGATGGCAAATCGTAAATGTATGTTGGCATTTGCGGGCGTTATTTTTGCCACATTGCCGGTATTGTTTAATTCACTTTCCAGTGAACTTACACCGACAGAAGACAAAGGTGCATTCTTAGCCATCGGTTCTGCACCGTCTAACGTGAACGTCGATTATGTACAAGCGGCGATGGCACCGTATCAAAAAATCTTAACGGAGACGGATGAAGTACAATTTGCGATGACCATTTCCGGTGTGCCAAGCACCAACCAATCTTTGAACGTAGTGACGTTAAAAGACTGGAAAGATCGTTCCAGAAGTCAAGCAGAAGTGTTGCAAGAGTTAAACAATAAAGCCAAGACCATTCCGGAAGTATCTGTCAGTGGTTTTGCTTTCCCTGAAATTGAAACCGGGGAACAAGGACCACCAATCGGTTTCGTGATCAGCACTTCTCAAGACTATGCAGATTTGGCGAATGTGGCAGGCAAATTCTTGGAAGCGATGCAGAAATCCGGCAAGTTCGTTTACTCAAGCTTAGACTTGAAATTCGACACAGCACAAATGCACATCAAAATTGACCGTGAAAAAGCCGGTACTTACGGTATTACGATGAAACAAATCAGTGCAACGTTAGGCAGCTTCTTATCTGCCGCAACGGTTGAACGTGTGGATATTGACGGTCGTGCGTATAAAATTATTTCACAGGTGAAACGCGAAAAGCGTTTATCCCCACAAAGCTGGAATAACTATTATGTGTCGGCTGCGAATGGCGAATCAGTTCCGTTAAGCAGTTTGATCAGCGTGTCATTAGAACCACAACCAAGCTCTTTGCCGCGTTTCAGCCAGCTGAACTCAGCGGTGATCAGTGCGGTGCCGATGCCGGGTTCTTCCATTGGAGATGCGATTCAATGGCTTGAAGACAGTTCAAAAGAATTGTTACCACAAGGCTACAACTACGACTTCAAAGGCGAAGCCCGTCAGTTAGTACAAGAAGGTAATGCGTTAGCGGTCACATTCGTGTTGGCGGTCATTATTATTTTCTTGGTGTTGGCGATTCAGTTTGAGTCCATTCGTGACCCAATGGTGATCATGATTTCCGTACCGTTGGCGATCAGTGGGGCATTGCTTGCCTTGAACTTCTTTGGCTTCATTGGCACGGCAGGGGCAACGCTGAATATTTACTCTCAAGTCGGCTTAATTACGCTGGTCGGTTTGATCACCAAGCACGGTATCTTAATGTGTGAAGTGGCAAAAGAAGAGCAGTTGAACCACGGACGTTCCCGAATTGATGCGATTACGCATGCGGCAAAAGTACGTTTACGTCCAATTCTGATGACCACGGCGGCGATGATTGCCGGCTTGGTTCCATTGCTTTATGCGACCGGTGCCGGTGCAGTCTCCCGTTTCAGTATGGGGATTGTGATTGTTTCAGGCTTGGCGGTTGGTACGTTGTTTACCCTGTTCGTGTTGCCGGTGATTTATTCTTACGTGGCAAGTGAACATAAACCGCTTCCGGAATTTGATGAAAATATCAAACCGATTGAGGGTGAGATTAATCACTAATTTACATCACCTGTAAAACAAACCGCACTGTTGAGCAATCAAAGTGCGGTTTCTTTTTGCGTTAAATCTTGTATACGTTATATTTTAAAGCATATAGCAATGCGGTAAAATCTATCGCCAAAATCCACCGCACTTTAGGAAAATACAATGACTTTCTACGATATTGATTTTAACGCCCTCTACAAACAGCATCTTATTGCTTGTAACCATTACAATTTGCCGCCAGAGAAATGGGACAAGAAAGCCGTCAAAATGGCAGAAAATCTGGTGGGGAAAGCCAGCCGTTATAACCAACAATTACTGGAAACCATGCAGGTGCAACCTGACGAAAGCGTTCTCGATATCGGTTGTGGCCCGGGCACCTTTGCCATTCCTTTGGCGCAGCAAGGCAGTCAGGTGTACGCCTTGGATTACAGCACAGGAATGTTGGATGTGTTGGCAGAATATAAACAAAAATTGCAACTGGAAAATTTAAATCTGATTCGTCGTTCTTGGTTGGAGAATTGGGATGATGTGCCGCAAGCGGATGTGATTTTGGCATCACGTTCTACGTTAGTGGATGATTTAGATGACATGATCGAGAAACTCTGCGCTAAAGCGAAAAAACGGGTGTATCTCACTTCCGTGACGCAGCGCCACTTCTTAGATGAAGGCGTATTTTCCGCCATCGGGCGTGATGATATTGGTTTCCCGACCTATATTTACCTGCTCAATCGGCTTTACCAAAAAGGCATTCAAGCCAACCTCAGTTTCATTGAAACGGAATCCGGCCGTTTTATGGGCGAAACCTATGAAGATTTGTTGAATTCCGTGGAATTTTCACTTGGTCCGTTGAACGACAAAGAGAAGCAAGGTTTATCCGCATTTTATCGTCAAAAACAACAGAACAACGAAGCCATCGAACACGGACAACGAAAATGGGCGTTAATTTGGTGGAATGTGGCTTAAAAGTGCGGTGCAATTTTGAGGTGTTTTTTCACTTTAAAAGGTTATTCGGCGAAGGGGATTTTTTTGCCTTCGCCTTGACGAATCAGGCTTTCAGGCGTAACATTGCGCGCGATTTAGTAACATGAGGACACACACTTTGGACAGTCACAGTCGATACCGAACGGAGTTTTTACTGTAACTATCGCCTTTCTCACTTATCGGCGATGGTTTCGTTGGTAAGTTTCTTTTACCTTTCTCTTTTTCGGCATCTTTTCGTCAAACGAAATTTGCAACATATTCTTTCATTACAGCTTTCTTTATTTGTCGTTAAAAAACGCGTCTAAAAACGACCGCACTTTTGATCGTGATTGCTTGTAATATTCCTTTCGTTTGCCGCCGCTTACTGCCATGTGCATAGTCCAATACGGGAGTATGACAAAATGATAAATGCTTTTGCCCTTGAAGACGCTCGCTTGGTTCGTATTGATGAAACCACCGAGCCGTTAAATACCGCGATTTGGCTTGATTTAATTGAACCAACTATTGAAGAACGTGAGACCTTGCAAGAAAATCTAGGGCAGAGTTTAGCCTCTTTCCTTGAGTTGGAAGACATCGAAGCATCCGCACGTTTTTTTGAAGACGAAGACGGTTTGCACTTGCACTCCTTCTTTTATTGTGAAGATGAAAATGACTATGCAGATTTAGCCAGCGTGGCGTTCACTATTCGTGACGGGCGTTTGTTTACCTTGCGTGACCGTGAATTACCGGCGTTCCGTTTATATCGTATGCGTTCTCGTAATCAGCGTTTAATCGAATGTAACTCCTATGAATTATTATTGGATTTATTTGAGACCAAAATCGAGCAACTGGCTGATGTGATTGAAAACGTGTATGCGGATTTGGAAAAATTAAGTCGCGTGGTGTTAAACGGAACCCAAGGGGAAGCTTTTGATGAAGCCTTGGCAACCTTAACAGAACAAGAAGATACCAGTTCCAAAGTGCGTTTGTGTTTGATGGATACGCAACGCGCGCTTAGTTTCTTGGTGCGTAAAACCCGTTTGCCGGCTAATCAGTTAGAACAGGCACGTGAAATTTTACGAGACATTGAATCTTTGCAACCGCATAATGAATCCCTGTTCCAAAAAGTGAACTTCTTGCTTCAAGCTGCGATGGGTTTCATTAATATTGAGCAGAACCGTATTATCAAGATCTTCTCCGTTGTGTCGGTGATTTTCCTCCCGCCAACCTTGGTAGCGTCTAACTACGGCATGAACTTCAACGATATGCCGGAACTTGGGTTTAAATTTGGCTATCCGATGGCGTTGGGGTTAATGGCATTGGCGGCGTTTGCACCCTATTGGTATTTCAAACGCAAAGGCTGGTTATAATTTTAAGGAAACAGCATGAATTCAATTCAATTTTTAATTGCGACTGTGATCAGCGTTTATAGCTTTATTTTAATCTTACGTGTTTGGTTCCAGTTGGCACGCGTGGATTTTTATAATCCTTTATCACAAGCCTTAGTGAAAGCGACACAACCTGTTGTCGCGCCACTCAGTCGATTCGCACCAACAGTGAAAGGTGTGAATATTGCCGCGCTATTGGCATGTTTGATTTTGGGATGGGTAAAATTTCCTTTATTAAACTTTTTTGGCACTATCGCAGGCGCTTCCTTATTTGAATATGCCGTGATTGGTGTATTAAGTGTGGTGCACAGCATTGGTGAGGCTATTTTCTACGTGTTGTTAGTGGGGGCTATTTTAAGCTGGTTTAATCGTGCTGCAGGGCAAACACAATATTTGTTGTACCAATTAAGTGAGCCTGTGCTTCGTCCCATCCGTAAAATTCTACCTAATACCGGTATGATTGATTTTTCACCAATGGTGGTGGTTTTTATCTTGTATTTACTCAATCGTGTGCTCTACGACATCTTCGGTGGTCTTTGGGCTGTGGCAGCGTTTTAAGCTAACGACATTTTAGGAATCTCAGTATGGCGGCAGTAGAACGAAGCGGCGATGATTTGCGCCTTAGAATCTTTTTACAACCCAAAGCCGCCAAAGATCAGATTGTCGGTTTGCATGATGATGAATTAAAAATCAGCATTACCGCACCTCCTGTAGATGGGCAAGCCAACGCCCATTTACTCAAATTCCTCAGTAAACTCTTTAAAGTGCCCAAAAGTAGCATTGTGCTGGAAAAAGGCGAGCTTAATCGACATAAACAGGTTCTCATCCCTTGCCCTAAGGCGATTCCGCCACAAGTTGAAGCTTATTTAACCGTGTAAAAGTGCGGTCAAAAATCCGCATGTTTTTACTGGACAAATATCAAAATAAGCGGAGAATGAGCAAGCAAATTGCAACTTATTCTTATTTCTCATTATGTTATTGTAAAGGAGACATTTATGAGCATCACTAAACAACAAGTATTAGATGCCTTCCATTTCCGTTGCGCAACTCGTTATTACGATCCCGAGCGCAAAATCAGCAAAGAAGATTTTGACTATATTTTAGAACTTGGTCGCTTATCGCCAAGTTCCGTAGGATCCGAACCATGGCAATTTTTAGTGGTGCAAAATCCCGAATTACGCCAAGCCTTAAAACCGGTGAGTTGGGGCATGGCAACGCAGTTAGATGATGCCAGCCATGTGGTCGTCATTTTGGCAAATAAAAAAGCCCGTTACGATTCGGACGATTTTCGCCAGAATTTGTTGCGTCGCGGCTTAAATGAAGAACAACTACAACAAGCTGTGGCGAAATACGAAACATTCCAAAAAAACGACATAAAAGTGTTGGAAAACGACCGCACTTTATTCGATTGGGCGAGCAAACAAACCTATATCGCTTTGGCTAATATGATGACGGGGGCTGCCTTAATCGGCATCGACAGTTGCCCGATTGAAGGTTTCAATTATGCGGAAGTCAACCGTATTTTGGCGCAAACCGGTGCGTATGATGCAGAAAAATATGCGGTGTCTGTGGCGGTGACTTTCGGCTATCGTGCTAAAGACATTCGTCCGAAATCCCGCAAGCCACTCAATGAGATTGTTCATTGGATTGAATAATTTTTCTCAAATCCGTTCTTTGCTTTCATAGCCTAAAAGAGCGGATTTTTTATGTTTTGGAGACTAACATGTCACGATATTTATTTACGAAAGGCAGACCGCGTTCGTTACTATTTCCGATTTTTTTCTTTTCTTTGATTAATCTCATCGTATTTACCCTGTCTCGCCTCGGCTTGTCTTTATGGCAACAAGAACGGGTCAGTGCCGTTAATGGTTGGGGCGAATTGTTCTTGCAAGGCCTACGCATGGACGTAGTATCTTTGTGTTATTTATTCGGCGTGCCGGCCTTATTGACTGTGTTGCTATATCATCAAAACGCGTTAGGGCGCATTTGGCAGCGTATTTTGCGTTTCTGGTTGACGGCCGGCAGTGTGTTTATCGTGTTTATGGAACTGGCGACACCGGCGTTTATTGAAACCTATGATTATCGTCCGAATCGTTTGTTCATCGAATATTTAATTTATCCGAAAGAAGTGTTCTCCATGTTGATGGAAGGGCATCTAAGTGCGGTCATTTTTAGCCTTGTTTTTACCCTTATCGCTGCCGTGGTGTATTGGAAACTGGCCGGTTGGGCGGTGCGTAATATCACGACAATGCGTTGGACGTGGCGTCCGGTGGTGGCGTTGTTGGTGATTGCGTTGAGTTTTCTTGGTGCGCGTTCTAGCTTGCAACACCGCGGAATCAACCCGGCCATGGTGGCATTTTCCTCTGATGCCATGGTGAATTCTTTGGTGCTGAATTCAGGCTATTCCGTGATTTATGCAGCACAACAGTTTAAAGATGAAGGCACCTCTTCCGAAGCCTACGGTAAAATGGATGTGGAAGAAATGCTCTCCATTGTGAAAAACAGCGGAAGCCGTCCGGCAGAGGCTTATCTTTCCAAGGAAATTCCAACCTTGACCCATAACCAAGCCACTTACCAAGGTAAACCGAAAAATATTGTGATTGTGTTGGAGGAAAGCCTTGGGGCGCAATTTATCGGTACGCTAGGTGGTTTGCCATTGTCGCCCGAATTTGACAAGCTGGCACAGCAAGGCTGGTTGTTTGATAATTTATATGCCACCGGTACCCGTTCCGTACGTGGTATTGAAGCCGTTACCGCGGGTTTTACCCCGACACCGGCACGTGCAGTTGTGAAATTGAATAACAGCCAAAATGGTTTCTTTACCTTGGCGCAAATCTTAAGCCAACGGGGGTATGACACGTCCTTTATTTACGGCGGGGAAAAGCATTTTGATAACATGGCGGGCTTTTTCTACGGTAATGGTTTTAAACGTATTATTGACCAAATGGATTATCAAAACCCAAGCTTCACCGGGACTTGGGGCGTGAGTGACGAAGATTTGTTCACTAAAGCCAATGAGACGTTTACTCAATTACACAACGAAGGAAAACCGTTCTTTAGCCTCGTGTTCAGCTCCAGCAACCACGATCCGTTTGAATTTCCGGATGGAAAAATCGATCTGTACGAACAACCGAAAGCCACGCGCAACAATGCGGCAAAATATGCGGATTATGCGATTGGGCATTTCTTCAAACTTGCGAAAGCCTCCAATTATTGGCAAGACACTATTTTCTTAGTGATTGCTGACCACGACTCTCGTGTGGCTGGTGCCAGCTTGATGCCGATTAAGCATTTCCATATTCCAGCATTGATTTTGGGCGAAGGCATCGAGCCGCGTCGTGATAACCGTTTGGTCAGCCAATTCGATATGCCGACGACCTTACTTTCTCTGGCTGGCATTAGTGGCGATTACCCGATGATCGGTTATGACCTGACTCAACCGAACGATCCAAACCGCGCCATTATGCAGTACGACCAAGTGCAGGCACTGATGCGGGGCAATGATGTGGTGATTCAATTCCCGAAAGTCGGTGCCAAAACCTACCGTTACGACAAAGCCACCGAAACCTTAACGGAAGCAGAGGTGCCGCAAAGCATGGTGAAAGAAGCTTTGGCTCACGCATTGTTAGGCAGCTATTTGTATAAACACCGCTTATACACAACGCCGGAAATTAAACAGGCGGAAAGCAAGCGCTGATTTTAAGTGGAAAAGTGCGGTGGAAATTCTCGATAGATTTTAACCGCACTTTTTTTGTTTTCTGTCATCGCAGCTTACCTCCTCTTCCCATCACCTCTTTTTTCATAAAAATTTTTGTAAGAAATTGTCAACGAGTTCCGTCTAATCAGCATGTAGGAAAGCATTCGTTTTCTTACAGTTTTTCTTAATTAAAAAAATTCAACACATCTTAATAGGATTAAAGGAGTTTCTTATGAAAAAAATGACATCATTCGTAACATTAGCCGGTGTGCTTGGCATGGTAATGGCTTTTCAAGTTTCTGCTGAAATGAAAAGCATGCAACCAATGGAACAGCAAATGGAACATAAAATGGAAAGCATGAAAGATGCCAAGCCGATGATGGATAATAAAATGGATAAGATGAAAGAGGGAAAATCAATGAAGCATGACATGAAGAAAAAGATGAAATCAGATAAAAAAATGATGGAAAATAACATGGAACAGGGTATGAAAGAAGCTGAAACAATGAAGCCAAAAATGTAACTTTTAAATGATAAGGCTTGTGCTAAACAAGCCTTATCACAAAGCGTATCATTCATATCCATGAATTCTGCGGTATGGCTTTCTTTGTGAAAGAGGTAGGATTATGATGAATGCCTGCAAGTACAGATAAAACGGATTTTCTTATGTCTTCAACGATGCCCTTGGCTTTTCAATTGATTTCATCTCAGCAAATACAAGAGATTCGGGAGCAAATGTTAAAATTTGCACTGCTGCAGTTGCGTGACAAGGATTTGGCGGAAGATGTGGTGCAAGAAGCCCTGACAAGGGCGTATCAGCATGCGGCGTCATTTAAAGGTGCGGCTGCGTTAAAAACGTGGTTTTTCGCCATTTTAAAAAATCAGATTATTGATTTGTTGAAGTATCGGCAGCGTGTAGTGACGGTTTCAGAAGTGAGTGATGACGATGACCCGAATGCGTTTTTTGATCAAGAAGGGCATTGGGATCGTAGTCGATTTTTACCCTCAACTTGGGAAGAACCTCAAGAACAGGCATATAAAAAAGAGTTTTGGATTATTTTTGAAGCATGCCTGGATCATTTACCGGCACAGCAAGCGCGTGTTTTTATGATGCGAGAATATTTTGATATGCAAAGTGAACAAATTTGCCAAGAATGTGATGTATCCATCTCTAATTTGCACGTGTTGCTATACCGCGCCCGCTTACAATTACAAGCATGTTTGTCCCGCCATTGGTTTGATCATAAGGATAACGCCGGAGAGAAATGATGAAATGTAATCAAGTCACCAAATTTATCTCAATGCACCAAGAAAAACCCCAGTCCTTATTAACACAAGGTCGGGTGTATCTGCATTTGGCTATTTGTCCGTACTGTCGCGCATTTGCTAAAAATTGTAAAAAAATGCATAAGTTAATGCGTGATTTCTCTGAACAATAAGCATCGATTGTTTCTTATTCTGAGGATTTTGATGTCTTTTGAGGGATAAATTAAGTGCGGCGGTATAACCCGTTTTCACTGTAAATCAGTTCTTGAAGTTCTAATTCTAAAAGCTGAATAAGAAGTTGCTCCACCGACAAATTGAGTGTGCTAGAGAGGGAATCAATGCTGATTGGCGTATACCCAATCGCTTGATAAAGTTCAGGATAAGTAGGCGATACCTTTTCCTCTTGTTGCGGAGAAATGACCGTTGGGGAAGAAAAGTGCGGTCTATTTTTCAGGTGTTTTTCCCATGCCATTTGTGGTGCAAGGTTTTCTAAAATATCTTCTACATTTTCTACTAGCATCGCGCCTTGTTTAATAAGTTTATGACAGCCTTGGCTAAATTGACTTTGGATATTGCCGGGTAGAGCAAAAATTTCTCGGTTTTGTTCCAGTGCATAACGAGCGGTGATTAAAGATCCGCTACGTTCGGTGGCTTCGATAATTAATGTCGCGAGAGATAATCCGCTGATAATGCGATTACGGCGGGGAAAGTTTTCTGCGATAGGAGGTTGTAACGGGAAAAACTCAGAAACTAACGCACCACCTTGTTCAATGATATGTTGTGCCAATTTACGGTGTTTTGCCGGATAAACCTCTTCTAAGCCACTCCCTAATACCGCGATAGTCGGCTGTCTCAAATCTACTGCTGCTTGATGACAGAATCCGTCAATGCCCAGCGCAAGTCCGCTGGTTATGATGAAGCCGTTGGTGGTTAATTCTGAGGCAAAATACTTTGCCCAGTATTCCCCATAACTAGAACATTGGCGACTGCCAACGATAGCAATCTGTGGGTGAGATAAGGTGGATGTTTCACCTTTGACGAATAACACTGGTGGTGCGCTGTCAATTTGTTTTAATTGCTGAGGATAGTCCGGATGATAATAATCAAGAATATGATTTCCTTCTTTTTCTCCCCATAAAAGTGCCGGTTCAATATAGCGTTTTTCAGGATTGAACCACGCTTGGATTTGTTGAGCATTCCACCCTATATGTTTGAATGCGGTAACATCGTAATCTTGTAAATCAGATAAATTTACTTGATCAAGTATTTTTTGAATTGAGGTTGGGCCTAGTTTAGGAATTTGTAATAGGCGAAGGAAAAGGGGTAAATGGTTGTTCATGCTCTTCTTTGCTCTTTTTAAAGCAAAATTATACGGAGAGCAGAAATGAGGAGGATAAAAGAGGTGTTATTTTGCGATCAGGATCGTAATTTAGAAAGAAAGAGGATAAAAATTGGGAGAGATGGGGGAGAAATATTATTTTTTATTACCGCACTTTTTAGTATCAAATAAAAAACCCGGCAGGGCAGCCGGGTTTTTCTTTTCGCACTGAATTATTCAGCAACGATAATCACGTTCAAGTGAGAGAAAACTTCGCCATGGAATTGGAAAGTTACTTCATGTTCACCAAGAGTACGGATTAAACCGTTTGGTAAACGAACTTCACTTTTCGCCACTTCAACGCCTTTTGCAGTGATTGCATCAGCGATGTCACGGGTACCGATAGAACCGAATAAACGACCTTCGTCACCTGCTTTAGATGCGATGGTTACAGAACCTAATGCTTCTAAGCGTGCTGCGCGGTCAACAGCAGCGGCTAATGCTTGTGCTGCTTTTTCTTCTAATTCTGCACGACGTGCTTCAAAGTGTTCAATGTTAGCTGCGGTTGCCATAACTGCTTTACCTTGTGGGATTAAGAAGTTACGTGCGTAGCCGGATTTAACATTTACTTGATCGCCCACTTTACCTAAGTGTGCAATTTTATCTAAAAGAATTACTTGCATTTGACCTTCCCCTTCTTAGTGATGATGCGTGTCAGAGTAAGGTAATAACGCTAAATAACGAGCGCGTTTGATTGCGCGAGCTAATTGGCGTTGGTACTTCGCACGAGTACCGGTAATGCGGCTTGGTACAATTTTGCCGCTTTCAGAAATGTAGTTCTTTAATGTAGCGATATCTTTGTAATCGATTTCAACAACATTTTCCGCTGTGAAACGGCAGAACTTACGACGACGGAAATAACGTGCCATTTGGCTGGTCTCCTAATCTATAAATTCGATTTGCTCGGCATGTAAGACTAATTGTTTTGACCCATTATTTAACTGATGGGTGGTTAAAAAACCTTGAATTAATACTTTATTGCCGACCGTAATGCCTTGAGTTTTTTCTACTAATTGATTGCCGCTTACCTGAACCGGAATTTTGCACCAAGCTTGTCTGCTTAAATTAGCTTCCACTTGGTTTGAACGATGTTCCAATAAAAATTGGCAATGTTCGATTCCGTTTGGGCTTTTGCGCCGCTTAAGATTACCGGTAACGATACCAATAATGGATAAACGGTTTTCAATGTTCAAATTACTCTTCAGCATCCTCAAAATCGTTGGATTCAACTTCAGTTAAAGCTTTACGATCATCTTTTGCTTTAACCATTGGGGACGCTTCGGTTACGGCGTGCTTAGTGTGAATAACAAGGCTGCGTAATACAGCATCGTTATAACGGAAAGTCGTTTCTAGCTCGTCGATTACTTGTTGAGGCGCTTCTACATTCATAAGCACATAGTGTGCTTTATGTAATTTGTTAATTGGGTATGCTAATTGACGGCGACCCCAATCTTCTAGGCGATGAATTTGACCGCCGGCTTCTTTTACAGAACCGGTGTAACGTTCAATCATGCCCGGTACTTGCTCGCTTTGGTCCGGATGAACCATAAACACGATTTCGTAGTGACGCATTACTGCTCCTTACGGGTTAATCAGCCTCCAACGTAAGACCAGTCACCAATCTTGTGGAAGCAAGGAACTAATTCGGATGTGACTGAGGGCGCAAATTATACACGGAAAGCTGGTTTTTGCAAGAAAAGTGCGGTCGATTTTTCCGGTGTTTTTACATCCAAGCATTATTACGAATAATGCCGACAGCGATCCCCTCAATTTCGAATTGCGTCGGTTGAGTCAAATCCACGACAATCGGGGCAAATTCTTCGTTCTCGGCATGTAAATAAACCGTCGAACCTTTACGCTCCAAACGTTTTACCGTGACTTCGTCTTCAATGCGGGCAACGACAACTTGTCCGTTGCGTACGTCCTTGGTGCTATGGACGGCTAATAAGTCACCGTCCAAAATGCCGATGTCTTTCATGGATTGACCATAAACTTTGAGTAGAAAATCCGCTTGTGGTTTGAACATTGTCGGATCAACATGATAGGTGCCTTCAATATGTTGTTCGGCCAAAATCGGTTCGCCTGCGGCAACGCGCCCGATTAACGGTAATCCCGGTTCTTCTTGCCCATTATCTTCAAGCAATAAGCGAATACCACGGGATGTGCCGGAGACGATTTCAATCACGCCTTTTTTCGCTAATGCTTTTAAATGTTCTTCAGCCGCATTTGGCGAGCGAAATCCCAGTTCTTTAGAGATCTCCGCCCGTGTTGGTGGCATGCCGGTAGTTTCAAGATGGTGTTTCAGAAAATCATAAACTTCCTGTTGCCGAGCTGTAAGTGGTTTCATAAATTTACCCTGTTATTTTATACATAAGTAACTGGTATTATATACAGAAAAGCTTGGGGCGCAACTTTTCTTTTGTTGAAATATAAATCGAATCAGAGGCTTATCCTAGAATTGTGTTGTTCGTCACTAATTCTATGAAGTTTTTATGCTAAACTAGCGCCAATTTTGCACAAAGTATGTGAAATAACGTTAATTATACAAGGATATTTATTATGGCTGGTTTTCTGAATGCTTACCGGAAATTACTTGAATTGCCATTGTCGATTTTAGTAAAAAATAATCCGATTCCTCATCATCCTATTGAAGAACTAGAACTAAATATTTCCCAACCTATCGTTTATGTGTTGCCTTACACATCACAAACCGATTTTGTGATTTTCCGTAAAAACTGTTTGAGCGTGGGCTTGCCGGATCCTTTAGAACAAAATGAAATTAATGGCAATTTATTACCTCGCTTTGTTTTTTTAGATGAAGGTCGCCGCTTTTTTAAATCGAAAGGGGCTAAAAAAGAAACGATCACTGTTTTCAATAAATATTTGGAATTGCACCGCACTTCACCGGATTTAGACGTGCAGTTAGTTCCCGTTTCAGTTTTATGGGGAAGAGCTCCGGGGCGTGAAGATCAAACGGGTTTGCCAAACTTACGTTTGTTAAACGGGCTACAAAAAACAGTCGCGGCATTATGGTTTGGACGCGATACCTTTGTGCGTTTCTCGCAAGCGGTGTCTTTACGTTATATGACTCGTGAGCATGGATTTGATCAGAAAATTGCACAAAAATTAGCTCGTGTAGCCAAAATGCACTTTGCTAAACAACGTATTTCGGCGACTGGTCCTCGCTTGCCAAATCGCCAAGCCATGTTCAATAAATTATTGCAACTGCCGGTAATTTTAGCGGCAATCGAAGACGAAGCGAAAAGTAAGAACATTAGTAGAGAGAAAGCGCATAAAGAAGCTGAAAAAATTCTGGATGAAATTGCGGCGAATGTGAGCTACGAAAGTTTACGTGTAGCGGATCGTTTCTTGCGTTGGTTGTGGAACAAATTGTATCAAGGCATTCAAGTTGAAAATGCGGATCGCGTGCGTAAATTGGCGTTAGAAGGCCATGAAATCGTGTATGTGCCTTGTCATCGTAGCCACATTGACTATTTATTGCTTTCCTATGTGTTATATCACCAAGGTTTGGTTACTCCGCATATTGCCGCAGGGATTAACCTTAATTTCTGGCCGGTTGGTGGGATGTTCCGCCGTGGTGGGGCATTTTTCATTCGTCGAACCTTTAAAGGTAACCGCTTATATTCTACGATTTTCCGTGAATATTTGTCGGAGTTGTTCCATCGTGGATATGCCGTGGAATACTTCATTGAAGGTGGGCGTTCACGTACGGGGCGTTTACTCGCGCCGAAAACCGGTATGATGTCCATGACATTACAGGCATTACAGCAACAACAGAGCCGACCGATTACGATTGTGCCGGTGTATGTGGGGTATGAACACGTTTTAGAAGTGGACACTTACGCCAAAGAATTACGTGGTGCGGCGAAAGAAAAAGAAAATGCCGGCTTGGTATTACGTGTGATTAAAAAATTGCGTAATTTAGGCAAAGGCTATGTGAATTTCGGTGAGCCTATTACGTTAAATGCTTATTTAAATCAAAACTTCCCGGAATGGAAAGAGCCACCGGAAGATCGCCCTCAATGGTTTAATAAAGCTGTCGATGCGGTTTCCCATCAAGTGATGGTGAATATTAATAAAGCCGCGGCAGTGAATGCCATGAACTTAACCGGCACGGCATTGTTGTCTTCCCGTCAACGTGCACTTTCCCGTGAGCAATTATTAGAGCAACTTTCCAGTTATCAACAATTATTGCAAAACGTGCCGTATTCTGACGATGTCGTTGTGCCGGCTGAAAAACCGGAAATTATGCTGGATCATGTGTTAAGTCTGGATCGAGTCGGTATTTTGGTGGAGAAAGACAACTTCGGTGAAATTGTCCGTTTGGAACGTTCTTCAGCCGTATTAATGACCTACTACCGCAATAACATTCAACACTTATTTGTGTTGCCATCCTTGGTCGCAAGTATTGTGTTGCATTACGAAGGTATTCAAAAGGATTTAGTGTTAGATGCCGTGCTTAAGATTTACCCGTTCTTGCGTAGCGAATTATTCTTGCATTTTACGGAAGAAGATCAGATCGCACAGCGTGTAGAGCAAATCATTAACGAATTGCAACGCCAAAATATTATTAAGCACAGTGAGAATATGCTAACAATCAATAAGCCGAATATTCGGATGTTGCAACTTTGGTCTGCCGGTGTACGTGAAATCTTACAACGCTATTACATTACCGTGAATTTACTGCAAAATAATCCATTGATTTCCCGTGCAGATTTGGAAAAAGAAAGTCAGTCTGTAGCACAACGTTTGTCTGTCCTACATGGCATTAATGCACCTGAATTCTTTGATAAAGCAGTTTTCTCCGCCTTTACGAATAGTTTAAAAGACCAAGGCTATTTCAATGAAAGCGGCAGTGCGAATACGGAAAAATTGCATGTGTTGGCAGAGATTCTAACCCATCTGATTTCAACGGAAATTTGCTTAACGATTAACGGTGCCGTGACAAAAGTAGAAGAGAAAGAACATAGCGAAAATTAAGGAAACAAAGTAAAAGTGCGGTCATAAAAAAGGTTATTTTTTTGACCGCACTTTGTTTTTTTAAATTATTTGTTAATAAAAAAGCCATCTTCCTTTAGATGGCTTTTTCTTTGTGTCTGAGTTAACGTCTAAACATTCCGCCTAATCCGCCGAGCCCGCCGCCCATTAAGCCTTGCATGCCGCGCATCATTTTTGCCATGCCGCCTTTACGCATTTTCTTCATCATACGTTGCATTTCGTCAAATTGTTTGAGTAGCTTGTTTACATCTTGCACCTGCGTGCCGGAACCAAGAGCAATGCGACGACGGCGAGAACCTTTGATGATGTCCGGATTGGCGCGTTCTTTTAAGGTCATGGAATTAATGATGGCTTCGAGTTTGTTGAACATTTTGTCGTCCACCTGATTTTTCACATGATCCGGTAGGTTTTTCGCGCCCGGTAATTTTTCCAACATGGACATCATGCCGCCCATTTTTTTCATTTCGCGTAATTGTTCGCGGAAATCTTCTAAGGTGAAATCGTCGCCTTTTTTGAATTTTTGCGCCATTTTCTCCGCTTTTTCACGGTCAACGGAACGCTCTAAATCTTCAATCAAAGAAAGTACATCACCCATGCCAAGAATGCGCGACGCCACACGATCCGGGTGGAACGGCTCTAACGCATCGGTTTTTTCCCCCACCCCGAGGAATTTAATCGGCTTGCCGGTAATTTGACGAATAGATAATGCGGCACCACCACGCGCATCGCCATCCACTTTGGTGAGGATCACACCGGTAAGCGGCAAAGCCTCATTAAAGGCTTTTGCTGTATTTGCCGCATCTTGACCGGTCATGGCATCCACGGTGAAGAGTGTTTCAATTGGATTTAACGCAGCATGAACTTGCTTGATTTCATCCATCATTTCACTATCAACGTGCAAACGACCTGCAGTATCCACGATCAGCACATCGTAGAATTTTAATTTCGCGTCTGCCAACGCGGCTTTCGCAATATCTACCGGCTTTTGTTTCACATCGGATGGGAAGAAATCGACATTAACCGCTTGGGCAAGGGTTTCTAATTGTTTGATCGCTGCAGGACGATAAACGTCGGCAGACACCACAAGCACTTTTTTCTTATGGCGTTCACGCAGAAATTTGGCCAGTTTACCCACGCTGGTGGTTTTCCCCGCCCCTTGCAGACCCGCCATTAAAATCACGGCAGGCGGTTGGGTAGCCAGATTTAAACTTTCGTTGGCTTCACCCATTGCCGCTTCTAATTCGGCTTGGACGATTTTGACGAATTCTTGTCCCGGTGTGAGGCTTTTATTGACTTCCACCCCAATGGCGCGTTCTTTTACGTTGTTAATAAAATCGCGCACGACCGGCAATGCCACATCGGCTTCTAACAATGCCATGCGCACTTCGCGCAAGGTTTCTTTAATGTTATCTTCGGTTAAACGACCTCGACCGCTGATATTGCGTAAGGTTTTGGAAAGACGATCGGATAAATTCTCAAACATAATATTTCCTGTGGTTAAATCGGAAAGGTATCATCGGTAAAATGCCGTTCATTATACTGAAATTCCGCGCATTTTCACGTCAAATAAAGTCGTGGCGATTTTAGCTTGATCTCGTTAGAATAAAACGCCAACAAAACAAAGGAAGAATAATTATGTGGTTTGCTGTTTTATCAATTCTTTTTTACCTCATCAGTGTGTTACGCATTGCGCCCATTTTATTAACCTCGCAAGTGGCGGGAGCCGATGTTAAAACTAAAAAAACACAGTTTTTTTTGACCGCACTTTTGGCGGTGGTTTTTCACCTTATTAGCACTTTCCCACTATTGAGAAACTTGGCGGAAGGGCAGAATTTCAGCATTATGGAAGTGGCTTCATTGATGAGTGTCATGATTGCTATACTTGCCACGTTAGCCATGTTGCGCGTCAACACTATGTGGTTTGTGTTACCGATTGTTTATTGTTTTTCCATTATTAATTTGATTTATGCCACTTTTCTTCCAAGCCACATTATTCAATTATTGAACCAAAATACGTCTATGCTTTTTCATATCGGTTTGTCGATTTTTGCTTATGCCGTCTGCTGTATCGCGACTCTGTATGCGATTCAGTTGGTCTGGCTTGATCGTCGTTTGAAAAGCAAAAAGATGACTTTTTCACCAATGGTGCCGCCGCTTATGACGGTAGAGCGTCATTTTTTCCGTTTATTGGTCAGTGGTGAAGTATTGATGACATTCACCCTTATCTCCGGCACCTTTCATTTGGTTAACGCTATGACGCCGGATAATATTCATAAAGGTTTATTTTCGTTATTCGGCTGGATTGTATTCGGCATTGCGATTTTAGGCTATAAGCACTACCGCTGGCGTGGAAAAAAGATGATTATTTATGCAATTTCAGGTATGATTTTGCTCACGATTGCTTATTTCGGTAGTCGTCTGATTGTGTAATATCAGTAAATGAGAAAAAAGTGCGGTGAGTTTTTCCCGCCTTTTTTTATTTTTAAGTCAATGTAAGGATTTCACTTTGGACAGTATTCCCCTTAGTACGTTATTTATCATTTTAATTGCCTGTTTAGTCCTTTCTGCCTATTTTTCCGGCTCTGAAACAGGTTTGCTTTCTTTAAATAAATATCGCCTGCGTTTTTTAGCAGAGCAGGGCAATAAAGGCGCCAAAAAAGCGGAGATGTTGCTTGCTAAACCGGACAAACTACTGAGTTTTATTCTTATCTTTAATAACCTTGTGAATATTAGTGCTTCGGCGATTGCGACCGTTATTGGGATGCGATTATATGGCGATGCCGGTGTGGCGATTGCCACCGGTGCATTAACGTTCGTGATGTTGATTTTCTCTGAAATCTTCCCCAAAACGGTGGCAGCGATGCACCCGGAAAAAGTGGGATTGACCTCGAGCCATCTATTAACCCCATTACTCAAGGTTTTTGCTCCTTTAGTTTGGGTGATGAATGTGTTCACCAAATTTTTAATGCATTTAGTGGGCTTAAAACCGGATCTGAAGAAACAAGTCATTAGCCGCGAAGAATTACGCAGCATCGTTTCCGAAGCGGGAGAAGCAACACCGGATGAGCAACATCCGCAAATGTTGCTGTCTATTTTGGATATGGAAACCGTTACCGTGGATGACATCATGGTGCCACGCAATGAAATCGGCGGCATTGATATTGATGATGACTGGAAATCTATCATGCGCCAGCTCAATCATGCGGCACATAACCGTGTGGTGTTGTATAAAGGCAGTATGGACGAAAACGTGCTAGGTATTTTGCGTGTTCGCGAAGCGTTCCGTTTGTTGCTGGAAAAAAATGAATTCACCAAAGAAACGTTGATTCGTGCTGCTGATGAAGTGTATTTCATTCCTGAAGGAACGGCTTTAAAGACGCAATTAGCTAATTTCCGTAATAAAAAAGAGCGTATCGGTTTAGTGGTGGACGAATACGGTGATATTAAAGGTTTGGTTACCTTGGAAGATATTTTGGAAGAAATCGTGGGGGATTTCACCACATCTAATGCGCCGACAATTGATGAAGAAGTTGTACAGCAATCTGATGGTTCGATGATTATTGAAGGTTCTGCCAATTTGCGCGATTTAAATAAAATGTTTAATTGGAATTTGGACACCGAAGATGCGCGTACATTTAACGGTTTGATCTTGGAGCATTTGGAAGAAATTCCTGAAGAAGGCACCGTCTGTGAAGTGAATGGCTTGCGGGTGACTATTTTGGAAGTGAGTGACAACATGATTAAACAAGCTAAAGTAGTTAAGCTCTAAAATGTGACTTAAATCAAATTAAAGCGATGAAGTGTCTTCATCGCTTTTTTATTGCTAAATTTTAATTTACAAACGATGGAAGATTCTTATAATTAATGCGATTCATTATCAGTTGTAAAAGGAGTGTGATTTATCTCCTTCTTTTTATATTTTAAGCACCTCGTCTAAGGGAAAACAAATGCCACAAATTTTTGAATTTTTACACAATTACAGTGATTACATCATCATCGGTTTATTGTTATTTATGAGCGTCTTAATGCTCGCTATGGTAATCGAGCGTTTCTTCTTCTTATCTCGTGTTAAAGTCAACCAATATTCTACGATTCACGCTCTTGAAATTGATTTAAATCGCAACCTTACTGTGATTTCCACCGTTGGTGCGAATGCGCCTTACGTGGGGTTATTGGGGACGGTAATTGGGATCCTTTTAACGTTCTACCAAATTGGTCAATCCGGCGGTGATGTCAATGCCGGCGAAATCATGATGCATTTATCTTTAGCGTTAAAAGCGACCGCACTTGGGATTCTTGTGGCAATTCCTTCCATGATTTTCTATAACGCCTTAGGTCGTAAAGTAGAAGTTAACCGTTTGAAATGGAAAGTATTACATTCTCAAAAGAATAAAGAAGATACCGAAGCATAAGGAATCACCGTGAAAAAGTTTGATGAAATCAACATTATCCCGTTCATTGATATTATGTTGGTGTTGCTTGCCATCGTATTGATTACGGCGTCTTTCATTTCTCAAGGGAAAATCCAAGTGAATGTGCCGAAAGCCAGTTCTTCTGTGGCATTTAAATCCAGTGAGTTGGCGAAATTATTGACGGTGACTGCTGAAGGGGAAGTGTTCTTTAATGACAAACCGACCAGCTTAGAATCGTTAGAAACAGAAATTGCCGCGTGGGATAAATCCCAAAAAGTAACATTAAAAATTGATGCGGGTGCTACTTTCCAAGATTTCGTGTCAGTAACCGATTTATTGGCAAAAAATGAGATTAAAGATGTTGCCATTGTGGCAACTAAAGGTGGCGAAAAATCAAAATCGACAGATGCTCCGTCGGCAACACCTGCTGCGCCACAAAGTGGCAACACAGAAACAACACCGGCAGCGCAGTAGGAGAATCTGAATGCAGAATGCCAAACGTTCGCTGTTAAGTTTCCTGCTATCTGTGGTTATTCATGCCATTATTATCTTTGTGTTATTTTGGAGCCATTTGACAAAAACAGATACGACCGCAAATAGTGCAACCGGCGAAATTTCTACCAGTATTTCTATGGAAATGCTTATGGCGATGGTGGAAGCCGATACGCCACCGGTGGTGGAAAAAGCACCGGAGCCGGAAAAACAGGAGATGGTGGAAGATCCGACAGTAAAACCGGAACCACCTAAGGTTGAGAAACCAAAAGAACCTGAAAAGCCGAAAGAGAAACCAAAAGAAAAACCGAAAGAAAAGCCAAAAGAGAAGCCAAAGGATAAACCGAAACCAAAAACAGATGCTGTGGTCGGTGATCGAACTGTTGAATCCAATGCGTCCGTTAACTCTAAGGCAACCACTACTGGTCCGGCAAATACGACGAATCCGAATTTGGTTGGTAATGGCGTGGGCGGCAGTGAGAGAGATGCTTATTTGTCAGCCGTTCGACGTGAGATTGAAAAACATAAACGTTATCCGGCACGTGCACAAATGATGCGTAAACAAGGTGTTGTCACCGTGTCCTTCTCGATTGCAGCTGATGGTAGTATCAGCGGTGCTAGTGTAGTAAAAAGCTCCGGTGTTGAGGATTTGGATGGCGCGGCATTAAAAGCCGTAGCAAGTGCTCGTTCTATCGGCCCTCGTCCTGCAGGTGTTTCTTCCAGTATTACGGTGCCGATCAGTTTCAATCTGAGATAGTTTCTTTCTTACAAATAAAAGTGCGGTCAAAAAATAAATAAATTTTTGACCGCACTTTTTATTGCCTCTTAACGCAGAAAATTAGCTGTGTTTGCTTTTCTGGTAGAGTGCCATTGCTTCTGGCATGAGGCGTAATAAGTTTTCTTGGCGATCTTTGTCGCTTGGGTGGGTGGAACTAAGTTTATCCAACACACTTTGGAAACCTTTAGCGACTTTTTATGGATTTGTGTGTAAAAAAGACCGCACTTTTTAAAGATGCGGCCTGTTTTTTTTTGTGATTTTTGATTATTTTTTTGCACGCTCAAATGAATCAAGGATTTCTTTACGCGCTGCGTCAACGCCTTCCCATCCTTCTACTTTCACCCATTTACCTGCTTCTAACGCTTTGTAGCTTTCGAAGAAGTGTTTAATTTGTGCTTTTAATAATTCCGGTAAATCGCCCACGTCTTTGATGTGGTCGTATTCTTTGCTTAATTTCGTGTGCGGTACCGCAACGACTTTCGCATCGCCACCAGCTTCATCTGTCATTTTCAACACGCCTACCGGACGGCAACGAATAACGGAGCCAGGTTGTAACGGATACGGTGTTGGCACTAACACATCAACCGGGTCGCCGTCAGAAGATAAGGTGTTGTTCACATAACCGTAGTTTGCCGGATAGAACATGGCGGTTGCCATGAAACGGTCCACAAATAATGTGCCGGTTTCTTTGTCTACTTCGTATTTGATTGGATCAGAGTTTGCAGGGATTTCAATAACAACATAGATGTCATCTGGTAATTCTTTACCTGCCGGTACGCTTTCTAAGCCCATTTGTTATTCCTTCTTGTGAGTTAAATAAACGTCGCAATTATAGCGGTAATCGGCTTCATTTGTCGAGTTGAGGGAAAACGACATAATAAAATCCGGTTGTCTTTTGTTATTGTACTATTATAATAGTCCAAAATTTTGAGAGAGGATTTTACAATGACAATACAAAAACGCCCTTCATTACTCGGTGGCGCGATGATTATCGCCGGTACGGCAATCGGCGCTGGTATGCTTGCTAACCCAACTTCTACTGCCGGTGTGTGGTTTTTCGGTTCAATTGCGATTCTGATTTACACCTGGTTTTGTATGACCACCTCGGGCTTAATGATTTTAGAAGCCAATTTACATTATCCGACCGGCGCCAGTTTCGATACGATTGTGACTGATTTATTAGGCAAAGGCTGGAACGTCATTAATGGTTTATCTGTCGCCTTTGTGCTTTACATTCTCACTTATGCTTACATCACCTCCGGCGGGAGCATTACGGAAAATTTCCTTAATCAATTAGGCGAAAACGTGGAAGTGGGGCGCACTGCAGGTTCTTTGATTTTCTGTTTTGTGTTGGCGGCATTTGTATGGTTTTCAACTAAAGCGGTTGACCGTTTTAGTACGGTGTTAATCGCCGGGATGATCATTTCTTTCTTCCTTTCCACCTCCGGTTTGTTGAGTTCGGTGAAAGCCGATGTGTTGCTTAACACGGTGGCACAGGGCGAACAACAATATTTACCTTATATTTTGACCGCACTTCCGGTGTGTTTGGTGTCGTTCGGTTTCCATGGCAATGTGCCGAGTTTGGTGAAATACTATGATCGTGACGGCAAGCGCGTGATGAAATCTATTTTCCTCGGTACCGGCTTGGCATTGATTATTTATATTTTGTGGCAGCTTGCCGTTCAAGGTAACTTACCGCGCGCCGAATTTGCGCCGGTCATCGCCAAAGGCGGGGATGTGGCGGCCTTATTAGAAGCCTTGAATAAATACATCCAAACGGATTACATCGGGATTATTTTGAATTTCTTTGCCTACATGGCCATCGCCAGTTCTTTCCTTGGTGTCACCTTAGGCTTATTCGATTACATCGCTGACTTGTGTAAATTCGATGACAGCCGCTTAGGACGCACGAAAACGACATTAGTCACTTTCCTACCGCCGTTATTACTGAGTTTGCAATTCCCGTTTGGTTTCGTTGTCGCTATCGGTTACGCAGGTTTGGCTGCCACGATTTGGGCTGCCATTGTGCCGGCATTGTTGGCAAAAGCGAGCCGTAAAAAATTCCCGAATGCCACCTATCGCGTACATGGCGGCAACTTCATGGTGTATTTCGTGATTTTATTCGGATTATTGAATATCTTCGCTCAAGTGGCATTGCAGTTCGGTTGGATTGCCGACTTCAAAGGATAATATGCAAGAAAAGCAAAGCGTGTATGACAAGGACGATTTTTTCGACCTGTATCAGAAACTGCGTAGCAACCCGAACAGCTTAAATGAAATCGTCGAAAAGCCCACTATGTTGGGCTTAGTTGGTGATGTGTCGGGTAAGCGTATTTTAGATTTAGGCTGTGGTTGCGGAGAACATCTCAAGCTCTATTTAGAACGGGGCGCGGCGTTTGTTGCCGGCATCGATTTATCTCAAGCCATGTTGCAGCAGGCAGCAAAAAATCTCGCAGAATTTCGACCGCACTTTTTACTGGAGCAAGCCTCCATGGAACGTTTAGAACCGTTAAATGAGGGCAGCTTTGATTTAATCACCAGTTCCTTTGCTTTTCATTATGTACAGGATTTTCCTGCCTTATTAGCAAAAATTCATACCAAACTGAAACCAAACGGACAATTGGTTTTCTCTCAAGAGCATCCCATTGTGACTTGTTATCAAGGTGGTGAGCGTTGGGAAAAAGACGCACAAAAACGCCAACTCGCCTATCGTCTGAATTTCTATCGTGATGAAGGCGAACGCCAACGCAACTGGTTTAAGCAACCTTTCACTACCTATCACCGCACCACGGCGACTATCATCAACAATTTGATTTCTGCCGGTTTTCACATTGAGCAAATGGCGGAGCCGATGCTCGCTGACCAACCGCAATGGCAGGATGAATTTAAAGATTTACAACATCGCCCGGTATTATTGTTTGTTAAGGCGAGAAAAAACATATAAAGTGCGGTCAGTTTTTGACGTGTTTTTGAGAAAAGAAGGCGGACAATTTGTCCGCCTTTTAGCGCAGAAAATATCTGCTTTCCGAGTGATAAAAAGTTAACGCAAGAATGCCGGAATTTTGCTTTCGTATTCTGCGATTTTGTCTTCGTGTTGAAGGGTTAAACCGATGTTATCCAAGCCGTTTAACAAACAATGACGACGGAATTCATCGAGTTCAAAGTGATACACTTTGTCGCCTACGGTTACAGTCATGTCTTCCAAATCCACATGGATTTGTTTGCCTTCATTTGCCCACACCCATTGGAAGATTTCTTCCACTTCCTCTTCGCTTAAGCGAATCGGTAACATATGATTATTCAAGCTATTGTTATAGAAAATATCCGCGAAACTCGGTGCGATCATCACTTTGAAACCATAATCGGCTAATGCCCAAGGCGCGTGTTCACGCGAAGAACCACAGCCGAGGTTTTTGCGTGCTAATAAAATAGTCGCCCCCTGATATTGTGGGTAATTCAGCACAAATTCCGGATTCGGATTGGTGCCTTCTACATCCAAATAACGCCATTCATGGAATAAGTGTTTGCCGAAACCTACGCGGGTAATGGCTTGTAAAAATTGTTTTGGAATAATCGCATCTGTGTCCACATTCGCGGCATCCAATGGCACTACTAAGCCTGAAAGTTGTTTGAATCCTGCCATTTTCTGCTCCTTAATTTAATGTCACGTCACGAATATCAACGAATTTACCGAACATTCCCGCTGCGGCAGCCATGGCTGGGCTCACTAAGTGAGTGCGACCATTACGGCCTTGGCGACCTTCAAAGTTACGGTTCGAAGTGGAAGCACAACGTTCCCATTCGCCCAAGCGGTCGTCGTTCATTCCTAAACACATGGAACAGCCTGGATTACGCCATTCTGCGCCCGCTTCGATAAAAATTTTATCCAAGCCTTCTTTTTCCGCTTGTTCTTTCACTAAGCCGGAACCCGGCACCACTAAAATCCGTTTTACGTTATCGGCTTTTTTACGACCTTTCATGACGGCTGCCGCTGCGCGTAAATCTTCGATACGGGCATTAGTACAGGAACCGATAAACACTTGATCCACAGGGATTTCTTTTAAATCAGCGTTAGCTTCTAAGCCAATATAAGTCAAGGCTTTTTCAGCAGAGGCGCGAGTTACCGGATCGGTCATTTCTGCTGGATTTGGCACTGGCTGATCGATACCGATCACTTGACCTGGGTTTGTTCCCCAAGTGACTTGTGGTGCAATGTCTTTGGCTTCTAATGTGATGACAGTGTCAAATTTCGCATCATCATCAGATTTTAAGGTTTTCCAATAAGCGACTGCATCATCCCAATCTTTACCTTGCGGTGCATGTGGACGACCTTTTAAATAGTCGAAAGTGGTTTCATCCGGTGCGATTAAACCGGCTTTTGCACCCATTTCGATTGCCATATTACATACGGTCATACGTCCTTCCATGGAAAGGTCACGAATTGCTTCGCCACAGAATTCCACCACATGGCCTGTACCGCCAGCCATGGTTGTTTTACCGATAATGGCAAGAATAATATCTTTTGCGGTAATGCCCGGCGCTACTTTGCCACGCACTTCAATTTTCATGCTTTTTGCGCGAGCTTGTTTTAAGGTTTGGGTTGCTAAAACGTGTTCTACTTCGGAGGTGCCGATACCAAATGCTAATGCACCAAAAGCACCGTGCGTAGCGGTATGAGAGTCACCGCAGACGATCGTCATACCTGGCAAAGTTAAGCCTTGTTCCGGTCCCATCACATGCACGATACCTTGTTCTTTTGTGGTCATGTCGAATAATTGAATACCGGTCGCTTTCGTGTTTTTTGCAAGCTCCAACACTTGAATTTTCGCTTGACCTTCAAGTTTGTTCACATCGCGTATTTGGGTAGAAATACTGTGATCCATGGTACCGAAAGTTTTGCTCACTTGGCGCACTTGACGGCCTGCAACACGTAGCCCGTCAAAAGCTTGCGGACTGGTCACTTCATGGATTAAATGACGGTTAATATACAAAATCGGCGTTTCGCCTTCCGCTTCGTACACCACGTGGGCATCGAATAATTTTTCGTAAAGAGTTTTTGCCATAATGTTCCTCAATTCGTTAGAGGTTTTGTTAGGGTAAGTGCGGTCAAATTTCAGGGTATTTTAAAACCGCACTATCGATTGCGACTTAAATTGCATCAGCAATCAATGTACCCATTTCTGCCGTTGAAACAGGGGTTGAGTCATCGGCTAAATCGCCGGTACGGTGACCATTCGCTAAGACTTTTTGTACCGCATTTTCAATGGCGTCCGCTGCTTCGTTTAAGTTGAAGCTATAACGCAACATCATTGCCGCAGAAAGAATTTGTGCGATGGGGTTGGCAATGCCTTTACCTGCAATATCCGGTGCAGAACCGCCTGCCGGTTCATATAAACCGAAACCTTCTTCATTTAAGCTAGCGGATGGCAACATGCCCATAGAACCTGTGATCATCGCCGCTTCATCAGAAATAATATCGCCGAAAATGTTGGAGCAGAGGAGCACATCGAAAGACTCAGGCGCTTTAATTAACTGCATGGTCGCGTTGTCGATATAAATGTGATCTAAGGTGACTTCAGGGTAGTCTTTAGCCACTTCGGTCACGGTTTCACGCCATAAAATAGAGGATTGTAATACGTTAGCTTTATCCACGGAAGTGACGTGTTTACGACGTTTCATTGCCGCATCAAAAGCCGCGCGCGCAATACGCTCGATTTCATATTTGTAATAAATTTCGGTATCGAATGCTTTGGTTTGTGCGCCTTCACCTTCACGACCTTTAGGCTGACCGAAATAAATCCCGCCCGTTAATTCACGCACCACTACCATATCAAACCCTTTTGCGGCAATGTCTGCGCGTAAAGGGCAGAATTTTTCTAACCCTTTGTAAAGAGTTGCCGGGCGAAGATTGCAGAATAATTTGAAATGTTTGCGCAATGGCAATAATGCGCCGCGTTCCGGTTGTTGATCCGGTGGTAAGTTTGTCCATTTTGGCCCACCTACAGAACCGAATAAAATCGCATCGGCCTCTTCACAGCCCTTTAAGGTATCTGCCGGTAGTGGGCAACCGCAGTGATCAATTGCAGCACCACCCACATAAAATTCATTGAAGTTGAGTTTAAAACCGAATTTTTCTTGGGCTTTGTTTAATACTTTAATGGCTTCTGCCATCACTTCCGGGCCGATACCGTCGCCGGGTAGAACTGCGATGTTGTATGATTGCATATTGTTTTTCCTATTTTTTCACACGAAAGTGCGGTTAATTTTTTTCACATTTTCTCCCCTCTTTGCTAAAGAGGGGAACTCGATAGATTAATGATGTTTATGATTCTTAATATCCGCCACCTTATGCGCCCGATAAATTGCATTGATGGCGTGCACTAAGGCAAGGGCGGAAGATTCAACGATATCTGTTGCTAAACCAACACCATGGAATTTACGGTCTTCGTGTTCCACCACAATATCCACCTGACCCAAGGCTTCAGCGCCTTCGCCTTTGGCGGTTAAGTTATAGTGAGACATTTTGATCTCTAAACCGGTTAAATTTAAGATGGCGTTGTAAACCGCATCGACCGGGCCGTTACCGCCGATTGACGAAGTGCTTAATTTCTTACCGTCTAACTGTAATTGAACAAAGGCAGTCGCCGGATATTCCTTGGTGGAGTGAGCGGAAAGTTTATCTAACACCAAACGATCTTCATCGCCTTGTTGCATATCAATGAACGCCAACGCTTCCAAGTCATAATCGAACACTTGGCCTTTTTTGTCCGCCAATTTTAAGAAGGAATCGTACAATTTATCCAAATCGTAATCTTGTTCGGTGTAGCCCATGTCGGTCATGTGGCCTTTCACCGCCGCACGGCCGGAACGCGCGGTTAAGTTTAATTTCTCTTTCTTCAAACCAATGGTTTCCGGTGACATGATTTCGTAGGTATTTTTGTTTTTTAACATCCCGTCTTGGTGAATGCCGGAAGAATGTGCAAAAGCATTGGAACCCACAATAGCTTTGTTCGGTTGAATTGGCATATTGCAAAGCTGGCTGACCATTTGACTGACACGGTGAATTTCTTGGGTATTAATTCGCGTGTCCACGCCGAAGAGTGCCTGGCGGGTTTTAATCGCCATGACGACTTCTTCCAATGCGGTGTTGCCTGCACGTTCGCCGATGCCGTTGATGGTACATTCAATTTGGCGCGCGCCGTTTTGTACGGCGGTTAAAGAGTTGGCGGTTGCCATACCTAAGTCATTGTGGCAGTGCACGGAAATAATGGCTTTGTCGATATTCGGTACGCGGTTACGCACTTGGGCGATGATGTTGCCGTACTCCATCGGTAAGCAGTAGCCCACAGTGTCTGGAATATTGACGGTGGTGGCGCCGGCGTTGATTGCCGCTTCCACAATGCGGCAGATATTGTCGATACCGGTACGTCCGGCATCTTCGCAGGAAAATTCTACGTCATCGGTGTAGTTACGCGCGCGTTTTACTGCCGCAACAGCCATTTCCACCACATCGTCAAAGGTGCGTTTTAATTTGGCTTCAACGTGTAATGCGGAACTGGCAATAAAGGTGTGAATACGGAAAGCTTCCGCCACTTTTAAGGCTTCGTAGGCTGCGTCGATGTCTTTATCTACCGCACGGGAAAGTGCCGCGACACGACTATTTTTGATATGGCGTGCGATGGTTTGCACGGATTCAAAATCCCCTTGCGAGGAAACAGGAAAACCCACTTCCATGACATCCACGCCTAAACGCTCTAAAGCAAGGGCAATTTGTAATTTTTCTTTTACGGTAAGGCTTGCTTTTAACGCTTGTTCCCCATCACGCAAGGTCGTATCAAAAATAATAACGCGATCTGTCATAACATTTTCCTTTTTTTCAATCACTCAAAGTGCGGTCGCTTTTTCAGTTGTTTTTGCTCGTGTAAAAACGAAAAAACCCGCAAATTAGAGTGCGGGTTTAAATCTTGAGGGTTTTACATTTGACTGTTTTTCATCCACAACTTAGCCGCACAAAGAATGTGAGAGCAGCAGGTTGAGGGAGAAAGAAACAGTGTTAAACATGAAAAATCCTAATGCATAAAATCTGTAAAAGTGCGTCACATATTACGGATTTAAATTCTTCTGTCAAACGTTTGCTTAGTGTTTTATGTTGATTTTTTCGTTATTTTAGAAATTAATTTGGATTTATTGTCTGATATTTTTGTGTTTGTTAGATTGATGTTCTTTATTTGTTTTTTGCTGTGAATTTTTATTCTAGGAAAAATTTATTTGATAAATAGTTCTACTTTTTTTCGTTATGAAGAAATAAGTTGGAAATTTCTCTCAATCGAATCAAGTTCGATTGTTCGTCTCGATGGGGTTTTAGGCTTAAAATTCGTTAGATTTTGTGACCGCACTTAGTGGTATGACTGGGTTCCCTTCTTTGACGCCCTTGTGGCATTGAGTTTGTAGGAAATTTTCGCTTTGTTTGAGCGAAGTGAGTTCGAAAATTTCCGTCAAGCAAATTCAATAGAACAAGGGGAAAAAAGGCAAAGCAGGGGCGTCTTTCTTTGGTGACTTTCTTTGGCGAAGCAAAGAAAGTCACAGTAAACCTAATGAGTACTTAATTCCCAATGCCCATCCGTTTTCAATTCTAAACGCTTTTCATGTAACGGCACTAAGGTTGAACGATGCCCGACGCTGATAATGATGGTATTCGGCAATTCCCGACGAATTAACCGATACATGGCATCTTCAAGTCCTTCATCCAGGCTGGCGGTGGCTTCATCTAAAAAGGCGACTTGCGGTTTATGGAGCAAAAGCCGTGCGAAGGCGAGACGTTGCTGTTCACCAAGGGATAAAATGCGGCTCCAGTCTTGTTCTTGCGCCAAACGTTCTTGTAAATGGGCAAGTTGTACTTGTTGTAATATTTCGGTCACTTTCACTAAATCGGCCTGTTCCGCGGAATTAGGATAATACAGCGCGGTGAGTAAATCCCCTTGAGGTAAATACGGGCGTTGTGAAAGGAAAAGGCTGTTTTGTTGTAGGCAGAAGATTTCGCCGTGGGCATAAGACCATAAACCCGCCACGGTGCGTAGCAACGTGGTTTTTCCCACACCGGATTGTCCTTGGATTAGTAATGAATCTCCTTGCGGTAGCGTGAGATTGAGATCGTGAATCAAGGTTTTGCCAAGTGGCGATTTGACATTTAAGTGTTGGAAAATAACGTCCGTTGGGTGATCGGTAATCTGGATTTTGCTTTCTTTCTGTGCGGCTTCTACGCTGTAATGGAAGCCGGTTAAACGGTCCAAAGTGGCTTTGTATTCGGCAAAGCTATCGTACGTGTTACGGAAGAAAGAAAGATTGGAATGCAATTTGCCAAAGACTTGCAAGGTTTGCATCAGATCGCCCAGTTTAATTTGTTTTTCAAAATAGCGTCCCACTTGAATGAGTAAAGGGAATACCACTGAAATTTGGCTGACCACTAAGTTAAAACCGGAGAATTTTAAGGCTCGAAACACAATATCCCACATGTTGTCGATAACAGCGCGAAATTGTTTATAAAGCTGGCTTTTTTCAACTTTTTCACCGGCATAGAAGGCGATGCTTTCCGCATATTCTTTTACACGGATTAAAGAATAACGGTAATTCGCGTTTAATTTTTCGTTAGCAAAATTGAGGCGAATTAACGGCTTACCAAGCCAAAAGGCGATAAGTGTCGTGAAGATCACATAAGCAAACACTAAAAAGACCATCATGTGCGGGATTTCTACGCCGAATAAACTCATTGGCCCAGCTAATCCCCACAATAAAATCGTGTAAGAAATCATGGAGGTTACCGCATCAATGACGCCGGTACTCAAGGAAAGCGTTGTTTTGACATAGGATTGCACGTCTTGTTGAATCCGTTGATCGGGGTTATCCAAATGCTGTGCGGTATATTGGCTTTTATAGTAGGCACGGTGGCTCATCCATTTTTCCAACATTTCTTGGTTTAACCATTCAATCCAATTAATGGAAAAGCGCTGGCTAATGTAATAGCTAATCAAGGCAGAAAGTACGGAAAATCCGGCGATAAAACAAAATAGGATCATTTGCTCCCAGAAGACCGGCTGATTGAACTCTTGTAGCGAGGTGTACATGTTGTTGTACCAAGTGGAATGTACCAGCCCAAGACGAACGCTAAACAAAGTTAAGGCGACAATCAGCACGAAAAATAACAATGGTTTAACGCTACGTTTCGGTGAAAGGTAACCGCCGGCAAACATCCAAAATTGTTTTCCCCAGTGAGTGAAACGCACCAACAAAAAGATACTGAGGCTAAAAACAACGGTTGTGATTGCTAAGGTTTTGGCAATCCAAAGTAGGGAGGTAATCGTTTCCTGAGAGTAGTCCATTATGTAATCCGCTAATAAAAAAGTGCGGTTCATTTTAAAAAAATTTCCCTATTAGGCAAGAAAAAATGTGATAGAGGTTTCATTTTTTGTGTTTGTTTTCCCTAAAAAAAATGAAGTTGTTATAATTTGCCACAGTTAATTTTATTTGAGGTAAATATGAGTGATATTGCTATTACGATTAGCCTGCTCGCCCTGGTCGCCGTGATCGGTTTATGGATCGGTCATTGGAAGATCAAAGGTGTCGGTTTTGGTGTAGGCGGGGTGCTCTTTGGTGGGATCATTGTGGCGCATTTTACCAATCAGTACGGATTGGCACTAGACACGCATACATTGCATTTCGTGCAAGAGTTTGGCTTGATTCTGTTTGTGTATACGATCGGGATTCAAGTGGGGCCGGGGTTCTTCTCTTCCTTGCGCCGTTCGGGGTTAAAACTTAACGGTTTTGCCTTTTTTATTGTATTGCTTGGCGGGATTTCGGTGATTCTCATTCATAAGATTGCCGATGTGCCGTTAGACATTATTTTGGGGATTTATTCCGGTGCGGTAACCAATACGCCATCGTTGGGGGCAGGGCAACAAATTTTAGCGGAGCTTGGCTTAAAAAGTGCTACGTCAACAATGGGGATGGCATATGCCATGGCCTATCCGTTTGGGATCTGCGGTATTTTACTTTCCATGTGGTTGGTGCGTTTGTTCTTTAAAATTAAGGTAGATGAAGAAGAACAACATTTCCAACATGAAAGCGGACAAGATAAAGAAACGTTAACCACCATGGACGTAAAAGTCACCAATAAAAACTTGGATGGTTTACGCCTAATCGATATCCCGGGCTTTGGTGAAGGGGACATTGTGTGTTCCCGTTTGAAAAGTGGCAACAATGTTTGCGTGCCGAAAGCCAGCTCAGAAATCCATTTGGATGATGTGTTGCATTTGGTCGGTGATGGCAGCGCATTGAAAAAAATGTGCTTAATTATTGGTGATGAGCTGGATGTGCCTATTTCAACCAAAGGTGGAGAGATTCGTTCAGAGCGGGTTGTGGTGACCAGCGAAAAAGTGTTGGGTAAAAAAATCAAATCGTTGGGTATCCATCAAAAATACGGCGTAGTGATTTCCCGCTTAAACCGTGCCGGTGTGGAATTGGTTCCGACAGCCAATACGACTTTGCAGTTCGGTGACGTATTACATATGGTGGGTCGCACAGACATGATGAATAACGCCATTTCTGTGATAGGTAATGCCGAGCAAAAATTGCAACAAGTGCAAATGTTGCCGGTGTTTATTGGGATTGGTTTGGGGGTGTTATTCGGTTCTATCCCTTTTTATATTCCAAGTTTCCCCGTTGCCTTAAAATTAGGTTTAGCGGGGGGACCGTTAGTGATTGCATTGATTTTGGCGCGTATCGGTACGATCGGTAAGCTGTATTGGTTTATGCCACCAAGCGCTAACTTAGCGTTACGCGAGTTAGGGATTGTCTTATTCTTGGCTGTCGTTGGGCTGAAATCAGGCGGTAGTTTTATGGACACCTTATTAAATGGAGGCGGTTTGGAATGGATGGGCTACGGTATCGTTATTACGTTAGTGCCATTATTAATTACCGCTGTTATCGCACGTTTATACAGCAAATTGAATTACCTTTCCCTTTGTGGTGTGCTTGCCGGTTCAATGACCGATCCACCGGCATTGGCATTTGCTAATTCGATTAAAGAAGGTAGTGGGGCAGCTTCTCTCTCTTATGCGACAGTATATCCATTGGCGATGTTTTTACGTATTGTTTCTCCACAATTGCTGGCGTTGCTCCTTTGGAGTTTTACATAACCAGAAAACGCGTTTAAAAATGACCGCACTTTCTCTAAAAGTGCGGTCATTTTTTTCCTTATTTAAGGGCGCTATTTCTTCATGTTGACTTCACAGGGTAGATAAGATCTATTAAAATGAGACAATTTTTGTGAAGACAAAAGGGAAATAAGATGAGCCAACCGATTTATAAAAGAATTTTGTTAAAACTAAGCGGAGAAGCCTTGCAAGGTGATGAAGGTTTCGGGATTGATGCGTCTATTCTTGATAGAGTGGCCTTAGAAATCAAAGAGTTGGTCGAAATGGACGTAGAAGTTGGCGTCGTATTAGGCGGTGGCAACTTATTCCGTGGTGCTAAATTAGCCAAAGCGGGAATGAACCGTGTGGTCGGCGACCATATGGGAATGTTAGCTACGGTCATGAACGGTTTGGCAATGCGTGATTCGCTTTTCCGTGCGGATGTGAATGCAAAATTAATGTCGGCATTTCAATTAAACGGCATTTGCGATACTTACAATTGGTCTGAAGCCATCAAAATGTTGCGCGAAAAACGCGTTGTGATTTTCTCCGGCGGTACAGGCAGTCCGTTTTTTACCACAGATTCCGCCGCATGCTTACGCGGTATCGAAATTGAAGCAGATGTTGTGTTAAAAGCAACCAAAGTAGATGGCGTATATGATTGCGATCCGGCAAAAAATCCAAATGCTATGCTTTATCCGCACCTTACTTATGCTGAAGTGATTGATAAAGAATTACAAGTCATGGACTTAGCAGCCTTTACCCTAGCTCGCGATCACGGTATGCCGATTCGCGTGTTCAATATGGGTAAACCGGGGGCGCTACGTCGCGTGATTACCGGCGAGCAAGAAGGCACACTCATTTGTGCAAAAGACTAGTTTAACGGTTTAATTTATTTAATAGAGAAGGAATTATCGTGATTAACGACATTAAAAAAGATGCGCAAGACCGCATGGAAAAAAGCCTTGAAGCGTTAAAAGGCCATATTGCAAAAATTCGTACCGGCCGTGCACAACCAAGTTTGTTGGATGCCATTCAAGTGGATTATTACGGCTCTGCGACACCATTACGTCAATTAGCCAACGTGGTGGCAGAAGATGCCCGTACTTTAGCGGTAACCGTGTTTGATCGTTCATTGATTCAAGCGGTAGAAAAAGCCATTTTAACTTCTGATTTAGGCTTGAACCCATCTTCTGCCGGTACAACGATTCGCGTGCCACTTCCACCATTAACAGAAGAACGTCGCCGTGATTTGATTAAAATTGTGAAATCAGAAGGCGAGCAAGGTAAGGTAGCGATTCGTAACGTACGCCGTGACGCGAACGATAAAATCAAAGCTTTGCTAAAAGACAAAGAAATCAGTGAAAACGATCAGCACAAAGCTGAAACGGAAATTCAACAAATTACCGATAAATTCATCAAAAAAGTTGATGAAGTGTTAGCGGAAAAAGAAAAAGAATTGCTCGATTTCTAATCATAAGAACAGGTTAACATCAGACGCAGTGCCTTACTGCGTCTTTTCTTATATGGGCGTGTGAGGTTTTCATGTTGCCCGAAAAATTGACAAAGTGCGGTCGAAATTTTATGCAAAAAAAACAAAAGGTCGTGATTCTTGGCGCGACAGGTTCCATCGGTAATAGCACCCTTTCGGTGATTGAACACAATCCGGAAAAATATGAAGCGTTTGCTTTAGTTGGGGGTTCCAATGTGGGTGCCATGTTTGAAAAATGCGTGAAATTTCGACCGCACTTTGTTGCTTTGGCAGATGAAAGCGCAGCAAAACATTTGCGTGAGAAAGTAGCTACGCATCAGCTCCCGACGCAAGTATTTGCCGGTCAACAAGCGATTTGCGAATTAAGCGCACATCCTGATGCAGACATGGTCATGGCAGCGATTGTTGGTGCGGCAGGTTTATTGCCAACGTTGTCAGCAGTGAAAGCCGGCAAAAAAGTTCTGCTCGCAAATAAAGAGGCATTGGTTACTTGCGGCCAAATTTTTATTGATGCGGTAAAACGCTATGGCGCGCAATTATTGCCGGTGGACAGTGAACATAACGCCATTTTCCAATCGTTGCCTCCGCAGGCTCAACAACAAATCGGGTTTTGCCCGTTGGCAGATTTGGGCATCAGTAAAATCGTGCTGACCGGTTCGGGTGGGCCTTTCCGTTATACGGAGTTAAGCGAATTTGACGGTATTACACCGGAACAGGCGGTAGCACATCCTAACTGGTCTATGGGCAAGAAGATCTCTGTGGATTCCGCAACGATGATGAACAAGGGATTGGAGTATATTGAGGCCCGTTGGTTGTTTAATGCGACAGCCGATGAAATGGAAGTCATTATTCACCCGCAGTCCATTATTCACTCCATGGTACGCTACATTGATGGCAGCGTTATCGCGCAAATGGGGAATCCTGATATGCGCACACCGATTGCGGAAACTATGGCGTATCCGCACCGCACTTTTTCGGGCGTAGCTCCGTTAGATTTTTACCAATTAAATGGGTTGACTTTTTTAGCACCGGATTATCAACGTTATCCTTGTTTGAAACTGGCGATAGAGGCTTTTGCGGCAGGACAGTATGCGACCACTGCCATGAATGCGGCGAATGAAGTGGCCGTACAAGCCTTTTTAGATCGCCAAATTAAATTTACGGATATTGCCAAACTAAATCAGGCTGTCGTGGAACAAATGCCGTCGCAACAAATCAAACAGATTGATGATGTACTGGAGGTGGATCGTGCTGCTCGTGAATATGCACGACAACAATTGGCACATTGGTCACACTGATATTTTGCATTGAGAAGGGATAATGACAGAATTAGATCGGAATAATATTCCGCAACACGTTGCGATTATCATGGACGGCAACGGGCGTTGGGCGAAGCAGCAAGGGAAAATGCGCGTTTTTGGACATAAAAACGGCGTGGCGGCAGTACGTGAAGCCGTGTCTTATGCTCGCAAAATTGGGGTGAAATATTTAACATTATATGCGTTTAGCAGCGAAAACTGGAACCGCCCCGAGCAGGAAGTGAGCGCATTGATGAGTTTATTTATGCAGGCGCTTGATTTTGAAGTGAAAAAACTGCATAAAAATGACATTCGTTTGAAAATTTTAGGCGACATTTCCCGCTTTAGTGCAGGCTTGCAGGAAAAAATCAAAAAAGCGGAAAAATTAACGGAAAATAACACCGCACTTAGGTTAAATATTGCCGCGAATTATGGCGGGCGCTGGGATATTGTTCAGGCGGCACAGCAGTTGGCAGAACAGGTTCGAGCGCAACAAATCACTGTTGCAGATATTAACGAAGATTTATTGCAGCAATATTTGGTAACAAAAGATGAGCCTGAAGTGGATTTATTGATTCGTACCAGTGGTGAACAACGCATTAGCAATTTCTTATTGTGGCAAACAGCCTACGCAGAGTTATATTTTTCCGATGTGCTGTGGCCGGATTTTAATGAAGCCGAGTTTCATCAGGCGATTTTATCTTATCAACAACGTCATCGCCGTTTTGGCGGGACTGAATAATAGAGGAATATATTGTGCTTAAACAACGAGTTATTTCGGCAATTGTGTTAATTGCCCTTGTCTTTACCGCGTTATTTTTATTTTCACCTTATTATTTTGCTCTCGCCTTGGGCGTTGTCGTCGTGTTAGGCGTTTGGGAATGGACGCAGTTTTTTAATTTCAAGCAACCCACTTTTTGGCGCTATGCCATCACAGGTTTAAGTGCTGCCTTTTTATTCCTCTGGATCTATGGAGAAGGCAATTATTTAGATGCCGGACGTGTATTTGAACTGTATACTCAGCCAATTTTATTGGGCGCGGTTATTTGGTGGCTGGTGGCCTTATTTTTTGTGGTGACTTACCCGAAAAGTAGTGCCATTTGGGGCAAACATTCCGTCTTACAATTCTTTTTCTGTTTCTTTACCCTTATCCCATTTTTAATCGGCGTATTATTGTTACGTTTAGATCATTATGTGACAGAGCCTTACCACGGCATTATGCTGTTGTTGTATGTGTTCATTTTGATTTGGGTAGCGGATTCCGGCGCTTATTTTGTCGGTCGTAAATTTGGTAAGCACAAATTGGCACCGAAAGTTTCTCCGGGGAAATCTTGGCAGGGGGCGATTGGCGGTTTGGTCATGGCAGGTATTGTTGCAGCCATTTTTGTGAATGTGGCGCAACAAAGTTTGACTGCAAATGTCTCATCCGAAGCCTTTATTGGTCTGTCTGTGGCAACGGTTGCGATTTCTATTTTAGGCGATTTAACGGAAAGTATGTTTAAACGCCAAAGCGGTATTAAAGATAGCAGTCATTTAATTCCGGGGCATGGCGGTATTTTGGATCGCATTGACAGCTTAACGGCTGCCGTTCCATTCTTCGCCTACTTCTATTTTTTTGTACTATAGGATTGGCGATATGTCATTTTTGTGGTCAACCGTTTCATTTCTGATTGCGATTGCCGTTTTAGTAACGGTACATGAATATGGCCATTTCTGGGCGGCACGAAAGTGCGGTGTGAAAGTGCATCGTTTTTCTATTGGTTTTGGTAAAGTCATTTGGTCGCGTACCGATAAACAAGGGACAGAATTTGCTGTGTCGGCCATTCCTCTTGGGGGTTATGTCAAAATGCTGGATGGAAGAAACGAAGACATTCCTTCAGAGTTGGCATCTCAAGCCTTTGACAATAAAACGGTCGCCCAACGTGCTTTTATTATTGCCGCCGGTCCGATAGCGAATTTCTTGTTTGCTATTTTTGCTTATTTTCTGATTTATACCATCGGAATTCCAAGCGTTAAACCGGTCATTGATGATATAAAACCTCATTCTATTGCAGAGCTGGCGCAGGTTCAGCCAAAAACGCAAATTACTGAAATTGATGGTGTTGCTACGCCTGATTGGGAGACCATCAATATGCTGTTGGCTACTAAAATTGGTGAAAGTAGAGTAGAGTTAACCCTAGTTGAATTCGGTTCGAATATTGAACAGCATAGAATCTTGGATTTATCTCACTGGAATTTTAACCCTGAAAAAGAAACAGCTTTCGGTTCTCTCGGTATATTACCGGTTAGAACTAAAGTCGATATGACTTTGTCTAAAGTCGTCGAGAATTCTCCTGCACAAAAAGCGGGATTACAAGTTGGTGATAAATTATATTGGGCGGATGGTAAGGCGATACGTTGGCTGGATTTTATTGAGCAAGTGGAGTTAGGTCATCCTCTGTCACTAAAAGTCGAGCGTAACGGTGAGTGGTTGATGAAGACCATTACGCCGGAACTCAATGACAAAAAGCGTTTAGTTGTTGGTATTTCTCCGACTTTTTCCCCAGTGCCTGATGAATATCGTACTGAATTAAAGTATGATATGTTTGAATCCTTACAGAAAGGGGCTGAGAAGACGTTTCAACTCTCTTGGCTAACCATAAAAGTGATCGGGAAATTATTGGTTGGCGAGTTGTCTTTGAATAATTTAAGTGGTCCGATTTCTATTGCGCAAGGTGCAGGCGCATCATCTGAGTTAGGATTAGTTTATTACCTCAGTTTTCTCGCACTGATTAGTGTCAATTTAGGGATCATGAATCTCTTCCCATTGCCTGTGCTTGATGGGGGACATCTAGTCTTTTTAGGATTAGAAGCGCTTAAAGGAAAGCCGGTTTCCGAACATGTTCAGAATATCAGTTATCGAATCGGTGCAATCTTATTATTAATGTTAATGGGATTTGGCCTGATTAATGATTTTTTACGTTTAAATTAGTATTTTTATACAGGATAGAAATTACGATGAAAAAACTTTTACTTGTAAGTTTGTTGTTTGGTTCTACCGCCGCTCTTGCGGGACCTTTTGTAGTTCAAGATATTCGTGTTGATGGTGTTCAGGCTGGTCGTGAAAGTCAGATTATTGCCTCGTTACCGATAAAAATTGGTCAGAAAATTAATGATGCCAATATTTCTAATATCGTCCGTAATTTGTTCCTAACAGGTCAGTATGATGATGTGAGAGCATCACAGCAAGGAAATACGTTGGTTATTTCGGTTACGCCGAAAGCGATTATTTCTGATGTGGTGTTTGAGGGAAATAAATCCGTTCCAAACGATGCATTAAAACAAAACTTAGATACCAATGGTTTTCGTAAAGGCGATATGTTGAATCGTGAAAAATTAGAAGAGTTTCGTAAAGGATTAGAAGAACACTATCATAGTGTTGGTCGTTATAACGCAAAAGTCGAAACGATTGTTAACCCATTACCAAATAACCGTGCGGAAGTTAAGATTCAAGTGACTGAAAATGATGTTGCTTTGCTGAAAGATATCACTTTTGTCGGTAATCAAGCCTTTGATAGTGATCGCTTAGAAGATCAAATGGAGCTCCAACCGGATGCGTGGTGGAAGTTCTTTGGTAACAAATTTGATTCTACGCAATTCACTAAAGATCTTGAAACAATTAGAAATTATTACCTTGATCGTGGTTATGCAAAAGCCGGAATCGCCAATACCGATGTGAAACTGAATGATGAGAAGACGGAAGCTCGAGTAACAATTGATATTGTTGAAGGAGAGAAATATACCGTTAATAGTGCGCGTATTGTGGGTGATGTAGGCGGCATGGCGGAACAATTGGCGCCGTTACTTAAGCAAATTCATGTTGGCGAAGAGTTTCGTCGTAGTGATGTACTGTTAGTTGAAGAAAGTATTAAAGCAACACTTGGCGAACGTGGTTATGGTAGTGCACAAGTGAACGTACAGCCTGATTTTAATGATGAGAATAAAACAGTTGGCTTGAGTTTTGTTGTTGATGCCGGTAAACGTTATTCTGTCCGTCAAATTCGTTTTGAAGGTAATACCGTGAGTGCGGATAGCACCTTGCGTCAAGAAATGCGTCAGCAAGAGGGGAGTTGGTTATCTACTGATTTAGTTGAATTAGGTAAAGTGCGGTTGGATCGTACAGGCTTTTTTGAAACCGTTGAAAGCCGTACCGAAGCCGTTGAAGGAACCAATGACCAAGTTGATGTTATTTATAAGGTAAAAGAACGTAATACCGGTAGTATTAATTTTGGTATCGGTTATGGTACGGAAAGCGGTTTAAGTTACCAAGCCAGTATTAAGCAAGATAACTTCTTGGGTATGGGCTCTTCTCTTAGTTTGGCCGGCTCCCGTAATGATTACGGTACAAGCGTAAATTTAGGTTATACCGAACCATACTTCACTAAAGATGGTGTCAGTTTGGGTGGAAATGTTTTCTTTGAAAGCTTTGATAACTCAAAAAATTCAACATCAGCAGCTTATGCACGTACGACTTATGGTGGTAACCTAACCTTAGGTTTCCCGGTCAATGAAAACAATGCCTACTATCTTGGTGTTGGTTACGCCTATAACAAATTAAAAAATATTACACCTGAATATAATCGTGCTTTGTATTTAGCCTCTATGAACTTTGATGACTGGGTGTTCAAATCTCACGATTATGATGTTTCATTCGGTTGGAATTATAACAGTTTGAACCGTGGTTTCTTACCAACTAAAGGGGTTAAAGCATCTATCGGTGGTAAGGTTACGATTCCTGGTTCTGATAATAAATACTATCGACTCAATGCCGATGTTCAAGGATTCTACCCGCTTAACCGTGATCAGACATGGGTATTGTCTGGACGTTTAGGGGCATCTTATGCGGATGGTTTCGGTGGTAAACGTTTACCGTTCTATCAAACTTATACAGCAGGTGGTATTGGCAGTTTACGCGGCTTTTCTTATGGTGCGATTGGTCCACAAGCGATTTATGCTAAAACGCCAATCTCAGCGGCTTGTCGTGGCGTGAGTACAACCCCTAGCTGTTATAATGACGATAAGTTAAATGGTGATGTGGTTGGCGGTAATGCGATGGCCACTGCCAGTGTGGAATTAATTGTACCAACGCCGTTTGTTGCAGAGAAAAATCAAAATTCTGTTCGTACCTCATTCTTTGTTGATGCAGCGAGCGTATGGGATACTCACTGGAAATCAGAGAAAGGTAAGTTTAATAGTAATTTACCTGATTATGGCGATCCTTCTCGTGTTCGCGCTTCTGCCGGTATTTCATTCCAATGGCAGTCTCCGATTGGCCCGTTAGTATTCTCTTATGCTAAGCCAATCAAGAAATATGAAAACGATGATATTGAACAATTCCAGTTCAGTATTGGTGGATCGTTCTAAACAGAACAGTCTAATCCAATTGATATAAAGAGATATCTGTGCCAAGACATTGGCACAGACGAATTTAATGTTTAACTTACTAAAAGGAAAAATAAAAAAATGAAAAAAACTGTAAAATTAACCGCACTTTCTTTAGCTTTAGCATTCACTTCTTCTTTAGCAATGGCAGAAGAAAATATCGCTTTTGTAAGCGCAGATTACCTTTTCCAGAATCATCCGGATCGTAAAGTTGTTGCTGAAAAATTAGAGGCAGAATTCAAACCAACTGCGGATAAATTAGCAGAAAACAAAAAACAGATTGATGCAAAAATTGCGGATGTTCAAAAGAAAGTTGAAGCAAAAGTGGCGGCTTTACAGAAAGACGCACCTAAATTACGTTCTGCAGACATCAAAAAACGCGAAGATGAAATTAATAAATTTGCTAATGATGAACAAGACGCTATTAATAAATTAATTACTGAGCATGACCAAAAAGCAAAAGCTTTCCAAGAAAGTTATGCAAAACGTGAAAATGAAGAAACAACAAAAATGATTGCAAGCATTCAAACCGCCACGAATAACGTAGCGAAACAAAAAAATTACACTTTAGTGCTTGATGATCGTTCCGTTGTTTTTGCAGTTGACGGTAAAAACATCACAGAAGATGTATTAAAAGCAATTCCTACACAGGCTAAATAATGAAGACCTATTCCCTCTTGGAATTAGCACAACAAATCGGCGCTACCATTCGTGGTAACGCCGATGTTGTTGTGAGTAATATCGCTCCCTTAGATAAAGCAGAAAAACATCAGCTAACATTTATTTCTAATGCCAAATTCCGTGAAAAACTGGCACATTCAAAGGCGGGTATTTTGGTGGTGTCCGAAGCGGATGTGGAATTTTGTTCACCGGAAAGTAATTTGCTTATTGTGAAGGAGCCTTATGTTGCCTATGCAAAATTAGCACAATATATGGATACCACCCCAAAAGCGGCAAGCGGAATCGCAAAAAGTGCGGTTATTTCTGACGATGTTTTGTTAGGTGAAAATGTTTCTATCGGTGCAAACAGCGTTATTGAATCCGGTGTTGTGCTTGGCGATAACGTAGTAATTGGTGCAAATTGCTTTATTGGTAAAAATACTAAAATTGGCGCACATACCCAACTTTGGGCGAATGTGTCTGTATATCATGATGTCGAAATTGGCCAGCATTGCTTGATTCAATCCGGCGCTGTCATTGGTAGTGATGGTTTTGGTTATGCTAATGAACGCGGTAAATGGATTAAAATCCCCCAAGTAGGACAAGTGATTATCGGCAATTACGTGGAAATTGGTGCTTGTACCTGTATTGACCGTGGCGCATTAGATGCAACTGTGATTGAAGATAACGTGATTATCGACAACCTTTGTCAGATTGCTCATAACGTGCATATCGGCACGGGGACGGCGGTTGCCGGCGGTGTGATTATGGCAGGCAGTTTAACCGTGGGACGTTATTGTTTAATTGGCGGTGCGAGCGTGATTAACGGGCATATGGAAATCTGTGATCAAGTGACAGTCACCGGCATGGGGATGGTCATGCGTCCGATTACCGAACCGGGTGTGTATTCTTCCGGTATTCCGCTCCAAACCAATAAAGAATGGCGAAAAACAGCGGCATTGACACTTGGCATTGATGGTTTAAATAAACGCATTAAAGCCCTTGAGAAAAAACTGAAATCAGATGAGTGATGTTTCGTTCATTTTGTGTTGATGCGTTAAATAACGTATAATTTAACGCGTATTTTTTGTTTCTTATTTAATATTGAAAGGTAATCCCGTGACTGAACAAACCTCAAGAATTATCGAATCTCACGAAATTATGCAATTATTGCCACATCGTTATCCATTTTTATTAGTGGATCGCGTGATCAATTTTGAAGAAGGCAAATGGTTGACTGCGATTAAAAATATCAGTGTGAATGAGCCTTGTTTTACCGGCCATTTCCCGGGAAATCCCATTTTACCGGGCGTGTTAATTCTTGAAGCCATGGCGCAGGCTATGGGTATCTTAGCTTTCAAAACCCATGAGTTAGCCGGTGGTGAGATTTTCTATTTCGCCGGTGTTGATGAAGCCCGCTTTAAGCGTCCGATTGTTCCTGGCGATCAAATGGTATTACACGTTGAAGTGATTAAAGAACGTCGTGGTATTACTGCCTTTACCGCTACAGCAACCGTTGATGGTGAAGTGGCCTGTGAAGCGAAACTAATGTGTGCTCGTCGTGTAGCATAATTCAGACAAGGGGATAAATATGATTCACCCAACAGCCAAAGTTCATCCGCAGGCCATTGTTGAAGAAGGTGCCAAAATTGGTGAAAACGTGGTTATCGGCCCGTTTACGATTATCGGTAAAGACGTTGAAATCGGCAAAGGCACCGTCGTCCACTCCCATGTTGTGATTAATGGGCATACACGAATCGGTGAAGATAATGAAATTTATCAATTTGCCAGCATTGGTGAGGTGAACCAAGATCTTAAATATCAAGGCGAGCCGACACGCGTTGTGATCGGTAACCGTAACCGTATTCGTGAAAGTGTTACCATTCATCGTGGTACCGTACAAGGTGGCGGAGTGACGAAAATCGGTGATGACAACTTATTCATGATTAACGTCCATATTGCACATGACTGCGTGATTAAAAACCGCTGTATTTTAGCCAATAATGCCACCCTTGCCGGACACGTGGAATTGGACGATTTCGTGATTGTCGGCGGAATGTCTGCGATTCACCAATTCGTTGTCGTAGGCGCTCATGTGATGTTGGGTGGTGGTTCCATGGTCAGCCAAGATGTGCCTCCATATGTCATGGCACAAGGCAATCATGCTCAACCGTTCGGGGTAAACATTGAAGGGTTAAAACGTCGTGGCTTCGATAAGCCAACAATGCATGCGATTCGTAACGTTTACAAAATGATTTATCGTAGCGGTAAAACATTAGATGAAGTGATGCCGGAAATTGAACAAATTGCTGCCACAGAGTCAGCGATCAGTTTCTTCTTGGATTTCTTTAAGCGTTCCACCCGCGGCATTATCCGTTAATCCTTTTAATAAATTCATTTATTGCCGACCGCTCTTTTCTATGACTAAAAGAGCGGTCGTTTTTTTCAGAGTTTTGACTATGCCAAATTCAATATCCCTCAATCATTCTCCAACCATTGCAATCATCGCAGGCGAAGTCTCCGGTGACATTCTCGGAGCAGGTTTAATTCATGCCCTGAAAGCGTGTTATCCGCATGCCAAATTTATCGGTATTGGCGGTGAACGCATGATTGCCGAAGGATTTGAAACTCTGTTTGATATGGAAGAGTTATCCGTGATGGGATTGGTGGAAGTGCTGAAACATCTACCACGCTTACTCAAAATCCGCCGTAGCATCATCGAGCAATTATCGGCATTAAAACCGGATGTTTTCATTGGCATTGATGCACCGGATTTTAACTTAGACGTAGAATTGAAGCTCAAACAACGAGGCATTAAAACCATTCATTATGTGAGTCCGTCAGTGTGGGCATGGCGTCAGAAACGTGTGTATAAAATCGCAGCAGCCACTAATTTAGTGCTTGCCTTTTTGCCTTTTGAAAAAGCCTTTTATGATCGTTTCAATGTGCCTTGTCGCTTTATTGGGCACACCATGGCGGATGCCATTCCGTTGAAACCAAATCGTGATGAAGCCTGCCAATTACTGAATTTAGATCCAACGCAGCGTTATGTGGCGATGCTGGTGGGGAGTCGTGGTTCAGAGGTGGAATTTCTGAGTGAACCTTTCTTACAAACTGCGCAACTGCTACATCAGCGTTATCCGGATGTTAAATTTCTTGTGCCGTTAATTAATCAAAAACTTCGTCAGCAATTTGAACAAATCAAACAATGCGTTGCGCCGGAATTGGATATGATTTTATTGGACGGCAATGCGCGTGCCGCCATGATCACCGCAGAAGCAACGTTGCTGGCCTCAGGTACGGCTGCGTTGGAAGCGATGTTATGTAAATCCCCGATGGTAGTGGGGTATCGTATGAAGCCTTTCACCTATTTCTTAGCCAAACGCTTGGTGAAAACCAAATACGTTTCTTTACCAAATTTGCTGGCGGATGAAATGTTAGTGCCGGAATTAATTCAAGAAGACTGCAATCCGACGAAGTTGGCAGAAAAATTGTCCCTGTATTTAAGTGAGGATAAAAGTGCGGTGCAAAATCGCCATGTTTTATTACAACGTTTTGCTGAGTTACACCAAAGGATTCAATGCAATGCCGATCAACAAGCCGCACAAGCAGTGATTGATTTATTGGAGCCATCTCATGGATAAGTTTGTGTACCCACAGGGCTATGCGCTAATTGCCGGTGTAGATGAAGTAGGACGCGGGCCGTTAGTCGGTGCCGTGGTGACGGCAGCAGTGATTTTGGATCCGAACAATCCTATTGAGGGGCTTGCTGATTCTAAGAAACTGTCGGAAAAAAAACGTTTATTGTTAGCGGAAGAAATTAAGCAAAAAGCCTTGGCGTGGGCGCTTGGGCGAGCGGAACCACATGAGATCGACGAGTTGAATATTTTGCATGCTTCCATGCTTGCCATGGAACGGGCGGTAAAACATTTGAAAATTCAACCGCACTTTGTGTTGGTGGATGGCAATCGGATTCCTTCAAATTTGTCGATACCTGCTCAGGCAGTTGTTAAAGGGGATGCTTTAGTCGCGGAAATTAGTGCGGCGTCTATTTTGGCAAAAGTCGCACGGGATCAGGAAATGTTGGAATTGGATCAACAATATCCACAATATGCCTTTGCGCAACACAAGGGCTACCCAACGAAATTGCATTTGGAAAAAATCGCCGAATTTGGCCTTTTACCACAGTATCGCCGTAGTTTTGCGCCTGTTAAAAAATTATTAGAATCGCTATAATTTGACCTGCATTTGAACATTTTTAGCACGGAGGGCGCCATGAACCAATTCACCAGCTTACTTGATTCTTTCCGTCCGGAACCTTGGGTATGGGTGCTATTGTTGCTCATTGCTTCCGTGATTCTCTTCATTCGTAACCGCATTCGCATGGACGTCGTCGCTATTTTGGTGATGTTGGCGTTCAGCCTCAGTGGCATTTTAACCGTACAAGAAGTGTTTGCCGGGTTTAGTGACCCTAATATTATTCTGATTGCTTTATTGTTCATTGTTGGGGAAGGCTTGGTACGTACCGGCGTGGCGTATCAAGTGAGTGAATGGCTGTTAAAAGCTTCTCATAACAGCGAAGCCCGAGTCTTAGTTTTCATGATGTTAGCCGTGGCTGGACTGGGGGCTTTCATGAGTTCCACGGGTGTCGTGGCCATTTTCATTCCTGTGGTGCTGATGATTTGTCGCCAAATGAATATCTCGCCAAAACGTTTGATGATGCCACTGAGCGTTGCCGGGCTTATTAGCGGCATGTTGACGTTGATTGCGACAGCGCCCAACCTCGTGGTGAATGCCGAGTTGGTACGCGAAACGGATATGCGTTTGAAATTCTTCGATTTTACGCCTATTGGTTTAGTGATTTTGTTTATGGGGATCGGCTATATGCTGGTTGCCCGTCGTTGGTTAAAGTCCGATAAAGAAAATGAAACCAACAGCATGGATAAACGTTCCATGAGTGATTTAATTCATGAATATGGTTTGCAACAACGCACGCAGCGTTTTGTGGTAAGAAAAGGCTCACCGCTTATTGGTAAAAATCTGGATGAATTACATTTACGTTCTAAATTTGGTTTGAACGTGTTGGCGATTGAACGTTGGAAGCGTTTTCGCCCGATATTTATTGCTGCGCTTGGTTCCTCAGAAGTCCGTGAGAAAGACATTTTATTGATGGATAGCAGCGATCCTGAACTCAATTTGAAAGCATTTTGTCAGGAATATAATCTAGAGCGGGCGGAAATTCGCGCACAGTCTTTTTCTGAACAAGCCAGTTCTATTGGCATGGCGGAATTGATTTTAGTGCCGGATTCCGACTGTATCGGAAAATCGACTGAGGAACTTGCTTTTCGCTCCAAATACGGTTTGAACGTGGTGGGCATTAAGCGTGACGGAGAAGTGCTTGGTGGGCATTTTGTCGAAACTCCCTATAAAGCCGGGGATTTATTGTTGGTGATTGGTGATTGGAAACTCATCCAGCAAATGCGTAGCCACAGCAAAGATTTCTTTGTATTAAATTATCCGAGCGAAATTACTAGAGCGGTGCCGGCGCAAAGCCAAGCGCCTTATGCCTTGTTAAGTATTTTGGTGATGGTGGTGTTGATGGTGACCCGCCTTGTGCCAAATGTGGTGGCTGCCCTCATTGCTTGCTTAATGCTAGGCTACTTCCGTTGCGTAGATAGCAAAAGTGCCTATGATTCGATTCACTGGTCAAGTCTTGTATTGATTGTAGGCATGATGCCATTTTCGTTGGCTTTACAGAAAACCGGCGGGGTGTCGGTGATTGTCGAGTTAATGCTGAATTTAGTTGGCGGCATGGGCAAACATTGGATTTTAATTAGCCTGTTTATTCTCACTGCTGTTGTCGGTTTATTCATTTCTAACACAGCGACTGCAATTTTGATTGCGCCAATCGCCATTACAATGGCACATCAACTCAATTTATCCCCGATGCCATTTGCGATGGTGGTGGCCATCGCTGCTTCAGCCGCGTTTATGACGCCGGTATCATCGCCGGTGAATACCATGGTTTTTGGCCCCGGTGGCTATAAATTTGCTGATTTTGTCAAAGTCGGTGTGCCGTTCACTCTTTTAGTGATGTTAGTGAGCGTGTTTCTTATTCCTTTACTCTTTCCTTTTTAACGTTTAAGGAGAATGTGATGAGTATTTATGATCTGAAACCTAAATTCCAAAATCTATTACGTCCTCTCGTGATAAAGCTGGAACAACGTGGTGTGACTGCCAATCAAGTCACCTTAACCGCGTGTGCCATTTCTGTTATTTTAGGGCTAATTTTGACCGCATTTTCCGGTTATCACTGGCTTTTTATTTTGATTCCTATTTGGTTGTTCGTGCGCATGGCACTTAATGCCATTGATGGTATGTTAGCGCGTGAATTTAACCAAAAATCCCGTTTGGGCGGATACCTGAATGAAATCACTGATGTCGTGTCTGACGCCGCATTATATTTGCCTTTTGCTTTTGTCCATCCTTTTGATACGTTACAAATTGGCTTGATCATTTGGTTGTCGGCATTGACGGAATTTTGTGGTGTGCTCGGGCAAGTGCAAGGAAAAACACGTCGTTATGATGGTCCGTTAGGTAAAAGCGACCGAGCGTTTTTGTTTGGCGTGTTAGGCTTGGTTTATGTTTTTGTTCCGACTTTACCGGATTTTCTCTATTGGCTGCTTTGGATTGTCATCATTCTGTTAATTGTCACTTGTGTCAAACGTGTGAAGTCTGGCTTGGCTGAAGTGGGTAACGAATAGGAGCGTGATTATGTTAGCCAAATTGATCGATTTTCTTTTATGTCGTTTCACCTCCTTTATCACCGGCGTCCGTCCACAAAAAAATGTGGAACAGCAATCCGCGGATAAACATCGTTTGTATTTTGCCAACCATAACAGCCACGGTGATTTTATTTTGTTGTGGGTCTCTTTGCCTTATCAAGTGCGCAAAAACACCCGTCCGGTTGCCGGTGCGGATTATTGGACAAAAGGGCCGATTCGTCGTTTCTTAGCATACAAAGTGTTTAATATGTTGTTGATTGAGCGGGGCGGCGATAACCCGCAAGCCATTACCGAACAAATTAGTGATGCCTTGCAACATCATTCTCTGATTATTTTCCCTGAAGGCACCCGTAAAATGGACGACGATGTGGCGCTACAACCTTTCAAAAGTGGTTTGTATTACATCGCAAAGCAAAACCCGCAATTAGAACTTGTGCCGGTATGGATTAGTAATATGCATAATGTTTTGCCGAAGGGTTTTGTGGTGCCAATTCCGCTGTTGTGCGATTTATATATGGGAGAGCCGCTCTTCTACCGTGAGGCGGAAGACAAAACCGATTTCTTGAACCGAGCCGAACAGGCACTATTAAGTCTAAATTTAACCGAAAAAGGGAAAGCATAATGGAAATATGGCAACTGTTTGGTGGGTTAATCATCACCTTAATTATTGCGTCATCAATCGGTTATGGATTGAAATTCAAAGTCGGCTTTTCCACCCCTCATGCGGTAATTGATAATCTTAACGCACGCATTAATGCCTGGTGGATCATGATTCTGATCATCTTTGCCGCCGCGGCATTGGGATTTTATGGCGTAATCGGGTTATTTTTTGTCATTTCTTTCATGGCATTGCGTGAATTTTTATCATTGCTTTATATTCGTCGTGGCGATCATCTCGCACTTGCCGCTTGTTTTTACGTCATTCTGCCTCTTCAATATTTTTTAGTGGCAATTGACTGGTTCAGTATGTTCACCATCTTCATTCCGGTGTATGGTTTCCTGTTTTTGCCAATCCTTTCCGCCTTGTTGGGCGACACAGCGCATTTCTTAGATCGCTCCACCAAAGTGCAATGGGCATTGATGATCAGTGTCTTTTGTATTTCTCACATCCCGGCAATCCTGACATTAGACATTGAAGGTTTTGAAGATAAAAAACTGCTATTGATGATTTTCTTGATTTTAGTGGTGCAATCCAGTGATGTATTACAATATGTATGGGGCAAGTTGTTCGGCAAACACAAAATTGCGCCAAAACTCTCGCCATCCAAAACCGTGGAAGGTTTTGTAGGCGGTGTCGTCAGCGCCAGTGTGCTGGGTGGCTTGCTTTATTGGCTTACGCCCTTTAACCCGGTACAAGCGGTGTTAATGAGCTTATTAATCTGCCTTATGGGCTTTTTAGGCGGCTTAGTGATGTCCGCGATGAAACGCAGCATGGGGGTAAAAGACTGGGGGAATATGATTAGTGGCCACGGCGGTATGCTAGATCGCATGGATTCCCTTTGCTTTGCTGCGCCAATTTTCTTCCATGTGGTGAGATATTATTGGGCTTAGTAGGATTTTTGTGAGAACGGCTTCTAGCCGGATTTATTGATTAACAAACCTTAAAAATGAGAGAAAAAATGACCGCACTTTTAAAGATTGGGTTGGTGTCTGTTTCTGATCGGGCATCGCAAGGCGTGTATCCGGATCAAGGCATTCCGGAACTTAAACATTGGTTGGAACAGGCGTTGGTGGAGCCTTTTGAGGTAGTCGAACGCCTGATTCCGGACGAGCAACCGGAAATCGAGCGCACGCTATGCAACTTAGTGGATGAAGAACATTGTCATTTGGTGCTCACCACCGGCGGCACCGGGCCGGCAAAACGAGATGTTACACCGGATGCGACACTTGCTGTCGCGGATCGTGAAATGCCGGGGTTTGGCGAGCAAATGCGTCAAGTCAGTTTGCATTTTGTGCCGACAGCCATTCTTTCTCGTCAAGTGGGCGTGATTCGTAAAGACAGTTTGATTTTAAATTTACCGGGGCAGCCGAAGGCGATTAAAGAAACGTTAGAAGGCGTAAAAGATGAAAACGGTAATGTGTTGGTGAAGGGGATTTTTAGCGCCGTGCCGTATTGCTTGCAGCTCATCAACGGATTGTATATCGACACTAAACCGGAAATCATTGCCAGTTTCCGCCCGAAATCAGCACGCCGGAGTTAAATGGGGAGAAAAGTGCGGTCATTTTTGACGGCATTTTTACAGCGCACTAAAACAAAAACGGTATTCCCTTGTTTTGATGGAATACCGTTTTTTGTTTATAGCACAATCATATCATCTCGATGAATGGCGACGGCTCCATATTCATAACCAAGCAGTTGTTCAATATCATGAGACTGTTTACCTTTGATTAATTCCAGTGCATCGCTGTTATAACGTGGCATGCCGAGAGCAATATCTTTGCCTTGTGAGTTACGAATGCGCACAACTTCACCACGGGAGAAACGCCCGCTCACATCAACGATACCCGCCGGTAGCAAGGATTTGTGCTGAATTAACACCGCACTTTGTGCTCCATCATCGATCGTTAGCACGCCTGCTGAGGGGGCGGCGAAGAGCCATTGCTTGCGACTTTCCAATCGATCCGCCTGTACCGTGAATTTAGTGCCGATGGCTTGATCGTATGCTAAATCGACGATGACGTTAGGTTGATTACCCGGCGCAATAATAGTTTCAATGCCAGAACGGGTAGCGACATCTGCTGCGGTGATTTTGGTGGACATGCCACCGGTACCTAAATTTGTGCCGCTACCACCCGCGATAGAACGAATATGATCGGTGATTTTCTCCACGACCGGAATCAATTTCGCCTGTGGATTTTTACGCGGATCGCTGTCAAACAAGCCCTGCTGATCGGTCAATAAATAAAGCTGTTCCGCTTGCACTAAAATTGCCACTAAGGCGGATAAATTGTCGTTATCACCCACTTTAATTTCTGCTGTGGCGACAGCATCATTTTCATTGATAACAGGGATGATGTGATTATCCAATAATGCATGCAATGTATCGCGCGCATTGAGAAAACGTTCGCGATCTTCAATATCCGCACGGGTTAACAACATTTGCCCGATATGAATATCATAAATGGCAAAGAGTTTTTCCCACGTTTGAATCAGCTGGCTTTGACCCACTGCCGCCAATAATTGTTTGGATGCTACAGTAGGTGGTAATTGCGGGTGATTTAAATAATGTCGACCGGCGGCAATGGCGCCTGAAGTGACAATCACTAAACGAAAGCCGGCGCGATGTAATTGTGCCAACTGACGGACGATTTCCATCATGTATGCTAAATTTAATTTGGGTGTGCCTTGGGTTAAGGTGCTGGTGCCGAATTTCACCACAATCGTTTTGTTATTCTGTTGCATACTGACTCCTTGTCAAAAATGCGTTTAAGTTAGCATTAAGCGTGGCAAAAAGCATTAAATTTATCGGGGAAATCCACCGCACTTCAATAGGGGCAGGATGAAATACTGTTGTTCCTTTTAGAAAGTTTTATAATGGGCGGCACAGTCAATTTAGGTAAAAGTATGATGAAAGCAGAACAGATTACTCAGGAATACCAACGAGACGTTACCCGTGTATGCGTAGAAACAGCGTTGTTGTTATTACAACATGGTGTGGAAAGTGCGGTGGTCGTGCAAATGACGCAACGACTTGGTGTTGCGCTTGGGGTTGCCAGCGTGGAATGTGCATTAACCGCTAACGCAGTGATTCTTACCACGCTCACCAACGGACATTGTATTACGACGACCCGTAAAAGTGCCGACAAAGGCATTAATATGCAAATGGTCACGGATGTTCAACGCATTATTATTTCTGCGGAACATGGTATATACGATTTACATCTGGTGAAGAAAAAACTAGACCACCTCAAACCATTAAAATATAACCGTTATTTTGTTGTCTTGATGGTGGGGTTGTCTTGTGCCTCCTTTGCGCATTTATCCGGAGGCGATGCATTAATTAGTCTTATCACTTTCTTGGCTTCCTCTGTGGCGATGTATGTGCGGCAGGAATTATCGAAACGCCATTACAATCCCATGATTGTTTTTTGCATTACAGCCTTTGTGGCGTCATTGATTGCGGGCATGAGTTTGAAATATCAAATCGGCAATGATCCGCAAATTGCCTTGGCGTCCAGCGCGTTGTTGTTGGTGCCTGGATTCCCGTTAATCAATTCACTGGCGGATATTTTAAAAGGCTACGTTAACATGGGGATTAGTCGTTGGGCGGTGGCGACCATTCTCACCTTTGGGGCGTGTTTGGGCATTGTCTTTGCGCTCAGCGTGCTGAACATTACGACTTGGGGGAACTAAGATGGATTGGTTATTTTGGTTACTCGATGATATGTTCTTTGCGGCAATTCCAGCCGTGGGCTTTGCGCTGTTGTTCAATGTGCCGGCTAAAGCACTGAAATATTGCGCGATGCTTGGCGCGTTAGGGCATGTAACCCGTACCTTGTTGCTCCATTGGGATATGCCGATTATTTTTGCCACGGTGGTTGGTGCTGCGCTGATTGGTTTTATCGGGGTTCACCTTTCCCATCGTTATTTGGCCCATCCGAAAGTCTTCACCGTGGCGGCAATTATTCCAATGATTCCCGGCGTGCATGCTTACAAAGCCATGATAGCGATTGTGCAGATTCACCATTACGGTTTTTCTGACGAACTGTTTGCACAAATGATCAATTCCTTTATAAACACCACCTTTATTCTTGGTGCATTAGTTTTTGGGTTGGCGTTGCCGGGCCTGTTGTTCTATCGTGGAAAACCTGTGGTATAGTAACCGCACGTTAAGCCATTAAATAACTTAGGAAAATACATGAATTTAAGCCTAATTGTCGCCATGACGAAAAATCATGTTATCGGTAAAGATAACCAAATGCCGTGGCATTTGCCTGCTGACCTGGCTTGGTTTCGTCAAAACACGACCGGCAAGCCAGTGATCATGGGGCGCAAAACCTTTGAAAGCATTGGTCGCCCGTTGCCGAAACGCACGAATATTGTGCTTTCACGTCAACCCTTCATGCATGAAGGCGTTGTGTGGAAAGCGAGTCTGGAAAGTGCGGTGGATTTTGTGCGCGATTCCGAGGAGATTATGCTGATTGGTGGTGGACAGCTTTTCAAACAATATTTACCGCAAGCCGATCGTCTTTACCTCACTGAAATTCAAACAGAATTGGTGGGCGATACTTTCTTTCCACCAATCGATTGGAATGACTGGTCGATTGAATTTGAACAATACCGTCCTGCCGATGAACAAAATTCTTACGATTGCCGTTTTTTGATTTTGGTAAGAAAGTGATTTTTGCGTAAAAGTGCGGTGGGTTTTCCGTGCGTTTTGATATTCTTCCTCCTTGGTCTGATGTAGGGGGAGGAAGAATACTTGGAATAGGGTTGACGAGCGGGAGCAAAACGGAACGCTCGCCTAAGTGAAAAGAATCCTTATTCCGCCAAGTCTTTTCTAAAGGACACCATCAATTGATCGATTTTAAAATTCTCGGTGTCAATGATTTCAAATTTATAGCGGTCATATAACACAAAATCGGTTTTCTTCGGGATTTTGCGCAACATATACATCATAAAGCCGGCGATGGTCTCATAGTTTTCATCGTGCGGGAAACTTTCGATATCCAAGGCGCGTTTCACATCTTCCAACGGTGTGGCGCCATCAATCAGCCAAGAATCTTCATCACGGCGAATAATTTGTTCTTCTTCACTGGAAACCAATTCGCCCATTACAATGCTCATCACATCGTTTAAGGTCACAATCCCTACGACTAACGCGTATTCGTTGACGATGACGGCGAAATCTTCACCGGTGGATTTAAATAGCTCTAACACTTCATATAAGGACAACGTGTCCGGCACGTACAACAACTTGCGCAATAAGCGGTTATCAGTTAATTGCACTTGTTCTTCTTTTAAAAACAAGGTCAACAAACTGTGGGATTCCACATACCCTAAAATATGATCCAAGCCCTGATCGCAAATCAATAATTTAGAATGAGAGTTTTTCGTTAACGTGTCCAGCACTTGTTGACGGGTGAAAGTGCGGTCTAAAAAGATGATGTTTTCACGCGTGGTCATGGTTGAGGTGACCTTGCGTTGCTGCATATCAAAGATGTTTTCGATTAAATAATGTTCCTGTGCTTTTAACACACCGGCTTCTGCGCCCGCATCTACGACAGCGACAATATCTTCTGATGTCATGCTTTCAACGCGTACGGTGGAAATTCTGAACAGGCGGAACATCACATTCGCCAACGAATCAAAAATCCACACAATCGGTTTTAATAGGATAATGCACAGTTGCATAATGCGTACCGTGCGTAGTGCCACCGCTTCCGGATTGATTAATGCAAGACGTTTTGGCATTAAATCTGCTAATAAAATGAACGAAGCGGTGACAATGATAAAGGCAAGCCAAGATGCAGCACTGTCAACCCAAGGCGCATCGGTATATTGTTGCAGAAACGCTTGTAAATGCACGCTGATAGTTGCTTCGCCAATGACCCCGCCTAAGACGGCAACCATATTTAAGCCGATTTGCACCACCGTAATAAAACGCCCCGGCTGCTCCTGTAATTTGAGCACCATGGCCGCTTTAGTATTTCCTTCGTTAGCCATGTTTTGTAATTTAATACGACGCGCGCCTGCCAATGAAATTTCGGCAGAGGACACGATGGCGCTGACAATAATCAGTAAGATTAAAATTAAAATTGCGCTGAATAAACTCATAAGGTTCTCAATAACTTGATGTAAACGAGACATAAAGTGCGGTTAATTTTGACTGTGTTTTTAACCGCACAAAAGAAATGAAAAAAGAAACCTAATTTTCGCTATCAAACCAGCCGCGAATAAACTGCACGGCAAAGAAGAAGGTAAAGAATAAAAGTACGTAAAGAATATAGCTAAAAATCGGGTGGCTTGGGGTATTGGTTTCCGTTACTTCTTTTACGGATAACGCATTTGGAAACTCATCAAACATGGTCAGACGCCAACCGTAATATTTAATTTCCACGGTTTTTTCTTCATTGCCCAAGGCTTGCGCCAATGCCTGTAAATTTGCTGAGCCGAATTTGAAATAGAACGGAAAACCCCAACGGGTATCTTCGTTGCGATATACCATCACTTTGCCGTTTTCATGTTGCGTATTGATAAAATACACATCGCGGGTCGGGCCGTCTACCGGATTGGCTTTTGTAATCGGCCCGTCTTTATCTACCCGTTTCACCTCAACGCCGGTCACTTTGGTGACATCATAGCTCGGCATCGCATAATTTATCGCCGCAGCAATGCATAAATGAAAAAGAAAAATGACGGAAATAAAAAAATATTTTAAAAATTTTCTCATCTTTTTGTCCTATTGAAATGAGATTGGTTAATTATTGTACCTGAATTTTAAATAAACGCTCGAAGTTTTGCGTGGTGATTTGCGCCATTTCCTCGGCTGAAACGCTTTTCAATGTCGCAATATATTCACACACTTCGCGGGTATATGCCGGTTGATTTTGTTTACCGCGATAAGGCACCGGTGCCAAGTAAGGCGAATCGGTTTCCACCAACAGACGATCCAACGGTAGTTTGCGCACCACATCCCGAAGTTCTTCCGCATTTTTAAAGGTGATAATCCCTGAAATGGAAATGTAAAAACCCAAGTCTAACGCTTGTTTTGCCATGTCATAGTTTTCGGTAAAACAATGCAAAACGCCGCCGCACTTTTCTGCCTGATTGTCGCGTAATAGGCGAATCGTGTCTTCGCGCGCCTCGCGTGTGTGAATGATGACCGGTTTATTTAGCTGGTTGGCCACGTCAATTTGGCTAGCAAACACGGCTTGTTGGGCGGCTTTGTTTTCTGCACTGTAATAATAATCTAAGCCGATTTCGCCGATGGCGATGACTTTTGGATCTTGTGCCAAGCGTAACAAACGCGCGGCATCATAAGGTTCTTCTTCAAAATCCAGCGGGTGCACGCCACAGGCTAAAGAGACGTTATCGAATTTTGCTAATTCCGGATACACTTTTTCAAAACGGCCCAAGGTCACGCCAATCGCTAATAAATGTTTCACATCGCGTGCTTTTGCTTTTGCCACGACATCAGCAATATTTTGATGTAATGTTTCGTAATCTAAGGCATCCAAATGGCAATGGGAATCCACAATAAACATATTTTATCCTTCAAACACTTCAGTAATTAAACGGGTCAGCCCGTCGAGTAAAATCAATTCTAAATTCAACGCCGAATTTGCCGATAAATCTGACCGCACTTTGCCAACAATTTGTGTCGCTTTTAACAATGCCGGTGCAGACAGTCCTTGGCTAAATTGAATGACGCCTTGTTCAATATCCTGACAAATCCAGTCTTCGTGAATATGCAGCTTGTTTTTCAAACTGTCGCTTAAAAAAGCCGACAACCAATCCAGCTGCTGCAAGACAAGTTCTTTAGTAAAAAACGGCAGTAATTCCAAGGGCGAACAACGACGATAGAATAGCCAAAATTGGCGTAAAAATTCCCGTCGTTGCGCCAGTAAATTTTGCTCTAACATGGCAAGTGCGAGCAGTGGTCGAGCATAATTCACCCGAAGTGCGGTCAATATATCGGATGTTTCGGCGGATGTTTGTGATTGCAACCACTGTAATGCCGTGACTGTGTCCGGTGGTAAGAGGTTCCACACTTGGCAGCGACTGTAAATGGTTGGCAACAACGCCTTTTGCATATCGCACTGCAAAATGAAATAGGTGTTCGGACGAGGCTCTTCCAGTGTTTTTAAAATGGCGTTGGCAGCGGCTTCCGTCAGACGATGTGCCTGTTCGATATAAACGACTTTATTGCCGTTTTGCTGCGCATGCTGCGTCGCTTGTTCGTTCATGGCACGAATTTGATCCACGCCGATGTCTTTGTTATCAATGGGCGAGATAGGCTGGAAATCCGGGTGGCTGTTGGCTTGCATTAAATGGCAAGCATGGCATTCGCCACAAGCCTCCGCCCCGTTGGGTGTTAAGCACATCAGACGTTTTGCCAACGCGGAGCAAAGTTGCTCTACACCAAGGCCGTCATCGGCGCGAATCAGCAGGGCGTGGTGCCCTAAAGCCTCATCAAAAGCCTTTGTGATTTTGTGATAAGTTGGCGTCAGCCAAGGGGTTAAAAGGCTCATTTTGATAGCGAAATCCACCAATTTTTGACCGCACTTTTAATGTCTGCCTGCACTTGCTCAATGGATTGTTCCGCATTGATCATCACGGCTTTCGGATTGTCTTTTACCAATTCTAAATAACGGGCACGGGTACGGTGGAAAAAATCCAGATGTTGTTGTTCGATACGATCCAGCTCACCTCGTCCACGGGCGCGGGCTAAACCGACGGCTGGATCAATGTCTAAATACAGGGTCAAATCCGGTTCAAAATCGCCCAATACGATTTGTTTTAAATGCGTTAAAAAAGCAGCTCCCAACTGGCGGCCACCGCCTTGGTACGCTTGTGACGACATATCATGGCGATCCCCAACGACCCATTTGCCTTTGGCGAGGGCGGGCTTAATGACATTATCCACTAATTGAATTCGGGCAGCATATAACATCAACAATTCGGCTTTGTCTGTGACCGGCTCTTCTGTTTCATGTTTAATGAGGTGACGTAATTTTTCTGCTAACGGTGTGCCACCGGGTTCGCGGGTGAACACGACATCATTAACACCCAATTCCTTTAAGGTATCCACGACACATTGATGGGCGGTACTTTTGCCCGCGCCTTCCAAGCCTTCAATCACGATAAATTTGCCTGCCATATTATTTTCCGTTTTGTTGGCGGTACCAGCGTAAATATTCCTGCACCGCTTTATTGTGTTCATTCAAGTTTCGACTGAATTTGTGACCGCCCGTGCCGTCGGCAACGAAATAATAAAATTCCGTTTGCGCAGGATGCGCCACAGCTTGTAATGCATCTTCGCTTGGCATGGCAATCGGCGTTGGCGGTAAACCATCAATCACATAGGTGTTATAAGGGGTCGGCGTTTCTAAATCTTTTTTACGAATATTACCGTTGTAATCCTCCCCCATGCCGTAAATCACTGTCGGATCGGTTTGAAGCTTCATTTTGGCTTTCAAACGATTGATAAACACCGATGCCACTTGAGGGCGCTCTGCGGCGATGCCGGTTTCTTTTTCTACGATAGACGCGAGAATCAACATCTCGTAAGGATTTTCTAAGGGTAAGTCCTTATCGCGCTCATTCCAGGCTTTATCTAAGGCTTTTTTCATGCGTTCTGCAGCGCGTTGCAACAGTTCTAAGTCGGTAGAGTTCGGCGTGTAATTATAAGTGTCCGGATACAACCAACCGTCGATTTTCATCCATTCATCAATGGCTTTTGAGACTTTTGGCAGTGCCAATAACTGGAAAATCTCTTGTTCGGATTTATCTTTTAAGGTCTGTTTTAAGTGCGGTGCGTTTTCGAGGCGTTTTCGCCAATTTTTAAAGGTGTTGCCTTCAATAAATTGCACGTTAAATTGCGCTTCTTTGCCTGAGTTGAGTAATTTCAGCAAATCTTCTACGGTTTTCACATCATCCAACAAATAAGTGCCCGCTTTCACTTTGCTCAATTTCGGGTGCAATTTTAAGGCCCAAGGCAATAATGCGGCACTGTCCAAAATACCTTCTTGCTCTAACAACGTGACTAATTTATTACCGGTTGTGCCACGTTCTACGGTAAGAAGTTGATCCTTTTGTACATTGACGGGTTGTTGTACAAACTGTTCTAGTTGTTGATATCCCCAAAAGCCGGCGCCTGCCAATAAGGCAACGAGGAACAAAAGAAGGAAGAAAAATTTTTTCATATGCGTGATCGTGGCGTTGTGAAAGACGTTGTAAAAATGATGATAAAAGTGGCGGGATTATAGCACGAAATTGTGTTTTTTATCGAAAAAGAGCCTTGTCGAAACAAGGCTCTGATACGCAGGATTATTTATTTTCATGGGCACTGTCAGAATCACCGAGCAACAAGGCGTACTTCACGGTTGTTGGGCTAGCTTCTAAGGCAATTTTGAGTGCCATGGTGAGCGGCACAGACAGCAACATTCCTACTGTTCCTAGCAACCATCCCCAGAACAACAAAGACAGGAATACCACCAACGTGGAAAGCCCCAATTTTTTACCCATTAATCGAGGTTCAAGCACATTGCCGATAATCATGTTGATGGCAATGACACCGATAATGACTTCTAAGCCCACCACAAAACCGTTGAGTAACAATGCCTGTACGATAATCGGAATGGCAGCGATAATTGAGCCGATATTGGGAATGTAATTGAGCAGGAAACTCAGTGTTGCCCACAAAATCGCATATTGCACACCGACAATTTCCAATAAAAGCCAAATGCAAATAGCGGTTAACAAACTCATCATGGTTTTTACGCCAAGGTAGCTGATAACGCCTTGTAGAATACGATCTAAATAACGTTCTTGTTGGCTGATTTCCTTCGAGTCACTGCTAAATACCACGGCAAATTTGTGTTTAGCATAAGGGGCTTCCAACAACATGAAAATCACGACTAACACCAACACGAAAATATTGGTGACCACGCCGGAAAAACTGAGAAAAACACGACGCACAAAATTCATGATCACGCTTGGATCGAAATGCTCCATGATGCTTTTTTCGGAAATATCCAACGGGATTTTCAGACTTTGTGAAAGTGCCACTAGGCTATTAACCCGTTCGCCTAATAATTGGCGATATTGCGGGATCGATTGGCTAAATTCTTGGATTGTGCTGTTAATTAAGCCGAACAGAAAGAAAAAGACGATTAAAGTCAATGCTAACAACAAGCCAATAGCGAGACCGTAGGGCACTTTTTTCTTGGTCAGGTAATTGAGTGACGGCGAGCAAATAATCGCGATAAACAGCGACAGTAAAAATGGCACGACAATTTCTGAGGCCGCTTTAATACCGGCTAAAATAATCACGATAGCAGCACAGGCGACCAGTGCTTTTACTAAAGAAGCGTGTTTTTCCATTAACTAAATTGCATCCTCGTTTTCTTCACCGGTACGGATACGAATCACCCGTTCCACTTCATACACAAAAATTTTGCCGTCCCCGATTTTGCCGGTTTGTGCCGTATCGACGATAGCGTCCAAGCATTGTTCTAATAAATCATCAGGTACCACAATTTCCATTTTCACTTTCGGCAGAAAATCCACCATGTATTCGGCACCACGATACAATTCCGTATGTCCTTTTTGGCGTCCGAAACCACGGACTTCGGTGACGGTCATGCCGGTAATGCCAATGTCGGATAAGGCTTCGCGCACATCATCCAATTTAAACGGTTTAATGATTGCTTCGATTTTTTTCATTCTTGTTGCTCCTGAAAATGGTCATTAAAAATCAGCCTGTTGTGAGCGCAGACTTTATCAGATCTTGAGAGTGAAAAACACTGGAGAGTATGAAAAACATCACGGAAAACGACCGCACTTTTATGCACTTTTCTTGGTGAGGAAATTAAATAGCATGGAGATTTTTACATAAAAAAACGGCGCTATGATTAACGCCGTTTTGAGTGAGATAAGTTATCCGATTAAAGAATTTCTAATAATTCCACTTCAAAGACTAATGGACTAAATGGTGGGATGGCTGCGCCTGCGCCACGTTCGCCATAGGCTAATTCGTGTGGAATTGCCAAACGCCATTTGGAACCAACCGGCATCATAGAAAGCGCTTCGATCCAACCTTTGATTACGCCGTTAACCGGGAATTCTGCCGGTTGGCCGCGTGCGACGGAACTGTCGAATACGGTACCGTCCGGTAATGTGCCGGTGTAGTGAACGCGTACTTTGTCTGTTGTCGATGGCACGTTGCCGTTGCCTTCAACTAACACTTCATATTGTAAGCCGGAATCCGTGACTTTCACGCCGTCTTTTTGTTTGTTCGCCTCTAAGAAAGCTTTGCCTGCGGCTTCAATTTCTTTGAATTGCGCTTGTTGGGCTTCCGCAGCTTGTTGTTGCAATTGTTGCAACGCTTGGCTGATTTCGTTGAAATCTAATGCCGGCGCATGTTGATTTAACACATCGTAAATCCCTTTTGCTACCGCTTCCGCTTTCACCGCTAATTGGCTATCCAATAATTGTTGACCGATTTGCAAACCGATACCATAACTGCCTTTGGCTTCGGTATCGTCTAATGTCACTTGATTGAAAAATTCTGCTGTCATGTTGTTTTCCTTTCTGTTGATAAAACTATTTCATTGTGGCTAAGATTTCGCCCATTCTTACCGGAACGTCCACCTCTAAATGTTCTGCTAAGGTCACGGAATTCGCCGGGAATAAGTTAATGACGGTTGAGCCCAATTGGAATGCGCCCATTTCTTGACCTTTGGTAAGTTTAATGGCGTTGTCTCCTTGATATGTCCAGACTTTGACTTCACCGGTGCGTGGCGGATTAATGACGCCGGCCCAAACCGTGCTCATGCTGGCAGTAATGGTCGCCCCCACAAGGATTTGTGCCATTGGGCCGAACGCTGTATCAAAAACACAAATAACGCGCTCATTGCGAGCGAATAAATTTGGCACGTGTTCCGCTAAGAACGGATTGACCGAGAATAAATCGCCCGGCACATAAATCATTTTGCGCAAGGTCGCATCGCACGGCATGTGGACGCGGTGATAATCACGCGGAGATAAATAAATCGTGGCAAATTCGCCGTTTTTAAAGGTGTTAACTAATTCTTCATCGCCGGCTAATAAATCAGATAGGCTGAAAAAATGCCCTTTGGCTTGCAATAAACGTTCATCGTCAATATGCCCGATTTGGCTCACGCGACCATCCGCCGGCAAGCAAAGTGCGGTCGGATTTTCATTGATTTTTCTCGCGCCGTCTTTTAACTCACGAATAAAAAATTGGTTGAAGCTTTCATAATCACTAAAGTTCTCTTTTTTTGCTTCGCTCATATCTACGTTGTATTTCTTTGCGAAAACCTTGATCACGAAATGTGTTACCGCACCCCATTTTTGTTGGGCAAACCAGCCGGCTAATTGGGTTAAATACAGTTGCGGCATAATGTATTGAAAAGCAACTTTCGCACGTTGCCAATAAGTGAATTTATTCATAGTGGTTATTTTTTCTACAGTGTCAAAAAGAAGTCGGTGATTATAACAACTTATTCGGCTTGTGCAATGTATCGGCGGATTTGCCTCCTTATTCCACGCTGAAAATCATCAAAATTGTGGCAAATGCCTCAAAAAACACAAAAAATCGGACGGGGAAGTGCAAAGCTTTAGAATTGCCTTATTTTCTCAGGTAAAATTACGACTTCTCAATTTTTGAAGCTAAGCCTATGAACCAACAACAGTTATTGCAAATTGATCGTGAGCATATTTGGCATCCTTATGCCGCCCTTCCACCGACTACACCGATTTATGCCGTTGAACGCGCTGACGGTGTGATGATCACGCTTAAAGACGGTCGCCAACTAATTGACGGCATGTCCTCTTGGTGGGCGGCGTTGCACGGCTACAATCATCCGCGCTTGAATGCGGCCGCGATAAAACAGTTGGAACACATGAGCCACATTATGTTTGGCGGCTTAACGCACGAACCCGCCGTCAAATTGGCGCAAAAATTATTGCCTTTATTGCCGCAGGGGTTGGAGCAAATCTTCTTTGCCGACAGCGGCTCCATTGCAGTAGAAGTAGCGATGAAAATGGCGATTCAATATCAACACGCCAAAGGCGAAACACAACGGCATAAATTCGCCACCATTCGTTCCGGTTATCATGGCGACACTTGGCATGCGATGTCGGTGTGCGATCCGGTGACAGGCATGCATGGGCTGTTTGCGAAAAGTTTGCCGGTGCAATATTTTCTCCCGCAGCCGCAAACGCCTTTTGGGCAGCCTTGGAACGAAGACGATATTAAACCTTTAGCAGATTTATTAGAAAAAAAAGGCGCAGAACTGACCGCACTTATTTTGGAACCGGTGGTACAAGGGGCGGGAGGAATGTATTTCTATTCGCCGATGTACTTGATGCGCGCCAAGCAGCTGTGCGAACAATACGGCGTATTGGTGATTTTTGATGAAATTGCCACCGGTTTTGGACGCACGGGCAAATTGTTTGCCGCGGAATATGCCGGTATTTCGCCGGATATTATGTGCATCGGCAAGGCACTTACGGGCGGTTATTTAACCCTGTCCGCCACCATCACCACACGCGCTATTGCGCAAACCATTTGTCAGGGCGAAGCGCACTGTTTTATGCACGGCCCGACCTTTATGGCGAATCCGCTGGCTTGTGCCATTGCCGCTGAATCCATTGATGTGTTGTTGGAAAGTGATTGGGTGGGTAATGTCCAACGGATCGAAGCCCAACTGAAAGCCGAGTTACAGGTCGCAGAAAGTTTTAAATCCGTCAAAGAAGTGCGTGTTCTAGGCGCCATCGGCGTATTGGAAATGCACGAACCGGTGAATTTGGCGAGTTTGCAGGCGCGTCTGGTGGCGCACGGTGTTTGGGTACGTCCTTTCGGCAAGCTCGTTTATATCATGCCGCCATTCATTATCACACCAACCCAATTATCTGCGTTAACGGCAGGCATGCTGGCGGCGATTGAAGAGGAATACCATGAGTAAGTCAGATTATTTTGCAGTGCAATTGGAAAAACTTCGTCAAAAAGAACAATATCGTCGTTTTCCGCAAATTGTGCATAAGGGCAAGTTTGTGGAGCAAAACGGACGGTCAATGCTGAATCTGGCTTCCAATGATTATCTCGGGCTGGCTAATGACGATGCATTGCAGCAAGCGTTTCTTGAAAAACTCGCTGAAAAACGACCGCACTTTACCTCATCCTCTTCCCGTTTATTAACCGGGAATTTCTCTGAGTATGAAAGTCTTGAGCAGCAGATGGCGGAGGCATTTCAGCGTGAAGCCTGTTTGTTATTTAACAGCGGCTATCACGCCAACATCGGCATTTTACCGGCGGTAGCCAATAAACAGACGTTGATCGTGGCAGACAAGCTGGTGCATGCCAGTATTATTGACGGCATTCGTTTGAGCGATGCGCCGTTTGTGCGTTATCGCCACAATGATTACGCCCATTTGCACGAGATTTTGCAAAAACAACATCTCAACTACGAACGCATTATTGTGGTGACGGAAAGCCTGTTTAGCATGGACGGCGATTTTGCCGATTTGCCTCAATTAGTTGAATTTAAACGGCAATTTGGCAATGTTATGTTGTATGTGGATGAAGCGCATGGCATTGGGGTTTACGGCGAACAGGGGTTAGGCGTTGCCGAGCAAATGAATTGTCTTCCGTACATTGATTTCTTGGTGGGCACGTTCGGCAAAGCGTTGGCGTCGATGGGGGCTTATGTGGTTTGCGATCAAGTGATCAAAGATTATTTAATCAACACCATGCGCCCGTTGATTTTCAGCACTGCGTTACCTCCGTTTAATGTGGCGTGGACAGAATTTCTCTTTGAAAAACGACCGCACTTTCAGGCGAAACGGCAACATCTTATGCAATTAAGCGCGCGCTTACGGCACGTCGTGGCAGAAAAGTTAAATATGCCAATGCCAAGCGAAAGCCATATTGTGCCGTTTATTCTGGGTGACAACCAATGCACCGTGCAAACGGCGCAACGTCTGCAACAGCAAGGATATTATTGCCTACCGATTCGTCCGCCGACAGTGCCTGTCGGCACCTCGCGCATTCGTTTGTCTCTCACTGCCGACATCACGCATGATGAACTTGAGCAATTTATAGAACAGTTATTTTTATGCAATATCAATTAATTAGCCAAAATCCACCAAGCCGGAATTTAATCGTTTATTTTGCCGGTTGGGGCACACCGCCTTCTGCCGTACAACATTTAGCCATTCCACCGGCGTATGATTTGTTGCTGTGTTATGACTATCGGGATTTTTCGTTGGAGTTTGATTTTTCTCGTTATGAAAATGTGCGTTTGGTGGCGTGGTCGATGGGCGTTTGGGTAGCTGAACGTGTGATGAGACAAATCCCTTTGCTTTCTGCAACGGCGATGAATGGCACAGGCTTGCCCATGCATGATGACTACGGCATTCCATGCGCCGTTTTTCAAGGCACGTTGGATACGCTAGATGAAATTAATCTAGGTAAATTTGAGCGTCGCATGTGTGGTGACAAACAGTTATTGCAGCAATATCAATCTTTGGAAGGACGGCGTTCAATTGAAGAAATACACGCAGAATTGACCGCACTTTATGATGTGTTATCGGCAGAACATCAACATACGGCGTTATCTTGGACGCAAGCGATTATTGGTACACAAGATCGTATTTTCCCTACACAAAATCAGCGAAATTATTGGCATGAACGCTGTGAGGTGAGTGAAATGGTTGGAGGGCATTACCTTTTCCCATTGCTACAAACTTGGGAACAGCTATGGTAGTAACACAACAACGGGTGATGCAATGTTTTAGTGCCGCCTTACCAACCTACGAACAAAATGCCATTGCTCAAAAGCAAATCACCGAGGATTTATTACAGTTGCTATTGGAGAAAGGCGGAAATCAATTTCACAGTGTGTTAGAGATTGGTTGTGGCACTGGCAATTTTACCCGCTTACTCATGCAACATATCAACACAACACATTGGGATTGCAATGATTTATGTGATATTGCCAACCACTTGGCACGTAATTTGCCACAGAAAAATTATCGTTTTTATCAAGGGTGTGCTGAGCGTCTCGATTTTGCCCATCAATATGATTTGATTGCTTCTGCCTCGACCATTCAATGGTTTGCTAATCCGCTGGCGTTTCTTCAACGTTGTTCAAATTATTTAACGCCTCATGGCATGATTTTATTCGGCACCTTTGCACCGACCAATTTACACGAAGTTAGAGCATTAACGGGCGTCGGTTTGGATTACCCCGATTTAGCACAATGGCAGGAGACATTAACGTCAGATTTTTCCGTGTTGCATTTAGAGCAAAAAGAAATTCAGTTGAAATTTGATTCGCCGTTATCGGTGCTTAAACATTTGAAAGAGACCGGTGTGACGGCCACCAATAATCAAATTTGGCACTACAAGAAAGTTGCCCAATTTTGTGAGCAATATCGACAACAGTATGCCGACGAGCAGGGCAAGGTCTCGTTAACTTATGTGCCTATTTTAATGTTGGCGCAGAAAAAAGAGGAAATATGATGGGAAAGGTATTATTCGTTTCGGGAATTGATACAGATATTGGTAAGTCTATCGCGACAGGGTATTACGCTAAGTATTTAATGCAGCAAGGATATTCGGTGATTACACAGAAAATGGTGCAAACGGGCTGTCAGGAAATATCAGAAGATATTGTCGTGCATCGAAAAATCCAAGGCATTGCGTTAACCGAGGAAGATCGTCAGGGCATTACATGTCCTTATTTGTTTGATTATCCTTGTTCGCCTCACATGGCCGCACGTTTGCAACAGACTTGCATTGATGAAAAAATCATTGAAAAATCCACCGCACTTTTGGCGCAAAACTACGATTATGTTTTGCTGGAGGGCGCGGGTGGCTTGATGGTGCCTTATTCCGAGGAGAAAACCACGTTGGATTACCTTGCGGCGCGTGGGTATCCGTTAATTCTGGTAACGTCGGGCAGATTGGGAAGTATTAATCACACATTACTCAGCCTTGAGGCATGCGCGCAGCGAAAAATTACCGTAGAAGCACTGATTTATAATCTTTATCCGTCGGCGGATGAATTGATTGCGCAAGATACGCAACAATATCTGCGCGGTTACTTAGCCAAACGCTTTCCGGAGACAAAATTTATGTTGATGGAAAAAATCGATTTTTAGCGTTGATTTTCATGCTCGGCGCAATAATTTCCTTTGACTATTTTTTTTTCAAAGGGTAATATGCGCTCCCTATGCAAAAGGTAAAACTACCCCTAACTGTTGATCCGGTAAAGGATGCGCAACGAAGATTGGATTATCAGGGTTATTACTCCGCTAATCAATTAAGTCGTCTTGCCGAATCGGTCAGTAAAGTGCTCAGCGATGCACAGGTTACATTATCGTTCTTTGTTGATCCGCAAAAATTGGTTGTCATGAAAGGCCATGCCAAGGTTGATGTTGAATTAAATTGTCAGCGTTGTGGTGAACCTTTCGTTCAAACCGTTGATTGTGAGTTTTGTTACAGTCCGGTGGCTAATTTGGATCAAATTGATGTATTGCCGGAAATCTATGAGCCAATTGAATTCAATGAATTCGGTGAAATAGATTTACTTGGAACAATTGAAGATGAACTCATTTTGAGTTTGCCGATTGTGCCAATGCATTCATCTGAACACTGTGAAGTGTCCGTGGCTGAACAGGTTTTTGGCGAATTGCCGGAAGAATTGGCAAAAAAACCGAACCCGTTCGCTGTATTAGCTAATTTAAAGCAAAAATAATTTAGGAGTATAGCCAATGGCTGTTCAACAAAATAAAAAATCCCGTTCACGTCGTGATATGCGTCGTTCTCACGATGCGTTAACAACTGCTGCAGTATCCGTTGATAAAGCAAGTGGTGAAACTCATTTGCGTCACCATGTAACCGCTGACGGTTACTATCGTGGTCGTAAAGTGATTAACAAGTAATTATCTCAATTACATAAAGGTAATCACTTGAGTCGTCTAACCCTTGCGTTAGATGCGATGGGCGGGGACATTGGTCCCCGTATTACTATCCCAGCATCCATTTTAGCCTTGGAACGAGATCCAACGCTTTCTCTCTTATTGTTTGGCGATCGCCAACAAATTCTTCCTCTTTTATCTTCTGCTCCTAACAGTATTCGGCAACGTTGTGACATTGTTCATTGTGCTCGTGTGATTGATAGTCGTCAGGGTATTTCCTACGCCTTGCGCCATAGCAAAGAGACCTCTATGCGTTTGGCAATAGAAGCCGTACAAAAAGGCAATGCGCAGGCTTGTGTGAGTGCTGGTGATACAGCAGCTTTGATGGGCTTATCGAAAATCTTGTTGCAACCTCTAGAAGGTATCCATCGTCCGGCACTGATTTCTACGATTCCAACGGTGACAGGTGAGCGTTCGATTATGTTGGATCTGGGGGCAAATGTTGAGTGCGATGCAGAAAACTTGTATCAATTTGCCTTGATGGGTGCCATTTTTGCAGAAAATACCCTGAATTTGGTTTATCCGCGTATTGCGTTATTGAATATTGGTATTGAGGCGGTGAAAGGATACAAATCCATCCGGGATGCGGCAGATTTACTGAAAAAAGACACTGCACTTAATTACATTGGATTCCTTGAAGGCAATTTTTTACTCAATGGCAAGGCGGATGTGATTGTGACAGACGGTTTTGCCGGCAATGTTGCGCTGAAAACCTTGGAAGGCGCCGCAAAGAACGTGATTTCTCTACTGAAAAGTGATAAGAAAAAGAGTATATTAAGTCACGTTTTTGGGTATTTAATTAAATATCTTTTCAAAGATAAATACCAACGATTAAAGCAAATCAACCCTGATCAATATAATGGCGCATCGCTTATCGGTTTGACTTCCGTTGTGGTGAAAAGTCACGGAAGTGCAAATATAGAGGCATTTGCTTATGCAATTGCCGATGCGGCATTACAAGCCCGACGTCAAATTCCACAAAAAATTTTCGCGGGCCTAAATAAAAATGAAATATTAATGAAGTAGTGAGTTCCCTCGCTATTATTTTTAACGAGATGACTATGTTTAGCAAAATTTTATCGACAGGTAGCTATTTACCTCAACATATTCGTACCAATGCTGATTTAGAAAAAATGGTAGATACTTCAGATGAGTGGATTGTTACCCGTTCCGGTATTCGTGAACGTCGCATTGCAGCACCGGATGAAACCGTCTCTACCATGGGATTTGAAGCGGCCCAAAAAGCCATTGAAGCGGCAAACATCAATCCACAGGAAATTGATCTTATTTTAGTGGCGACAACCAGCAATTCTCATGCTTATCCAAGCGCAGCTTGCCAAATTCAAGGGATGTTGGAGATTGATGATGCAATCGCGTTTGATTTGGCTGCAGCTTGTACCGGCTTTGTGTATGCGTTAGGTGTCGCTGATCAATTTATTCGTACCGGTAAAGTGAAAAAAGCGCTCGTGATTGGTTCTGATTTAAATTCCCGTAAGTTAGATGAAACAGACCGCAGCACTGTTGTGTTGTTTGGTGATGGGGCTGGCGCGGTTATTTTGGAAGCATCGGAACAAGAAGGGATTATTTCTACCCATTTACACGCCTCAGCAGATAAAAATGCCGCATTGTTACTTCCTCAGCCTGAGCGTGGCGTGGCAAAATCCGGCTATATCGAAATGCAAGGCAATGAAACCTTTAAATTGGCTGTGCGTGAACTTTCTAATGTGGTGGAAGAAACCCTTGCCGCCAATAATTTAGATAAAAAAGACATTGATTGGTTGGTGCCTCACCAAGCTAATTTACGTATTATTTCGGCGACTGCGAAAAAATTAGATATGGATATGTCGCAAGTGGTGGTAACGCTGGATCGTTATGCCAATAATAGCGCGGCAACCGTGCCGGTCGCATTGGATGAAGCGGTGCGTGATGGACGTATTCAGCGTGGTCAGTTGCTCCTTCTTGAAGCCTTTGGCGGTGGTTGGACTTGGGGTTCGGCTTTAGTGAGATTTTAGATAATCTGTTATTATTCGTGAAAAAAGTGCGGTTATTTTTGACCGCACTTTTCGACTGTAACGCATATCGGAATAAATTGATTTATTTTTTAATATAGGTAAGAGACATGAAAAAATTTGCAATGGTTTTCCCAGGACAAGGTTCACAAACGGTGGGAATGTTAGCGGAATTAGCCGGCGACTACCCAATTGTACAAGAAACTTTTAAACAAGCTTCAGAAGTATTGGGATATGATTTGTGGCAATTAGTGCAGGAAGGCCCTGTGGAAGAATTAAACAAAACATGGCAAACGCAGCCAGCGTTGTTAACGGCATCAGTGGCTGTTTATCGTGTATGGCAACAAAAATACCCGGCATTAAAACCAGAGGTGATGGCTGGTCATAGCTTAGGTGAATATTCTGCGTTGGTGTGTGCAGGTGTGTTAGATTTCCAAGATGCGGTTAAATTAGTGGAACTGCGCGGTAAGCTTATGCAACAAGCCGTACCGGAAGGTACGGGGGCGATGTACGCGATCATTGGTTTAGACAATGACGCCATTATTAACGCCTGCAAACAAGCAGAACAGGGCGAAGTGGTTTCCGCTGTGAACTTCAATTCACCGGGACAAGTCGTGATTGCCGGAGCGAAAGCCGCAGTAGAGCGCGCGGCTGCATTATGTAAAGAAGCCGGGGCTAAACGTGCATTACCGTTAGCGGTGAGTGTGCCTTCACATTGTGCTTTAATGAAACCAGCAGCAGATCAATTATCCGTTTCCTTAGAAAGTATTACGTTGAAAGAAGCAGGTGTTTCTGTTCTAAATAACGTAGATGTAAAAAATGAAATTGAAGCCGATGCGATTAGAAATGCCTTGGTTCGCCAACTTTATAGCCCGGTACGTTGGACGGAAACTGTAGAGAAAATGGCACAAAACGGTGTGGAAGTGTTGGTTGAAGTTGGCCCAGGTAAAGTGTTAAACGGGTTAACAAAACGCATCGTGGATTCCTTACAAGCGGTTTCTGTAAATGATGTTAAATCCCTCGATTCCGTCGAAGAAGTATTAGCATAAGAATAAAAAGGAGAGAAAGTTATGCAAGGTAAAATTGCATTAGTGACAGGTGCAACCCGTGGTATTGGTCGTGCAGTAGCCGAAGAATTAGTATCAAAAGGCGCTTTTGTCATCGGTACAGCAACGTCTGAGAAAGGCGCTGAAAGTATTTCTGCCTATTTAGGTGAGAAAGGCAAAGGATTGGTATTAAATGTTGCCGATCAAGCTTCCATTGATGCGGTATTGGAACAGATCAAACAAGAATTTGGCGACATTGATATTTTGGTGAATAACGCCGGTATTACCCGTGATAATTTGTTAATGCGCATGAAAGATGAAGAATGGTTCGATATTTTACAAACTAACTTGAGTTCTGTTTATCATCTTTCCAAAGCGATGCTACGCACTATGATGAAAAAACGTTTCGGGCGTATTATCAATATTGGTTCTGTCGTGGGTTCCATGGGCAATGCCGGTCAGACAAATTATTGCGCGGCAAAAGCAGGTCTCATTGGTTTCAGTAAAGCCTTAGCAAAAGAAGTGGCTTCCCGTGGTATTACGGTAAACGTCGTAGCACCGGGTTTTATCGCGACCGATATGACAGACGTATTAAGTGAAGAGTTAAAAAATAACTTATTAACTCAAATCCCGGCAGGCCGTTTGGGTGAGCCGAAAGATATCGCTAAAGCCGTGGCATTTTTGGCCTCTGAGGATGCGGCTTATATTAACGGCACAACGTTGCACGTTAACGGCGGCATGTACATGAGCTAAGCGCTATTTAGCAAAAGGTTACTCGCAGCAAAGCGGATAAAAGCAATAGCCAAACGTGTGGCTTAGTGTTAAAATCCCTTCGCAATGTAACTTGGTTAGGTCATTCAAGGGTTCGTGGAAGACGTAACTATTTTTTCACTGTATGGTTTTGTGAAAATTCAATGTTTTTGAGGTTTGACCTCTCACCGGAAATATTGCAAATTTTTTACAAATACATACACTACTTAACTTATCGCAATGAGCGTAAACTTAAACATAGGAAGAAACAAATGAGCATTGAAGAACGCGTAAAAAAAATCATCGTTGAACAATTAGGCGTGAAAGAAGAAGATGTAAAATCTGAAGCGTCTTTCGTTGAAGATTTAGGTGCGGATTCTTTAGATACTGTTGAATTAGTTATGGCTTTAGAAGAAGAATTCGATATCGAAATTCCAGATGAAGAAGCTGAAAAAATCACAACAGTTCAATCAGCAATTGATTACGTTCAAAACAATCAATAATTGATTTTCTAATTTAGGCGGTTTTTATAACCGCCTAAATTTTATCTAGCCTCAGCGTATTCCCTCCATAAAAAACGCCGTAAAAACTTACCGCACTTTATTGAAATTTTTCTTGAAATCAGTAAACTAGCGCACAATTTTTTGGCCTTGTTTTATGCAAGCTAAAAAATCACATCTTTATAAACTTTAAATGTTACCTGTGAGTAACAGAAGGACAATTCAACATGACTACAAAAGTAAATAGCTATGGCTGGAAAGCCTTGCTAGGCTCCGCCGTCGGGTATGCGATGGACGGTTTCGATCTTCTTATCCTCGGTTTTATGTTAAGTGCCATATCTGCCGATTTGGGGTTAACCCCAGCGCAAGGTGGTTCTTTAGTAACTTGGACATTGGTTGGTGCTGTTTTCGGTGGCATCGTTTTCGGTGCATTAAGTGATAAATATGGCCGTGTGCGCGTGTTAACGTGGACGATCATTCTTTTTGCGGTATTTACCGGTTTATGTGCATTGGCGCAAGGTTATTGGGATTTACTGATTTATCGCACCATTGCCGGTATCGGTTTAGGTGGTGAGTTTGGGATTGGCATGGCATTAGCGGCGGAAGCTTGGCCGGCACGTCACCGTGCGAAAGCTGCCTCTTATGTGGCGCTTGGCTGGCAGGTTGGGGTGTTAGGCGCGGCATTGTTAACTCCATTATTACTGCCACAAATCGGTTGGCGTGGCATGTTTGTGGTGGGCATTTTCCCCGCATTTGTCGCGTGGTATTTACGTGCCCGTTTGCATGAACCTGAAATTTTTGTGCAAAAACAGACCGCACTTCCAAAACCAACAAACCGTTGGGCATCTAAATTGGAGTCATTCAAGTTATTAGTGAAAGATAAAGCCACTGCGAAAGTCAGTTTGGGCGTGGTCATCCTGACCTCCGTACAAAACTTCGGTTATTACGGCATTATGATTTGGATGCCGAATTTCCTTTCCAAACAACTTGGTTTTAGCTTGACGAAATCCGGTGTATGGACGGCAGTGACCGTTTGCGGCATGATGGCCGGCATCTGGATTTTCGGGCGTTTGGCTGATCGTATCGGACGTAAACCAAGCTTCCTCTTGTTCCAAGCTGGGGCTGTCGTCAGTATCATCGCCTATTCTCAATTAACGGATCCGAATACCATGTTAATTGCCGGAGCATTCTTAGGGATGTTTGTTAATGGTATGATGGGCGGCTACGGTGCTTTAATGGCAGAAGCCTATCCAACTCAAGCACGCGCTACTGCGCAAAACGTGTTGTTTAACTTAGGACGTGCTGTGGGCGGCTTTGGCCCGGTAGCCGTGGGCGCAGTGGTTTCCGCATATTCCTTCCAAACCGCCATTGCCTTTTTAGCCGTGATTTATGTCATCGATATGTTAGCAACAGTGTGTTTAGTGCCGGAATTAAAAGGCAAAGAGTTACATTAATGCGATAAAAGTGCGGTTGAAAAATGAAATGTTTTTTCACCGCACTTTTTAAATTCATAAAATGCTATAAACAAAAAGCCGCTTTTGACATGATCAAAAGCGGCTTTTTTGTTGAAAGTGCGGTGAGAATTATGAGCGTTTCATAATCTCAAAGAACTCTTCGTTGGTTTTCGCCACAGCGAGTTTATCGATAAGGAACTCCATCGCTTCCACTTCACCCATCGGATTAAGGATTTTTCGTAGGATCCACATTTTTTGCAGCTCGTCAGGGGTGGTGAGCAAGTCTTCTTTACGGGTACCTGAACGATTAAAGTCGATAGCCGGGAACACACGTTTTTCCGCAATTTTACGGGAAAGATGTAATTCCATGTTACCTGTACCTTTAAATTCTTCGAAGATGACTTCGTCCATTTTAGAACCGGTATCCACTAATGCGGTGGCGATAATGGTTAAGCTACCGCCTTCTTCCACGTTACGCGCTGCACCGAAGAAACGTTTTGGACGGTGTAATGCATTGGCATCCACACCACCGGATAAAATCTTACCGGATGCCGGTGTCACGGTATTGTAAGCACGTGCTAAACGGGTGATGGAGTCGAGCAAAATCACCACATCTTTTTTGTGTTCTACAGAACGTTTGGCTTTTTCAATCACCATTTCTGCCACTTGGACGTGACGGGTTGCGGGTTCATCGAAGGTAGAGGCAATCACTTCGCCTTTTACGGAGCGTTGCATTTCAGTTACCTCTTCCGGGCGCTCATCGATCAATAACACAATAAGCTCCACATCAGGGTAGTTGTGGGTAATGCTTTGTGCAATATTTTGCAACAACATGGTTTTACCCGCTTTCGGTGGCGCCACGATCAAACCACGTTGACCTTTCCCGATAGGGGAGGCTAAATCTAAAATACGGGCGGTTAAATCTTCGGTAGATCCGTTGCCGCGTTCCATTCTTAAACGGGAGTTGGCATGTAATGGGGTTAAGTTTTCGAAAAGGATTTTGCTGCGGGAAACTTCCGGTTTGTCGTCATTGACTTGGTCAACTTTAAGGAGAGCAAAGTAGCGTTCTCCTTCTTTTGGCGGTCGAATTTTCCCTTCGATTTTATCCCCGGTTTGCAAATTGAAACGACGAATTTGGCTTGGAGAAACGTAGATGTCATCCGGGCCGGCTAAATAGGAACTGTCTGCCGAACGTAGAAATCCAAAACCGTCCGGTAAAATTTCCAAAACGCCGCCGCCGAAAATATCTTCTCCGCCTTTCGCGTGTTGTTTCAAAATGGCAAAAACGATGTCTTGTTTGCGTAAACGGGCTAAATTTTCCAAACCCATTTGGTCTTCGCCGAGTTTCACGAGATCGGAAACAGGCATATTTTTAAGTTCTGTAAGATGCATAATTAATTTGAAAGTTATTTAGATTAGATGAATTAGAAATAAATGAATGGGGTATTTGAAATTGGCGCGTAAATTAGCATTAAATTCAAGCACTGTCTAGTTTTTAGCTGAGTTTTTCTTGTTTTGCTTGATTGGCTTCAAATCGTATAGAAAAAGTGCGGTCATTTTTGACAGTGTTTTTAGCGCGGACTTTAATTTTTCTTGTTTTATTTACTGCAATTCGCACTGATGAATTTTTGGTGGATTTGCTTGGTTCGTGCTATTCTTAGCGGCAATTTTTTATAATGAATTTGAGACTATGCAACAGAATTATTTGAGCTCGGCACGTTTTGCTGATTTTCCGCTACATCCTTTGGTGTTACAGGCGTTGAACGATAAAGGATTTGAATTTTGTACGCCGATTCAGGCGCTTTCACTGCCCGTGACTTTACGAGGAAAAGATGTCGCAGGGCAAGCCCAAACCGGCACGGGAAAAACAATCGCATTTTTGACCGCACTTTTTCACCATTTATTAACCCATCCAACTGAGACAGATAAGAATCAACCGCGTGCGTTGATTTTAGCGCCGACCCGAGAATTGGCAGTGCAAATTGAACATGATGCGCAGATTTTCTTAAAAACAACGAAATTTAAGACCGCACTTGCTTATGGTGGTGATGGCTATGATAAGCAATTAAAAGCCATCGAAAACGGCGTGGATGTGCTTATTGGCACGACCGGACGCGTCATTGATTATGTGAAGCAGGGCATTATCCGCTTGGATCAGATTCAAACGGTGGTGTTGGATGAAGCGGATCGGATGTTTGATTTAGGTTTTATTCGCGATATTCGTTATTTATTGCGTAAATGTCCGCCTCCGCAACAACGTCTGACAATGTTGTTTTCCGCCACGCTGTCTTACAAAGTGCGCGAACTTGCCTTTGAAGATATGAATGATCCGGAATACGTAGAAATTGAGCCGGAACAAAAAACCGGGCAGCAAATTAAAGAAGAATTATTTTACCCGTCTAACCAAGATAAAATTCCGCTATTGCTCACGTTGTTAGAAGAAGAATGGCCGGAGCGTTGCATTATCTTCGCTAACACGAAACATCAATGTGAGGCGATTTGGGGCTATTTAGCCGCGGATGGACACCGTGTTGGTTTGTTAACCGGCGATGTGGCGCAGAAAAAACGTCTTTCTTTGTTGAAACAATTTACCGATGGCGATTTGGACATTTTAGTGGCCACAGATGTGGCAGCGCGTGGGTTGCACATTGCAGAGGTGACACATGTGTTTAACTATGATTTGCCGGATGATCGGGAAGATTATGTGCACCGTATAGGGCGTACCGGACGCGCGGGCGAAAGCGGGATTTCCATTAGCTTTGCTTGTGAGCAATACGCTATGAATTTACCGGCAATTGAAGAATATATCGGGCATAGTATTCCGGTGAGTCAATATGATCCGAATGCATTATTGCAGGATATTCCGCAGCCTTATCGGTTAAAACGGGAAGGTAATTTTAGCGCACCGAACAATCAACGTCGTAAGCCGTTTTGCGCGAAACGCTAGTCAAAAGATTGGCGGGTATTTTATTCAGTGTTAAAATTCGCGCCTTTTGTCAATTGAGGAAAAATAATGTTATTAGTCGATTTCGTGGTGAATAAGTTAGATGATTTAAAAGCCACTGATATTCTGCCTTTAAACGTGAAAGGAAAATCGTCCATCACCGATACCATGATTCTTTGCACCGGCACGTCTTCTCGTCACGTGTCTTCCTTGGCGCAGAAATTAATCACCGAATGTAAACTTGCCGGCATTGACGTGTTTGGCGATGAAGGCAAAGAAACAGCGGATTGGGTGGTTGTCGATTTGGGCGAGGCTATCGTGCATATCATGCAGGCAGAAAGCCGCGAAATGTATCAATTAGAAAAACTTTGGGCATAGGGCACATAAAGTGCGGTCGTTTTTCACGACGTTTTTTGAGGCGCGAGAATGAAAATTCAGTTAATTGCCGTTGGAACCAAAATGCCGGCGTGGGTGACTACGGGATTCGAGGAATACCAACGTCGCTTTCCAAAAGACATGCCTTTTGAATTAATCGAAATACCTGCCGGTAAACGGGGTAAAAATGCCGATATTAAACGGATTTTAGAACAGGAAGGTAAAGCCATGTTGGCGGCGGCCGGAAAGGGTAAAATCGTGACATTGGATATTCCCGGTAAACCGTGGACGACCGAACAATTAGCGCAACAGCTGGAAGGTTGGAAAAATGACGGACGTGATGTCTGTTTACTTATCGGCGGACCAGAAGGGCTTTCACCTGAATGTAAGATGGCCGCTGAACAAAGTTGGTCGCTATCGCCTTTAACCTTGCCACATCCGTTAGTACGCGTGGTGGTAGCAGAAAGCTTGTATCGTGCCTGGTCATTAACCACTAATCATCCTTATCATCGAGAATAAATGAACTTAAAGAAATTACTGTCTCAGCCACAATACGATCCGATTCGTGATAAAAAAGCCGAGCGCAATTTATTTGCTCGTCGCGCTTTGGTGTCATTTATCGGCGTTTTGGCTTTGTCGGCAATTTTAGTGCTGAATCTCTATGGCTTACAGGTGGTCAATTACGACAGCTATCAAACCCGCTCTAACGGAAACCGCATTAAATTGTTGCCGTTGCCGCCTACACGCGGGCTGATTTACGATCGTAACGGTCACTTATTGGCAGAAAATTTGACCTTCTTTGGGTTATATATCGTGCCGGAAAAAGTGGAAAATTTAGACCGCACTTTTGAAGAATTGAAAGTATTGGTCGGTTTAACGGATACGGATATCGAAAACTTTAAAAAAGAACGTCAACGTTCTTCGCGCTATACGCCAATTTTGTTGAAACCAAATCTAACAGAAGAACAAATCGCCCGTTTTTCGGTGAATCAATATAATTTCCCAAGTTTGGATGTGAAGCCTTATTTTAAACGGCATTATCTCTATGGCGAGCCGTTGACCCATATTTTGGGCTATGTGTCGAAGATTAATGATCGTGATGTAGAGCGTTTAAAGAAAGAAGAAAAATTAGCTAACTATGCGGGCACCCATGATTTAGGCAAGTTAGGCATTGAACGCTATTATGAGGAAGCGCTACACGGCACCACCGGTTTTGAAGAAGTGGAAGTGAACAGCCGTGGCAAAGTGATTCGTAAATTACGCGAACAGCCGGCAGTGGCAGGAAAAAGTATTCATCTCACCATTGATTTGAATTTGCAACTTTATGTTACCGATTTATTAGCGGGGCAAAAAGGTGCCGTTGTGGTGATAGATCCGAAAGATAACAGCGTGTTAGCGATGGTTTCCGTGCCGAGTTATGACAATAATTTGTTTGTGGACGGTATTTCAGCGGAGGCTTATAGCCGCTTGTTAAACGATCCGAACCGTCCCTTATACAGCCGTGTGACACAAGGGGCTTATCCACCGGCATCGACGGTGAAACCGTTTATTGCGGTTTCTGCGTTGCAGGAAAATGTGATTACACCGGAAATGACGATTTCTGATCCCGGTTATTGGGTTTTGCCGAATACCACGAAACGTTTTCGCGATTGGCGTAAAGGCGGGCATGGCATGACGGATTTAAATAAAGCCATTACCGAATCTTCCGATACCTATTTTTATCAAACCGCCTATAACATGGGGATTGATCGCTTGTCTGATTGGATGAAGCGCTTTGGGTTTGGTGTGCCGACCGGTATTGATATTCAGGAAGAAACTGCTGCGAATATGCCGACCCGAGAGTGGAAGCAAAAACGCTACAAAAAACCGTGGGTACAAGGCGATACGATTTCTGTGGGAATCGGGCAAGGCTACTGGACGGCAACCCCTTTACAATTAGCAAAAGCGACGAGCGTGCTAGTGAATAACGGTAAAGTTAATACACCGCATTTAATGAAAAATATTGAGGGGGCGGTAGTCGAACCTTATAAAGATCCGTTGCTATATGAAGATATTACCGAACCAAAACAATACTATTGGGATGTGGCCAAGCGCGGTATGTATAACGTGGTGAATTCTGCAGCAGGAACCGGGCGTAAGGCATTTGCCGGAACACCTTATCGTGTGGCGGGTAAATCAGGAACGGCTCAGGTGTTCAGTTTGAAGGAGAATCAGAGCTACAATGCCGGAGCGTTAAAAAAAGAATTGCATGACCATGCTTGGTTTACCGCTTTTGCGCCTTATGATAATCCACAAATCGTGGTGGCAATGATTTTGGAAAATGCGGGCGGTGGTTCCAGTAATGCCGCGCCTGTCGTTAGAAAAATTATGGACTATTATTTTAAGCAAAGTAACGGACAAACAACGGAAGAAATACTGACACCAACAATGTCGGGAGCGCCAAATGAAAATGAATGATCGTAATATTTGGTTGGAATTATGGCGTCGTTTGCATATTGATTTGTGGTTGTTTATCGGACTCGTCGTCATTAGCGGTTATGGTATGTTGGTATTGTATAGTGCATCCGGTGCAAATGAAGCGATGTTTCATAACCGCATTGTACAGGTTGGGCTTGGTTTTGCCGTTATGCTAATGATGGCACAATTTCCACCCAAATTTTATCAGCGAATTGCACCTTATTTATTTATTCTCGGCATTGTTATGCTTGTTTTAGTGGATCTTATCGGGACAACCAGTAAAGGGGCGCAACGTTGGCTGGATTTGGGCGTTGTGCGCTTTCAGCCCTCTGAAATCGTCAAACTGGCAGTGCCGTTGATGGTGGCGGTGTATTTAGGGAATCGACCGCAACCGATTAAGATAAAGGAAACCATGATTGCGTTGGTGATTATTCTTATTCCAACGCTGTTGGTGGCGATTCAACCGGATTTAGGTACTGCAATTTTGGTTAGCGGCTCAGGCCTATTTGTGGTATTTTTAGCCGGTATGAGCTGGTGGTTGATTTTAGCGGCAGTTCTCGCCTTGGCAGCATTTTTGCCTATTATGTGGTTTTATTTAATGCACGATTATCAACGTACCCGAGTCTTAACCTTGTTTGATCCGGAAAAAGACTTATTGGGGGCGGGGTATCATATTTGGCAATCTAAGATTGCTATCGGTTCCGGTGGAATGTGGGGAAAAGGTTGGATGCAAGGCACGCAATCCCAATTGGAATTTTTACCTGAACCTCATACGGATTTTATCTTCGCAGTATTAAGTGAAGAATATGGCATGATCGGTTTCTTGATTTTATTAGCCATTTATTTGTTTATTATTGCTCGCGGTTTAATGATTGGCGTCAGCGCACCAACCGCATTTGGGCGTATTTTAGTTGGGGCATTAACGTTAATTTTCTTCGTTTATGTCTTTGTTAATATTGGAATGGTGAGTGGTATTTTGCCTGTGGTGGGCGTGCCTTTGCCATTGGTGAGCTATGGCGGCACATCTTATGTAGCAATTATGGCGGGCTTTGGCTTGATCATGTCGGTCCATACTCACAAAGAACACTTTCTGAAGGGAACTAATTAAGTTTTCAGTTTTCTTAATAGTCATCTCTACAGAGAGGGAGAAATTTAATGAATTTAAAGCAAACTGTAAAATATGTTTTTATTTTATTTTCATTTTTGACCGCACTTTCCGTGCAAGCAGAAACGAAAAAGCTTTATGGCGTAGAAGAGCCAAAGTTAACGTATCGTCCTCTTTCTAACACAACGCAAACCTACCAAGTGAAAGGGGAGGTTTACACAACAAGAACGCATCAGGATGCGAAGGATTATAGTAAAGAAGGTATTGCCAGTTATTACCATAATAAATTTAATGGACGTCGCACTTCCAGTGGGGAGCCCTATAACTCTACTTTGTTCACCGCCGCGCATAAAACCTTACCACTGAATTCCTACGCGGTTGTAACGAATATGAGTAACCAACGTAAGGTTATTGTGCGTATTAATGACCGCGGTCCTTTTTCTAAAGGTCGTATTATTGATTTGTCCCATGCGGCAGCAAAAGAAATCGGTATTATCGGCAGTGGCATGGGCATGGTAAAGATTGAAGCGTTACATGTCGATTCCAAAGGCGAACTTTCCGGGGCAGGCGCTTCTACATTGGTAAAAAACAGCAATAATGATGAGTCTTTAAAGCGTTTGCCGGTGGACGATCTTGATATTGATAAGGAAGCATTACAAAACGTTAAAGTGCCTCATATACAAGATGAAAGTTACGAGTTGAGAATGATCAATTTAGCCAGCAAAAAACATGCTGAAGAGGTGATTAATCAACTTGCGTTAAAGAATATTAAAGCGGAAATTGCCGCGAATGGGCAGAAGTATAATATTCATTTGGGGCCGTTAAACTCGAGGGCTCAAGTGACTGATTTGAAAACACAATTAAAGCGATTAAATCATTCTGAACCGCTAGTTGTGTATTCTTATAATAAATAACCGTTACATGATGTTAGGATGTTCAATCTTATGTTTAATAAAGTAGTAAAACACACAAAAATTGCATTAATTGCAGGCGCTTTGTGCGCATCGTTTAGCGCGGTGGCAGACGATATTCAATTTAATATTGCCGTACCGGAAATTAATGCGCAAACCTATATTTTAATGGACTATAACTCAGGCACTGTCTTGGTAGCGTTAAATCCGGATCAGCGCCAATATCCCGCGTCATTAACGAAAATGATGACCAGTTATGTAACGGGGCAAGCATTAAAACAAGGTAAAATTCATGATACGGATGTGGTCACGATCGGTGAAAGCGCCTGGGGGCAAAATTTCCCTGGCTCATCCAAAATGTTTTTAAACTTAAACCAACAAGTTTCTGTTGCTGATTTGAATAGAGGGATTGTCATCGTATCCGGCAATGATGCTTGTGTGGCGATGGCAGAGCATGTTTCCGGCACGGTGACGAACTTCGTTGCGACCATGAACAAATATGTAGAACAATTTGGTTTGAAAAACACTCATTTTACAACTGTTCATGGCTTGGATGATGAAAATCAATATTCTTCTGCTCGGGATATGGCAATTATTGGTGCGCATATTATTCGTGATTTACCGGAAGAATATAAAATTTATGCAGAAAAAGATTTTACCTTTAATAAAATCAAGCAACCGAACCGTAACGGCTTATTGTGGGATAAAACCATTCATGTGGATGGCATGAAAACCGGTCACACAGATAAAGCTGGCTATAATCTTGTCGCCTCTGCCACCAATCCAAATAATATGCGTTTGATTTCTGTCGTGATGGGGGTGCCAACCTACAAAGGCCGCGAAGTGGAAAGCAAAAAATTATTACAATGGGGCTTTGCTAATTTTGAAACCTTTAAAACCTTTGAAGCCGGCAAAGCGATTTCCGAGCAACGGGTTTATTACGGTGATGAAAGCAACATTCAGTTAGGCGTGTTACAGGATGCGTTTATTACCATTCCGAAAGGTAAAAGTAGTGAGTTAAAAGCCCGTTATGAGCTAGAGAAAAAATACCTCGAAGCACCATTAGCAAAAGGTCAGGTCGTTGGCAAAGTGGTCTATCAACTTGATGGTAAAGACATTGCCAGCGTGAATTTGCAAGTTATGCAAGAAGTTAAAGAGGGCGGTATTTTCGGTAAAATCTGGGACTGGTTAGTACTCACGGTTAAAAGCCTCTTTAGCTAATCTTTAAAAAACATTTCGAAAACCGACCGCACTTTTTATGAAAGTGCGGTTAAATTTTTTAGGAAAAGACAAATGAACGATAAAAAAACAGTAAATTTAACCGACCTTGCACATGATAAAAAATTAAAAGATCTTCTTGAGTTTCCTTGTGATTTTACTTTTAAAGTGGTGGGAGCAGCTCGCCCGGATTTAGTGGATGATGTGGTTCAAACGGTTCATAAAACCATTAAAGGCGATTACACGCCGAGTACCAAAGAAAGTGGTAAAGGCACTTATCATTCGGTATCCATCAACGTACGAGCCGAAAATATTGAGCAAATTGAGAAACTCTACAAAGAGTTGGCAGAAATCAACGGCGTGAGAATGGTGTTGTAATCACCAAAATGCGGTTATTTTTTATAGCGTTTTTAGGAAATCATCATGCAATCCGAATTAATTGTACGTCAGCTTGGTATTCGTGATTACGAGACCGTTTGGCACGAGATGCAGTCGTTTACCGATAACCGTACGGAAGATACCACTGATGAAATTTGGTTGGTGCAACATCCGTCGGTATTTACCCAAGGTCAGGCGGGCAAACCGGAGCATTTATTGCAGCAAAGCACTATTCCTGTGGTGCAATCGGATCGTGGTGGACAGATTACCTATCACGGTTTAGGCCAGCAAATTATGTATGTGCTGATTGATGTGAAGCGCCATGAAAATTTAAATGTTCGCCAATTAGTCACCGCACTTGAGCAATCCGTGGTGAAAACGCTAGCGGATTATGGTATTGAAGGTTATCCAAAACCGGATGCGCCAGGGGTGTACATTGATGGCAAGAAAATTTGTTCCCTTGGCTTGCGCATTCGACATGGGCGTTCATTTCACGGTTTAGCGTTTAATATCAACATGGACTTAAGCCCTTTTTATCAAATTAACCCTTGTGGTTATGCCGGATTAGAAATGTGCCAGCTGGCAGACTTCATTCCAGCTCAAGACGCGGATTGCGACAAGGTTTCACCACAATTAGTTAAGCATTTCGCCGAGCAGTTAGGGTATAATGTAACAACTTGTTAACATCAATAAACAGCATTTCATCTCATTATCTTCATAAAAAATTAAGGAATATCAATGGGAACACCTTTTAAAATGGAGCGCGGTGTTAAATATCGCGATGCAGCTAAAACCTCCATTATCCCGGTGAAAAATATCGATCCTGAGCAAGAGCTATTGAAAAAACCGGAATGGATGAAAATCAAAATTCCGGCAAACGGAGCGCGTATTCAAAGCATTAAATCCGGTATGCGTCGTCATGGCTTGCATTCTGTATGCGAAGAAGCCTCTTGTCCTAACCTGCACGAATGTTTTAATCATGGTACGGCAACCTTTATGATTCTTGGAGCAATTTGTACCCGCCGTTGTCCGTTCTGCGATGTCGCGCACGGCAAACCATTACCACCGGATCCGGAAGAACCGCGTAAATTGGCAGAAACTATTCAGGACATGAAATTACGGTATGTAGTGATTACTTCCGTTGACCGTGATGACTTACCTGATCGCGGTGCCGGGCATTTTGCGGATTGCGTACGTGAAATCCGTGCGTTAAACCCAAACATTAAAATTGAAATTTTGGTGCCGGATTTCCGTGGACGCATTGAATTGGCGTTGGAAAAATTAAAAGACAATCCGCCGGATGTGTTTAACCACAACTTGGAAAATGTACCACGTTTATATCGTGAAATCCGTCCAGGCGCCGATTACGAATGGTCTTTGCGTTTACTGAAAGAATTTAAAGCCATGTTCCCACATATTCCGACCAAATCCGGTTTAATGGTGGGATTAGGCGAAACGAACGAAGAAATTTTAGAGGTTATGCAGGATTTACGCGACCATGGTGTAACTATGTTGACCCTCGGGCAGTATTTGCAACCAAGTCGCCACCATTTACCGGTGGCGCGTTATGTACCGCCGGCAGAATTTGATATGTTCCGCGAAAAAGCCCAAGCCATGGGCTTTGAACATGCGGCTTGCGGTCCGTTCGTACGTTCTTCTTACCACGCTGATTTACAAGCAAGCGGTGGTGTAGTGAAATAAACGGAAAAGTGCGGCCGTTTTTCAAGGTGGAAAACGTAGCTAGAAACAACCGCACTTTATGGCACTTAATAAGAAAAAAGGAAAGTGAGAGATTCACTTTCCTTTTTCTTTTTTAACTTGTGTTCTTATTGTTTCCGCCAAGTGGTGCCGTTTAGCCCGTCTTCTAACACAATGCCCATTTGGGTTAAGGCGTTGCGTGCCGCATCAGCAGCCGGCCAGTCTTTGGCGGCGCGGGCTTCGTTGCGTTGTTTGATGAGACCTTCGATTTTGGCGACTTCGTCATCATCAGAGCCGGCTTGTAGGAATTGTTCCGGATCGAGTTGAAGCAAGCCGAGAATGCCGGCAAGTTCGCGTAAACGCGCGGCAAGTCCATTGGCTTTGTCCATGTCTTCGGTTTTCAGTTTGTTCAATTCACGCGCCATTTCAAATAGTACGGAAAGGGCGTTTGGCGTATTGAAGTCGTCGTCCATCGCCTCGCGGAACGTATCCACAAAATTTTCACCGCCAAAAGCCACCGCACTTTTATCGGTGCCGCGCAATGCGGTGTAGAGGCGTTCTAATGCGCCATGGGCGAGATTGAGGTTTTCTTCGCTGTAATTTAATTGGCTACGGTAGTGGGCGCTGAGCAGGAAGTAACGCACGCTTTCCGCATCGTAGTGATTTAATACATCGCGAATCGTGAAGAAGTTGCCGAGGGATTTCGACATTTTCTCTTTATCCACCATGATCATGCCGGAATGTAGCCAATAGTTCACATACTGGTTACCGTGGGCGCAACAAGATTGAGCGATTTCGTTTTCGTGGTGCGGAAACATCAGGTCGGAGCCGCCACCGTGAATGTCAAAATGTTCGCCAAGTTGTTTGCTGTTCATGGCGGAGCATTCAATGTGCCAACCCGGACGGCCTTTGCCCCAAGGTGAATCCCAACTTGGTTCATTTGGTTTGGACATTTTCCACAACACGAAATCCATTGGGTTTTTCTTGATTTCATTGATTTCAATACGAGCCCCCGCTTGTAATTGCTCTAAATCTTGGCGGGATAATTTGCCGTACTCTTTGAAGCTTTCCACATCAAACATCACATCGCCATTGTCCGCCACATAAGCATGTCCGCGTTGAATCAGTTTTTCTACAATAGCAATAATTTCAGGAATGTGATGGGTCGCACGCGGTTCAAAATCCGGACGCAAAATGTTCAGGGCGTCAAAATCCTTGTACATTTCCACGACCATGCGATCCACCAATTGCTCACAGGTTTCTTTGTTTTCTAAGGCGCGTTTAATGATTTTGTCGTCCACGTCAGTGATGTTGCGCACATAGGTCAACTCGTAGCCTAAATAGCGTAAGTAACGCGCCACTACATCGAAACAGACAAAGGTACGGCCGTGTCCGATATGGCAGAGATCGTAAACGGTCACGCCGCAAACATACATGCCGATTTTGCCTGCATGAATCGGTTTAAAAATTTCTTTTTCGCGAGTAAGAGTATTGAAAAGTTTTAACATATTGGGATCCAAATCTTTTTGAAAACGTACCGCACTTTATGGCGATTTGGGGCGGATTATGAAATAATGACGCTCTTTAATTCGTATAGGAAAAGCACAATGATTACACTACACACTAATTTCGGCGACATTAAAATTGCCTTAAATCACGAAAAAGCACCGGTAACGGCAGAAAACTTCTTAACTTATTGTAAAAATGGGTTTTATGATAACACAATTTTCCACCGCGTGATTGACGGTTTTATGATTCAGGGCGGCGGCATGGAAAGTGGTATGCGCGAAAAAGCGACTAACGCACCGATTAAAAACGAAGCCAACAACCGTTTAAGCAACAAGAGTGGCACCATTGCCATGGCGCGTACTTCCGATCCGCATTCGGCGACGGCGCAATTCTTCATTAACGTGGCGGATAACACCTTCTTGGATTACCGTTCAAAAGAAATGTTTGGCAAAGAAGTGGTGCAAGAGTGGGGCTACGCAGTATTCGGTGAAGTTGTTGAAGGCATGGATGTGGTGGACAAAATCAAAGGTGTGAAAACCGGCAATAAAGGTTTCCACCAAGACGTACCGAACGAAGATGTGGTGATTACCTCTGTTACCGTTGACGAATAAGACTATGGGCAACTCATTGAGTTGCCTGATTTTTTTAGATTGATATGTATTCCTTTTTTGACACTCATACTCATCTTGATTATTTACAGCAGTTCACCGGTGAGCCGTTGGCGCAGCTTATGCAAAATGCGCAGATAGCTGGCGTGCAAAAGATCTTGATTGTCGCCGTGTTACAGCGGGATTTCAAAATAATTGAAAAAATGACCGCACTTTATCCGCAACAGTTGTATTACGGCTTGGGGTTACATCCCTTGTACATCAAAGAACACCAAGCGCAGGATTTGGATTTATTGGAACAGGCGTTAGCAACGCGTTCGCCAAATTGCACAGCGGTGGCGGAAATCGGTTTGGAACGTGCCGTGCCGGAATTATTAACCGATGAGCTATGGCGCAAGCAATGCGATTTTTTTGAAGCGCAACTGCATTTGGCGAAAAAGCACGATTTGCCGGTAAACATGCATTCCCGCAAGTCGCACGATCAGCTGTTCTCTTTTCTCAAACGCATTGAGGTGCCGAAACGTGGCGCCGTGCATGGTTTTGCAGGCAGCTACGATCAGGCAAAACGTTTTGTGGATTTGGGCTATTCTATTGGTGTAGGCGGCACGATTACCTATGAGCGTGCTAATAAAACCCGTCAAACCATCGCGAAATTGCCGCTTGATGCCTTGCTGTTAGAAACGGATTCGCCCGACATGCCGGTATTCGGTTTTCAAGGTCAACCGAATCGCCCGGAAAGAGTGCAACAGGTTTTTAAGGTGTTGTGTGAATTAAGACGTGAAACGCCGGAGATGATTGCCGAGACAATTTGGCAAAATAGCCTCAGAAAATTTGCTTGAAAAAAGCACCGCACTTTTATGTAGGTATTAAATCTTAAAACGATGAATGATCTGATTTGCCGAACCGCGCCAAACCAAGCTTGGGTCCGCCTGTTCTTGAATAAACTTACCATCAATGAGCACATCAATGTAGGGCAACATTTGCCGTTGATATTCGTTCAATTCCTCTAATTTGTAACCCGTCCAGACCCAAATATCTTTATCGGGACATTCCCGTTTTACCCGTTGAACCAAAGGCAACAGCGCTTCTACGTTTCTCGGATGCAAAGGGTCGCCACCGGAGAGGGTCAAACCTTGGCGTTTAATACGGGTGTCTTTGAGATCCTTGAGAATTTGTTCTTCCATTTCACTACCAAAGGGCACCCCGGCGCTAAACGACCAGCTTTTTTGGTTGTAGCACCCCTTACAGCCGTGAGTGCAGCCGCTGACAAAAAGCGTACAACGCGTGCCTTCGCCATTGACGATGTCGACGGGGTAGTATTGGAGGTAGTTCATTTTCGTTTTGTTTAAATCAAATTCGCTTTTTTTAATATTGGGTTTCGCCGATGGCGACTCACTTTCTTTTGCTTGCACAAAAGAAAGTAAGCAAAGAAAAGTGCACCCGGATAAGCCGCTGCTCTTCGCTTGATTGCCATTTTCTTTACGGCAATTTTCGAACTCGCTACGCTCAAACAGACGAAAATTGCCTAAAAATGGCAAGCCGCTCAGGCGTCTTATACGGGAATCCCATTTTATTTGAGCGTTGCAAAAGTGCGGTCAGATTTTTTCATGTTTTTGACTGAAAATCTCTCAAAAATGACCGCACTTTATCGTGATAATGCGACTAAAATCCCCCTCTTTAGCAAAGAGGGGCTAGGGGAGATTTGGCATAGCCTTAAAATCACATATGTTTAACCCGACGCTTCACCTCTTCCTGTTTTCCAGCATTAAACGGACGGGCATCCGGGCTGCCGAGGTAGCCGCAGACACGACGGGTGACAGAAACTTTTTCACTGTCGTGGTTGCCACATTTCGGGCAGGTGAAACCTTTGCTAGTGCATTCAAATTCACCGGTGAAACCGCATTCGTAGCATTCGTCGATTGGCGTGTTGGTCCCGTAGTAAGGCACGCGGTCGTAGCTGTAATTCCATACGTCTTCCAACGCTTTCAAGTTATGTTGAATATTCGGGTATTCGCCGTAGCAAATAAAACCACCGTTAGCCAATGGTGGGTACACCATTTCAAAGTCTAACTTGTCGTACGGGTTCACTTTTTTCTCTACGTCCAAGTGATAGCTGTTGGTGTAGTAACCTTTATCGGTCACGCCGTCGATAACGCCGAACTGTTTAGTGTCAAGGCGGCAGAAACGGTCGCACAGATTTTCACTTGGTGTAGAGTATAAGCTGAAGGCATAACCTGTTTCGGCACGCCATTGTTTAACCGCGTTGCTTAAGTGTTCCACGATAGCACGGCCTTTTTCTCGCAGCATTTCGTCATCGTAAATATGCCCTTGGTGATACAACGCATTGATGGTTTCGTGAATACCGATGTAGCCAAGGGAAATGGATGCGCGGCCATTTTTGAAGATTTGCGCCACGTTATCGTCTGCTTTCAAACGCACACCGCAGGCGCCTTCCATGTAGAGAATTGGCGCGACGCGGGCTTTGGTGTGTTCCAAGCGGGCAATACGGGTCATTAAGGCTTTTTTCGCCAAAGCCAAGCGTTGATCCAATATTTCATAGAAACGTTTTTCATCGCCTTTGGCTTCAATGGCAATACGTGGCAAATTGAGGCTTACTACGCCGAGGTTGTTACGTCCGTCATGGATTTGTTCGCCATCCTCTTCGTAAGCGCCCAAGAAACTGCGGCAGCCCATGGGGGCTTTAAAGGAGCCGGTGACTTTGACGACTTGGTCGTAATTCAGAATATCCGGATACATCCTTTTGCTGGCGCATTCCAACGCAAGTTGTTTGATATCGTAATTCGGGTCGTTTGGTTCCAAATTTACCCCTTTGCGTTGAGTAAAGACCAGTTTCGGGAACACCGGTGTTTTGTGGTTTTTGCCTAAACCGCGAATTCGATTTTGTAAAATGGATTTTTGAATTAAACGTGCTTGCCAAGTTGTGCCTAAGCCAAAACCAAAGGTAACAAACGGTGTTTGCCCGTTGGCGGTGTGTAAGGTGTTTACTTCATATTCCAAGGACTGGAAGGCATCGAAACATTCTTTTTCAATCAAGGCTTGCGCATATCCTTGCGTATCTGGAATGTTCCATTGCTCTGCATTTTTGAGGTGTTTTTCATAGCTTAACTGCACATAAGGTGAAAGGACTTCATCAATACGGTTAATGGTGGTGCCGCCGTAAATATGGCTGGCCACTTGAGCAATGATTTGGGCAGTGACAGCGGTTGCGGTACAGATCGATTTTGGCGGTTCGATTTCTGCATTTCCCATTTTAAAACCATGGGTCAACATGCCTTTTAAATCGACTAACATACAGTTAAACATCGGGAAAAATGGGGAATAATCTAAATCATGATAATGGATTTCCCCTTTTTCATGGGCTTCCACAACATCACGCGGCAAAATATAACGCTTGGCATAATGTTTCGCCACGATACCGGCCAATAAATCCCGCTGTGTCGGGATCACTTTGGCATCTTTATTGGCATTTTCGTTGAGCAATTCCACGTTGCTTTGTTCAATCAGCCCTTCGATTTCTTTGGTTAATTGACTGCGTTTTTCACGCGCCATATCACGTTCGTGACGGTATTCAATATAAGCGCGTGCAATTTGTGGATATTGGCTTGCCATCAGGTGATTTTCGACAATCTTTTGAATGTGGCTAATATCAATTTCTTGTTGATGATGCGCGAAAATGTCATTGCTGACTTTTTGTGCAATGTCATGACAAAAGCGTTCATCTTGAATATCCACCGCTTGCGCTGCTTTTTTAATGGCATTAATAATGCGTTGAATTTCAAACCCGATGCGTGAACCATCACGCTTTATGACGAAAAATGTACCCATGTTAGCCACCTATATTTAGTGTGTTATCAAAGTGGCGATACTATATATAGATATTTTTTTAAATTCAACACACAATATGTAGTGTTTTTGTGTGTTTGGAATGTATTAAATGTCGTGAGGCAAGTTAGTCATTGGTTTTGTTGAAAATTTAGCAGAAAAGAAAAATAAAAGAATTTTATTGTTTTGTGATTTTGATCACAAATTGAACGTTTTGTGTTTAAAATAAAAAAGCGCGGTCAAAATTCATTGTCAATTTTGACCGCACTTATTATGTAAAAACTTAACTATACATCGCTTCAATCTGCTCTTTATAGCGTTGCAGAATGACTTTTCGACGTAATTTTAGCGTGGGGGTAATTTCTTCCAGCTGCGTGCTGAATGCCTGAGGCAACAACGTGAAACGTTTGATTTGTTCCCAACCGGCAAGCTCTTTTTGTAATTCATTGATTCGCTGTTCTAGCATTTGCAAAATCTCAGAATTTTTGAGCAATTCCAACCGATCTTGATATTTGATATTGACCTGTTTGGCGTACTCCTCAAGGGCGGCGTAGCTAGGTACGATAAGGGCGGAAACGTATTTTTTTGCATCAGCAATGACTGCAATTTGTTCGATAAATTTATCTTTGCCGATTTTGCTTTCCAACACTTGTGGGGCGATATATTTGCCATTGGAGGTTTTCATTAATTCTTTAATGCGGTCGGTGATGTATAAATTCCCCTCGGCATCAAATTCGCCTGCATCACCGGTTTTTAAGAAACCGTCTGCAGTGAAAGTATCGGCCGTTTCCTGCGGTTTTTTGTAATAACCTTTCATCACCATGCCACCGCGCACGAGGATTTCGTTATTTTCGCCAATTTTGGCTTCTGCGCCCGGCATTAAGCGACCGATGGAATTGGCGTTAAAGTGAAGATCATCCCAGCAGGAAACCGTCGCGGTGGTTTCTGTCATGCCGTAACCCAGCTTAATGTTTAAACCGATGCTGTGGAAAAATAAACCGATCGTCGATTCTAATTTAGCACCGCCGCAAGGCATCATCCGAATGCGCCCGCCAAGTAGCGCACGTAATTTTCCAAGTACCAACTTGTTGGCGAGGGCATACTGTTGTTTTAACAAAAAGCGGATCTTTTGTCCTTTGGCAAGGGCATCGAAATGCTGATGCCCAACGTCTATCGCCCAATGAAAAATACGTTGGCGAAGTTTTGGCGCATGATGGACTTTGTCTAAAATGGCCGTATAAATTTTTTCGTAAAACCGTGGCACGGCACACATTAAGGTTGGACGAATCTCTGTCAAAGCCGACCGCACTTGATTGGTGTCTTCAATGTAACAGTTGGTCGCGCCGCGATGAAGCACATAAGCTACCCAAGCGCGCTCAAAAATATGAGATAACGGCAAGAAGGAAAGAGATACGTCGGTATCATCCACTTTTAATGCCTGATCGTGGGCGTTGAGTTGATGCGCTAAATTCGCGTAATCCAACATCACGCCTTTCGGCTCACCGGTCGTGCCGGAGGTGTAAATTAATGTGAACAAATCCTCCAAGCACTTGCCATCCAACCGTTGTTGTAATTCCGCCTGATATTGTTCATCTGCCATCTCAATAAAGTCTTGCCAATGGCAGGCTTTGGCGTGTTCATGCAAATGGATTGTGCTTTTCATCGCCACGATTTTTTCCAGTTTCGGGCATTCATCGACGATCTCCAATACTTGATCATATTGTTCTTGGTCGCCCACGAAAATGATCTTCATATCTGCATTGTTAATAATAAATTGGGCTTGTTTGGCGGTGTTCGTGGCATAAATCGGCACGGTGACGGCACGCACTTGCAATGCACCGATATCGGTGATTGTCCAACGCGGCATATTATGCGAGAAAATACCAATTTTATCTTGAATATCAATATGATTTGCTAATAACGCTAATGAAATTTGGTCAATTTGTTGTTGAAACTCTGACCAAGAAATAGACAACCAATTGTTGTCTTTGAAGTAACGAAGTGCGGTGTGATTTGCTAACGTTTTTGCTTGGCTACGCACACGGTGAATAAAATGAAAATTGAGATCCATGGTTAAAAAATCCAAAATCAGCTAACAGTTGTGCGCTAATATAGCGGATTGAGGCTCAAAACTCTAGCAATAAGACTGTGTTTTGTGGGGATTTATTGTGTTGATGCCACTAGACAAATTATCCCTATAATTCTCGACAAAATACCGCTAAAATTACCCACTATGGCTTTGTCAACCTTGCTCAAGCCAACGCTCAAAATCCATTGGATTTTTTGACCGCACTTTTTGTTATTTTAAGGATGTTTATGTCACCGCCACGTTTTGTTCATTTGCAGGTTCACAGTGATTTTTCCATGATTGACGGTATCGCCAAAGTGAAACCGTTGGTGAAAGCCTGTGTGGAAAATAACATGGTGGCGATGGGGCTAACAGACTTCACGAATTTCTGTGGCTTGGTCCGGTTTTATGGTGAGGCATTATCTTCCGGCGTGAAGCCGATTATCGGGGCGGATGTGCTAGTGCAAAATGAGCTGTGTGGCGAGGAAAGATTCCGTTTAACCCTCTTGGCAAAAAATAATGAAGGTTATAAAAATATCACCTTGTTGCTTTCCAAAGCCTATGAGCGCGGTTATGCCGATGTGCCGTATATTGATCAGCAGTGGCTAGTAGAACATCGTGCCGGGGTGATTGTTTTATCCGGCGGCGTCAATGGCGATGTAGGTAAAAAATTACTGCGTAGCAATACTGATGAACTTAAAAGTGCGGTGGATTTTTACCACGAATTTTTCCCTGATCATTTTTATCTGACGCTTACCCGTACCGGTCGCCCTGATGAAGAACATTACATCCAAGCCGCGTTAGAGTTGGCTGAACGCGAACAATTGCCGGTGGTGGCGACCAATGATGTATGCTTTTTACAGGCAGAAGATTTTGAAGCCCATGAAATTCGTGTAGCGATTCATGACGGTTTCACGTTAGACGATCCGAAACGTCCTAAAAATTATACTAGTCAACAATATTTCCGTTCTGAACAAGAAATGTGTGATTTGTTTGCCGATGTGCCAAGTGCATTGGAGAATACGCTACTGATTGCACAACGCTGTAATGTCACCATTCGATTGGGTGAATATTTCTTACCGAAATTTCCAACCGGGGATTTAAGCACCGAAGATTACCTTGTGAAACGCGCCAGAGAGGGCTTGGAAGCGCGCCTCAAAGTGTTGTTTCCTGATGAAAACGAGCGTGCAGCGCGCCGTGCGGAATATGATGAACGCTTGCAGGTGGAACTGGATGTCATCAACCAAATGGGCTTTCCGGGTTATTTTTTGATCGTGATGGAGTTTATCCAATGGTCAAAAGATAACGATATTCCTGTCGGGCCGGGGCGGGGTTCCGGTGCGGGGTCTTTAGTGGCTTATGCGTTAAAAATTACCGATTTGGACCCGTTGGAATTCGATTTGCTTTTTGAGCGTTTCCTCAATCCAGAACGGGTTTCCATGCCTGACTTTGACGTGGACTTCTGTATGGACGGACGCGACCGCGTGATTGAACACGTCGCTGAAATGTATGGACGTGGTGCGGTGTCGCAAATTATTACGTTCGGTACCATGGCGGCAAAAGCGGTGATTCGCGATGTGGGGCGCGTACTGGGACAACCTTATGGTTTTGTGGATCGCATTTCTAAACTAGTACCGCCTGATCCCGGTATGACACTTGCCAAAGCCTTTGAAGCCGAGCCAAAACTGCAAGAAATTTACGATGCGGATGAAGAAGTCAGAGCTATTATTGATATGGCGCGCAAGCTGGAAGGTGTCACTCGAAATGCCGGTAAGCATGCCGGTGGGGTGGTGATTTCGCCAACGCTAATTACAGATTTTTCACCGCTGTATTGTGATTCGGAAGGTAAACATCCGGTGACCCACTTCGATAAAAATGACGTGGAATATGCGGGTTTAGTGAAGTTTGACTTCTTAGGTCTGCGTACCTTAACCATCATCAAATGGGCGCTGGATATGATTAACGCGCGCATGGAAAAAGAAGGCAAACCGTTGGTGGATATCAACACTATCCCATTGGATGATCACCAATCTTTTGAAGTGTTGCTCAATGCCGAAACTACGGCGGTGTTTCAGTTGGAATCGCGTGGCATGAAGGATTTGATTAAGCGCCTCAAGCCGGACTGTTTTGAAGATATTATCGCGTTGGTGGCGTTATTCCGTCCCGGCCCATTGCAATCGGGTATGGTGGATAACTTTATCGATCGTAAACACGGGCGCGAAGAAGTATCTTATCCTGATGCCAACTATCAGCATGAAACCCTTAAGCCAATTTTAGAACCGACCTACGGCATTATTTTGTATCAAGAGCAGGTCATGCAAATTGCTCAAGTGTTGGCGGGTTATACGTTGGGTGGCGCGGACTTATTGCGTCGTGCGATGGGTAAGAAAAAACCGGAAGAAATGGCGAAGCAGCGTTCCGTATTTGAAGAGGGTGCCATCAAAAATGGCATAGACGGCGATCTTTCCATGAAGATCTTCGATTTGGTGGAAAAATTTGCGGGTTATGGCTTTAACAAATCACACTCTGCCGCTTATGCTTTAGTGTCCTATCAAACCCTGTGGCTGAAGGCGCACTACCCGGCGGAATTTATGGCGGCAGTCATGACTTCGGAAATGGATAACACCGACAAAATCGTTGGCTTATATGACGAATGTATGCGCATGGGCTTGAAAGTCGTGCCACCGGATATTAACACCGGAAAACATCATTTTAGCGTCAATGAAAACGGCGAAATTGTGTATGGTATCGGTGCGATTAAAGGCGTGGGTGAAGGGCCGATTGCAGCCTTGGTAGAAGCTCGTGAGAAAGACGGTATTTTCAAAAACTTGTTTGATTTATGTGCCCGCGTGGATTTAAAGAAAATCAATCGACGTACGTTTGAAAGCCTGATTAAATCCGGCGCTTTCGATAAACTTGGGCCACATCGTGCGGCGTTACAACAAAATTTGGAAGATGCACTACGTGCCTCCGATCAACATGCCAAAGACGAGGCTTTAGGGCAGACGGATATGTTCGGCGTGTTGACGGAAACCAATGAAGAAGTGGAACATTCTTATGCCAATATTGCCCCTTGGACGGAAAAGACCATTTTAGACGGTGAACGGGAAACCCTCGGGCTGTATCTCAGCAGCCATCCGGTGAGTCGTTATTTAAAAGAATTATCCCATTACAGCCCAATGCGCCTAAAAGAATTAACGCCGAATTATCGCGGACAAATGAGCACCGCCAGCGGTTTGGTGGTGAATACGCGCATTGCCGTGACCAAAAAAGGCAACCACATCGGCATTGCTACCATTGATGATCGCTCCGGTCGTTTAGATTTAACGTTGTTTGGCGAAGCGTTGGATAAATTCGGTGAGAAACTGCAAAAAGACACGGTGATCGTGGTGTCGGGACAAGTCAGTTTTGACGATTTCTCGCAAGGCTTGCGAATGTCTGTGCGGGATTTGATGACGATTGATGAAGCGCGTGCGCGTTATGCCAAAAGCCTGGCGATTTGTCTTTCGCAAGAGCAAATCACACCGCAATTTATTAAGAAATTCAAACATATTTTACAGCCTTATAGCAGCAATTCTCTGCCGGTGCATATTTATTACCAAAGCCCACAAGGCAGAGCCTTAGTCAAAATGGGCGTGCAATGGTCGGTCAACCCAACCGATGAATTGCTGACCGAACTTGTGACATTGCTTGGCGAAAGCGCGGTGGAGTTGGAGTTTGAATAGATAATAGAGATAAAAAGTGCGGTCGGAAAAATCATTGTTTTTTCGACCGCACTTTTTCTATGAGCCGGGTTAGGCAACTTTAGCCGTGCCTAACGTCCCATCATCAATCATTTCTGTTCTCGGCGTGCCGATGATTTCCCACACTTTTTCCCCATTTTTGAAGAAGACAAATCCACCGTTTTCCATTTTGCTCCAGACTTCGTCTTTGGTGAGTGGTACGGTGGTAATGATCGTGACTTTATCGCCCTCTTTGGCGTATTCATTGAAGTCGATGACACCATCGTCATCAACACGTTGTGCTTTGCCAAATGGGGCTTTACGGGTGAGATAGTGTAAATTAGTGGAACAGCGGGCAATCATCCATTCGCCGTTAGACAGGATAAAGTTAAAGGTGCCATGCTCTGCGAGTTTGTTGCTGATATCTTGCACGGCTTGAAAAATCTGTTCTTCGTTTGGTTTTTTGCGAAAGCGATTTTTTAATTGTTCTGCCATGTAACAGAAAGCGGTTTCTGAATCAGTGCTGCCGATAGGTTGACAGAAGGATTCGCTCATGTCGGGCAGTTCGGTTAAGTTACCATTATGGGCAAACACCCAATTTTCTCCCCAGATCTCACGGATAAAGGGATGGGTATTTTCAAGATTTACATCGCCTTGCGTCGCTTTGCGAATATGCGAAATAACGTTGAGGGATTTGATGTGATATTGTTTCACGCAATCAGCGATAGGGGAAATGTGGCCCGGTTTATTGTCGCGGAAAATACGCACGCCTTTGCCTTCAAAAAAAGCGATACCAAATCCGTCAGAATGGGAATCAGTAAGTCCGGCACGATGACGAAATCCTTCAAATGAAAACACAATATCCGTCGGCGTATTGCAGTTCATTCCCAATAATTGGCACATAAATTTGTTTTAACCCTTGTTTAGAATAACCATAGAAGAAGTGTAGATTTAACACCATAACTCCGCGAATTTCAATATTCTCACGACCTCATTTTTAGAACAAAATGTGCTGTCTCATAACAAAATTAGCTTAAAAAAATACCGCACTTTTTGTTGCTCTCAAAAGTGCGGTCGTTTTTCGAGGTGTTTTTTCGTGTCGATTAATACACGCCTTGTGCCAACATGGCATCAGCTACTTTAACGAAACCGGCGACGTTCGCACCCACCACATAGTTGATGTTACCTTGCGCATCACTGCCGTATTTTTTACAGTTAGCATGAATGTCTAACATAATGCGGTGCAATTTGGCATCGACTTCTTCTCTTGTCCAACTTAAGCGTTGTGCGTTTTGCGACATTTCCAAACCGGAAGTGGCGACGCCGCCTGCATTTGCTGCTTTGCCCGGCCCGAAGAGTACGCCGGCGTCAATAAAGGCATTGGTGGCCTCGATGGTCGTTGGCATATTGGCACCTTCCGCTACCACTTGCACGCCATTGGCAATCAAGGCTTGTGCATCGCTTAATGCCAATTCGTTTTGAGTGGCACATGGTAGCGCAATATCCACTTTTAAATGCCATGGGCGCGCGCCAGCAACATATTTCAAGCCAAAGAGATCGGCGTAATCTTTTACACGACCGCGTTTTACGTTTTTAATATCCATTAACGCGGCTAATTTTTCAGCCGTGAAACCTTCTTCATCCACAACGGTACCGGATGAGTCGGAACAACTAATGACTTTAGCACCTAGTTGTAGGGCTTTTTCAATCGCATATTGTGCCACGTTGCCGGAGCCGGAAACCGCGACAGTTTTGCCTTTCAAATCTTGTCCCTTTTCTGCCAGCATCGCTTGGACGAAATAGACCAAACCATAACCGGTAGCTTCCGGACGAATTAAGCTACCGCCGAAACTCAAGCCTTTGCCTGTAAAGACACAGCCGGTTTGATTGGAGAGTTTTTTCATCATGCCGGTTAAATAACCCACTTCACGCGCGCCAACACCAATATCACCTGCAGGTACATCTGTGTCCGGGCCGATGTGGCGATAAAGTTCAGTCATTAAGGCTTGGCAGAAGCGCATGACTTCCGCATCGCTTTTACCTTTTGGATCAAAGTCGGAACCGCCTTTGGCCCCCCCCATTGGCAATGTGGTTAAAGCATTTTTAAAGATTTGCTCAAAGCCTAAGAATTTTAAAATGGATTGGTTGACGGACGGGTGAAAACGCATGCCACCTTTGAAAGGGCCGATAGCGCTGTTAAATTGAATGCGGAAGGCGCGGTTGACTTGCACTTGACCTTTGTCATCTGTCCATGCTACGCGGAATTGAATGATGCGTTCCGGCTCAACTAAACGTTCTAATAAGGCTTCAGAGCGGTATTTCGGGTTTTTCTCAAGGAATGACCAAATAGACGTGAATACTTCGCGTATCGCTTGTAAAAATTCCGGTTGATTTCCGTCACGTTGTTCGACTTTTGCTAAGAATTCTTCGAGTGAGGCAACTGCGTGAGACATAAGAATTTCTCCTGTGGATAGTATGTTGGTGTTTGCTTTATTTATTTTCGCTTGGCTATATTGCTAAGTCGGAATTACTATGCAACAGGAAATCATATGCTTTCAAATATTTTTACGAAAAAATAATTAAATTATTTTATGTTGTTAACTTATTTTATTTTTTATTTAAAAAATGAGTTTATTTATTAGATTTGATTTATTTTTGGAGGGTGAAAACAAAAGTGCGGTCATAAAAATAAGATTTTTTATGACCGCACTTTAGAACAGATGTTAGGCGAATCTTGCTTTTGCTTCTGCAATGGCTTCTGCGATACGCAACGGTGATACTCCACCTTTGGCGGCGCGTTTGTCTAAGCAAGATTGTAAAGAAAGAATGTCGTACACATCGTCTGACACTTTTTCACAGAATTGACGAAATTCAGGAATCGTCAGGTCTTCTAAGGCTTTGTGTTGTTTGATGGCATACACCACGGTTTCGCCCACAATGTGATGGGAATCACGGAATGGTACGCCTTTGGCAACCAAATAATCGGCTAATTCAGTGGCGTTGGAGTAGCCTTTCAGGGCAGATTCACGGGTGCGTTCTACGTTCACTTTGATGTCGTCTAACACCAATGACGCCATGTCTAAACAATCCTGCCAAGTGTCCAATGCATCGAAAATGCCTTCTTTGTCTTCCTGCATATCTTTGTTATAGGCTAACGGTAAACCTTTTAAGGTCATTAACATACCATTTAACGCACCGATAACACGTCCCGCTTTACCACGAATTAATTCGCAAGCATCGGGGTTTTTCTTTTGCGGCATGAGGGATGAGCCGGACGTCACGCGATCGGAGAGTTCCACAAAGTTAGATTCACCACTGTTGAAAATAATCATATCTTCGGCGAAACGGGATAAATGCACCATGCTCAGTGAGGCGGCTGAAAGTAGTTCAACAATATGATCGCGGTCGGATACGCTGTCCAAACTGTTACGGGTAGCAAAGGCGAAATCGAGATCTTTGGCGAGCTGTTCGCGATCGATAGGATACGCCGTGCCGGCAAGGGCGCCACTGCCTAGCGGGCAGCTATTCATGCGGCGGTAAGCATCGGCTAAACGCGAATAATCGCGATCCAACATTTCAACATAGGCCATGCACCAATGGGCAAAGGTAATCGGTTGGGCGCGTTGCAGGTGGGTGTAACCCGGCATCACGGCATCTTGGTTATTTTCTGCGGTAAGCACCAATTTGCGTTGTAATTCGCGAAGGGAATGTTGTAATTCATCCACCCGTTCTTTACACCACATTTTGATGTCGAGCGCCACTTGGTCGTTACGGCTGCGACCGGTGTGCAGTTTTTTACCCAAATTGCCCACTTTGTTGATAAGTTTACTTTCCACCCAACTGTGAATGTCTTCCGCATCATCTTGCAAAATCGCTTGCGGATTTGACCGCACTTCAATCAATAATTCGTTCAGCGCTTGTTCTAATTGTTGTTGTTCCTGTACCGTTAAAATATTGACAGAAACCAAGGCTTTCGACCAGCCGATAGAGCCTTCGATATCTTGCTCGGCAAGGCGATAGTCAAAGCGTAATGAATCGTTAAAATTTTTAAAACGCTTGTCCGCCGCCTGCGTAAAGCGTCCACCCCAAAGTGCCATAGAATCCTCTGATTTGTGATTGGTGTCATTGGTTAAAAAATATATCACAGAAACAAAAAAGGCGATCAACAAAAAATTTGCTTTTTGTGACCGCACTTTTTGTGTCATTGACCGTTATTTTAATAAATCTTCGTTTTTAGCGTGGATCCACTTGCCACGTTTTTTATCCATATATTGAAAATACTCGTTAGCGAACGTGCCTTGAGCGCAAGTAAATTTATCACGGCGGGTGTTTACTTCCTTGTTTTCTAAGGCTTTGTTTAACGTTTCCGGGCCGGTAAGAACAAATACGCCACCGTCAACGCGACGATTTTCAATGTTGTCCACAATAATATCCAACGTTTCCTTTAAAAATGGGTTACCTTTGCGGCTGGCTAAGAAAAAGTTAGTGTAACGCCCACGACGGGTGATGAGGACTTCGTCATCTTCCGGATCAATCATCGTATCTAAGCAGCCGACAAGATGACCATCAATATCCATATAAATGCCGCCGTCTTGATATAGCGTGAATAAGCGCCAAAAATCTGCTTGTGCGGCACCGTCTGTAAGTTGGCTATAAGCAGCAAACGTGCGTGGGTCGGCATATTTTTCAATATATTCGCTACGTGCTTCAGTACTGACATAGCGATAATCGTAACTTAACGAAAATAAGCGGTTGACCAAATAGTTGCAGTAAATTGGCAACGTCACTTTATTGCTGTAGTTGGTTTGCCAAATCACGCGATTAATTTTGCTTGGTTTGCCGGATTGGCGTTTGGTCGGGCTGAATTCGGGAATCGTAAAGCGTTTTTTCGGAAAAAGTGCATGGAAAGGGTAGCTTAGGATTTTGACAATGTTCCCGGCTAAACGTAATAGGCCGTTTGAAATTAAAAGTGCGGTCTGATTTTTTATTGTTTTTTGCATTAAATGAATCCGTTTATTCTGTTGAAAAACTGGTTGTACTTTATCACTTTACACAAAAAGAATAAACGTCAGGAAGGCTTTGAAAGAGAAATCATTAAGTAGGAAGTAGAGTGGTGGGCGATACCGGTCTCGAACCAGTGACCCCCTCCTTGTAAGGGAGGTGCTCTCCCAACTGAGCTAATCGCCCGACGAATCGGTATTTTAAGATTTTAAGTGGTGGGCGATACCGGTCTCGAACCAGTGACCCCCTCCTTGTAAGGGAGGTGCTCTCCCAACTGAGCTAATCGCCCACGTTAGAATCTTAAAATAGGGAAGTATGTAAGAAATGGTGGGCGATACCGGTCTCGAACCAGTGACCCCCTCCTTGTAAGGGAGGTGCTCTCCCAACTGAGCTAATCGCCCACGTCGTTACATTGACAACATTGAGAAACCTTAAAAAGTGGTGGGCGATACCGGTCTCGAACCAGTGACCCCCTCCTTGTAAGGGAGGTGCTCTCCCAACTGAGCTAATCGCCCTCAATGTTGTGAGCGTGCATTATAATTGCTCAATGATTTCAGTCAACAAATTTTTGCCAAAAATCCTTCGGTTGTTTCAAAAATAGGCACAATTCGTGATTTTCCCTTATGAATTCAAGCAACTCGTAGTACAATACCGCACAATTATTTGCACATAAAAAGGTTATAACATGAAATTAGAAGCATTATTTGATTTGGATCCAAGCGTGAAAGTGCGCACTCGTTTTGCACCGAGCCCAACTGGTTATTTGCACGTTGGCGGCGCACGCACCGCACTTTATTCTTGGTTATATGCGAAACACAATCACGGCGAATTTGTGTTGCGTATTGAAGATACCGATTTGGAGCGTTCCACACCGGAGGCCACACAAGCCATTTTAGAAGCGATGGAATGGTTAGATTTGGCCTGGGAGCACGGTCCATATTATCAAACCAAGCGCTTTGACCGTTATAACCAAGTTATCGATCAAATGATTGAACAGGGCTTGGCATACCGTTGTTACTGCACCAAAGAACGTTTGGAAACATTACGTCATACACAAGAACAAAATAAAGAAAAACCACGTTATGACCGCCATTGTTTGCATGATCATGCAGAACATTCTGCCGATGAACCGCATGTAGTGCGTTTTAAAAATCCAACTGAGGGTTCTGTGGTATTTGATGATGCGGTACGTGGACGCATTGAAATCAGCAACAGCGAATTGGATGACTTGATTATCCGCCGTACCGACGGCTCACCGACCTATAACTTCTGCGTGGTGGTAGATGACTGGGATATGGGCATCACCCACGTTGTGCGCGGTGAAGACCATATTAATAACACCCCGCGTCAAATTAACATTTTAAAAGCCCTTGGTGCACCGATTCCGGTGTATGCACACGTTTCTATGATTAACGGGGACGATGGTCAAAAACTTTCCAAACGTCACGGCGCCGTGAGCGTAATGCAATATCGTGACGAAGGTTATTTGCCGGAAGCGCTTATCAACTATTTGGTGCGTTTGGGCTGGGGCCATGGTGATCAGGAAATTTTCACCCGACAAGAAATGATTGATTTATTTGATTTACACTCCGTGAGTAAATCTGCCAGTGCCTTTAACACCGAAAAATTATTGTGGTTGAACCATCATTATCTTCGTGAATTGCCAGCGGACTACGTTGCGAAACATTTAGCATGGCAATATCAGGATTTAGGCATTGACACTTCCAATGGCCCGGCATTAACGGAAATCATCACCATGCTGGCGGATCGTTGTAAAACCTTACGTGAAATGGCGCTTGCCAGTCGTTATTTCTTTGAAGAGTTTGAAGCTTTCGATGAAGCTGCGGTGAAAAAACATTTCAAAGCGGGCGCGGTAGAAGCGCTTGAAAAAGTAAAAGAAAAACTGACCGCACTTTCCACTTGGGATTTGCATTCTACTCACGAAGCTATTGAACAAACCGCTGCCGAATTAGAGGTAGGCATGGGTAAAGTGGGAATGCCGCTGCGCGTCGCTGTGACCGGTGCAGGACAATCGCCGTCTATGGATGTGACCTTAGTAGGAATCGGACGTGAGCGCGTATTAAGCCGAATTCAACGTGCTATTGATTTTATTCACGGGCAAAATGCTTAAGATTTAATCTGATGGCAATGAATTAAAAATTTAATATTGACAGACCAAGGGGCGGAATTTATCATAGCCGCCACTTATGGGGATATAGCTCAGTTGGGAGAGCGCTTGAATGGCATTCAAGAGGTCGTCGGTTCGATCCCGATTATCTCCACCAAATTTTAAACCTTATCAATGAAGTCAATTGATAAGGTTTTTTTTTAGCGTTGTGCTTCATGCTTATCAACGCAAATGCTATTAAGCTCTTGCCTCTAAAGTTATCTCATCTAATGTGAAATTTATGCTTTAAAAGAGCATTTAAACATTTCTTAAATGCCCTATCTCTCCCCGTTTCTTGCTAAATGAGTTGCCCGAAAGGGGAGTTTATGAAACAATTTGTCGCTATTCCAATTTAAAAAATTAACTGAATTTTAAGGATACGATAGTGATCGATTTCGATGGCTACCGTCCGAATGTAGGCATTGTTATTTGCAACGACAAAGGGCAAGTGCTGTGGGCGAAAAGATACGGACAGAATTCCTGGCAATTTCCGCAAGGCGGGATTAATGATAATGAAACGCCAGAACAAGCGATGTACCGAGAATTGTTTGAGGAAGTCGGATTAACACGCAAAGATGTGCGAGTGCTCTATGCTTCTAAGCATTGGCTGCGTTATAAATTGCCAAAACGACTGTTACGTTATGATTCCAAACCTATTTGTATCGGACAGAAACAACGCTGGTTTTTATTGCAGTTAGTCAGCGACACCAAAAACATCAATATGCAATGCAGTAAAACACCGGAGTTTGACGGTTGGCGTTGGGTGAGTTTCTGGTATCCGGTGCGTCAAGTGGTTTCTTTCAAAAGAGATGTCTATCGTAAAGCGATGAAAGAGTTTGCTACGGTGTTATTTGATGAAAATAACAAAGACTTGTTATTGCGGGCTGACTCTAGCGCAGTAGAAGAGAAAAAGAATACCTTTTCAACGCCAAAACAGACCCATTCAAAGCATTCCAAATATTCATCACAAAAGTATAAGAGATAATTATGTTAACCTTCTTCCTCTTTTGTTTGCTTGCCGGTTGTGTCGCCGGCTTTTTAGCCGGTTTATTCGGCATTGGTGGCGGCATGGTGATTGTGCCGATGATGGTTTATTTACTACCAATTGTCGGCGTACCGGATTCGCTCTTAATGTCCACCGCACTTGGTACCTCCTTCGCGACTATCGTGGTTACCGCTTTTTCTTCCGCACAACGACACCACAAACTTGGCAATGTCGTTTGGTCCACCTTGAAGTATTTTGCCCCTGCATTAATGATCAGTGCCTTTATTTCAGGGCAATACATCAGTAAATTGCCTCATGACGTTTCCAGTAAGTTGTTTGCCTGCTTAGTTGTTTATTTAGCAGCTAAAATGATTTTGTCTATTAAGCCGAAAAACATCGACCCGAATAAAAAAATTACGCCTTTATCCTCCATTATTGGCGGTGCCTTGATTGGCATGGCATCAAGTGTTGCCGGTATTGGCGGTGGCGGATTTATTGTGCCGTTTTTAAATTCTCGCAACGTAGATATTAAAAAAGCTATTGGCACTTCTGCTTTCTGTGGCATGTTAATGGGTATTGCGGGAATGTTAAGTTTTATGGTGAGCGGTTGGAATGCGCAAGGTATGCCGCCTTATTCGGTCGGTTTCGTGTATTTTCCGGCTGTTTTGGGCATCACGGTTACCTCATTTTTCACTTCTAAACTTGGTGCCAATGCAACGAACAAACTCCCGGTGCCGACCTTGAAGAAAGCGTTTGCCGCCTTTTTAATTGTGGTGGCGATTAATATGTTATTGAAATAAGGAACGTTATGAATTCAGATTACCTTGTATTACCGCATTTCGATCCGGCAATTTTTGAATTTGGTCCCATCGGTTTGCGCTGGTATGGATTAATGTATTTACTCGGTTTTATTTTTGCTCGTTGGTTAGGTGTGCGCCGCGCTCAGCAAGCCAACAGTGGTTGGACGGTAGATCAAGTTGATTCTTTATTATTCAATGGTTTCATGGGCGTCTTTTTAGGCGGTCGAATTGGTGATGTCTTCTTTTATAATCTTGATCGTTTTTTACAGGATCCGCTGTATTTATTCCGCGTTTGGGAAGGCGGGATGTCTTTTCATGGTGGCTTAATTGGCGTGATTATTGCCATGGTCATTACCTCTAAAATACAAAAACGCAGCTTTTGGGCGACGGCAGATTTTGTTGCGCCTCTCATTCCTTTCGGTTTAGGAATGGGGCGTCTTGGTAATTTCATTAATTTAGAATTATGGGGGCATGCAACGGATGTGCCTTGGGCCATGATTTTTCCAACAGATCCGCTATTACTACCACGCCATCCATCTCAATTATATGAAGCTATGTTAGAAGGTTTGGTGTTGTTCCTTATTTTGAATTGGTTTATTCGTAAACCACGTCCAATGGGATCGGTAGCCGGGCTCTTCCTCATCGGTTATGGCGTTTTCCGTTTTATGATTGAATATGTGCGCGAACCCGATGTAGAGCTGTTTCTTGATGTGATCACAAGAGGTCAATTACTTTGCTTGCCAATGATTTTCGGCGGCATTTTCATTATGTTTTGGGCATACAACAAAAGTGCGGTGAAAAAATGAAACAATATTTAGACTTGTGCCAACGCATTGTTAACGAAGGCGTTTGGGTAGAAAACGAACGTACTGGCAAACGCTGTTTAACGGTGATTAACGCCGGTTTGACTTACGATGTGGCAAACAACCAATTTCCGCTGATTACGACCCGTAAAAGTTATTGGAAAGCAGCGATTGCAGAATTTCTAGGCTATATTCGCGGTTATGACAATGCTGCCGACTTCCGCAAGCTGGGTACCAAAACGTGGGATGCCAATGCTAATGAAAATCAGGCTTGGCTCAATAATCCGCACCGCAAAGGCACCGATGACATGGGGCGCGTATATGGCGTGCAGGGCAGAAGTTGGCGTAAACCGAATGGTGAACATCTCGATCAACTACGCAAAATTGTTAATAACCTCAGCAAAGGCATTGATGACCGCGGTGAGATTCTGACGTTCTATAACCCGGGTGAATTTGATTTAGGCTGTTTGCGCCCTTGCATGCACACACATACGTTTTCTTTGTTGGGTGATACGTTATATCTCACCAGTTATCAGCGTTCTTGTGATGTCCCGCTTGGTTTGAATTTTAACCAAATCCAAGTATTTACCTTCTTAGCATTAATGGCACAAATCACCGGTAAAAAAGCAGGGCAGGCATTTCACCACATTGTGAATGCGCATATTTATGAAGACCAGTTGGCACTTATGCGTGATGTGCAATTAAAACGTGAGCCTTTCCCGTCACCGCAGTTGGAAATTAATCCGGACATTAAATCTTTAGAAGACTTGGAAACCTGGGTCACCATGGATGATTTTAAAGTAACGGGTTATCAATGCCACGAGCCGATTAAATATCCGTTTTCCGTCTAACAAAGTGCGGTCGGTTTTAAAAACGTTTTTAAAATCCACCGCACTTTTCATCTGAAGAACCTCATGACTGAATCTCAACAGCAACTGGATGAACAATTTATGCGCCACGCCTTAATGTTGGCGGACAAAGCAGAAGCCTTGGGTGAAATTCCTGTGGGTGCCGTGTTAGTGAGCGAGGAAGGTGAAATTATTGGCGAGGGATGGAATTTATCGATCATTGATTCTGATCCTACGGCGCACGCCGAAATTGTTGCTCTACGCCAAGGCGGCCAACGCTTACAAAATTACCGCTTGTTGAACGCAACCTTATACGTCACCCTTGAGCCTTGCACCATGTGCGCCGGGGCAATTTTACACAGCCGCATTAAGCGCCTTGTGTTCGGTGCGGCTGACTATAAAACCGGCGCAGTGGGTTCCCGTTTTCATTTTTTCGATGATTATAAAATGAATCATGCCATCGAAATTACCGGTGGGGTGTTGCAGCAGGAATGCAGTGAAAAACTCAGTGCGTTTTTTCAAAAACGCCGTGCGCAACAGAAAGAAGCGAAATTAGCGCAACAGTTGATGACTGAAACGAAGTCTGATAGTTAAAAGTGCGGTCATTTTTTTCAGCATTTTTTAATATCCCTCGTTAAATTTCCTGCGGAGTGATACAATCGCCGCTCAATTTTATTAGTCAAGAGATAAGTTATGTCCCGTCAGAAAAAGACTCGCCGCCTTACAGATATCATGCCGGCCCGCAAATCCGATAAGAAACCGGAACAACCCCTTTCTGGTCGTAAAGCGACGCGTTATGAACTGGATGCGAAAGCCCGTGAAGAGAAGAAAAAACGTAAGCATAAAGGATTGGATTCCGGTTCTCGTCATAGTGCGCCGGAAAATAAAGCCGCGAATCAAGTAAAAGAAATTCAGGACCCACGAATCGGTAGCCGTAAAAAAGTACCGTTGATGGTGGAGTTCGTCAATAAACCGCAAAAAGCGCAAGCAGTATCAGCCGCAAAATCTGAGCCTAAAGCCACATTGGATCCGATGTCAGAATTAGAACAGTTAGAAAATAACGAATGTTTGAGTCAGTTGCTGGATCAATTAGACGAAGGCAAAAAATTGTCTGCCGAAGATCAAAATTTTGTGGATGCCTGTTTGGCGCGTGTCGCCCAATTAATGGACGAATTAGGCATTGCGGATGATGAAGAAAACGAAGAAGATTTATACCGCACTTTTGAACGAATCGACATCAACCAATTTAAATAAGTATCTTTAAATTATGTGGAAAACGTTTTTACTCATTGCAGCTGTCATCATCATTGCCGGTATGGTCGGTTATGCCGCGTATTTGTTGTTGGCGTTGCAAAAGCAGAAAAAAGCACTGTTGCAAGCGCGCCGAAACCGTATTCATCGCATTAAAGAAAGCCTTGAAATTATTGCGAAAGCCATGTTGAACGGTGATTGTAATTTGTCGGAAGGTGTATTGCGTTTGAAAATGCTACTCGAACCAGTGGGCATGAGCCTCAAACATTATTCTGCCATGTGGCGATTGTATGAAACGGTCGAAGATATGCCGACTCATGAGGCTCGCAGAGAATTAAAAAAGAACGAAAGAATGCGTTTGGATTTACAGCGTGAAAGCACAGAAGCCGAGCTTGAAAGTAAGATTAAGTCAGAACTAAACCGACTTCTAACGGATATCCAAACATTATAAACGTGGGGAAAATTGAATGTCTGAGATCATTTGGGATTTAGCATTAATTCAAAAATATAATCAATCCGGTCCGCGATACACATCCTATCCGACAGCGCTTGAGTTTAACGAACAGTATACGAATGAGGACTTTATTGCCGCGGCACAACGTTATCCAACACGTCCGTTGTCGTTATATGTGCACATTCCGTTTTGCCACAAACTTTGTTATTTCTGCGCCTGTAATAAAGTTATTACGCGCCATCAGCACAAAGCAGACATTTACTTGGATTTTCTGGAACGAGAGATAAAAGAGCGGTCAACATTATTTACAAATCGTGTGGCAACGCAAGTGCACTGGGGTGGTGGCACGCCAACGTATTTAACGGAGGCACAATCTGCCCGTTTAATGCAAATGTTGCGCGACAATTTTAATATCGCCGATAACGCAGAAATCAGTATTGAAATGGATCCCCGTGAAATTGAGCTTTCGATGTTAGAACATTTGCGTAACATCGGGTTTAACCGTATTAGTATGGGCGTGCAAGATTTCAATAAAGACGTGCAGAAAGCGGTGAATCGCGAGCAGGATGAAACCTTTGTGAATGCGCTGTTGATGCGTGCTCGTGAGCTCGGTTTTCAGTCGACTAATCTCGATTTGATTTATGGTTTGCCATTCCAGAGTGTTGAGAGCTTTATGTTCACCTTGAAAAAAGTCATTGAACTCAACCCTGATCGATTGAGCGTATTTAACTATGCCCATTTGCCAAGCCGTTTCGCCGGACAAGCAAAAATAAAAGATTGGCAGTTACCGAAACCGGAGACGAAGCTGGAAATTTTACAAAAAACCATCGAAACACTGGGCAGTGCAGGTTATAAGTTTATTGGTATGGATCATTTTGCCAAACCGGACGATGAACTTGCTATTGCACAGCAAAATGGCGTGTTGCACCGTAATTTCCAAGGCTATACGACGCAGGAAGAATGTGATTTGTTGGGGCTGGGTGTGTCGGCAATCAGCTTATTGGGCGATACCTATGCGCAAAATCAGAAGGATTTGAAGGAATATTATACCGCGGTGAATACTAATGGCATTGCCTTACATAAAGGTTTAGCCATGTCAGAAGAAGATTGTTTGCGTCGTGATGTCATTAAGCAATTGATTTGTAACTTTAAATTAGCGTATGCCCCATTAGAAAAACAGTACAATATTGATTTTAAACAACACTTTGCAGAAGATTTGGCCTTGTTAGCGCCTTTGGCCGCTGATGGTTTATTGGATATTGGTGAGGAGCAAATCACGGTTTCCGCAAAAGGACGCTTGTTGATTCGTAATATTTGTTTGTGTTTCGACACGTATTCACGCGCACAAGCAAAACAACAGCAATTTTCGCGGATTATTTAATTTGACATGTCGGGGGAGGTTTTATGCCTATCTCTGCGCCTGTTTTCTAAAATAAAAAGTGCGGTTGAAATTCATCGGAAATTTCAACCGCACTTTTCGTTTATCATTACCCCACTAAATTCAATTCAAACACAGATTTTTTCGGGTTTAAGCGGAACCCCTCTTGCTCCAGCAAATGATGTTGCTGTCGATCTTGTTCTACCACTAATCGTGTGGATTGTGTGTAGCTGACGAATTCTTTGGCTTTGGCAATAAGTGCGGTGTAAATGTCATTTGATTGATTGCCTTGACGCACGAAAATATCTGTTAATTGCCAGTAGCGCTGTAATTGTAGAGAAGAAAGTCGAGGATAAAGTTGAATGAAACCGAGCGCTTGTTGAGATTGACCGAGAGCGAGGAAAAAAATGCTTTCGCTAAAACGAATACGATTGGAGAGGAAGGTGAGCGTACGTTCCGGATTTTCTGTCATGCCCTGAGAAAGACGATATTCTTCAAATAGCGGTAGGAGTGTTTCCAGGTTCCATTGTTCAGCTTTAAAAATTTTAATCATGAGGCAATCGGTCATTTTTTGTTAAATTTATACAGTAGATTGTATCTTTTTAGCCCAAAAGAATCATCTGTTACAAAGAAAATTTTTTAGAACTGTGATTTTTTACCAAAAAAAGTAGGCGTTTTTTGTTATAGTAGGCGCAGTTTTTATTCAATCATATTTAAGGAGAAACAAAATGGCTCGTCGTCCTTTAGTTATGGGTAACTGGAAATTAAACGGTAGCAAAGCCTTCACTCGTGAATTAATCACCAGTTTAAAAGAAGCATTACACGGTGTGACCGGCTGTGACGTGGCAATTGCCCCACCGGTAATGTATTTGGCGGAAGCAGAAAAATTATTATCCAACTGTGGTTGCAGCTGTGGCGGTGAAAATATCATCCAATTAGGCGCACAAAACGTGGATGTGAACGTGAAAGGCGCCTTCACCGGTGACATTTCCACAGAAATGTTAAAAGATTTCGGCGCGAAATATATTATTATCGGTCACTCCGAGCGTCGTACTTATCACAAAGAAAGCGATGAATTCGTGGCGAAAAAATTCGGTGCGTTAAAAGAAGCGGGCTTGGTACCGGTGTTGTGTATCGGTGAATCTGAAGCGGAAAATGAAGCAGGCAAAACCGAAGAAGTTTGCGCACGTCAAATTGATGCCGTCATCAACCTGTTAGGCGTAGAAGCCTTCAACGGTGCGGTGATTGCGTATGAACCAATTTGGGCAATCGGAACCGGCAAATCTGCGACTCCGGCACAAGCGCAAGCTGTACACGCATTCATCCGTGGTCACATTGCGAAAAAATCTCAAGCGGTTGCTGATCAAGTGATCATTCAATACGGCGGTTCTGTTAACGATGCTAACGCGGCAGAATTGTTCACCCAACCGGATATTGACGGCGCATTAGTGGGTGGCGCGTCCTTAAAAGCCCCAGCCTTTGCGGTCATCGTGAAAGCAGCGGCAAAAGCGAAAAACTAATTTCATTTTGTCTTTGAGGGTCGGTGAATACCGACCCTTTTCGTTTTCAGATTTCAGAAACTTCCGCTATAATGACCGCACTTTTTTAACCTTAAATTAAAGGAATTTCTCATGCAAAATCCAAAAGATGATGTTTTATATGCGCCGGTTGAGTGGGTTGATCACAGCGCGGGTTACACCGACATTCGTTATCACAAATCCACCGACGGCATTGCCAAAATCACCATCAATCGTCCGGAAGTGCGCAATGCTTTCCGTCCGCAAACCGTTAAAGAAATGATCACCGCTTTTGCCGATGCCCGTTTTGACGAAAAAATCGGTGTTATCGTGTTGACCGGTGAAGGTGAAAAAGCGTTCTGTTCCGGCGGTGACCAAAAAGTACGTGGCGATTACGGCGGCTATAAAGACGACAGCGGCGTGCATCATCTCAACGTGTTGGATTTCCAACGTGATATTCGTACTTGCCCGAAACCGGTGGTAGCGATGGTGGCAGGTTATGCCATTGGTGGTGGCCACGTGTTACACATGATGTGTGATCTTACCATTTCCGCAGACAACGCCATTTACGGCCAAACCGGCCCGAAAGTGGGTTCTTTTGATGGCGGTTGGGGTGCAAGCTATATGGCACGTATCGTCGGTCAGAAAAAAGCGCGTGAAATTTGGTTCTTATGCCGTCAATATAATGCACAAGAAGCCTTAGACATGGGCTTAGTGAACACAGTCGTGCCTTACGCTGAGTTAGAAAAAGAAACTGTACGTTGGTGTCGTGAAATGCTACGCAACAGCCCGATTGCTTTACGTTGCTTGAAAGCGGCATTAAATGCCGACTGCGACGGTCAATCCGGTCTTCAAGAACTTGCCGGGAACGCCACCATGTTGTTCTACATGACAGAAGAAGGCCAAGAAGGTCGCAACGCCTTCAATGAAAAACGCGCGCCGGACTTCGGTAAATTTAAGCGCAATCCTTAAGATAAAAAGTGCGGTCGATTTAAAAAACATTTTTAAAAACGACCGCACTTTTGTTATTGAAAGCAAAATAATTTCTTTTCTGTAATTGTATAGGTAAAGGCGATGGATTTCGGTTTAACAGAAACAATCATTAAAAACATCGGTTGGCATTTACGCCATTTCCCTCAGGTTGAAACAGCAATTTTATTTGGCTCGCGCGGGAAGGGGAATTTTCGTGAAGACTCGGACATTGATTTAGCCTTAAAAGGCGATGGCATTACTGACGCCATGTTGCACGACATTCAGCAAACCCTCTCGCAAACTACCATTCCGTATAAATTTGATGTAATCATTTATGACAAGATTACCGATCCGGCTTTACTGGCGCATATTCAACAGGTGGGCAAAATTTTCTATGAAAAGAAAGATTGCGCTATTCAACATCGTCGCTATCAACTTTTCCGTTATTCCATTCCGGTGGATTCTCAACTGATTTTGCGCAATCGCTTTTTGAAAAAGCGTGAAGGTCTTTTGGTGAAAGTGTGCTGTGGGCAAAATGAAGGTTGGGGCGAAATTGCGCCGTTGCCGGAATTTAGCCATGAAACCTTAGATCAAGCGCAAGCCCAAGCCATCGAATGGCTGGAAAAATGGGATCAATCCCGCAGTTGTAATGTAAAACTGGATTTAACGGCGGATTTGTATCCTTCCGTGGCATTTGGTTTAAGCTGTGCGTTATTTGAAATGAAAGGTCGCTTGGACGATGAAGGCAATTATCAAACGGCGCCTTTATGTTATGGCGATCCCGATGAACTTTATGAACCGCTGGATCAAATGCAGGGTGAAAAAGTGGCGAAAGTGAAAGTGGGCATGTATGAAGCCAATCGTGATGGCCTCATTGCCGATATGCTGTTAGAAGCCATTCCAGATTTGCAATTACGGCTAGATGCTAACCGTAGCTGGACACCGGCTAAAGCGCAAATGTTTGCGAAATATGTGAAACCTGAGCATCGTGCGCGCATTCAATTTATTGAAGAACCTTGCAAAACCCGTGAAGAAAGTCGCCAATTTGCGGCAGAAACCGGCATTAACATTGCCTGGGATGAAAGCGTACGCGAACCGGATTTTTGCGTGGAAAAAGAACCGCACTTGGCAGCGATTGTGATTAAACCGACCTTGGTGGGATCTATTGAGCGTTGTGCTGAGTTGATTGCACAGGCGCATGCATTAGGTATTAAAGCGGTTATCAGTTCCAGCATTGAAAGTAGCTTCGGTTTAACCCAACTGGCACGCATGGCGCAACAATATACGCCAAATGTCACGCCGGGATTAGACACACTGGATTTAATGGATTATCAAGTCGTCAGAACCTGGCCAGGGTCGGAGTTACCTGTCGTTGACTTCGATTCGGAATTCATTACCGAAGTCATTTTAGATTAAAAGTGCGGTCGTTTTTTCGATTATTTTTTATAGTGCGGTTTTTTACAGATTAGACCAGCCAAAAGCGAAAAATCATTATAATGCGCGCAATAAAAAGGAATGTGATATGTCATCAAAATACAACATTTTGCTGTTAAATGGCCCGAACTTGAATATGTTGGGTGTGCGTGAGCCAGGTCATTACGGACATTTATCCTTAGCGGAAATTGAACGGCATTTGCAACAACAAGCGGTAAAACAGCAAGTGGCACTGGATTGTTTTCAAGCCAATAGTGAAGAAAAATTGATTGAGAAAATTCACCAAAGCTTTCAAAAAGTGGATTTTATTATTATCAATCCCGCGGCCTATACCCACACCAGCGTGGCGTTGCGTGATGCGTTACTTGCCGTTGGCATTCCTTTCGTTGAAGTGCATTTATCCAATATTCATAAACGAGAACCGTTTCGTCATCATTCCTATTTTAGTGATGTGGCGGAAAGTGTGATTTGTGGCTGTGGTGCGCAGGGGTATGATTTTGCATTACAGTTTGCCGTAAATTATCTTTCAAAAAAGTGAAGATCGGCGAGATTTAGCAAAAAATCGCAGAATTTTATCGCCAAAATAATGATTTTGAGGTAATCTCTCGGGCGAAAATTTATCTTAATCCATACCGTGCTTTTTTCAAAAGTGCGGTGAAAATCTAGCATATTTTAGGAAAAAACTATGGACATTCGTAAAATTAAAAAACTGATTGAATTAGTGGAAGAATCCGGTATTACGGAACTCGAAGTTTCAGAAGAAGAGGGTTCTGTACGTATTAGTCGTGCCACTGTTGCCGCGCCGGCAAATGTTCAGTATTCCATTCCAGCAGCTGCACCGGTTCCGGTTGCGGCTCCTGTTGCACCAGCTGCCGCGCCGGCAGCCCCTGCTGCTGCACCTGAAGAAGTTTCTGGTCATAAGATCCGCTCTCCGATGGTAGGAACGTTCTATCGTAGTCCAAGCCCTGAAGCGAAAGCGTTTGTTGAAGTGGGGCAAACCGTAAAAGTAGGTGATGCACTTTGCATCGTTGAAGCGATGAAAATGATGAACCGTATTGAAGCGGATAAAGCAGGTGTAGTAAAAGCTATTTTGGTAAATGATGGTGAGCCTGTCGAATTTGATGAGCCGTTGATTATTATCGAATAATTAACATAGCAGACCATAATTTAAACAAGAATGGATTTATTATGTTAGAAAAAGTTGTTATCGCCAATCGTGGTGAAATTGCACTGCGAATTTTGCGCGCCTGCAAAGAATTGGGCATTAAAACTGTTGCGGTTCATTCCACCGCCGACCGTGAGTTAAAACACGTTCTGCTTGCAGATGAAACCGTGTGTATCGGTCCTGCTCAATCTGCAAAAAGTTATTTAAATATTCCGGCAATTATTGCCGCAGCTGAAGTGACCGGCGCTGATGCTATTCACCCGGGCTATGGTTTTCTTTCCGAAAATGCGGATTTCGCCGAACAGGTAGAAAGCTCCGGTTTCACGTTTATCGGACCAACTGCCGATGTGATTCGTTTGATGGGCGACAAAGTGTCCGCGATTAACGCCATGAAAAAAGCCGGTGTGCCTTGCGTTCCGGGTTCTGATGGCCCATTAACCTCTGACATCGCGAAAAACAAAGAAATCGCGAAACGTATTGGCTATCCGATCATTATCAAAGCCTCCGGTGGCGGCGGTGGTCGTGGTATGCGTGTAGTCCGTAGCGAAGAGGCGTTAGAAGAATCTATTGCCATGACGAAAGCAGAAGCGAAAGCGGCTTTCAACAACGACATGGTTTACATGGAAAAATATTTGGAAAACCCACGCCATGTGGAAATCCAAGTATTAGCAGACACCCACGGCAATGCGGTTTACTTGGCAGAGCGTGACTGTTCTATGCAACGTCGTCACCAAAAAGTGGTGGAAGAAGCGCCTGCACCGGGCATTACCGAAGAAGTACGTCGTGATATCGGTTCTCGTTGTGCGAAGGCTTGTGTGGAAATTGGCTATCGTGGTGCGGGTACGTTTGAATTCTTATATGAAAACGGTGAGTTCTATTTCATTGAAATGAATACCCGTATTCAAGTGGAACATCCGGTGACGGAAATGATTACCGGTGTGGACTTGGTGAAAGAGCAATTGCGTATTGCGGCGGGCTTGCCGATTTCTTTCAAACAAGAAGACATCAAAGTGAAAGGCCATGCGATGGAATGTCGTATCAACGCAGAAGATCCAAAAACCTTCTTGCCTTCACCGGGTAAAGTGGCACATTTACATTCCCCGGGTGGTCTAGGCGTGCGTTGGGATTCTCATGTTTACGCAGGTTACACGGTTCCTCCGCATTATGATTCCATGATTGCGAAATTAATTACTTACGGCGATACCCGTGAAGTGGCGATCCGTCGTATGCAAAATGCCTTATCAGAAACCATCATTGATGGGATTAAAACGAATATTCCGTTGCATGATCTGATTTTAGCAGACGAAAACTTCCAAAAAGGTGGCACAAATATCCACTATTTGGAGAAAAAATTAGGTATGCACGAATAAAACGTGGCATTAATAGAAAAAGTGGATTTTATCCACTTTTTTATTTAGGAATGATATATGGACTTACAACAACGTTATAAACAAGCGACCAAAGAAGCCCGTTGGGCATTGGGCTTAACTTTGCTTTATGTAATTGGTTGGTGCTTATGTGCTTACTTACCCAAAGGTACACAAGGGCCAATTGGTTTTCCTCTGTGGTTTGAATTAGCCTGTATTTACCTGCCGATTCTGTTTATTGTGGTCGCGTATTGGCTGATTAAAATTGTGTTTCAGGATATTCCACTGGATGTGGAACAGGAAAAACAACATTCGACAACGGAGCGTCATCAATGAACCTAGGGATTATTTTTCCGCTCATCATTTATTTAGCCTTTGTTTTCGGGGCGGCGATTTATGCTTATGTTAAACGCCAAAAAGGTGGTGATTTTCTTTCCGAATATTATGTGGGTAACCGTTCTATGACGGGCTTTGTGCTTGCCATGACAACTGCTTCTACCTACGCCAGTGCCAGTTCCTTTATTGGCGGTCCCGGTGCGGCGTATAAATACGGCTTAGGCTGGGTCTTGCTTGCCATGATCCAAGTGCCTGCGGTGTGGTTAGCACTTGGTGCGTTGGGGAAAAAATTTGCTTTGCTTTCCCGTGAGACCAATGCGTTGACCATCAACGATTTATTACTTTATCGCTATAAAAACAAATATTTGGTATGGATTGCCTGTGTTGCGTTGTTGATCGCGTTCTTTGCGGCGATGACCGTGCAATTTATCGGTGGTGCCCGTTTATTGGAAACGACTATCGGCATTCCTTATACTCAAGCCTTACTGATTTTCGCTTTAACCGTGGGGATTTATACCTTCATCGGTGGTTTCCGTGCTGTGGTGTTAACGGACACGATCCAAGGTACCGTGATGATTCTCGGCACGATTGTGTTATTGGTCGGCGTGATTTATCAGGTGGGTGGTGTCGAAAGTGCGGTCAAAAAATTAACTGAAATTGATCCAAGCCTCGTCAGCCCGTACGGTCCGAATGAGATGTTGGATTTCCAATTTATGGCGTCTTTCTGGATTTTGGTTTGCTTCGGTGTAGTTGGTTTGCCGCACACAGCCGTGCGTTGCATGGCGTTTAAAGACAGCAAAGCCCTGCACAATGGTATGCTAATCGGCACGATCGTGTTGACGATTATCATGTTCGGTATGCACTTGGCGGGCGCATTGGGGCGCGCCATCGTGCCGGATTTAACGGTGTCGGATAAAGTGATTCCAAGCCTGATGTTGCAAGTGTTGCCACCGATTGTGGCTGGGATTTTCCTTGCAGCACCAATGTCAGCGATTATGTCCACGGTGGATGCGCAGCTTATTCAGTCGTCTTCTATTTTTGTGAAAGACTTGTATTTGGCGGCAAAACCGCAGGCAGTGCAAAATCAAAAACGGATTGGTCGAATCTCCTCAATCATTACGTTAATTTTGACCGCACTTTTAATTTTTGCGTCTCTGAATCCGCCGGATATGATCATTTGGCTGAACCTGTTTGCCTTTGGTGGACTTGAAGCTGCATTTTTGTGGGTCATCGTTCTCGGACTTTACTGGGATAAAGCCAATGCTTATGGTGCGGTTAGCTCCATGTTGGTCGGCTTGGTTTCGTTTATTTTATTTACCCAATTTGGCATTAAACTCTTTGGCTTCAACCCGATTGTGCCTTCTCTCGTCTTTGGCTTAGCGGCATTTTTGATTGGGAATAAAATCGGCGAGAAGCGCCATTCATCATAAAATATATAGGAATAAACATGGCTTGGATTCAAATTCGCCTAAACAGTACTAACGAAAAGGCAGAGCAAATCAGTGATTTTTTAGAAGAAATCGGCTCAGTGTCCGTTACTTTTATGGACAGCCAAGATACGCCGATTTTTGAACCGTTACCGGGAGAAACCCGCTTGTGGGGCAACACCGATGTGATTGCTTTGTTTGATGCAGAAACCGATATGAATGTGGTGGTGGATGCACTTAAACAGGCGAAGCATTTGGATGAACATACCGCTTATAAAATCGAACAAATCGAAGACAAAGACTGGGAGCGCGAGTGGATGGATAATTTCCATCCAATGCAATTTGGTCAGCGTTTGTGGATTTGCCCAAGCTGGCGTGATGTGCCGGATCCGAATGCCGTGAACGTGATGCTTGATCCGGGCTTGGCGTTTGGTACAGGGACACACCCGACCACAGCGCTTTGTTTGGAATGGCTCGATAGTTTAGATTTAAAAGATAAAACGGTGATCGACTTTGGTTGTGGCTCCGGCATTTTGGCCATTGCGGCATTGAAGCTGGGCGCAAAAAGTGCGGTCGGTATTGATATTGATCCTCAAGCGATTTTAGCCAGCCGCAACAATGCGGAACAAAACGGCGTGGCGGATCGCTTGCAACTGTTTTTATCCGATGAAAAACCGTCGGACTTGAAAGCCGATGTGGTGGTAGCGAATATTTTGGCGGGGCCGTTAAAAGAGCTTTACCCGGTGATTAGTCAGTTGGTGAAACCATACGGGGATTTGGGCTTGTCGGGTATTCTGGCGACACAAGCGCAATCCGTGTGTGATGCCTATGCAGAGCGCTTTGTGTTGGCGCCGGTGGCAGAACGCGAAGAATGGTGTCGAATTACCGGTAAGCTAAAGGCATAACGCACAATAAGCCTCAAAGTATAATAGAAAAGTGCGGTGGAGAAATATCACGTTTTTTCACCGCACTTTTTGTTTTACGGCGCTCAATGAACGAGACAATTTCCCCATCAAAGTCAATTCTTTTATAGCAAATTTCTGCAGAAATTTGGCAAATTGAATTGGATCTAAAAAAATTATAATTTGTATAAAAATTACCCTTTGCAAACGCATTAAAAGTGCGTATGATAGCGCACCTTGTCGGTTGGCAGCCGAGTTTGGTCAAGTTGTTGGAAAGTCGCGGAGTCATAATGCGCATTGGTCATTATCAATTAAAAAATCGCATTTTATTGGCACCCATGGCGGGAATTACCGATCAACCTTTCCGTAAAATCTGCGCCCATTACGGGGCGGGTTTAACCTTTTCAGAAATGATGTCAACCAATCCGCAAGTGTGGCATACCGAAAAATCGAAATTGCGCTTAGCGCACCACCAAGATGCCGGTATCAATGCCGTACAAATTGCGGGTTCCGATCCCGACGAAATGGCGCAAGCCGCTCAAGTGAACGTGGAATACGGCGCTCAAATTATTGATATTAATATGGGCTGTCCAGCGAAAAAGGTGAATCGTAAAATGGCGGGCTCCGCCCTTTTGCAATATCCCGACTTAGTTCAACAGATTCTTGAGGCCGTCGTGAAATCTGTCAATGTTCCGGTAACGTTGAAGATTCGCACCGGTTGGGATACGGAAAATCGAAATTGTGTCGAAATTGCTAAAATCGCAGAGCAAAGTGGCATTCAAGCGTTAACCGTGCATGGTCGCACGCGCGCCTGTAAATTTGAGGGCGTCGCGGAATATGACTCGATTAAAGCGGTAAAACAAGCTGTTTCCATTCCGGTGATTGCCAATGGCGATATGATTTCCCCACAACAAGCCAAATTTGTGCTCGATTATACGGGGGCAGATGGCGTAATGATCGGCCGAGGGGCATTAGGCCGACCTTGGGTGTTTCAAACCATGGTGGGGTTGGTGGAACACAATTCGATCGTGAACGAACCAAGCTTAGAAGAAAAGTGCGGTGTAATTTTGCAACATATCCGTGAGCTACATCAGTTTTACGGTGATGAAAAAGGTTACCGAATCGCACGTAAGCATATCGCTTGGTATTTACAGGATATTCAACCTCATTCTGTTTTCAAACAAGATTTTAATGCGATCACTTCCGCTTCGGCGCAGTTAGACGCATTAGAACAATTTTTTCGTTTAATTTGATTTAATTAATGGATAGAACAATGTTAGAACAACGTAATCCGGCGGAAGCATTAACTGTTTCTGTGCTAAATTCTCAATCTCAAGTAACCAACAAGCCATTACGCGACTCTGTAAAACAGGCTTTAAAAAATTACTTATCCCAATTAGACGGTCAAGATGTCAACGATCTTTATGAGTTGGTATTGGCAGAAGTTGAACATCCGATGTTGGATATGGTTATGCAATATACCCGTGGTAATCAAACCCGTGCAGCGACAATGCTAGGCATTAACCGTGGTACATTGCGTAAAAAATTAAAAAAATACGGTATGGGTTAGTTTTTAGCTCATTTTTCATTCTCGCCCTTGTCCTTATGACAAGGGCTTTTTTATTGTTTTTTCCCGTTTGTTTTTCTTGCGCAAACGTTTTCGTTTCTCCCGATTTCCTTTATAATAGCCCGCAATTTTTGTTTCAATTCAACCTCAAAGGTAATCCTCATGTTCCAAACTTTCCGTGGCTCTCCTGCCCTTTCCGAATTCCGTATCAATGGCTTAATGCAAAAATTCCAACAGCAACAATTACCGGTGAAATCCGTGTATGCGGAATATGTGCATTTTGTGGCATTAAATGACGCACTTTCTGCTGAACAGGAAGCCAAACTGAAAGCCTTGTTGCATTACGGTCCAACCTTGGCAGAACATGAAGCCAAAGGGGAAAGTTTTATTGTGATTCCGCGTGTCGGCACGATTTCCTCTTGGTCCTCCAAAGCTACCGATATCGCCCACAACTGCGGCTTAAACGAAGTGGAACGTATTGAGCGTGGTTTGGCGTATTACTTTGAATTGACACAGCCGTTAGATGAAAAAACAACGGAAAAACTGACCGCACTTTTACATGACCGCATGATGGAAACCGTCGTACGCAAGGCAGACGAGGCGGAAGTGTTGTTCCGTCAACAAGAACCAAAACCGTTCAAAACCGTGGATATTTTAAACGGTGGACGCAGTGCCTTAGAAAGTGCCAACGTGGAACTTGGATTGGCGTTGGCGGAAGATGAAATTGATTATTTGATGGAAAATTTCACCGCACTTGGACGCAATCCGCACGACATCGAACTGTACATGTTCGCGCAAGCCAACTCGGAACACTGTCGCCACAAAATTTTTAACGCCGACTGGATTATCGACGGCAAAAAACAGGACAAATCCCTGTTCAAAATGATCAAAAATACCTTTGAGAAAACCCCTGATTTTGTGCTTTCCGCGTATAAAGACAACGCGGCAGTGATGGAAGGTTCCAAAGCGGGACGTTTCTTCCCAGATGAAGACGGCATTTACCGTTATCACAATGAAGACACCCACATTTTGATGAAAGTGGAAACCCACAACCACCCGACCGCCATTTCTCCGTTCCCGGGGGCGGCAACCGGCTCCGGTGGGGAAATCCGTGACGAAGGCGCGACCGGTCGTGGTGCAAAACCGAAAGCGGGTTTGGTGGGCTTCTCTGTATCCAACTTATGCATACCAAACTTTGAACAACCTTGGGAAGCGCCGCTTTCCAAACCGAACCGTATTGCTTCCGCTTTAGACATTATGCTGGAAGGTCCGTTAGGTGGTGCAGCGTTTAACAACGAATTCGGTCGTCCTGCATTGCTTGGCTATTTCCGTACTTACGAACAAAAAGTGAATAGCTTCAATGGCGAAGAAGTGCGCGGCTACCACAAACCGATCATGTTGGCAGGCGGTATCGGCAACATTCGTGCCGAACACGTGCAAAAAGGCGACATTCCGGTGGGCGCAAAATTGGTTGTGCTTGGCGGTCCGGCAATGAACATCGGCTTAGGCGGTGGTGCCGCCTCTTCTATGGCATCCGGTAAATCCAAAGAAAACTTGGATTTCGCCTCCGTACAACGGGATAACCCTGAAATGGAACGTCGCTGCCAAGAAGTGATCGACCGTTGCTGGCAGCTAGGCGACGACAACCCGATTGCCTTTATTCACGACGTGGGCGCGGGCGGTTTATCTAACGCCATGCCGGAATTGGTGCATGACGGCGGTCGTGGCGGTAAATTTGAACTTCGTAAAATCTTAAGCGATGAGCGCGAAATGAGCCCGTTGGAAATTTGGTGTAACGAATCGCAAGAGCGTTATGTGCTTGCCATTCATCCGGAAAAACTACCGCACTTTGAGGAACTCTGCCGTCGTGAACGCGCGCCTTATGCGGTGATCGGCGAAGCTACGGAAGAAGAACATTTAACCTTACACGACGAGCATTTCAACAACGATCCGATTGATTTACCGATGGGCGTGTTGCTCGGCAAAACCCCGAAAATGACCCGCGATGTGCAAACCGCTAGCGTTAACGGCGAACCGCTTGAACAAAGCCAAATTCAATTAAAAGAGGCGTTACATCGCGTACTTCGTTTACCGGCAGTGGCGGAAAAAACCTTCTTAATTACCATCGGTGACCGCACGGTGACCGGCATGGTGGCACGTGATCAAATGGTCGGCCCGTGGCAAGTACCGGTGGCAGACTGCGCGGTGACCACGGCGACATTAGACAGCTACTACGGCGAAGCCATGTCTATGGGTGAACGTACGCCGGTAGCATTGCTAGATTTCGCTGCGTCTGCCCGTTTAGCTGTGGCAGAATCCTTAACCAACATTGCCGCCACGAATATCGGCGACATTAAACGCATTAAATTATCTGCCAACTGGATGTCTGCCGCAGGCCATAAAGGCGAAGACGCGGGCTTATACGCTGCGGTGAAAGCCGTGGGCGAAGAGCTTTGCCCACAATTAGGCTTAACCATCCCGGTAGGCAAAGACTCCATGTCCATGAAAACCACTTGGCAGGAAAACGGCGAGCAAAAAAGCGTGACCTCACCGCTTTCTTTGATCATCAGCGCCTTTGCTCGCGTGGAAGACGTGCGCAAAACCGTCACCCCACAATTACGCACCGATAAAGGACAATCCCGCTTGTTGTTGGTGGATTTGGGCGAAGGCAACAACCGCTTAGGCGCTACGGCGTTAGCACAGGTGTATGCGCAACTTGGCGACAAACCGGCGGATGTGGTCAACGCTGATACGCTGAAAAATTTCTTTAACGCCATGCAGGAATTGGTGGCGCAAGAAAAATTATTGGCATATCACGACCGCTCCGATGGCGGATTAATTGTCACCTTGGCAGAAATGGCATTTGCCGGACATTGTGGCGTGGCAGTGGATATCAGCGCCTTGGGTGACAACGATTTAGCCGTGTTATTTAACGAAGAATTGGGTGCAGTGATTCAAGTGCGCGACAGCGATTTGAGTCTCGTGCGCGATGTCTTTGCCAAACACAATGTGTTGCATTTGGTGAAAGAATTGGGTGCCGTGACTGAAGACGACGAAATTGAAATCACCCGTGGCAACAAAGTGTTACTCAATGAAAAACGCTCAGAATTACGCGGTATTTGGGCGGAATTGACTCATCAAATGCAACGCTTACGCGACAACCCGGAATGTGCCGACCAAGAATTTTCGGCGAAGAAAAATCTGCAGGACAAAGGCTTCTCCGCCCATTTAACTTACGACCCAAGCGAAGACATTGCTGCGCCTTATATTGCCACCGGAAAACGCCCGAAAGTGGCGGTGTTGCGTGAGCAAGGCGTCAACAGTCATGTTGAAATGGCGGCGGCATTTGACCGTGCCGGCTTTGAGGCCATTGATGTACACATGAGCGACTTGCATAATCGCCGTTATGACTTGCAACACTTCAATGCATTGGTGGCGTGCGGCGGCTTCTCTTACGGCGACGTGCTTGGCGCCGGTGGCGGTTGGGCGAAATCCATTTTATTTAACCCGCACTTACGGGATCAATTCAGCCAATTCTTTGAACGTGAAGACACGCTCGCACTTGGTATTTGCAACGGCTGTCAAATGCTTTCCACCTTGGCAGAAATTATTCCGGGCACGGAAAACTGGCCGCGTTTCGTGCGTAACAAATCCGAACGTTTTGAAGCCCGTGCCGCCTTGGTTCGCATTAACGAAAGCAACTCTCTGTGGTTCCAAGGCATGGCAGGCTCCCACATGCCAATTGCCGTTTCCCACGGCGAGGGCAGAGTGGAATTCAAAACACCCGGAGATCTGACCGCACTTCAAGGGCAAAACTTAATTGTGGCGCAATACATCGACAACAACCTCAACCCGACAGAAGTGTACCCGGCAAACCCGAACGGCTCCGCCCTTGGCATCACCGCCCTTTCCAACACGGATGGACGCGTCGCCATCATGATGCCACACCCGGAACGTGTCTTCCGCACCGTGAGCAACTCATGGCATCCGGAAGAGTGGGGAGAAGATGGAGCTTGGATGCGGGTGTTTAGGAATGCGAGGGTTGTGTTTAAATAATATAGTGTAATTATGAAATAGCGTTCCATAAGGAACGCTATTCTTTTATTAAAGGAATGAAATATGAAGAAACGTATTACTGCTAGAATGTATAAAGTCACTGAATGTCAGGAACCTAATAAATTTCATGAATTAAAGATTAATAACAGTAATATTCTTTTTTTAAGGTCTGTTTTGTTATCTAATAATTCTTTTTACGAGGATGAAAATGGCAATTGGTTATTAAAGTTTTTTTTAGGGGAACAATATGAGCAAGTTATATTTATTGATTTTTCTCAAAAAGAATTGAGTTATAAGAATCTTCAGGTTTTATCTCTTTCTAAATTGATCATAGATGATTCTGCTTTTGATGATCTTCTTGCTGAAGAGATTTCTCTTGAAATTAGAAAATCAAAAGCAATAAGGAAGCATCATTTTATAGAGTATCCATCTCATTATGAGCATATTGATGGTAGAGGAATGGGATTCTATTCTAGAATTCCTGACCAAGAATATAATTTCAGTCGTAGGCTAATTCTATTAGCTTTGGCTTATGCTTATTTAGGAGCTATTGAAAATATAAGCAATAGGCTTTCAGAATGTATTTGTTGCCAGAGTGATGATATTGAAAAGTTAAGACAGCTTTATATTGAAGCTACAAAGTTTAAAGCAGTGTTTTTATTTCATCAGCCAGTTTTGATGAAAAATATTAGTCTTATTGAAACATGGAAATATTTAGATAAAGTATTTGACATAAATTCTGCTTCAGATGAATTATTAGAGCAATTATCTAGTGTGCATTATATTTTAAATCTAGATGATGATAAAAAAAGAAAAAATATTGAGGATTTGAAAATTAAAAGGCAGGAGAAATGGAATATGTTATTTACAATGTTAGGTATTTTTATTGGATTAATAGAATTATTCAAATGATAAGCCTCATTGTTAATAAAGAACGATAAAAAAGTACTCTGTTTTTTAAACAAAAAAGGATAAGCCTTTCGACTTATCCTTTTTCATTTTTAAATTCAAGATTATTTCAATCCGGCTGCTGCACGTAACTCTGCGGCACGATCGATTTTTTCCCAAGGGAATTTTTCGCGACCGAAGTGGCCGTAAGCGGCGGTTTGGCGGTAAATTGGTTGGATTAAATCTAACATTTTAATTAAGCCGTACGGACGCAAATCAAAGAATTCACGTACGAGGCTGACCAACAATTCATTAGCAACTTTGCCTGTGCCGAAGGTTTCGATCATGATGGATGTCGGTTCGGCAACACCGATAGCGTAGGAAAGTTGGATTTCACAGCGATCGGCAAGGCCTGCGGCAACGATGTTTTTCGCTACATAACGGGCGGCGTAGGCGGCAGAACGGTCAACTTTTGATGGGTCTTTACCGGAGAATGCACCGCCACCGTGACGGGCTGCGCCGCCGTAAGTATCCACGATAATTTTACGGCCGGTTAAACCACAGTCACCCATTGGGCCACCGATAACGAAGCGGCCGGTTGGGTTGATGAAATATTTGGTGTCTTTGGATAACCAGTGCGCCGGCAATACCGGTTTGATGATTTCTTCCATCACGCCTTCATGCAAATCTTTTTGGCTGATGGTTTCAGCATGTTGAGTAGAAAGCACAACGGCATCAATGCCGACAATCTTGTGATCTTCATATTTAAACGTTAATTGGCTTTTTGCATCCGGACGCAACCAGTCTAATTTACCGCTTTTACGCACTTGCGCTTGGCGTTCCATTAAACGGTGGGCGTAAGTGATGGCGGCCGGCATGAATACATCGGTTTCATTGGTGGCGTAACCAAACATAATGCCTTGGTCGCCTGCGCCTTGATCTAACGGATTTTCACGATCCACGCCCTGATTGATGTCGGCAGATTGTTTGCCAATCGCGTTTAACACGGCACAGGAATGGCCGTCAAAGCCCATTTCGGAGCTGGTGTAACCGATGTCGCAAATGACTTCTCGGGCTAAATTTTCAATATCAACCCAAGCAGAGGTGGTGATTTCTCCGCCCACTAATGCCATCCCGGTTTTCACATAGGTTTCGCAGGCAACGCGAGCTTTCGGGTCTTGTTTAAGAATTTCGTCTAATACCGCATCAGAAATTTGATCGGCGATTTTATCCGGATGTCCTTCGGAAACGGATTCGGATGTAAATAAATATTGGCTCATTGTTTCTCCGGCATAATTTTATACAGAATAAATGTAAGGGTATTTGGAAGTATTTCCATCTGGACGGCTATAATACGCTTTTAGGCTAAAAATGCAACTTGTCAGAGGGATTTTGTCCATTTGCTATTAATAATGGCATCGGTAAAAAAGAAAAAACCCTCAACAAACGCTGAGGGTTTTCGATTAACACAACTAAAAAGATTAGCGACGTAAACCTAAACGAGCGATTAAGCTGCTGTAAAGTTCAAGATTAGTACGTTTTAAGTAATCTAAAAGTTTACGACGACGGGAAACCATGCGTAATAAACCGCGACGACCGTGGTGGTCTTTTTTGTGTTCAGCAAAGTGTGCTTGTAAGTGGTTGATTTGTGCGGTTAATAAAGCGATTTGAACTTCGGAAGAACCGGTGTCTTTACCATCGCGACCAAATTCAGCAACGATTTTTGCTTTTTGTTCAGTACTTAGAGACATAATAACTCCTAATATGAAGTGGTTAATGATACATCGTTCGCCGATCTCTAATTCAGCGACGACAAAGGAGTGTAGATTTTAGCCATTGCGCGGCGAAAAAGCAACGAATTTATCCTGTAATAACGCATTTAATTGCTCGGCAAATGCTGTTGGATTTTCTTGATGCGCATTATGCCCTGCTTGAGGAATAAGCGTCAGGTTCAGCTGATTTTCTAAGGCCATTTGCTTAAATTTATGATCTCGTTCGCCGCAGAAATACTCGATCGGATAAGGACTGTTTTTGACGTAAGGGCGTAAATCCGGTTGTTTAGCAAGGGAGGTCGCCAACAGCATTTGGGCGATATTATCGCCGCAGTTGGCTTGGCGTTTTTCAATCAATCCCTTGCGTTGGTCTTCCGTTAAATGGGCGAAGACAGGTTGTTGATACCAATCATTCAGTACGGAAGTCGCGGTTTCATGGTGAAAACGTTGCGCCCAAAACACGTCATTTTCCCACCGCACTTTTTTGTCTGCGTCATTCGTTAATCCAAGGTTGCCACCTTCAATAATCAGCCCTTGTAGGTTGTATTTGTCCTGTTGACTGCAAAGGGCGTAATAAAGCGCGATTCTGCCACCGAGGGAGTAGCCCACTAAAAAATAAGGGTGATTTCCTACCGCACTTTGGATGTGTTGTGCCACATAAGCGCAGGTATCATCAAAATCCTGTACTGGGTGATTTTTCGCGCTGCCGTGGAAAGGCAAATCCAAGGCAACGCAATGAAAGTGCGGTAGATTTTCCGTGAGTTTTTGCCAGTCGGCTTGGGTGCCGAGTAAGCCGTGTAAAAAAACGAGGTAAGGTTTCATAGCATTAAAAAAGCAAACTGGCGTGCGCGAGTTTGCTTTTGATCTTTCCGTTTATTCGCCAACAACCGCATAGCTGATTTGGTCGATGAGGCGTTTGTAAATGGTGCTGCCGTCATTCGGCGCGACTTTAATTTCGATGATAGTGGCTTCGCGACGTGAGTAGGCTTGTTTTAGCACGGAGCTTAAATCCGCCCAGGTATAAGGACGCGCATATTTTAAATCGAACATAGACGCCACTTGGGAAAACTCGGTGTGGTGCGGCATGCGATAGAACTTGTCTTTCACTTCAGCATCCACCGGCAACATATCAAAAATCGCGCCACCGTTGTTATTGATAATAAACAAAATAGTCGGTTGGGTAAGTTTTTTGAACAATGCCAGCGAGTTTAAATCATAGAGTGCGGAGGTATCACCCACTAAGGCGACGACCGGTTGGTTAGAACCGATACCAATGCCGGCAACGGTGGCAAGTAAACCGTCAATACCACTCGCCCCACGATTGGTATGGATCGGGTAGCCTTCCGGCAATTTGGTAAGCGCATCCACTAAACGCACAAATAAACTGTTGCCGAGGAAAAGGGTGCCATTGTTCGGCAGTAAACGTTCAATGTGGTGGGCCAAGGAAGCTTCATTTAAATTGCCGCCCACTTGCTGCTCAATAAAGGTGGCGCAGAATTTGGATAACGCCAACGCTTCTAATAACCATGGTTTTTGTCTTAACGGCGGGTGGGCGCGTAACCAATGATGAATTTTGGCGACAAAACGGGTGTGGGAATGATGGTAAGGATCCACCGCTTGTGGGTTTTCATCCACAATCCAATATTCGTTTTTAAATTCGGCTAAAAACTGGTTAATGCGTTTACTGATAAAACGGTTGCCAAGTTGAATGACAATATCTGCCTGCAACATTTTTTGTTTCACCGTTTGATTCGCAAGCCAAATATCCGCATAAGGCAAACTGGCTTCCACACCGGATTGAATATCGGTCAGTAACACCCAGCCCATGGTATTTGCCCAAGAAGCAATACCCATGGCTTGTTCTGCCGGCATTCTGCCCGCCACAATAATCCCGCGTTTGGTGCGCCACTGATCCCAGTGTTCGTGAATCAATACTTCTTGATGTTGCGCAGGGTAGGTTGTCCAACTTTTGTTTTGGCTTAACCAACGTTGAACGGGCGCTAACCAAGGATGGACGTCAATTTCTTCTGCATTGGCATCATATAAAGGCTCGGCGAAAGGCACATTAATGTGAATTACACCGGCTTCTTCCGCTTGTTTATGGCAGGCGTGCTCAATTTTTGAAATCAACCAGCTTGCAGCATAATCTTGGCTTGGGCGCGGAAGATTCAAATTGGCAAGGGGATAATCGGCAAACATATTTTCTTGTAAAATCGCCTGATTCGCACCGCACTCTAACAATTCCGGAGGGCGATCCGCAGTGAGTACAATCAGATTGACGTGACTTTGACGGGCTTCAATGATTGCCGGGTATAAATTGGCGGCAGCCGTGCCGGAAGTGACAATAACGGCAACGGGTTTTTTGGTGGATTTTGCGATGCCAAGGGCAAAAAAACCTAAACCGCGTTCATCAAAATGCGTATGGCAAAGGGCACGATTGGCATTTTGTAAACGTACGGCTTCCAATGTCAGTGGGGTCGAACGCGAACCGGGCGCGATACAAAAGTGGGTTACGCCTTGACGCACAAGGGTTTCCAAGATCACTTTTGACCAACAACGATTAAAGACGCTTACTGACATTTTTGCTCTCCGTTTTCAGATTTCGTTATTTTTAATAATGAGATTAATCCCGCGGCTTTGCGCTCGATTTCTTGCCATTCTAGCAAGGGAACTGAGCCTTCAACAATACCGGCGCCGGCAAACACATGAATTTTGTCTGCTTCAACAAAGGCAGAACGAATCGCTACACAAAACTCCGCTTGTTGTTGATTAAAAAAGCCTAATGTGCCCGCATACCAACTGCGATCGTAATGTTCAATTTGTTGTAACAATGCTTTCGCTTTTTGTTGCGGCAAACCGGCAACGGCAGCCGTCGGATGAATGGCTTGCAAACAGTTTAAGTCGGTACAGTTATCGGTTAAAAGTGCGGTGATTTCTCGGCGTAAATGTTGTACTTGACGAAGCTGTTTGATGCCGAGGTTGCCTACTTCAATGTGTTTCGTAAAGGGCGCTAAATTGGCGCAAATCCCATCCGCCACTAATTGGTTTTCATGAATGTTTTTCTTGTCGCTAAGTAACCAATCAGCTTGTTTACGATTGGCTTCATGATCCTCGCTCATGGGCGCGGTGCCTGCGAGGGCCTCTGTTTTTAAATGACGCTCATGACGCGCATACAACCGTTCCGGCGAAGAGCCAAGGAAACTTGTTTTGTCATCTTGCGTGAAAAGAAAGTGGTAGCAGCCTTTATTGTAAATTTCACTTTGCGCTAAAAAATCCTTGGCATTGAGTGGCTGATTGAGGGCAAAGGTGCTTTTATTAGCTAACACCAATTTGGTCACTGTTTTTTCATGAATTTGCGCCAGAGCCTTTTCTACCCAATTTGCCCATTGTGTTGGATTTGCTTGTTGTTCAATCAAATCCGCTTGGCTTTGAAGCGGTAAAAGTGCGGTCGTTTTTTCAAATGTTTTTAAAACCTGTAATGCTTTGTCTTTATTGTGAATAAGATTATCTTGGTCAATAAAAACCGTGACATTAATTTGATTATCGCGCTGTTCTAACACTAACTGTGGCAGAAAAAAGGTGGTTTGCCCGTAAAATTGAATGCCGCCGAAAAGAGGCAAATTGTGTTGATTCACGAAATCTTGCGCCGCATCTAATTGTTGAAATCTACGAACGGCGCCAATCGTGGCAAAACATTGTGTTGTTTGCTGTAATTGAAAATAGAATTGCGGATAGTGCGGTTGTGCTTTTAGCCAACCTAATAAATCAACATCGCATTCGGCTTGTGCTGAACAAACCGCAATGTGATGAGGTTGATTTAATTGTAATGCATTAATTTGATTGATTAATTGCGTTTTAAGTGATTGCAAACTATCCATTTTGAAAAAGCATTGTCTTTAACGGGAAAATAAGTTAAAAATGAACCGCAATTCTACCGCACTTTACGGGAATTTTTCACAAAATATTTCATTTCTTAATTACTCAAGGTCAAAACTATGGAACGCTTTCCCAAATCAGATAAATTAGAGCACGTTTGTTACGATATTCGCGGACCCGTGCACAAAGAGGCACTACGCCTTGAAGAAGAAGGGCATAAAATTTTAAAACTGAATATCGGTAACCCCGCGCCTTTTGGTTTTGAAGCGCCTGATGAAATTCTCGTTGATGTCTTACGCAATCTGCCTTCAGCACAAGGTTATTGTGATTCCAAAGGGCTTTATTCCGCCCGCAAAGCCATTGTGCAATATTATCAATCGAAAGATATTCGTAGTGTCACTGTGAATGATGTTTACATCGGAAACGGCGTGTCAGAGTTGATTACGATGGCGATGCAAGCACTGTTGAATGACGGTGATGAAGTGTTAATTCCTATGCCGGATTACCCATTATGGACTGCTGCGGCGACATTGGCGGGCGGTAAAGCGGTACATTATTTATGTGATGAACAGGCGGATTGGTTCCCGGATGTGGAAGACATTAAAAGCAAAGTCACCTCACGCACGAAAGCCATTGTGGTAATCAACCCGAACAACCCGACCGGTGCGGTTTACAGCAAAGAATTGTTGTTAGACATCGTTGAAGTGGCACGTCAGAATAATTTAATTATTTTTGCCGACGAGATTTACGACAAAATTTTATACGATGGTGCGGTACACCACCATATCGCGGCATTAGCGCCTGATTTATTAACGGTCACGTTTAACGGTTTATCTAAAGCCTATCGTGTTGCCGGTTTCCGCCAAGGTTGGATGATTTTAAATGGACCAAAAAAACACGCCAAAGGGTACATCGAAGGTTTGGATATGTTGGCGTCCATGCGTTTGTGTGCCAACGTGCCAATGCAACATGCGATTCAGACCGCACTTGGTGGCTATCAAAGCATTAATGAATTCATTTTGCCGGGCGGACGCTTGTTAGAACAACGCAATAAAGCCTATGAATTGCTCAACCAAATTCCGGGAATTAGTTGTACGAAGCCAATGGGAGCGTTGTATATGTTCCCGAAAATCGACATCAAAAAATTTAATATGTATGACGATGAAAAAATGGTGTTTGATTTATTGGCACAGGAAAAAGTCTTGTTGGTGCATGGCCGCGGTTTTAACTGGCATTCACCGGATCACTTCCGCATTGTAACATTGCCGTATGTTCATCAAATTGAAGAAGCCTTAGGCAAATTTGCTCGATTCTTATCCCATTATCATCAATAATGTTTTCCCGAACAAAAAGCCCCGAATATCCATTCGGGGCTTTTTGTTTAGCATAAAGTGCGGTCATTTTTTTGAATGATTTTTAGCTTCGCATTATTCACTAAAATTTTCCGGTAAAAATGCCTGCATATTGGACCACATGACACCACTTTCTTTTCCGTATTGCAAAACACAAGGGACTACTTCATCAATAGCCTCGCGTTGGCAAATATCTTGAAGTTTGATGTAAAAGCGTTTGGCAAGTGCACGAGCTTCTGGATTTTGGAAATAAAATAAGCCGATGCGGGAATATAAGCTTTTGAAACTATTTAAAATTAAACCATAAACGGGATTGTCTGAAGCAAATGCCAAATTGCGGAATACATCGTAGTCAAACTTTGTGTAATCTTCAGCCGTATCTTCTAAGTTATTGAGCGGTTGCAAAATACTGAGTGATTGTTCCTTTGCGCGTTTAAAGGCTTTGGGAATGTAAATCATTGAAATGTCAGTACGCGCTGAGCGCATGTTGGCAATAAGCGAAGGCAATCTTGTGCCATCGAGCTGAATCATGGTCTCTAGAATATTAAGACCGGAGGTTTCCCAAATATCATTGACTTTTGTTGGTTTACCATGTTGGATGCTGAGCCAACCATCACGCGCTAAGCGTTGTAAGACTTCACGTAACGTTGTTCTGGTAACACCAATTTTATCGGCAAGTTCACGTTCGGCAGGTAAATCAGAACCTGGGGGAAAATAATTATTCCAAATGCTTTTTACAATATATTCTTCAGCTAAAGCGGCAGGACTTTGCGCCTTCAGAAGAGTCGAGTCATTATGCATAATTGTTTAGTATAAATAGAGGGTAAATTCGCCGTTATTATCGTAGAAACGCCTATACATTACAATTAGATAATTATTTTTTAAATTCATTGACAATATTTGCGATTTTTGACAGAGTTGAACGCGGAATTGCCTCCAATAGCGTAGGTTAAAATATTGTTAATTAAAAGAATTAAGGTCAATTTGTATGGACAATTATCAACAGGCGTTTCTAAAAAACTTTTTGGGCTCGAGTCCGGACTGGTACAAAATAACGATTGTCGCCTTTCTTGTTATTAACCCTATCTTATTTTCAATTTCCCCTTTCTGGGCAGGTTGGTTATTAGTCATTGAATTCATTTTCACCTTGGCGATGGCACTAAAATGCTATCCGTTACAACCCGGCGGGTTACTTGCTATTGAAGCGATTTTTATTGGCATGACAACACCAGAGCACATTAAAGCAGAAGTGTTGGCTAACTTTGAAGTGATTTTGCTGTTGATGTTTATGGTGGCGGGTATTTACTTCATGAAGCAGTTATTGTTGTTTGTGTTCACTAAACTGCTTCTTAATATCCATTCTAAATTAGTGCTTTCCTTGGCGTTTTGCTTCAGTGCAGCTTTTTTATCGGCATTTTTGGATGCGTTAACTGTGGTTGCAGTAATCATCAGCGTTGCAATGGGATTTTATGGCGTGTACCACAAAGTCGCTTCTGGTGGCACGTTCTATGATTCTACCGATATTACGAATGACGAGAAAATCGGTACTCACCATGAAACCTTAGAAGAATTCCGCGCCTTTTTACGTAGCTTAATGATGCATGCCGGGGTTGGTACTGCATTGGGTGGTGTTATGACGATGGTTGGTGAACCGCAGAACTTGATTATCGCGGATCAAGCCGGTTGGAATTTTGTTGAGTTCTTCCTTCGCATGGCACCGGTGACTGTTCCAGTCTTTGTTTTTGGCTTGCTAACTTGTGTTGCGTTAGAGAAATTTCATTTGTTCGGATACGGTGCAAAATTACCGCAAAAGGTATGGGAAGTATTGGCCGATTTTGATCGCGCCAATATGAAAAAAATGAGTAAACAAGAACGTCTGAAACTCATCGTACAAGCAATAGTCGGTATTTGGTTGATTATCGGTTTAGCATTTCATTTAGCTTCCGTAGGGTTGATCGGGTTAAGCATTATTATTTTATGTACTTCATTTTGTGGTATTACAAGTGAACATGCTTTGGGTAAGGCTTTCCAAGAATCTTTACCGTTTACCGCACTTTTAGTAGTGTTCTTTACGATTGTTGCAGTGATTATTGACCAAAAACTTTTTGCACCGATTGTGCATTATGTTTTGTCTGCAGAAGAAAGCACTCAACTCACGTTATTCTACGCTTTCAACGGTATCCTTTCTGCTATTTCCGATAACGTATTTGTGGCAACAGTTTATATTAACGAAGCAAAAAATGCGTTGGCAGCGAATATTATTCCACCGCATCAGTTTGAATTATTAGCTGTGGCGATTAATACGGGGACTAACTTGCCTTCCGTCGCAACACCAAACGGACAAGCAGCTTTCTTATTCTTATTGACATCATCGCTTGCGCCACTTATTAACCTCTCTTACGGTAGAATGGTTTACATGGCGTTACCTTACACCATTGTGTTATCGTTGGTAGGTTTATTGGCTGTGGAATATATTTTACCGCCAATGACAATTTTGTTGGCGAATTTAGGCCTAATCATGCCAATTTAACATTTTTTAGGGAGAAAGAGCGCTATGCTAAAATTTTTCAAAACACTTTCCGTACAACGTAGCGGTTGGTTGTTATTGATAATCTCAGCATTGGTGTTGGAAGGGATTGCACTTTACTTCCAATATGGCATGGAATTGCAGCCTTGTGTGATGTGCGTTTATGAACGAGTCGCATTGTTTGGATTAGCCTTTGCTGGACTTTTCGGTTTAATCGCACCACGTTTTTTAATAGTCCGTTTATTGGCGCTATTAATTGGTTTTGTCAGCGTGGTTAAAGGACTGTTGCTTTCTCTCAAACATGTAGACTACCAACTTCATCCTGCACCTTGGAATCAATGTTCTTATTTGCCGGAATTTCCACAAACGCTACCGTTGGATAAATGGTTTCCAGTGCTATTTCAACCTACTGGCTCTTGTGAGAATGTGGCTTGGTCATTCCTTGGCTTTTCAATGGCGCAATGGATTGTAGTCATGTTTGCCATTTATTTGCTTGTGTTGTTACTTGTTTTAATTAGCCAATTTAAGCGTCTTGATACGAGAGGGAGAAGACGTTTATTCAAGTAACGTTTTCTATTGAATAGATGTAAAAAAATGGTGTTGTATAAAACAACACCATTTTTTATTTTATATATCTTGCACCACGAATTGTAACGCATGGCGGGCAAATAATTTCGCTTTACGTTGTTTTAAATGCTTTAAACGCAAAGTACGTGCTTGTTGTTGATGAATGAATTTTTTCTTAGTTGGTTTGAGAAATCTTTTCTTGTGCATGGATATTTTCCTCTGTTTGCCGATTTTCATGTTGTTTATTTTCATTCAAATAAGAATGGTCTTTCTCTGCATTTTTGCTCTCATTATCAGATTCTTGCGTTAATTTCTCGCTTTGATTTTGCTGAACACGATAATAATTCACAATGCTATTCATGTAACGACGAATATTTTCGATGTATTGAAACGCTTCATAGCCTCGTGCATAGCCGTATTTAAGGTTTGAATAGTAACGTTTTTCGGCTAATAAAGGTAAATTCTTTTTGACATCAAGCCAGTTATCCGGGTTACCACCTAAATTTTTGGTGAGACGGCGGGCATCCAGTAAATGGCCTAGCCCCATGTTATACGCTGCCAGGGCAAACCAAATTCTTTCTTCATCATTGATACTGGTAGGCATCTGTTCAAGCAACCAATGTAAATATTCTGAACCGGCTTTGATACTTTGCTCGGGATCGGTTCGATCCTGAATTTTCATATGTTCCGCGGTATCTTTCGTCAGCATCATGATGCCTCGAACACCTGTTGGTGAGGTGGCATCTGGGTTCCAATGGGATTCCTGATAGGCGATTGCTGCTAATAAGCGCCAGTCCAAATCACCTTTATGCTTAGTAAAGAGCGGTTCAAATTTTGGAAGAATTGTTTCTATCGCATTTAAATAAGATTTTGCGTCAACATAGTCAAAGTCGCGAAAATGGCTAAAATATTTTTCTTCAATATTGGCAATTAAGCCGGAATCTATAGCGCCATTCATGAAATCTAATAAAGCTGATTGCAATTCATTGGATGCGTTATTCGCTAGATACCAATGCACGCTCATTTCATCGGTTAAGTCAAAAGCCACCGCAATTTGTGGCTTAATATGTTGAGCCGCTGAAATATCCAAAGAATTGGCAATTGTATAGTCAATTTTGCCATCAGCAACTTGTAACAACAGTTCTTCTTGCGTTTGTTTTTTATCTACCACCCAGGTTAGATGGGGATTTTTTAGTTTGGCCTCTTTCAGAATATGTTCCAATTCTACATTATCTGGAATGACGAGTTGGCTATTAATTTGTGCTAGTGAACGTGGCCGATTTTCACCTTTTCGATAAGCAATTTGCCAAGAAGCAGAATAATATGACGGTCCCAATTGGAAATGTTCAACTTTATTGGGCTGATAAAAAAGATTGGCCGCCGCAATATCAATAGCATGATCATTTAAGGCGGTGAAAAGTTCTTCACTGTTGTTTAACGGTTTGATTTCTAGCTCAACGTTCAAATAATCCGCAAACGCTTTACTGAGTTCATATTCTAAACCGGATTGCCCTTCTGCATTGATAAAGTAAGAAATAGGATTGTTAATAGTACCTACAATTAATTTGCCACGACGTTGAATGGCGTGATAAGGATTTTCTTCCGAAGACATGATTTGTTGCCATGGAAATACCATATCTAACGCCCATAAGAGCAAGCATATGCCTGCAATAATGCGTAAAAATAAACCTTTCAAATGATCTCTTTCTCTAAAAAATATTAGCGATTCCGCTCAATAATGACACCAACGTTATTGGCTTGTGCAACAGCTTTTGGTTTACTCAATTTGAGTCGAAGTCGACTAATGTTAAATTGATGTTGTAATTGATCTGCCACTTCATTGGCAACCCGTTCGATTAAAAAGAATGGCTTGGATTGCACGTAATCAATGATAAATTGGCTGATTTCGGCATAATTTAACGTGTATTGAACATCATCAGTTATCGCAGCCTGACGCGTATCCCAAGCCATTTCGACATCAAAGATCAGTTTTTGTTTAATTTGTTGTTCCCAATCATAAACGCCAATTTGCGCAAATACGCTCAATCCTTCAATAAAAATGAGATCTTTCATGATGTTCCTATCGTTATCGCTTAAATTTTTGTGGGCTTATACTATCAACTTTGGGTACAATAGACGAACAATTTTTCCACTCCAAGGAAGTCCTATGAGCCTTTTCGCCCTTTTCTACATGTTATTGAGCTATTTACTGGGTTCTATTTCTAGCGCGATTTTATTATGTCGTATTGCCGGCTTACCGGATCCAAGAAAAACAGGATCGAATAATCCTGGCGCAACAAATGTATTACGTATTGGTGGACGTTGGATTGCGCTTGGGGTTTTAATTTGTGACATCTTAAAAGGTATGTTGCCGGTTTGGCTCGGTTACTCTTTAGGCTTAACCCAATTTGAATTAGGCATGGTGGCGTTAGGGGCATGTTTAGGGCATATTTTTCCTATTTTCTTCAAGTTTAAAGGAGGAAAGGGAGTAGCAACAGCTTTCGGAGCCATTGCACCAATTGGTTGGGGGGTATTATTTTCTACATTGGGAACTTGGGTTTTCGTCTTCCTCATTAGCGGTTATTCCTCCCTTAGCGCAGTGATTAGCGCGTTATTAGTTCCGCTCTATGTTTGGTGGTTTAAACCGGAGTTCACCTTTCCTGTTGCTTTAGTTTGTTGTCTTCTCATTTATCGTCACCATGAGAATATTCAACGTTTATGGCGCGGAGAAGAAGATAAAATGTGGAATAAGTTTAAAAAGTAGAAGTGAAAAGTAAGAATAAAAAAGTGCGGTCATTTTTGACCGCACTTTTTGTTTTTATAAGCCTTAATTAGTGGTGAACACCGGCTAATGCTTTTTCAAAGCGTTCGTTAGCAAAATCCCAGTTCAATACATTCCAGAATTCTTTGATGTAGTCTGGACGGCGGTTTTGGAATTTCAAATAGTAAGCGTGTTCCCAAACGTCTAAACCGAAGATTGGTGTGCCTGAACAGCCGGCAAATTCTTTACCCATAATTGGGTTGTCTTGGTTTGCTGTAGAAACCACGGCAAGTTTGCCGTTTTCTAACACTAACCATGCCCAACCGGAACCAAAACGGGTCGCTGCCGCTTTTTCAAATTCCGCTTTGAAGTTTTCAACGGAACCAAAATCACGTTCGATGGCATCTTTTAGTGCGCCTTGTAATGTTGTGCCTTTTTTCAAACTTTTCCAGAATAAGCTGTGGTTTAAGTGACCACCTGCATTGTTGCGTAATGCCGGGCGTTTTTCAGGTGCAACTTCATGTAAGTGCGCCAATAATTTACCCGGGCAACCACTGGCAAGTTCTTGTAATTCCGGGGAGTTTTCTAACACCGCGTTAGCATTGTTGACATAGGCTTGGTGGTGTTTAGTATGGTGGATTTCCATAGTTTGCGCATCGAAATGGGGTTCTAATGCGTCATAGGCATAACCTAATTCAGGTAAAGTATAAGCCATAATTTTTTCCTTTTGTTAGAGTAAATTCATGTTTAAAAAACGGCAAAATGATAGCATAAAAATTGATTAAGATCATTAAATGCTATGGTTGATGCATAAAAAAGAAGATGGCAACTAGCCATCTTCTTTATTTTTTGTTAGGTCATTATTGTGCTTTTACCGCAGCAATTGCCACCATATTAATAATACGGCGAACAGAAGCGACTGACGTTAAAATATGCGCTGATTTTTTCAAGCCCATTAAGATTGGCCCAACGGTTGTCGGTGTTGCCGTGCCTTGTAATAGATTTAAGCTGATACGCGCAGCTTCCATATTTGGCATCACCAGCACGTTTGCCGCACCTTTGAGTGGGCTGTCCGGCATCACATCATCACGGAGCTGTTGTGATAAGGCAACATCACAGTGCATTTCGCCGTCAATAGAGAGTTCCGGTGCTCTTTCTTTCACTAAACGTAAAACGTTACGCATTTTGACCGCACTTGGGGTGTTGTTGCTGCCGTAATTAGAATGTGAAATTAAGGCAATTTGCGGTTCGATACCAAACAGGCTGACTTCTTTCGCTGTCATGAGCGTAATTTCCGCTAATTCTTCCTCTGTTGGATCGTTGTTCACGAAGGTATCGGCAAGGAATAAGTTGCCTGCCGGTAGCACCAAACCGTTAACGGTAGCGGCTGTATGTACGCCTTCTTGCAAACCAATGACGTTTTTGAGGGTTTTTAAATGATCAGCATAATGTCCTACTAAACCACACAACATGGCGTCGGCATGACCTAAATGTAACAACACGGCACCGATAGCGGTTGGGTTATTAAACATTTCACGTTTTGCAATGCTTGGTGTGACGCCTGAGCGTTTGAGCATGTCATAGTAAGTTTTACAACATTCTTGATAACGTGCGTCATTTTCAATGTTAATTAACTCGAAATCACGTCCCGCCTGAATATGTAAACCGAGTTTTTTAATGCGTTGTTCAATCACGCTTGGGCGACCGAGTAAAATCGGATAAGCGATGCCTAAGGTCGAGATTTCTTGTACGGCGTGTAAAATTCGGGTTTCTTCACCGTCGGTTAATAACACACGTTTCTTGTCTTGTTTGGCTTGAGCAAACACCGGTTTCATAAACAAGTTGGTTTTATAAACGAACTGGGTGAGTTGTTCAATGTATGCATCAAAATCTTTAATTGGACGAGTCGCAACACCGGAATCCATCGCGGCTTTTGCCACAGCAGGTGCGATACGCACGATTAAACGCGGATCGAATGGTTTCGGAATAATATATTCCGGCCCAAAAGACAATTCGCTGTCGCCGTAAGCGGAGGTTACCACATCGCTTTGCTCTGCCAAGGCTAAATCGGCAATGGCGCGCACCGCGGCAAGTTTCATTTCTTCGTTAATGGTGGTGGCGCTGACATCCAATGCACCACGGAAAATGAACGGGAAGCAAAGTACGTTGTTAACTTGGTTCGGATAGTCGGAACGACCGGTACATACAATAGCATCCGGACGGGCTTCTTTTGCCAATGGTGGCAGAATTTCCGGTTCAGGGTTGGCGAGTGCCAAAATCAACGGATGTGCCGCCATGGTTTTAACCATTTCTTGCGTTAACGTACCGGCAGCAGAACAACCTAAGAAAATATCCGCATTCGGAATGACTTCCGCTAAGGTACGTTTGCCGTTATCGTCGATCGCATACAGTTTTTTGGTTTCGTCCATACGATCATCGCGGTTTTTATAGATCACGCCTTTGGAGTCGCACACGGTGATATTTTCTCGTTTCATACCGAGGGAAACCAATAAGTTCAAGCACGCAATCGATGCGGCACCGGCACCGGAGGCAACCAGTTTCACGTTTTCGATTTTTTTATCGACAATGCGTAAGCCGTTTAACACCGCTGCGGCAGAAATAATCGCGGTGCCGTGTTGGTCATCGTGGAAGACAGGAATTTTCATTCTTTCACGTAATTTGCGTTCAATGTAAAAACATTCCGGTGCTTTAATGTCTTCCAAGTTAATGCCGCCGAAGGTTGGTTCAAGAGACGCAATAATATCGATGAGTTTGTCTGGGTCGTGTTCATTTACTTCAATATCGAATACGTTGACACCAGCGAATTTTTTAAACAATACGCCTTTCCCTTCCATCACAGGTTTACCTGCTAAAGCCCCAATATTGCCTAAACCAAGCACTGCGGTACCGTTCGAAATTACCGCCACCAAGTTTCCTCGAGAGGTATATTTATAGGAATCTGCCGGATCTGCCTGAATGGCTAAACAAGGCGCTGCAACACCGGGGGAATAAGCCAAGGCTAAGTCGCGTTGGGTGGCAAGCGATTTGGTTGGTGTCACTTCAATTTTTCCCGGAATTGGGAATTCGTGGAAATCTAATGCTGCTTTTTTTAGTTGTTCATCCATAAAAATATCCTCTTTTGAATAAATTCAGTTAGAAAAAAGTACCCCGCATTATAATTAAAATAGAAAAGAATTCTGTGACATTTCACACATTATTAACAATTTGTCTGAAGTATGAAATGTTGGTCTATGGTGTTTTAATAAAGTGCGGTTATTTCTTGTTGTGTTTTTCCGTGGGCGAAGGACGATAATTAGCGCTATAATGCGCGAGGATTTTTATAAGGAATTTCTATGCGCTTAGATAAATTTTTAGCGGAAACAACCGGTTTAACTCGTTCACAGGCGGCAAAAGTGTTGCGTCAAAGTGCGGTCACGATTAACGGTAAAATTGAAAAGAGCGGGGCGGCGAAAGTGAGCCCTGATGATGAAATTTATTATGATGGTGAGCGTTTAACGTGGGTAGAAAACGGGCAATACATTATGTTGCACAAACCACAAGGTTACATTTGCTCCCATGAAGATGGCGATCATCCGACGATTTATCAATTTTTTGATTATCCTTTATCTACCTGTTTGCACAGTGCCGGGCGGTTGGATGTGGATACCACAGGTTTGGTGCTGTTGACGGATGATGGGCAGTGGTCTCACCGTATTACCTCACCCAAACACCATTACCCGAAAACCTATTTGGTGACCTTGGCAGATCCCGTTGAGGCGAACTATGCGCAGGCTTGTGCTGAGGGTATTTTATTGCGTGGGGAAAAGGAGCCGACCAAACCGGCTGAGTTAGAAATTTTGGATGATTACAATGTCAATTTGACGATCAGCGAGGGACGTTATCATCAAGTAAAGCGGATGTTTGCTGCATTAGGGAATAAAGTTGTCGGGTTGCATCGTTGGAAAATCGGTAATTTGGTGCTAGATGATGATTTAGGCGAAGGAGAATTTCGTCCTCTAACAGAGGAAGAAATCGCATACTTAGGTGGAGAATCCTAGTTTGAGTTCAAATAAAACAGTCAAAACGAATTTTATTTTTGTGGTGGCGTTGGGTATTTTGTCCATGTTGCCGCCATTGGGTGTGGATATGTACCTGCCGGCGTTTTTGAATATTGCGCAGGATTTACAGGTCACAAACGATCAGGTGCAACATACGCTAACCGCTTTTGCTTATGGTTTGGCGCTGGGGCAATTATTCTGGGGACCGTTCGGTGACAGTTTTGGACGCAAGCCAATTATTTTGTTAGGCGTAACGGTTTCTGCGATAGCGGCATTGATTTTAACGCAAATCCATTCTATCGGAAATTTCACCGCACTTCGTTTTGTTCAGGGCTTTTTTGGTGCGGCGCCGGTGGTATTGGTGGGCGCATTGTTGCGTGATTTGTTTGACAAGAATGCACTTTCCAAAATGATGTCGACAATTACGCTGGTGTTTATGATTGCGCCGTTGATCGCACCGGTTGTCGGTGGTTATATTGTCTATTTTTTCCATTGGCACGCCATTTTTTATGTGACTGCTTTCATGGGACTATTGAGTATTTTGCTGGTCTTTTTTGTGGTGCCGGAAACGCATCATAAAGAAAATCGGATTCCGTTACGCTTGAATATTATTGCCCGTAATTTTATGGCGTTATGGAAACAAAAACCGGTGTTAGGTTATATGTTCTCAACGTCCTTTGCCTTTGCCGGCTTATTTGCGTTTTTAACGGCAGGATCGATTGTGTATATCGGGATTTACGGCATCAAGCCTGAAAATTTCGGCTATTTCTTTATGTTGAACATTGGCGTGATGACCTTTAGTTCATTCTTAAATGGGCGTTTAGTGGCTAAATGGGGGGCGGAGACCATGTTCCGTTTGGGGCTTGGGATACAAGGTTTGGCGGGCATCTGGTTGTTGCTTGTGGCGTTATTAGATTTGGGTTTTTGGTCAATGGCGCTGGGCGTAGCAGTGTTTGTGGGACAAAATCCATTGATTTCCTCTAATGCGATGGCCTCTATTTTAGAAAAGTTCCCCAATTCGGCAGGATCGGCGAATTCTATGGTCGGGAGCGTACGGTTTGGCATTGGCGCTTGCATGGGATCTTTGGTGTCTTTATTGCCGATCAATTCGGCGGCGCCAATGTTATTCGCCATGGTGCTTTGTTCTGTGATTGCGGTCGTTTGCTACGTTACGTTAACGGTTAAACATCGGGAATAACCCACGAATTAACTCAGTTATATCAAGGGTTTCGCACATTATGAGAGGTATTCGTATTTGTAACAAAGAACGAAATTTGTTCTAAGTCAAAAAGTAGTTAAACTACCTCTAAGTGGTTATATTATTTAACCCTGCCATTTAATTTCCTTATGATAGAATGCCCCGCAAAAATAAGTCTGTGAAACAATCTGTTATGGTAAATCAATTAATTCTCGAAAATCTCGCTTGCCAACGTGGCGATAAAGTCCTTTTCCAATACTTGAATTTACAAATTCAGGCGGGAGATTTCGTGCAAATTGAAGGGCATAACGGCATTGGTAAAACCAGTTTGCTACGCATTATTGCAGGCCTTGCTTCACCACTGGAAGGAAAAGTGCGGTGGAATTCTGAAGAGATTACTAAACAGCGTGAAATTTTCCATTATGATTTGTTGTATTTAGGGCATCAGAGCGGCATTAAGCCTGAATTAACTGCTTGGGAAAATTTGCGCTTTTATCAGCAAATCGGGCATTGCCATCAGGGTGATGATTTGTTGTGGGAGGTATTACAAACGGTCGGTTTGCTCGGTCGAGAAGATATTCCTGCAGCACAACTTTCTGCCGGACAGCAAAAACGTATTGCGTTGGCTCGTTTGTGGTTATCAAAAGCGCCGTTATGGATTTTAGATGAGCCATTTAACGCTATCGATAAAAAAGGAGTGGCGGTTTTGACCGCACTTTTTGAGCAACACGCACAAAATGGCGGTATTGTAATATTAACCAGCCATCAGGAAGTGCCGAGTGCTCGGTTGAAAAAAATCAATTTAGAACAGTTTAAGTGTACAGAGTGATGGCATGATCTTTTGGAATATTATTAAACGCGAACTACAAATTGCCATGCGCAAACAGGCGGAGATTCTTAATCCGTTGTGGTTTTTTCTTATCGTGATTACCTTGTTTCCATTGGTTATTGGGCCTGATCCGAAACTGCTTTCTCGTATCGCGCCCGGTGTGGCTTGGGTGGCGGCGTTGTTGTCAGCGTTATTGTCGTTTGAGCGTTTGTTTCGTGATGATTTTATTGACGGTTCTTTGGAACAGGTGATGTTGACGTCTCAACCGTTGGTATTAACGGCGTTGGCGAAAGTGCTGGCGCATTGGTTGCTAACAGGCTTGCCGTTAATTTTATTATCGCCTATTGCAGCATTATTGCTGTCATTGGAAATATCAATTTGGTGGGCGCTAGTTCTGACATTATTATTGGGCACACCGGTATTGAGCTGTCTCGGTGCTATTGGTGTGGCGCTTACGGTGGGGCTGCGTAAGGGCGGTGTGCTGTTGAGTTTGTTGGTTGTCCCGCTGTTTATTCCTGTGCTTATTTTTTCCGCGTCGGTGTTAGATGCCGCCGGATTAAATTTACCTTACGGCGGGCAATTGGCCATTCTTGGCGCGATTTTAGCCGCCGTGGTGACATTATCTCCTTTTGCCATAGCAACGGCATTACGGATTAGTTTAGATCAATAGAGGATAGTTTATGTGGAAGTGGTTGCATCCTTATGCAAAATCGGAAACTCAATATCAATTATGTGGTAAGTTCAGCCCTTATCTTGCAATCCTGACCGCGCTGTTATTGAGTGTTGGTATCGTGTGGGGTATCGCATTTGCGCCTGCGGATTATCAACAGGGCAATAGCTTCCGCATCATGTATGTGCATGTGCCGACAGCAATTTGGTCGATGGGGGTTTATGGCTCCATGGCGGTTGCGGCATTAGTTGCACTTGTGTGGCAAATTAAGCAGGCACAATTGGCAATGATTGCCATGGCGCCTATTGGGGCATTATTTACCTTCTTGGCGTTGGTGACCGGTGCGATTTGGGGAAAACCAATGTGGGGTGCTTGGTGGGTATGGGATGCCCGCTTAACTGCCGAGTTAATTCTGTTTTTCTTATATTTAGGTGTGTTGGCATTGTATTCCGCTTTTCAAGATCGCAATGTCGGTGCAAAAGCCGCTTCTGTCTTGTGCCTTGTTGGTGTGGTGAATTTGCCGATCATTCACTTTTCGGTGGAATGGTGGAATACCTTACATCAAGGTGCAAGTATCACAAAATTAGAACGACCATCTATTGCTACACCAATGTTGCTGCCGTTGATTTTATGTATCTTTGGTTTCATGACGTTATCTATTTGGTTGACGTTGGTACGTTACCGCAACGAATTATTGAAAGAAGATGCTAAACGCCCATGGGTAAAAGCATTGGCTGAAAAATTTTAGGTTGAACCGGGGGAATTATGTTTTTTGAATCTTGGAGTGAATTACTGGATATGGGAGGCTACGGTTTTTATGTGTGGCTTTCTTATGGTCTGAGCTTATTGGCGATTGTGGTGCTTATCGTGCAGAGTCTTGCAGGCAAAAGTGCGGTGCTAAAATCCATCAAACGTGAACAACAACGTGAAGCCCGTTTACAACAAATGAAACAAAAAGGAGATACGCTATGAACCCGAGACGTAAATCTCGTTTATCCGTGGTCTTATTCGTACTGTTAGGTGTGGCTGTGGCTTCCGCTTTAGTGTTATACGCGTTACGCCAAAATATCGATCTGTTCTATACACCATCAGAAGTGATTTACGGTAAAAACGATGATGCTGATCAAAAACCGGAAGTTGGACAACGTATTCGTGTCGGTGGCATGGTTGTTGCCGGTACGGTAGAACGTGATCCGAAAAGCTTAAAAGTTCGTTTCGATTTGAACGACATTGGTCCATCTATCAGTGTTGAATATGAAGGGATTCTTCCCGATTTATTCCGTGAAGGTCAAGGCATTGTTGCACAAGGTATTTTAAAAGAACCAACCTTGTTAGAAGCAAGCGAAGTGTTGGCGAAACACGATGAAAACTACGTGCCACCGGATTTAGAAAAACAAATGCAAAAAGTACATAAACCGATGGGTGTTTCTGATCTGAAAGGTGAGAGTGAACGCGATCGTCAAGAAAAAATGAAAGAAGGTCAGTAATGATTGCAGAATTAGGAAATTATGCTTTAGCGCTAAGCTTAGCAATCGCCATTTTATTGGCGATTTTCCCTTTATGGGGGGCGGAAAAAGGAAGTGTACAAATGATGTCCTTAGCGCGTCCAATGACATATGGTTTGTTTGTCGTGTTAACTTTTTCTTTTGGCGCCTTATTTTATTTGTTCGCTGTTAACGATTTCAGCGTGCAATATGTGGTGAATAACTCTAACACGACATTGCCAATTTATTATCGTTTGTCTGCAGTATGGGGTTCCCATGAAGGATCATTGTTATTATGGATTTGGTTGCTCTCTTTGTGGAGCGCAGCAGTAGCATTGTTTAGTAAACACTTACCACAAGAAGCAACCGCTCGTGTGCTTGGTATCATGGGGATTATCAGCATTGGTTTCTTACTTTTCATGTTATTTACCTCCAATCCATTTAACCGTACTTTCCCTGAATTTCCGGTGGACGGCAAAGAACTTAACCCGTTATTGCAGGATGTCGGGTTGATTTTCCATCCGCCATTGTTATACATGGGATATGTAGGTTTTTCTGTCGCCTTTGCTTTTGCCATCGCGTCTTTGATGACCGGTAAACTTGATACCGCTTGGGCTCGTTGGTCGCGCCCTTGGACGATGGCCGCTTGGGTGTTCTTAACACTTGGTATCGTGCTTGGTTCTTGGTGGGCATATTATGAACTCGGCTGGGGCGGCTGGTGGTTCTGGGATCCGGTAGAAAATGCCTCCTTCATGCCTTGGTTGGCAGGTACCGCGTTGTTGCACTCTTTAGCAGTAACGGAAAAACGTGGGTCTTTTAAAGCCTGGACGGTGTTACTCGCAATTTCTGCGTTCTCCTTGTGTTTGCTTGGCACATTCTTGGTGCGTTCCGGTATTTTGGTTTCCGTACATGCCTTTGCCTCTGACCCAACCCGTGGTTTATATGTCTTAGTCTATTTAATCGTGGTGATTGGCGGCTCACTGACCTTGTATGCTTACAAAGGAAGCCAAATTCGTTCACGTGATAATGCGGAGCGTTATTCCCGTGAAAGCCTGTTGTTGTTAAATAATATTTTATTAATGACCGCACTTTGTGTCGTATTGTTGGGAACATTGTTGCCTCTCGTACACAAACAGTTAGGCTTAGGCTCCATTTCTATTGGTGCGCCGTTCTTTGATCAAATGTTCCTGATTATTATGACACCGTTTGCTTTGCTGTTAGGTATTGGTCCGCTTGTGAAGTGGCGTCGTGACCAATTCTCTGCAATTCGCACGCCGGTGATTGTGAGTTTGATTATCATGCTGATTGCCGGTTTTGCACTGCCTTATTTATTGCAAGACAAACTTACCGTCAGTGCTGTGTTAGGCACCATGATGGCAGTGATTATCGTATTGCTTAGCCTTTATGAAATGCATCAACGGGCTACCCATCGGGAAAGTTTCTTGAAAGGAGTTACAAAATTATCCCGTTCCCACTGGGGCATGGTGTTGGCGCATTTAGGGGTGGCGATGACCGTTTGGGGAATTGCGTTCAGCCAAAACTACAGTGTTGAACGTGATGTCCGCATGAGTGTGGGAGATACCGTACAAATTGCTGACTATGATTTCACCTTCAAGGGCATTAGCGATGCTAACGGGCCTAACTATATTGGTGGAAAAGCACAAATTGATATCACCTATCATGGTAAAACCGAAGCGACATTATTCGCTGAAAAACGTCTTTATACCGTAAGCAAAATGCCGATGACTGAAGCGGCTATCGACTGGGGCTTTACCCGTGATTTATATGTGGCATTAGGTGAAAAATTAGAGAATAACGCCTGGGCATTACGCTTATATTATAAACCGTTTATTCGTTGGATTTGGCTAGGCGGGTTGTTTATGGCGCTGGGCGGTTTATTGTGTATGTTTGACCGTCGTTATCGCTTTAGCAAAATTTTAAGCAGTGAAAATGCGCAATAAATCTTCATTGGCGTAATAGAGTATTGATAATGAATAAAAAATTATATTTACCTTTAATCATTTTTTTAGGTTTAGCGATGGCATTTCTGGTGCAGTTGCAACGCAATTCACAAGGCGATGATCCGAAAACATTAGAATCTGCGCTAGTGGGTAAACCTGTTCCGGCAAAAACGTTACCGGATTTGCTTTCAGAGAAAACCTATGATGAATCCTTGTTTAAGCAAGGCAAACCGGTTTTACTCAATGTATGGGCGACCTGGTGTCCTACTTGTTATGCCGAACACCAATATCTGAACCAATTGGCGAAACAAGGGGTGACGATCATTGGTTTGGACTATAAAGATAATAACGCGAAAGCGATAAAATGGCTGAAGGATCTTGGTAATCCTTATCAGGTCGTGTTGAAAGATGAAAAAGGGTCTTTTGCTTTAGATTTAGGGGTGTATGGCGCGCCGGAAACCTTTATTGTTGATGGCAATGGCGTGATTCATTATCGCTATGCCGGTGATGTAAACGAAAAAGTTTGGCAGGAAACCTTGCAGCCGATTTATCAAAAATTAGGCGGAGGGAAAGAGTAATGATAAAAACACTTTTATTTTCTACCGCACTTTTGTTTAGCGTTAGTGCTTCTGCAGCGATTGATGCATTGAATTTCAGTTCACCGCAACAGGAAGATGATTATCACGCGTTAACGCAGGAATTACGCTGTCCGCAATGTCAGAATAACAACATTGCCGATTCCAACGCAGTGATCGCGGTGGATATGCGTGGCAAAGTGTTTGAGTTATTGCAAGAAGGCAAATCTAAACAAGATGTTGTGCAGTACATGGTGGATCGCTACGGTAATTTTGTCACTTATGATCCGCCGTTAACTCCCGCTACTATGATTCTTTGGTGTGCGCCGATTCTTTTCATTTTGCTTGGCGTTTTGGTACTTTTCCGTCGCAAACGTTCGCAAAGTGAGCAAGTGAGCCATGCAACGGAAAGTGCTACTAATGTGTTAACTGAAGAACAACAAAACCGTTTGAATACTTTATTAAACAAGGAGAATGATAGATGAATTTATGGTTAAGCATTCTCATCTTAACGTTGGTTGCCGCGTTAATTTGTTTTTTCCCGTTGTTATTAAAAGCCAAAAAAAGTACGTCAGTAAAACGCGATGATCTCAATAAAGCCTTTTATTTCGAGCGCTTAAAAGAGCTGGAAATAGATGAAAATCAAGGATTATTAGAAAATACCAAACAGCTTAAATTAGAGCTGCAACAATCCCTTTTGGAAGATATTCCTCAGCAGGCTGAAAGTACTTTTCTCAGTGAGAAAAATTACGGCAAGTTATGGTTTGTTTCCGGTTTCTTAGCATTAGCAATTTTGTCGGGTGCCGCATATTTTGCAGTGGGTTCTTGGCAATCGGAAATCATGTTAGAAAAAACGGCAGAAAAACTACCGTACTTTTATGAGCGCATAAAAAGTGAGACCACCAACCCGCTAGATGAAGCAGAAATGCAACAATTTGCGACCGCACTTCGAGTTGATTTACAGAAAAACCCAAACAACGCGAAAAATTGGTGGTTATTGGGACAACTTGGTATGAATTTGCAACAACCAAGAATGGCATTGGATAGTTTTGCTCGTGCGAATAAGTTAGAACCTGATAATAACCAGTATAAGCTCGGGTATGCTCGTGTTTTAATGTTTTCTGAAGACACGACGGACAAGTTAAAAGGCAATAATTTATTACGCGAAGTGATTCGTGAGGATCACAGCAATATTGAAGCCTTAAGTTTGCTGGCGTTTAGTTATTTTGAAACGGAAGATTACAAAATGGCAGCCGTCACATGGGCAATGATGTTAAAACTGTTACCGAAAGATGACCCTAGAGCGCCAATTATTGAGCGTAGCATTCGTTCTGCGCGTGATGCATTAGAAGGTCAAGAACAAGAGAAACATCAGCAGGTGATACCAAATAAGGAAAATTAAATTGATTTAATTTTTAGAAAAAATAGCGCTGTTTTTGACCGCACTTATTTTTTAAAAGGCTAAATTCTTTTCGGAATTTAGCCTTTTTGTTTCGTTCAAGTAAATGTAGCATAGGGTATTAAATCTAATACCTCTTTATGGTTACATGTAAATTGACGGTTTTAGAGTGGGTATTTGATTAAATACCTATGAATAGGTATTTTTGAGGTTTGGATATATCGATAATGATGCTACAAAAATAAACAAAATCAAGTCCTAGATTTTAAAAATTGATCAAGAGCAAGAAAACTGCAAATATCCATAGAAAAATTATGATTATTTCGCTATTTTACCGCTGATTTTAAGTCGTTTATGTCTTCTATCATATTGTTATTAATGATAAAAATTCTCATTAGTAATGAGCTGATAACAGATGTTTTTGTAACCTTCTATTAATTCTAGTAGAAGCCATTTTATAACCTTATTGGAGTGATTATCGTGAACGCATTGAGAAAAAGCCTACTCGTAGCAGCTTCTTTTGCAGCTTTCGGCGTATGTAATTCGGCGATGGCGGAATTGGTGTACAAACCGGTTGAGCAACCTGTTGAAGCACCTAATCCGAACCTAAAAATTGAAGCAGTAAATGAGAAATTTGCTGAAAAATACCCTAAACAATTTGAGTCTTGGAAAGCGACTGAAAAAGGCGACAAAATCATCTATGCAGATGAACAAGACCCTCGTTTGATCGTGTTATGGGGCGGTTATGCTTTCGCGAAAGAATATAACGCGCCGCGTGGTCACGTTTATGCAGTGAAAGACGTACGTGATATTTTACGTACCGGCGCACCAAAAACTACGACTGATGGCCCACAACCAATGGCATGTTGGACTTGTAAAGGTCCGGACGTTCCACGTTTAATCGCGGAATGGGGTGAAGATGGCTACTTTAGTGGTAAATGGGCTAAAGGTGGTGCAGAAGTGGTGAACTCAATCGGTTGTGCTGACTGTCACGACACCACATCAAAAGACTTTGCTGAAGGCAAACCTGCATTACGTATTGCTCGTCCACACGTTCTTCGTGCATTAGATCACTTAAATAATGCACTTCAAGCAAAAGCAAAAGCTGAAGGTAAAGAACAAACTAACTTAAGCTTTAACACAGCTGCTCGCACTGAAAAACGTGCTGAAATCTGTGCAAACTGTCACGTTGAATACTACTTCGCGGGCGACTTAAAACAAGTGACCTTCCCATGGGATAACGGTCAAACTGTTGATGATATCGAAAAATACTACGATGACATCGGTTTCACCGACTGGACGCACTCTCTTTCTAAAGCACCAATGTTAAAAGCACAACACCCTGACTTTGAAATTTGGTCTTTAGGTATGCACGGTAAAAACGGCGTAACTTGTATCGACTGTCACATGCCTAAAGTACAAGGTAAAGACGGTAAAGTTTACACCGACCACCAAATCCAAAACCCATTCGATGCATTTGATACCACCTGTGCAAACTGTCACGATCAAAGCAAAGAAAAACTTAAAGACATCGTTGCTTCACGTAAAAAAGAAGTGAAAGATGTAATGGGTCGTTTAGAAGATCAAGTCGTTCGTGCTCACTTTGAAGCGAAAGCGGCATGGGATGCAGGTGCAACTAAAGAAGAAATGGAACCTGTTTTAATGGATATCCGTCACGCTCAATGGCGTTGGGACTACGCAGCAGCAAGCCACGGTGGTCACATGCACGCACCTGATGTAATGCTTCGCGTATTAGGTTCAGGCATAGACAAAGCAGCAGATGCACGCGCTAAACTTGCAGCAATCTTAACTAAACATGGCGTGAAAACTCCAGTTGAAGTACCAGATATTTCTACAGCTGATAAAGCATGGAAAGTAATGGGTATTGATATCGAGAAAGAACGTAAAGCGAAAAAAGAATTCTTAGAAACTGTTGTACCTCAATGGGTAAAAGAAGCGAAATCCAATGGCAAATTAGCTGAAGATACCGCAACAAAACAATAAAAAAAGAACCGCACTTTGTAACTAAAGTGTCGAAGTGCGGCCATTTTTAACCCTATATTTGAGGTAATCAGAATGAATTTAACTTCTTTAATCAGTAAATCGGCAAAATCCCTTGCATTGCTTGCAATGCTTGCGGCAATGCCAATGACTACAAGTGCGGAAGAGATGGCAAAAACACCTGCCTCTCAACTCACTTATGAGCCACAATTGGATAACCAACGTGATCCGAACCAATATTGTGCAAAATGTCATAAATTTGATAAAGCCGATAAAAGTCAAACTTTAGATCAATCCGGTGGTGAATTACATTTCGGTAAATTCCACGGCGCACACTTAAATCAAAAAAGTCCTAACACGGGTAAACCGATTAACTGTGTAAACTGTCACGGTAATATTTCGGAAGATCACCGTCGTGGTGCAAAAGATGTGATGCGTTTTGATGGCGATATCTTTGGTGATAAAAAACCGATGTATAGCGCACAAGAACAAAACCAAGTTTGTTTTGCTTGTCACCAACCGGCAAAACTTCGTGAAAAACTTTGGGCGCACGATGTTCACGCAATGAAATTGCCTTGTGCAAGCTGCCATACATTACACCCGAAAGATGATGCGATGAAAGGTATTCAACCGAAAAATCGTGTGAAACTTTGTGTAGATTGCCACGGCGAACAACAAAAACGCAAAGCGGCAAAAGAAGCACAATCACAAACGCAATCAACCGAACAAAAGGATAAATAATGACAGCTTGTTCACGCCGAAACTTTGTTTCCGGCATGGGGGCATTAATCCTTATGACGGGAACATCAGTGACCTCTTTAGCGAAAGAGGAAAAGGCGGATAAACCGAAACGCTATGCAATGGTACACGACGAAACAGCTTGTATCGGCTGTACCGCTTGTATGGATGCTTGTCGTGAAACAAACCACGTTCCTGAAGGCGTTTCACGTTTGGAAATTCTTCGTAGTGAACCTTATGGCGAATTCCCAAATCAAGAATACGAGTTTTTCCGTCAATCTTGCCAACACTGTACAAACGCCCCTTGTGTGGCAGTTTGTCCGACCGGTGCATCATTTATTGATCCTGAAACAGGTATCGTAGATGTGCATAAAGATCTTTGTGTAGGTTGCCAATACTGTGTTGCAGTTTGTCCTTACCGCGTACGTTTCATTCACCCGGTACACCGTACTGCGGATAAATGTAACTTCTGTCGCGATACAAACTTAGCAGCTGGCAAACAACCTGCTTGTGTAGAAGCTTGTCCAACCAAGGCATTAACCTTTGGCGATATGAATGATCCAAGCAGTGCAGTTTCCCGCAAAGTGAAAGAAAATCCGGTTTATCGCACTAAAGTGGAATTAGGTACGCAACCAAATCTTTACCATATTCCATTCCAACACGGGGAGCCAAGAAGATGACATTAGATTATCCTGTTCCGTTTCATACACCTAATTTGGTGTGGGATTCAACAATCGCTATCTATTTATTCTTACTTGGTATTTCTTCCGGTGCGGTACAATTAGCGATTGCTTATAAACGTAGTCACAAATTAGAAAATCCTAGCAAAAACTGGATTATCCGAGCGGCCGCCGTTTTAGGTTCTGTGCCAACATTAATTGGTTTAACCCTGTTAATTTTCCACTTGGCACGTCCTTGGACATTCTGGAAATTGATGTTTAACTATCAATTCAACTCTGTAATGTCTATGGGGGTAATGTTATTCCAAGTGTATATGCTCTTCCTCGTGTTATGGTGTGCAGTGATTTTTAAAGATGAGATCGCTGCCTTGATTAATCGTTTCATGCCAAAACTGGGTTTCTTAGTGAAATGGATTAATGCAATTGAACGCGTGGTTGGTCCATGTGAAGTTATCCTATTCGTTTTAGCTGCCGTGTTAGGGGCTTATACCGGCTTCTTACTTTCCGCGTTGATTAGCTACCCGATGCTGAATAACCCGGTATTACCGGCGCTATTCCTAGCCTCAGGTACATCATCAGGTATCGCAGCCACCTTCTTATTTATCCTTATTGCAGGTAAATTAAAAGGTGATTCCCATGAATCTCACTTCATTCATAAATTTGAAGTGCCGATTATGGTTACCGAGTTTGGTTTATTAGTATGTTTCTTCGTTGGACTCTACTTCGGTGGCGGACAAAAGGTGGTGGCGTTACATAATGCGTTATCCGGCTTCTGGGGCGCAGTCTTCTGGATTGGGGTATTCTTTATCGGTATCTTAATTCCGTTGATTGCCAATATGTTTGTTAGCGATCGTTGGAAATTCAACAAGAACTTTATCATCCTAGTGTCGATTTTCGACTTGATCGGGGTGTTATGCTTGCGTTACTTTATCTTGTACGCAGGACAGCTTACCACCGCATGATAAGGTTTTTGTTTGTATCAAAAGGCGTAGTAAAATACGCCTTTTTGTTTGGCGTTATTTTCTTTGGCAAATAAAAATAAAAAAGAAAGACGGCTCAAAGAAGGAAATCTGATTTGTTTTTTCTACGAGTAAAGTGCGGTTAAAATTTTAAACGTTTTTATCTAACTTTCCCCTCTTTAGCAAAGAGGGGAAGGGGAGATTTGGCAGAAGTGATTTCAACCTTATGGGTTGTTTAATATCGTTAAAATCTCCTCCTAACCTCTTCTTTATTAAAGAGGCAGTATAAAATGCAGGCGAAACCTGAAGTGATCATCCACAAAACCAACATGACAATCTAAAACACGAGATTATTTTATGCTCTCCGAACTAGGCTTTCTTTCTCTTCTTCTTGCTACGATGAGCGCGTTGTTGCTCGCCGTTGTTCCACAACTTGGGCTTTGGTTGCGTAAGCCCGCATTAACCCAATTAGCTTGGGGATTAAGCTATTGCTTCGGCTTATTTACGTTAGTCGCCATTTCCATTTTAGCGTATTCCTTTGCGGCCGATGATTTTACCTTGGAATATGTCGCGGCCCATTCGAATTCTCAATTGCCGACTTTCTTTAAAATCGCGGCGACTTGGGGCGGGCATGAAGGCTCGATGTTGTTTTGGTTATTTTCACTTTCAGTTTGGGTTGTGCTGTTTGCATTATTTAATCGAAAAAATGACCGCACTTTTGTGGCGCAGAGTTTGGTGATTCTAGGCTTAATTTGTTTTAGTTTTGCCGTCTTTATCGTTTTTTTCTCCAATCCATATGGACGCATATTTCCCGCACCATTGGAAGGCCGCGATTTGAATCCGATGTTGCAGGATGTGGGGCTGATTTTTCATCCGCCGTTGTTGTATCTCGGTTATGTCGGCTTTGCAGTGAATTTTGCGTTGAGTATTACTGCATTATTGCATCAACATTTAGAAAGCCAAATTGCCCGCGTGATGCGGGTTTGGGTATTGGTCTCTTGGTTGTTTTTAACGTTAGGCATCGTGCTGGGCGCATGGTGGGCGTATTACGAACTAGGTTGGGGCGGCTGGTGGTTCTGGGATCCGGTAGAAAACGCGTCATTAATGCCTTGGTTATTAGGTTTGGCTTTACTGCATAGTCTGATCGTGAGTGAAAAACGAGGTATTTTTAATTATTGGACGACGCTTTTCTCGCTTTTAGCTTTCGCACTCAGTGTACTCGGTACTTTCATTGTGCGCTCAGGAGCATTAACTTCCGTACATGCTTTTGCAGTCGATAGCCAGCGAGGCACTGCATTGCTTGTGATTTTCTTCCTGTTGACTGTTGGGGCGCTCGGTTTGTTTGCTTTCAAAGCGAATATGCAGCAACAATCTGTGAAATTAAAGTTACTTTCTAAAGAAAGTGCGGTGCTTTTTTTGAATGTTTTATTGAGCATCGCTACCGTCAGCACGTTTCTCGGCACTTTCTATCCAATGCTATTCCAAGCCATGAATTGGGGCTCTATTTCTGTTGGTGCGCCTTACTTCAACAGTATTTTCCTTCCGCTGATTGCGTTAGTGTTAATTGCCATGGTGATTTCGCTCGGCTTGCATTGGGAAAAAGCAGATAAACGCATTTTATTAAACCGTGCCGTGTTATTGTTGCCGTCGTTGTTGCTTTCCTATTTGGTCATTCACCACTTTATGCAAAATGACGCTGCGTTACAGTTTAAATGGACAGCCTATTTTCTACTAACCTTAGCGATTTGGTTATTATTGGCAACATTATGGCAAAACTGGCGTAAGTTAGCTCTTTCTCACTATGCGATGATTTTTGCTCATAGCGGTGTTGCCATTGCAACGATGGGCGCCGTCATGAGCAGTTATTTCGGTAGTGAAATTGGTGTACGTTTATCTCCACAACAAAGCCAACAACTTGGCGCATTTAATTTTCACTATGAACGATTTTCCAATGAAATCGGCCCGAATTTTACCGCTGAAGTGGCAACGTTTAGCGTGACAGAAAAGGGCAAGCCGTATGCCGAATTACAGCCTGAACGCCGTTATTATGATGTGCGTACTATGACCATGAGTGAAGTAGGGTTGTCCGGTGGTTTTTGGGGCGATTTGTATATTGTTATGGGCGATCCGCTAGGCAAGGGTGAATTTACGTTCAGACTCCATTACAAACCGTTGATTCGTTGGTTGTGGTTCGGTGGTGTATTGATGGCATTTGGTGCATTGTGTTCTGTACTGATGACGAAGCGAAGAGGAAAACGTGATGAATAGAAAAGTAATTTTCTTCCTGCCATTAGCATTGTTACTTGGCGTATGCCTTTTATTGTTGGCGGGATTGAATCAAGACCCGAAAAAAATTGCCTCCGCTTTAATTGATAAGCCTGTACCTGAGTTTTATCAGGCGAATTTATTGGATAATCGTCAAACACTCAGCCCGAAAGATTTTCCGAAACGCCCATTTTTGATCAATATTTGGGGAAGCTGGTGCGGTTATTGTCAGCAAGAACACCCATTATTGCTTGAGTTAGCAAAAGAGATTCCCATCGTGGGCGTGGACTATCGTGACAAACCGCAAAATGGCATTGCGATGCTGCAACATATGGGCAATCCCTACACCTTAGTCATTGATGACAGCCGTGGTGAATTGGCGTTAAAACTTGGTGTAGACGGCGCGCCGGAAACCTATTTAGTGGATGCCAACGGTATTATTCGTTATCGTCATTCCGGCTTATTAGATCGGGAAACTTGGCAAAAAATTTTCGTGCCTCAACTTAACCAGCTATTACAACCATGAAACGATTTTTCGCGTTAATTTTTTTATTGATCAGTGTCAATGCCATTGCTGAAATGGTGGATACCTTTGAATTTCATAACCAGGCGGATCGTACTCGCGCCGTGGAATTGGCGAAATCTTTACGTTGCCCACAATGTCAAAATCAGAATTTAGTCGAGTCTAATTCACCGATTGCCTACGATTTGCGCATCGAGGTGTATAACATGGTGAATGAAGGTAAAACCAATCAGCAAATTATTGATTCCATGACATCGCGTTTCGGTAACTTCGTCAATTATAAGCCACCGTTCCAATGGAATACCGCATTGCTTTGGTTATTGCCGATAGGCTTGTTGCTCGCAGCATTTGGGTTGATTTGGTATTCCAGTCGCAGTTCATCACCGCTTGAACCGGAAAAACAGGCGGAAAATCGACCGCGCTTTCAATCCTTAAAAGAGAAAAGTGCGGTCAAATTTGAGCTTAAATCGACGCTCCTGGTTTTCGCTTTATTGCTTGTTATTCCTTTAGCCTATTATTTTTCTTTGGAACGTTTTTCCCGCGCACAGCAAGGTGAGCAGGAACAAATTACACAACATAATCAGCAACTCGAAACGCCGGAAGAAAATAAAACCGAGGCGATTATCGGCAAAATTCAGGATAAATTACGTCAAGATCCGAATAGCGCGGAAAATTGGATTAAGCTGGGTGACGCCTATATGCAGAATAACGATTTTGACAGCGCCCTTGTTTGTTATGGCAATGCCGAAAGAATTGACGGTCGTAAGCCGACGACGCAAGGCTTGATGGCCATGGCATTGTATCTCCAGGCACATCAACAGATTACGCCACAGGTGCAACAATTCTTGGCAGAGGCGTTAGCGCAAGATTCAAAAGAAGTCTCCGCGTTATCTTTGTTGGCGGCAGAAGCCTTAAAAACACGTGATTATTCCACCGCTCTTGACTATTGGCAGCAAATCTTAGATTCAGGTAACTCCGCGGTGGATCGTCGTGCCACTATTCAGAAAATGAAAATGGTCGGTTTCATGCAAAAGGGAGAGTTGCAGTGAGCAACCATGCCATTGAAACACTCATTATCGGTGCCGGGGCGGCAGGCTTATTTTGTGCGTCGCAATTGGCAAAGTGCGGTGGCAAAGTCAGAATTTTAGATAACGGCAAAAAAGTCGGACGGAAAATTTTAATGTCCGGCGGTGGTTTTTGTAATTTCACCAATATGGAACTTTCTTCAGGTCGTTATCTCAGCCAAAATCCCCATTTTGTGAAATCTGCCTTAAAACGCTTTACCCAATGGGATTTTATCGGTTTAGTGGCAGAGTACGACATTCCTTATCACGAAAAAGAGCTCGGTCAGTTGTTTTGCGATAACGGTGCGGAAGATATCGTCAATATGCTACTGGCGGAATGTAAAAAATACGGCGTAGAGATTGCCTTAAGACAAAGCATTTCTGCTGTGGCAAAAACGGAAAACGGATTTTCTGTCGTGGCAAACGGCGAAACGTTGTATTGCACTCATTTAGTTGTCGCAACGGGCGGTTTGTCTATGCCGGGTTTAGGGGCGACGCCTTTCGGTTATCAAATTGCCGAGCAATTCGGCATTAGTGTGATTGCGCCACGGGCAAGTTTGGTGCCTTTTACTTGGCGTGAGTGCGATAAGTTTTATGCCGTGTTATCCGGCATTTCCTTGGATGTCGCTGCGACCAATCAACACAAAACCTTTACCCACCAAATGCTGTTTACTCATCGCGGTTTATCCGGACCGGCGATTTTGCAAATTTCCAACTATTGGCAACCGGGTGAAAGTATTCATCTTGATTTATTGCCTTATAACGATATTCGTCATCATTTAAACGAACTGCGCCAATCTTCACCGAAATTACAGTTAAAAACCGTATTAAGCCGTTTATTACCCAAAAAATTGGTAGAATTATGGCTTGCTCAGGGGTTTATACAAGACGAAGCCATTGCCCAATTAAGTAAAGTGCGGTTAGAAAATTTGGTGAATTTAATCCACCACTGGCAGTTTGTGCCGAATGGCACGGAAGGGTATCGCACCGCAGAAGTGACTATGGGGGGCGTGGATACCCATGAAATTTCGTCCAAAACCATGGAAAGCAATAAAGTACAAGGCTTGTATTTTATCGGGGAAGTGTTAGACGTTGCCGGCTGGCTTGGCGGCTACAACTTCCAGTGGGCATGGAGTTCCGCTTATGCTTGTGCGCAGGGGATTGCGGCAAAATTAACAGAATAAGCTTGTGCCATTTCAAGTACGGTCATAAAAAACAATGTTTTTGAATTTCGTAACATTCATCATCAGCGTTTCTGAATAGGTTTGAATGTTTATTCATGGATAAATTTTCACCTCAGTTTCTCTCATCAAAAATAATCTTAGATTGCATTGAGCTTCTTCCTGAAATTCATTGGCATAGCTTTCGTTCACTTCGGTGGATTTATGTTAAGTTTAACTTCCAATCTAATTTAAGGAGTCTTCTGGATGAAGCATCTTATCGCGACTGCGGTGCTTTCTTGCAGCGCAATGGCTTATGCCAACACCTCTTTACCTAATTACAATACTGATTCTCATCTGTATGAATTCACCCAAACTTACGACTTAATTGCGCCGAAAGGTTCACAAGGTCAAGCAAATTTGTGGGTGCCGTTACCATTTAACGGAGAGTATCAACAAGTCAAATCCATTCAATTTGAAGGCAATTATTTGGATGCCTATGTGACATAAAACAACAAATACGGTGCGAAAACCTTGTTTGCTACATGGGATAAAGACGCGCAAAAACGTGATTTGAAAGTGACCATGGTGATTGAAACCAAAGATCGCGAACCGATGGTAAAAGGCGCTTTGGATAACTACATGCCACCGAAAGACATTCAGTATTCCGTCGATGTACACATAAATTAAATTACACGGCAGAAATCGTTCGATAAAAATAAAGGGCTATTTTAAATAGCCTTTTTGTTCTTGTTATTTCTATAAGCAGCGAGTTAATTCACTGTGAATTACAACCGCTCTTTTTCTCCGCCGAAATCGTGCAATAGATTTTCTGTGAGTTGACTTAAAATACCGGTCATTAATACAAAATCCGCATCGAAACGTTGGGCATAGTCTTCTTTCAAAATATCGTCATTTTTTTCTCGAATCTGATCGGCAAATTTTAAGCGTTTCAGGCTGCAATCTTCGTTTAACACAAATGACAGACGCTCTTCCCATTCCAGTGCCAGTTTGGTGACGAACTTTGAATGGACTAAAGAGAGAATCTCTTCGCTATCTAACGCTTGCTGTTTGCAACGAATCACAGCGTTCGTTTGGCTATCGCGTAATTCAGCTTCTTCCAATGGCACAAGCCATTCCGGCGTATTTTCTTGGGCGATCCAGTTTTGCATGATAAGTGCCGGTTCATTGGCGAAAGTCAGTGGCACCACAGGCAGCGAACCCAATGATTTACGTAACATCGCAAGCACCTCTTCAGCGCGTTTAGCCGAGGCTGCATCCACATAAATCAAATTATTTTCTGTATCAATCCAAATCGCAGTTTGTTGATATTTACTGAATGCGCGAGGTAATAAGGTTGCAATCACATCGTCTTTTAAGGTTTGTTTTTCTACTTTTTTCAGCTTACGATTTTCCGCCTGTTCGAGTTTTTCCACACGTGCGTCTAATTCACGTTTTACCACATGAGAGGGTAAAATTTTCTCTTCTTTTTGGGCGAGCAATAAAATCTGCTTCCCGACAGCAAAATATAAAAGTTCGCTGCCTTTGAGCGGTTTAGACCAACCAAATTTGCTTTGTTCCGATTGGTGGCAAGGGTGATATTGATTGTTTCCAAGGGCGGTGGAGAGGGTTTGTGCCGACCAATCAAGGGATTTAGTTAGGCGGTAAATCATGGCGTTTTTGAACCAAAATTGAAATCTATAATTCATGATAATTCATCCTGTATAATTTTCATCTTAAATCAATAATTTACTTATTTTTTGACACTGTTTATAATTCATAGTGTATCATCATATTTCAAAATTTTAGTAACCATAATAGTAACTCATTGCAAAAAGGATAAAATTTTTGGTTACTAAAATACATTAATGTTCATTTTCTATACGTAAATGGTGTGTTATGGCTAAAAAAGTAAAACCACTCGTTGATACAGAAATCAAAAAAGCAAAAGCATCTGATAAACCATATACATTAACAGATGGCTATGGGTTATTTTTAATCATTTCACCAACAGGCTCAAAATCTTGGCGATTCAATTATTATAGACCTTTAACAAAAAAACGAGCAAAAATTGCTTTAGGCGTATATCCAGCAATCACATTATCAAAAGCAAGAGAATTACGAGAACAATATCGTCAATTACTTGCTCTCAAGATTGATCCCCAAGAACACATAAAACAAAACGAGTTGTTGCAACTACAGCGACAACAAAACACATTTTTTGCTATTGCAACACAATGGAAGCAAAAAAAAGTTTCTGAAATCAAGGAAGCAACACTTAAAAGCCGTTGGCGAACAATTGAAAAATATGTATTTCCATATTTAGGTGATAATCCTATTGCTGACATTACACCACAACAGTTACATGATATTGCTATGCCATTATTTGAACGCGGTGTTTCTCATACCGGGAAGCTTGTAATTGCACTTGTAAATGAAATTATGGGCTTTGCTGTTAATAAAGGTGTAATTGAATTTAATAAATGCGTAAACGTATCAAAAGCGTTCAATGTAAATAGAACAACGCATCATCCAACAATTCGCCCAGAACAACTTCCCGAATTTATGTCTGCGTTACGTAATTCTCATATAGATCTAATGGTGAAATATCTAATTGAGTTTTCACTTTTGACGATGACAAGACCAAGTGAAGCTGCAAATGCACTATGGGATGAAATTGATTTTGAAAAATCATTATGGAATATTCCTGCTGAGCGCATGAAAATGAAAAAAGCCTTTACTGTTCCGTTGTCGCCACAAGTGCTTAAAATACTTAATAAGCTAAAAAATATTTCAGGTCGTAGTCGTTTTATTTTTCAAAGCCAACGTTACCCTGAAAGATCATTACATTCAAGCTCTGCAAATGCAGCAATTAAACGAGTCGGTTATAAAGATCAATTAACATCACATGGATTACGTTCTATCGCAAGCACCTATCTTAGCGAAACATTTACCGAAATGAATCTAGAAATTCTTGAAGCTTGTCTTTCTCATCAAAGCAAAAACCAAGTTCGTAATGCCTACAATCGCTCAACCTATCTTGAACAACGGAAACTATTAATGAATGCTTGGGGAAATTTTGTTGAGGAATGTATGAAAAAAAGTATCTAAAAATAAAGGGAATCAACATTGATTCCCTTTATTTACCTACCCTTTCTTCAATAACGCTACCATTTCTCTAAGTAGCTTTATTTCATTATCTTTTTGCTCTACTAACTTGTTCAAAAAGCCTTCTTTTTCTTCCAATAATTGCTGACAATGCGATAACGATAATTTGAGTTTTTCAATCTCAATCAATAGAGATTTCTCATTGTCTCCCTGAAATGATGAACCAAAATGAGAATTCTCATTGAATTGAACGAAGACATTTCGTTCACCAGAATTAATCAATTCAACAATATCTATATCTAAAATCTGTGCAATTTGCTCTAACTTATCCAGATGTAATTTCGTTTCGCCACGTTCAATTTTTGCATAGCCATTCAATGACATACTCATTTTTTCAGCCATTTCTTCTTGTGACCAATGCTTGGTTTCACGCAGTTTTCTAATTTTTTCATGTACGTTCATGCTCAATACCTACAATTTGGTGTAAATTACACACTAACATTAGTTAACAATATACACTGTTCGTTACTACACATCAAATATTCGACAATATATTATCATCACGTTTCACACATTCTGTGTGCTTATAAACCTAATGAAATCAATGACTAGTAGGAGACTAACATGAAAGCTCTTTCAATCGTAGCATTAATTTTTGCTGCTATTTCTATCTTTATTCCTGTAATTGGCTTGTACATTGCTATTCTTTGCAGCTTACTCGCTTTAATATCCTTTTATTCCCAACCTACATTATCAGGAATAACAATTGGTATTAATATTTTAAGCACTATTTTCTTATCTCCTAGTTTAGCATTACAAGCTGGCATGGCTGAGGGAAATACTTCAGGTGGTGGTTCTCAAATTCTTGGGTTTTACATAGGAATTCATGTAATATGTCTAGTTGTTGGATTCTTATTGATTATTTTGAGAAAAATATTCTCTAAGAAAAAAGTGATAACAGAATAATATACTACATTATATTTATGAGGATGAAATATGATTAAAACCGTTTTCTCAATGCTTGTTTTAATGACCAACATTGCATACGCAGGAATACGAACTATTGAACTACCACCTGAACAATCAGGCTCAATACCAATGAAATGCGGTGATTATATTTATTTTGGAGAGAAACGCTCTCCATATGATGTATGCATGATTACAGGGCTTTTAAAAACATATGAAAAAGGTCAATGTATTTCTCGTGATGAATACAAACTTTTGAACAAAGCGTGCAGCACTAAACCTGACAATGTTTCACAAGCCTACAAAATGAGAGATTCATCTTACTATGTTGAATACTCACCGGAAACTGATGGTTTTGTGCCAATGAGTGGTGAAAACTAAAATCATCATAAAGAGCTCTAAAATGAGCTCTTTTTCATTTTATGTATTACTAATAGGTTCTATCATTTCAATAAACTAAATGCATCTAGACATCATTTAGGATCATTCTAGCTTAAATTAAATACCTATATACATTGATCAAGCATGATGAACTTAAAAATGATGAAAAAATTTCCAAATTTTAAACCGCACTCTGATGCAGAAACTGAAGAATTACTTAGCTTGCTATTTAGAAAACTTGACGTTGATGAACTCATCTTTCTGTTACGTGTTTTACAACGTGATATCCGTGAAAAATATACACTAACAAAAATAATAAAAAAAATTGTCAATTTAAAGTTAGATTTATAAATTTCTGTGTTAAGCTCCTAAAAAATATGTATAAAATAGGAGATCATAATGCAAATATCAGATAATGTCGGCTACTACTTTACAATTAAAGAACTTCAAGAACGTTTACGTGTAAGTCGTTCAACCATTTTACGTTTAATCGAATCTAAAAAATTATCATCTATTAAATTCGGAAGACAAGTTCGCATTCCAGAATCTTAGATTCTAAGTTATCTTGAAACTTGTAAAGTATAAAAAATAAGCCACCAAAATTGGTGGCTTTTTGTTTATGATTTATGATATCGCTTAAAACACATCTTTGCACTACCTTCCGATATTGATAATTGCTTTGATATTTCTCGCCATTTAAGACCTTTTGATCTTAATAACACAATTTGTTGATATTTACTTTCTAAATCTTTTTTAGAGCTCGTCCAACCAAATTCTTTAGCCCAACGATTTAAAGTGCTTAAACTAATACCAAATTGTTCAGCAATTTGCTTTAATGTCATGTCGGGTTTATTATTAGCAAACTGATTAAATAAAGTATCTTTAATCAATTGTTGTTTCCGCCATCGTTTTTTAGAACGATTTGACTGAATTTGTTTGAATTCTGATTCAGAGAATCTTTCCCAAATCCACCGAGATGAACTTTTAGCAATCCCTTTCAATTCTCGATACGGCAATGGTGGCTGCTGACATTGATTCAATTGCACTAATAATGAAAATAAATACTGATTAAATTGTTCTAGATTTTTATTTGAACGCTTAAATTGTAATACATAGCGATAACCAATTCGCTTAATCTTATTAAACAAATCACAGTTTCTACCTTCAGCATTATCATCAGCTTCTGTATTAAACAAAGAATAATCTGATAAATTAACAAAATCAGCTAAATAATCTAAACTATATGCAGGTACATTAAATACTATTGTTCGCCAAAAATTTGAATTAGGATTTTTTGTAAATATACCTACGTAATGTTTGTCCTATTTCAATTTCTTAACATAGGCTCGCTGTATCTTTTTAAAATAACTTATTGGCTTAAATCGAGCATTTTTCGTATTACAAATCGGCGTTTCTAATGCATAAATGTAGTGACATCGACCATTTTCTGTATTTTGTACAACAATATTTGGGCTCGGAAGCCCTAAAAAGTCCCAGTCCATTGCTGAATTCTCTCGATCTAAATCAAACACCATAAACTTAATGAATAAATCATTAAATTGAATATACTTATGTGTTAATGCTACATCTTTATGATTTAACCATGTGCCGTTATTAAAATCATCTGTCTACTTGAGCTGAGCAGCTAAACTTTGATTAAAATCATCTAATGTATAAATTTTACGATTCAACATATTTTCCCCTTAATCTGAATAACATTCATGCTATGCCATATCAGATACTATTAATAATTAGTAAAATATAACTAAGTAACAAAATATTATCCCATATCAGATATTAATGATTTAGAAATAATTATAGAATGAAATAACATAATGTTTGATTACGTATAGCTACATATGATTGATGTTCAATGTTTAATGTTCAATGTTCAATGTTCAATCAAAAACCAGTTTACAATAAGATTTTGATTTAATAAGTTCAAATTGAAATTTTTTTAGATACATTCGATGATTTTTGGTGTATTGTGCAAAGTAGTCATAACAATACACATATCAATGATCAATTCTTAAACAGCTACAATGAGCATATCTTATTATGGTAACCATTTTAGTAACCAATAAACACCATCACCTATAATGAACCCATTGTTTGCAATGGTTTGATACGGGCTATTAAATTTTTGAACCAAACATGGTAGATCCTTATGCTTATTCAGGTAAAATGTGCGCTATTGTAACTTACTTGAAGGTGAAATATGCAACATAAATTGGTGTGCTTTATCGGTGGCGGCAATATGGCGCAAGCTATTGTGTTTGGCTTATTAAAACAAGCTTATCCTGCCGATAAAATTATCGTGTGCGATCCGAATGAAGAAAAGCGTGATTTATTTGCACAAAAAGGCGTACGCACCTCAACGGATAATGTCGCCGCCGTCTCACAAGCGGATGTTGTGTTGTTAGCCGTCAAACCGCAAGTGTTAGCAGAGGTTTGCTCACCTTTAAGTGCGGTGGATTTTTCCGATAAATTACTTATTTCGATTGCTGCCGGCATTTCAGTGGCAAGATTGACCGCATTTTTACCGACAGCGACGTCTATTGTACGTGTGATGCCAAATACGCCGGCCTTAGTAGGTGAGGGGATGGCGGGGTTATTTGCCGGCCAAAACACCTCAGAAAATGACCGCACTTTTGCGCAAGATTTGTTGTCTGCCGTAGGCAAAACCCTTTGGGTGGCGTCGGAAGAACACATGCATGCCGTCACAGCCGCGTCTGGCAGTAGCCCAGCGTATTTTTTTCAATTTTTAGAAGCCATGCAACAAGGCCTAATTGATATGGGATTGTCTGCAGACAACGCTCGTGAATTGGTTCAGCAAGCGATGTTAGGTTCGGCCAAAATGGTGGTGGAAAATCCGCAGCTAGATTTATCGACATTGCGCCAAAATGTGACCTCCAAAGGCGGCACAACGGCGGCTGCGCTGAATGTGTTGAATCAACATCAATTTAATGACATCGTGCAACACGCTATGCAAGCTTGTGTAGCACGTTCAAAAGAAATGGAAACGTTATTTTAATGCTTGTTCGTCCTTTTACTTGGCTCGCTTTGAGCTTTTTCGGTTATTACTGCGCGTATGGCGTTTTTATCCCCTTTTTCCCGGTGTGGTTGAAATCGCAACACTATGGGGAAGAGCTGATTGGCATGGTGTTGGCAAGTGCTTATGTCTTTCGCTTTGTCGGCGGTTTGTTTTTTTCAGGTTTAATTAAACGCGCTTCACAGTTGATCAATTCTTTGCGTGTGTTGGCGCTTGCCAGTGCATTGATTATGGCCGGTTTAAGTGTTGTCGCAGAGAATTTTTGGTTGCTGTTTTCTGCTATCGGCTTATTTGCCATGGTCAATGCGGCAGGTATGCCGATTACAGATTCTTTAGCAAGCACTTGGCAACGACAAATTCAGTTGGATTACGGTAAGGCTCGGTTAATCGGATCTGTTGCTTTTGTGGTTGGCGTCACTTTATTTGGCAATGTTATCGGCTTTTTCGGTGAGCAAAATATCGTTTGGATTTTGACCGCACTTTTATTAGCGTATTCGGTGATGCAGTGCGTGACACCGACGATTCCCCCGCAAGATGAATCTTCGGAAGAGTCCGGCACCGATGTGGGGTATTGGGCTTTATTAAAAAACAACACAACCTTGCGGGTTTTGTTGGCGTCGTCTTTAATTCAGGGCTCACACGCCGCCTATTATGTTTATAGTGTGTTGTATTGGACCAGTCTGGGGATTTCCGTTTCGCAGACCAGCTTGCTATGGGGCTTGGGGGTGATTGCCGAAATTTTGTTGTTTTTCTTTTCCCGCCGTTTACTGCAAAACTGGAAGGTCAGCACCCTTTTTCATTTGGCGACCTTGGCGTGCATTGTGCGTTGGGTAGGCCTTGCTGCCACAAGTGAGGTTTGGCTCATCGGGCTTTTGCAATTACTTCACAGTCTAACGTACGCGGTGGCGCATTACGGCATGGTGCGCTATATCACAACCCAACCGCAGTCCCACATTTCCAAATTGCAAGCGTTGTATAACGGCATATCAAACAGCGCAATGGTGGCGATTTTGACCGCACTTGGCGGTGTGATTTACCCGTATTCGGCATCAATGACGTTCGTCTTAATGGCCATCATTGCGGCGTTGGCGTTCGTGGTGACGCCACCTAAAGTTGAAGCCTTTTTACTTCATCGAGACTAAACATGAATGATCTTACTTTGCTCGATTTATTTCTAAATGAATTATGGATAGGCAAAGGCTTGTCGCCTAATACTGTGCAATCTTATCGTTTGGATCTCACCGCACTTTGCGATTGGCTTAGTGAGCGCAAACTGTCATTGCTCGATTTGGATTCGGTCGATCTTCAAACTTTTCTTGGTGAGCGGGTAGAGCAAGGGTATAAAGCCACCAGTACGGCAAGATTATTGAGTGCTATTCGAAAGCTTTTCCAATATTTATATCAAGAAAAATACCGCACCGACGATCCAAGTGCGGTGTTAAGTTCGCCTAAATTACCCAGCCGTTTGCCGAAGTATTTAACCGAACAGCAAGTCACGGATTTGTTGAATGTGCAAAGTTTGGAACAGCCGATTGAACTACGCGATAAGGCGATGTTGGAGCTATTGTATGCCACGGGATTGCGGGTGACGGAATTGGTTTCATTACATACCGATAGCATTAGCCTAAATCAAGGCGTCGTGCGGGTCATCGGCAAAGGCAATAAAGAACGTATTGTGCCGATGGGAGAGGAGGCCACCCATTGGGTGAAACAATTTATGCTGTTTGCCCGACCGATTTTATTGAATGGACAAAGTTCCGACGTGCTATTTCCTAGCCGTCGCGGTACGCAAATGACACGGCAGACTTTTTGGCATCGGATTAAACATTATGCGGTGCTGGCGGAAATTGATAGTAATATGTTGTCACCACACGTTTTGCGTCACGCGTTTGCTACCCATTTGGTAAATCATGGTGCGGATTTACGGGTGGTGCAAATGCTGTTAGGACACAGTGATTTATCAACGACACAAATTTATACCCATGTGGCGAAAGAACGCTTGAAACGTTTGCACGAACGCTATCATCCACGTGGTTAATTTTGTGTAGATAAATCGAGCGTTTTTTAATCAATTATGCGCTTTTATCGTGCATTTCCTCGACTGAAAGGCTTTGTCCCGTTATAATTCATCGTCTTATTTTCTATTAATAACGTGTTCGGTGTGAGCATTCGCCGAGTGCATCAATTTGAGGTAACATCATAATGTCATTAAATATTGAAACGACTCAAGGTTTAGAGCGTCGTGTAACCATCACCGTTCCGGCTGAAACCGTTGTTCAAGCTATCCGCGAAGAATTAAAACGCGTTGCTAAAAACGCACGTGTTGACGGCTTCCGTAAAGGTAAAGTCCCTCCACACATCATTGAAAAACGTTTCGGCGCTTCTGTTCGTCAAGACATTTTAGGTGATTTATTACAAAACCATTTCTTCCAAGCGGTTATCGAAAACAAAATTAACCTAGCAGGTCGTCCAAGTTTCACTGTTGAACAATTTGAAGAAGGCAAAGAATTAAAATTCAGCGCAACCTTTGAAGTGTACCCTGAAGTTGAGTTAAAAGGCTTAGAAAATATTAAAGTAGAAAAACCGATTGTTGAAATCTCTGAAGCAGATGTTGACAAGATGGTTGAAGTGTTACGCAAACAACAAGCAACTTGGACTGAAAGCCAAGACGCAGCGAAAGCTGAAGATCGCGTAACTATTGACTTCGTGGGTTCTGTTGACGGCGAAGAATTTGAAGGCGGCAAAGCATCCGATTTCGTTTTATTCATGGGTCAAGGCCGTATGATCCCAGGCTTTGAAGAGGGCATCGTTGGCCACAAAGCGGGCGACAAATTCACTATTGATGTGACCTTCCCGGAAGAATATCACGTTGAAAACTTAAAAGGTAAAGCAGCGAAATTTGACATTACGTTGAAGAAAGTTGAAGTGATGGTATTACCGGAATTAACCGATGAGTTCGTTGCAAAATTTGGTCCGAACACAAAATCTGTTGCAGATTTACGCAATGAAATTCGTAAAAACATGCAACGTGAATTGAAAAATGCGTTGACGACTCGTGTGAAAACTCAAGTGATTGACGGTTTAGTACAGCAAAACCAAATTGATGTGCCAAGTTCTGCAGTTGAACAAGAAATTGATGTATTGCGTCAACAAGCAGCACAACGCTTTGGCGGTAATGCACAACAAGCAGCACAATTACCACGCGAATTGTTTGAAGAACAAGCTAAACGTCGCGTATTAGTAGGTCTATTATTAGCACAGGTTATTGCTTCTAACGAATTAAAAGCAGATGAAGAACGTGCTAAAGCAATGATCGAAGAAATCGCGTCTGCTTACGAACAACCGGCAGACGTGGTTGAATACTACAGCAAAAACAACGAATTAATGAATAACATTCGTAACGTAGTATTAGAAGAACAGGCTGTTGATGCGGTATTGGCGAAAGCGCAAGTCACTGAAAAAGCAGCAACCTTCGATGAGATCATGAATCCACAAGCTTAATGATTCTCCGCGAAGTGCGGTTAATCTTTTAAGTGTTTTTTAGCTGAATACCTCAATGAAAATCGGGGTATTTTTTTGCCTTGTGAATATTCCCATGAGGCTTTGCTAGGCAATAAAAAAGGGTATCTGAAGATACCCTTTTTTCTATTAGAACGTTACTTACTTGGAGATTGCATAAAGCGGAAGAAATCGCTGTCCGGTTTTAAAATCAACAAGTTATCAGAATTAGAGAAGCTGCTTTCATAGGCTTTAAGACTACGAATGAAGCTATAAAATTCCGGTTCTTTACCAAAGGCATCAGCAAAGATCTTCGCTGCAGTAGCATCGCCCTCACCGCGTAATTCTTGCGCTGTTTTTTCTGCATTCGCAATGATTAACGTCACTTTACGATCAACATCTGCCTGAATAAATGCGGCTTTTTCTTTACCTTGTGAACGGTGTTCGCGAGCAACTGCATCACGTTCTGCACGCATACGTTGGTAAATAGAAGAAGACACTTCATCCGGCAAGTTAATTTGCTTGATACGTACGTCTAATACTTCAATTCCCAATTCAGCAGTGCTGTCTTGTCCACTATTGAGCGCATTTTTAGCCCCGGCCATGAGTTCACCACGTGTACCTGAAACGATGTCTTTAATAGTGCGGGAACCGATTTCAGAACGCAAACGGTCGTTAACTTTGCGGCGTAATAAATTGGCTGCTTGTGCGTAGTCGCCACCACCGGTGGTAGTAAAGAAACGACCGAAATCGTTAATACGCCATTTCACGTAGGAATCCACCAAAAGGTCTTTTTTCTCTACGGTGACAAAACGATCTGCTTGTCCGTCTAAGGTTTGAATACGAGCATCTAACGCTTTCAAATTATCAATAAAGGGAATTTTGAAATGTAATCCCGGCGTATAAATTGCCACTTTATTATCGGCATCGCGTTGCACTTTGCCAAAGCGTAACATAATGCCACGCGTACCTTCACTGACAACCACAATACTGGAATAAAGCACTGCGATAAGCACGAAAATAACAGGTAATAAAAATTTACGCATTAGTTAATTCTCCCTTGGCGACCATTGTCGGTACGCGATTCCATTGGTCTAAGTGGTGCTGTTTGCTCATGCGTGCGTGAAACAGGCAAAGAAGTTACCGCACTTTGTTGTGTTTCATTGGATTCACTTACATTAGCACTACCGTTCGAGCCAGTGGACTTTTTACCTTTTAACAATTGTTCTAAAGGCAACACGGTTAAGTTATTTCCATTGCCGGAATCCAACATGACTTTTGGTGTATTTGCCATGACTTTTTCCATGGACTGAATATATAAGCGTTCACGGAAGACGGTTGGTGCCGCTTTAAACTCAGGTAAGAGCGGTTGGAAACGTTCTACTTCCCCTTTAGCATCTAACACTACGCGATCTTTATAAGCGGTTGCTTCTTCTAAAATACGTTGTGCATTACCACGAGCAATCGGCTCTTTCTCACGCGCATAGGCTTCTGCTTCACGAATATAGCGTTGTTCGTCTTCTTGCGCTTTAATCGCATCATCAAAGGCTTCTTTCACTTCTTCCGGCGGACGTGCAGATTGGAAGTTCACATCAATCACTTCTAACCCCATATCATATGGTTCAATAATTTGATTTAACGCTTTCCAGGTGTTTTCACGAACAACGGAACGACCTGTCGTCAAAATATCGTTCATCGACATGTGGCCGATAACATAGCGTAATGCACTGTCGGTAGCCTGATTCAAGCTGTCATTGGCATTGATTGCACTGAACAGGTATTTTTCAGGGTTTTGGATGCGATACTGCACGGTCATTTCTACTTTCACCATGTTTTCATCTTGGGTGAGCATGGAACCTTGCGTTCTTAATTCAAGTACACGTTCTACGTTGACCGGAATCACTCGATCAATAAAAGTCGGTTTCCAGTTTAAGCCTGGTTGTTGAATGGAATGGAATTGTCCTAAACGTAGCACGACGCCACGTTCTGCTTCTTTGATGGTATAGAAACCGCTGGCGCCCCATATAATCACGCCGGCTGCAATTACAATCGGTAATAATTTACCTAAGCCGGAAGGCAGGTTAGATGCACCGGAGTGATTGTTTTTAGCTCCTTTACCGCCCATTTTTTTCAATAAATTATTGAAAACCTCTTCTAAATCCGGTGGTGATTGTTCGTTCTTTTTTTGTGAATTGGAAGAACGATCCCAGTTAGACTGACCTTCATTTTTACCGGAATCCTGATTACCCGAGGATTGTCCGTTTTGCTTTGGTTTGCCCCAAGGATCTTGATCTGAACCATTTAAAGACATTGCTTTCTCCATTTGTCAAAAAATTGTTGCAAGTCTAAACAAAATCGCGTGTTAAGTCTAACGAATAATGGGAAAGTCTATCGATTTTAAAGGGTTAATTATTCACGTTGTAGTGAATTTTATGCACAAGCCTTTGAGGTTGAAGATGGTCTCCGTCCCACGCCCAAAAACAGGGCGATTTTATAGGTGTTTGGTTAACAAAATAGGCGAGATAAAAGGGAAGCTCCTCGGTAAAACACAGCTGTCCACGGGGGCAATGCGCCGAGAAAATGTGTAAGGTTTCGGGATGATGTGTCACTTCTGATAATTTTGCGATGCCCACGCCTTGGGATTTCAGCACGGCTTCACGTAAACACCAAATACGATAAAAAGCGGATTGGGATTCAGTTTGTTGTTGAAACCAGTCGATTTCTTCCGCGCTTGCAAAGTGTTCCAACAGGGCTAAATAAGGACGTTCTTTACTAGGCGATTCAATGTCGATTCCAACCGCACTTTTTTCGCCTGGTGGACTGATATGTAAAATCACTGCCACCCAATCACCAGAATGGCTGATATTAAAATCAAGTTCAGAAGGAGGAAATTGCGGACGGTCGCTTTTTGTTCGCGAAATTTGCCCTAAAAGTGCGGTCGGTTTTTCTGCTGTTTTGAGTAATTGCCACAGCAAGAAATGCGCTAAACGACGACATTGCCAACGTTGTTGCATACGCGGGTTGCCGTGGCTTGACGTCAGTAAATTTGCCGGAATCAGGTCGGCTGGGATGTCATGAAAAGGGAAGGGGGTGTGAATATTTCCCCAAGCGATTAGCGTTGTCATCGTGATAAGAAAAGTGCGGTTAAAATTCGTTGAATTTTGTCACCGCACTTTGTCGCCTTATTTCAATAAATAAGCTCTTAACTGCGCAAAATCGTTTTCCATTTCATCGGATAACAACGGCAGTTTGTTGTGTTTATCCAACGCTTCCGGTAGCGGCAGCGTTAAATCCAGAATACGTTCGACGGATTCTTTAAATTTTGCCGGATGCGCAGTGCACAGGAATAAGCCGGTTTCGCCTGGTTGTAAATCCTGTTTTAACACTTCATAAGCTACCGCGCCGTGTGGTTCGCACAAATAACCCAGTTGGTTCATGGCGCGTAACGTGTCTTCTGTTTGTGCATCGGAAATTGCAGCCGAATGTAACTCAGTCAATGCCCAACCGTTACGTTTGAACAATTCTTCTACGCGAGGCCAGTTGTTTGGACGAGAAACGTCCATGGCGTTGGAAAGGGTGGCCACGGTTGCATTTGGTGACCAGTTTCCGCTGTGTAAATAACGCGGCACGGTGTCGTTGGCGTTGGTGGCTGCGATAAAACGTTTAATTGGTAAGCCGAGGGTTTTAGCGATTAATCCGGCAGTGAGGTTGCCGAAGTTGCCGCTTGGCACAGAAACCACCAAGTTTTCACGTTGTTCTTTTGGTAATTGTGCCGCCGCTTCAAAGTAATAGCATACCTGTGCCAATAAACGGCTGATATTGATGGAGTTCGCCGAATTTAAGCCGATGGCTTGGCGTAGTTCTGCATCATCAAAGGCTTGTTTGACTAACGCTTGGCAGGCATCGAAATCGGCATTGATCGCGATGGTGCGAATATTACCGCCAAGGGTGCAGAAGAGTTTTTCTTGTAACGGGCTGATTTTACCTTTCGGGTATAAAATCACCACATCGATATTTTCTAAGCCATAGAATGCATGAGCAACAGCTGCGCCAGTGTCACCGGATGTCGCGGTTAAAATCGTGATTTTGCCGTCACCGCGTACGGTTGCAAGCGCTTGCGCCATAAAGCGTCCGCCGAAGTCTTTAAAGGCAAGGGTCGGACCATGGAACAATTCCAATGCATAAATATTGTCTTCCACTTTGGCAATCGGTGCCGGGAAAGTGAAGGCGTTGCGCACCATTTGTTCAAGCTGTGCTTGAGGGATTTCCTCACCGATTAAGGCACCAAGGATTTTTTGACTGCGCTTAACCAGTGGCAATGCCAATAGCTCATCGATATTGCTTAAGTGCGGTATGTTTTCAGGGAAAAATAAGCCCTGATCTTTGCCTAGCCCTTGGCGTACGGCTTGGGCAAAATTGACCTGTTCTTCGGGGTGTTTGATGTTGTATAAATTCATGTGAAACCTGTTCTTTTGTTTGGCACCTTTAAGACAAAAGTGCGGTGATTTTTTCCGGTGTTTTAATCAAGTTCTCTTGCGCCGGCATTATCGACTTTGCAAATGTGCACAAAGCCTTCGTTGTTTTGTAAATAATGATTTTCAAGGTAAGTGGCAAGTTTGCCGGCAATATGTAAATCCGGTGCGATGGAAAAGATCGTCGGGCCGGACCCCGAAATTCCGGTAGCTAACGCACCTAAATCGCGCGTCGCTTGTTTGACCTCAGCAAAGTTAGGTAACAAGGCTTCACGATAAGGTTCGGCAATGACATCTTTCATCATCATGGCGGCTAAGTTTTCCTGTTGTGTGTGGCAAGCGTGCACGAAACCACCGAGATGGCGACCATGTGCGATAACATCTTGACGCGTATAGCTTTTCGGTAAAATTGCTCGGGCTTCCGCCGTGGAGACTTCAATACCCGGATACGCCAAGACCCAATACCAATGATCAAAAAACGGCAAGGTTTGGCAAATGTTGCCGAGTGATTGCACCATAAACTGCACGCCACCCAAGTAGCAAGGGGCCACATTATCGTAATGAATGGAGCCGGAAATGCGTCCTTCCAACTCGCCCATCATTTCTAACAATTCCATTTTAGAAAACGGTTCGTCATGGAATTTATTCAGCGCGACCAAGGCGGCAACAATAGAGCAGGCACTGGAGCCCAAGCCTGAACCGATAGGCATATTTTTCTCTAAGGTTAAGCGTAGCGGTTTGACTTTTGTGTTACGTAATTTGAGTTGTTCACTGAATAACACATAGGCTTGATAAACGATATTTTTTTGCGGTTCTTTTGGTAATTTACGCACAAAATAACCCGCACTTTCTAACTCAAAGCCGGCGGCGATAGGTTCGATTTGCACCACATCGCCTAATAATGAGCCGTTAATCGGGGAAATTGCCGCACCTAAGGTATCGAAACCGACGCTGATATTGGCACTGGAGGCCGGCGCATAGACTCTTAGCATAACATTCTCCGTTTAGTGCTTTAAGGTTCTTAAAATATCGGCAAAAATGCCGGCAGCAGTGACAGCATTGCCCGCGCCGTAACCGCGTAATAATAGCGGAATCGGTTGGTAATAACGAGTGTAAAATGCCAACGCATTCTCACCGTTTTTCACCTTGTATAGCGGATCATCTTTGCCCACGGCAACAATAGACACTTTGCATTTGCCGTTTTCAATTTGTCCAACGTAACGTAAAACTTTTTCTTCCGCTTCGGCTTTTTCGACACGTGCAGCAAATTCGGTATCCAATTGCGGCAACATCGCCATAAATTCTTCGGTAGATTTGCCCTCGGCAAAACCTTTTGGAAGAACGCCTTCGACTTCGACATCTGACAACTCTAGTTCTAAGCCGCTTTCACGAGCAAGAATTAACAATTTGCGGGCAACGTCCTGACCGGATAAGTCATCGCGCGGATCCGGTTCAGTGAAGCCTTTTTCGCGGGCAAGTGCGGTCGCTTGAGAAAGGCTTAAACCTTCTTCCAATTTACCGAAAATAAAAGAAAGGGAACCGGATAAAATCCCGTCAAAACGTTCCACTTCATCGCCGGCGGCTAATAAGTTTTGTAAGTTCTCAATGACCGGTAAACCTGCACCGACGTTGGTTTCGTATAAGAATTTACGTTGGTTTTTATGGGCTAGTTCACGCAGTTTGTGGTAGTAAGTTAAGTCGCGAGTATTGGCTTTTTTATTTGGGGTTACCACATGGAAACCTTCTGCCAATGCACGTTCATACAAACTCGCTAAGGATTCAGCCGATGTACAATCTACAAAGACCGGGTTCACAACGTGATGTAATTTAATGAAAGATAACAACACGTCAAAATCAGATGGCTGGGTGGCATTTTCCAAATCTGCTTGCCAATGGTCTAAACTTAAGCCGTTTTCATTCAGCAACATTTTATTGGAGTTGGCTAATGCACAGACACGGATTTCAATGTCCTTCTTTGCTAAATACTCTTTTTGCTGTTTGATTTGTTCGATTAATTCACCGCCGACACCGCCAACGCCCACGAGAAAAACTTCCACGATTTTTTTGTTATTAAATAAGGCTTGATGTGTTGCTTTTACCGCTTCAATCGCTTTATTTTGTGGTACCACAGCGGAGATGGAACGCTCGGAAGAACCTTGCGCAATGGCATTAATACTGATGTTGGCTTGAGCTAAGGCTGAGAAGAAACGTGCGGCAATGCCTTTGGCTTGGCGCATTCCATCACCCACCACCGAAATGATGGAAAGGTCTTTAATCGTTTCGATAGGATCTAATTGGTGGGCTTTTAATTCTTGCTCAAATTCCGTTTCTAATGCTTTGAGTGCAACCTCCAAAGATTTTACCGGCACACAGAAACTGATGCTGTATTCGGAAGAAGATTGAGTGATTAAAATCACCGATACATTGGCGTTAGACATGGCAGAGAATACGCGTGATGCCATACCGACCATGCCTTGCATTCCCGGACCGGAAACGTTGAACATGGCAACATTATCTAAATTGGTGATGCCTTTGACTTGCAACTCTTCGGATTTGATATTGCCGGCAATAATGGAACCTGGTGCGGTTGGATTACCGGTATTTTTAATTAAGCATGGAATATTCGGACGTATTAACGGGCCGATAGTGCGTGGATGAATCACTTTTGCACCAAAGTAGGAAAGCTCCATGGCTTCGCGATAAGACAGGCTTGGCAACAAACGTGCATCCAATACTAAACGAGGGTCGCAAGTATAAACGCCGTCAACATCGGTCCAAATTTCACAGACGCTAGCGCCTAAACAGGCCGCCAAACAGGCAGCGGAATAGTCGGAACCATTACGGCCTAACAAGACCAACTCACCTTTATCATTGCCGGCAGTAAAGCCTGCCATTAACACAACTTTCTCTTTGGCGATGGCGCCTGCATTCACACGTTTGGTGGATTCTTCAATATCTACGGAGGATTCTAAATAACTGCCTTGAGCCAATAATTGTTGAACCGGGTCAACAACGTGTACGCTATATCCATTGGCTTCAAACCAGGCTTTCATCATCGCAATAGAGAGTTTTTCGCCGCGGCAATCAATGGTCGCCTTTACCGCATCTTCCACTTTACCGGCTTCACGAATTTGTTCTAATAAAGAGGCAATTTGTTGGAATTCTTGATCAATCAGTTGTTTGGTGCCAGCAAGGTCAAACTTATTGTTTTTGGCATGTAAGCCGTTAATGATGGTATAGAAAATATCTAATGCTTCGTTGAAATGGGAATCGGTAGGTTGATTTAAGCTGGCTTTTTCGGAAAGGGCAACAAGATGATTGGTGATTTTGGCCGGTGCCGATAGCACGCCTGCCGCCTGCTCCTCTAAATGGGCTTTCTCAATAAGCTCGGCAGCCTGCAAAAACCGTTCCGGATTGGCGAGTGATGTGCCGCCAAATTTTAATACGCGCATGATATTCTCCTGAGTATGATATATAAAAATGTTTGCATAAAAAAACCCGCTTTATAGAGGAAGCGGGTTTATGAATCTTATTCTTAACGCACTAGCCCGCCCCATTAATCATCGTAATGGTAATCATGGAGGTTGACATAATAATAGTGCGGTTAAGTTGACGCATAATTTATTTTACATGGTGAAAAATTGGATATAGAAATACCGAAATTTCATATCCTTGTCAAACGGAAATCGGAGAATTTTGCATTATTTTCTAACTTTTTTAGTTGGTGTAAAATAAATTACCATTTTTATTACAAGGACGCCTTATGATTGCGCAAAATCTTGCTCATATTCAGGAACAAATTACACAATGCGAATGCCATTCTGAGACTCAAAGTGCGGTCAAATTACTTGCCGTTTCTAAAACTAAACCGATTGAAGATATTTTAACCGCGTACGAAGCGGGTCAAATGGCATTTGGCGAAAACTATGTGCAAGAGGGCGTTGAAAAAATTCAATTTTGCCAACAACAGCAGATTGAATTGGAATGGCATTTTATCGGGCCATTACAATCTAACAAAACCCGCTTGGTGGCGGAATATTTTGACTGGATGCAAACTCTTGAGCGTGCAAAAATCGCTGACCGTTTAAATGAACAACGCCCACCGCACAAGGCACCATTAAATGTGTTAATTCAAGTGAATATCAGCAATGAAGCCAGTAAATCCGGCGTGCAACCCGATGATATTTTGCCTTTAGCAAAACACGTGGAAAATCTACCGCACTTACGTTTACGCGGTTTAATGGCGATTCCTGAACCTACCGATGATGTGGTGCAACAGGAACAAACGTTTCGTCAAATGCATACCTTGTTTGAAGGATTGCAGCAGGCTTTGCCTCATGCCCAAATTGATACTTTATCCATGGGCATGACCGACGATATGCAAAGCGCCATTAAATGCGGTTCTACGATGGTGCGCGTAGGCACCGCGATTTTCGGGAAGCGAGTGTAATTTGCATAAAAGTGCGGTCGTTTTTGGCCGCGTTTTTTATTTTAAAGGAAAGCAAAACGCCACATTCAATTGAACGTGGCGTTTTGTGTGAACTGGTTAATTATCTTGCTAAGACGTTTTGTAACGCTTGATAAATAATCTGTGCTTGTTTTCCGGAAAGTGCGGTTTTCTTTTCATCGGAAATAACCACCGCACTTTGTTTGCCGGCGGTAGAAAGTTGCATTTGGTAATCCCCTTTTTCTAGTTCAGGAAGTTGTGTGCCGATGCGCAACCATTCTTCTTGAGATAAAGGTTTATAAGTTAATTCCCGAATGCCTCGTGCGCCTTGTTCTTCGCTGATTTCAAATCCTAAGATTGGTAATGCAGAAGCTAAACGGTGCCATGCTTTTTCAAACGGTGCATTTAAAACCAAAGCGATACGACCATTAGAATCTGTTGCAATGGCGGATTGAATTGGTGAGGATTGTACCCCTCTTAGTTCTTGCTGTTGTTTTTGATATGCGCTGTTAAGCTCTCCAACGAATTGATTTAATCGGTCAGAAGCATAACGTTGTTTATCCGCAAGGTTTGGCGTGAAAACCGTGTCATCGCGTTTCATTTGCAGCACTGAAACCGTTAATGCATTGGCTTGGCGGGCATTCACTTCTTCAATTTGATAGCGTATTTGGGTATTTTTTAAGTCATCCACGCGTCCGGTCTCTGTCCAATCAGTCACTAATTTCTTACCTTCTAAGTGATAACCAATCTCTTGTTCTTTCAGTAAACGTTCAATTTGTTTTAGGTTATACACCTGTTTTTTATTGGATTCATAAACGATCAATGCACGTTCACCGTCAAATTGGGTGATAGAACCATTGATAATGGCTAATGGAATTGATGGAGGACGAATATCCACGTTTTCTGTTTTCGCAATTTTGACTTGAGGTAATTGATATTCTGCGCTTTGTGTCGGTAACTTGACGCCGCCACTGGCGAGTGGAGCGAAAAATGGCAATTCGGGGTTTGATTTTTGATAGTTATCTCCCGCTTGTTGTTTACTTTCATTGCTGGCAGAACAGGCACTTAATAGGGCAACCATTGCTGCAGTCAGTAACCATTTTTTCATAACATATCCTTTTGGCGTGTAATCAAGAGTGAGAAAGTCTGTTTTCGACAGAAGAGAAAGAGAAAAGTTCGGGATCTATGTGTAGATCCCGATATCAATTTAAAGTAGTCCGGCAAGTTTTAGGGCTTCTAATACAGACGGTTGTGCTTTTTCACTGAGTACGGTGAGAGGCAAACGAAGAGTAGGCTCTTGAATAAGTCCGAGTTTATAGCAGGCCCATTTTACTGGGATAGGGTTGGATTCAATAAAGAGATTTTTATGTAGCGGCATTAAACGTTGGTTAATTTTTTCAGCTTCTTCAAATTTACCTTCACGAGCTAAATGGCACATTTTCGCCATCTCTACAGGCGCAATGTTATTTGTGACTGAAATCACGCCTTCCGCACCTAGTTTCATAGCTTCTAAACTGGTCGCATCATCGCCGCTTAATACGATGAAATCATTCCCGGCAAGTTGTTTGATTTTTTGTACGCGGGAAACATCACCGGTGGCTTCTTTAATCCCTATAATATTTTTGATTTTGGCTAAACGACCAACCGTTTCCGGTTGCAAATCACTTCCGGTACGTCCTGGTACGTTATACAGGATTTGCGGAATATCGGTACATTCAGCAATGGCTTTGAAGTGTTGATACATGCCTTCTTGCGTAGGTTTGTTGTAATAAGGGACAACGGATAAACAACCGGAAATGCCGCTATTATTTAATAATTTTGTCATGGTAATGGCTTCGCTGGTGGCATTGGCGCCGGTACCGGCAATAACCGGGATTCTGCCGGCGGCAAACTCAACGGTCTTTAAGATGGCTTTTACATTTTCGTCAATGCTTAGGGTGGCGGATTCACCGGTTGTCCCAACAGAAACAATTGCATCCGTGCCGGCATTAATGTGAAATTCAACCAGCTTTTTCAAATTTTCAAAATCCACTTCGCCATGGCTATCCATTGGTGTCACTAATGCAACGATGCTTCCCTGAAATAAAGGGTGATTTGACATAAAAGCCTCCATTTTTTGTTATTGGATTCCGGTTTAAATAAGAAATTACATTGCCGGAAAAAAGAGTTGTGTTTGCTTGCTAATGGTCGTTTAAGATCGCTAAAATACCCTGAATTTGCAAGAAATTTTTTATTTTTTTAAGAGGATTTTTAAATGAATACATTAAAAGTCGGCGAAAACGCACCGCACTTTTCTTTACTGAATCAAAATGGCGAATTAGTTTCTTTGGAACAGTTTAAAGGTAAAAAAGTGTTGGTTTATTTTTACCCAAAAGCGTTAACCCCTGGCTGCACGACACAAGCCTGTGGTTTACGGGATAGTAAATCGGAATTGGAAAACTTAGGCGTGGTGATTTTAGGAATTAGCCCAGATAGCCCGAAAAAATTAGCGCAGTTTATCGAAAAGAAAGCGCTAAATTTCACTTTGTTATCCGATGAAGATCATCAAGTCGCCGAGCAATTTGGCGTGTGGGGGGAAAAGAAATTTATGGGACGCACTTTTGATGGTATTCACCGAATCAGTTTTCTTATTGATGAAAACGGTAAAATTGCGCAGGTGTTTGATAAATTTAAAACAACAGAACATCATCAGGTTGTGTTGGATTATTTGAAAAAGTGATTTTTTATAACATTAAAATAAAACGACCGCATGAAGTGATCTATATCCCAAAAGTGCGGTCCATTTTTGACCTGTTTTTACTCAAGAAATCAGGCGGCGCTTTTCTGATAAGCAATGCCATGCATAAAAAGCTGTAACACATCTTTAAAGAGTTGCTGTTCTTTGCCGGCATAATGTTGTTGCAAAACAGAAGAATGAATCATTTCATCCATTTTTTGAATCAACACATCAATTAAAATCACAGGAAAATCATCACGCACACTTTTGCGTTGTTGTAACGTACTGAAAAAATAGTGCATATAGAGATATTTTTCCTGTGCCATTTGCCGAAAAAAAGCCTGTAAGGTTTCATCTTGATCATGATTTAAATCATGTAATACGGCGGTGGAATACAGAGTAGTCATGGATTCTTGCTGCATCGTCAAAATCTGCTGGATCACCGTGGCTAAATCTGCCTCTGTGGCTAACAGTCTATCAAATTCCTGCCGCATATTATTTTTTTGTTCTTCGAAAATACATTTCACTAAATCTTGCTTGGTGGGGAAATATTTATAAAACGTCACCCGACTCACCCCCGCCGCCCGACAAATTTCTGCGACAGACGTTAATCTCCAACCTTGTTGATAAAACAGTTCAGTGGCAACCTGTTTCAAAAAAATATCTTTTTTCATGGTTCGCTCCTTAAGGGGCAATAACATAGCCGAAAGCCTTTAATTGTCAAATGTCAAATTTGAGAAAAATTCTTATTTACTTTCGTATTGTGATTGTGCTAGGTTTACATTATTAATCATTTAATGCAAAAAGTGTAAACTTTAACTCAAAATGAAGCCTAGGAGAACCTATGAACAAGTTATCCTCACGACTCAGCCTCATTAGCCTTTGCCTGATGAGTGCCTATTCTTTTTCTACTCATGCTGAAGAAAGTCAGCAGACCACGGTACTAGACGAAATCACTGTCACCGGTGAAAAATTCCAACGTAGTCAATCATCTACTGGTTCAAGCACATCCGTGGTAACCGCCACTCAACTCAAACGAGAAGCCAATTTACTGTCCGCTACCCAATTATTAAAACGCGATGTGAATATTTTAGACACCGGTTTGGGCAATGACTTACCTACTGTGCGTGGCGTTGACGGGTCCGGCCCGGCGGTAGGTGCGGTGGCATTTTTTGCCGGTTCACGCCCACGACTAAATATGCAAATCGATGGCAGAACCTCCAGTTATAACGAACTGGCGTTCGGTACAAAATCCCTCTGGGATATGAAACAGGTAGAAATTTATCGTGGCGCGCAAAGCTATGCCCAAGGGCGTAACGCCATTGCCGGTGCAGTAGTCATGACCAGCAATGACCCAACGCAAGAATGGGAGGGCGCAGCGAAATTGAATATGGGGAATCATCGATTGGCACAAACAGCCGCCCTGATTTCAGGCCCTGTGGTGAAAGACGAATTAGCGTTTCGTTTAAGCGTAGATCATCAACAACGCGAAACGGCTGTGGATTTACCTCATTATGATCCAGTTGGTAACCCACGTTGGTTTAAAGCCACTAACACCCGCGCCAAATTACTGTGGACACCGTCAGCCTTGCCGGATCTCTATAGCCGTTTAACGTTCAATCATTTAAATGCAAGAGCGCCACAAAGCGAAACAGAGTTACAACCTAATTCAGCACGTTACACGCCGGAACGCCCGGTATTCCAAACACGCTCTGCCAGCACTATTTGGGACATTAGCTATCAACTCTCAGAGCATTGGAAATGGGAAAATAAATTGGTTTATACCCACTTTATTCACGATAGAAAAACGACTTCGCCATTCAACACTGCATTGCCGCCAAATCGTCGAGGTGTTCCGGCTCGCGTTGATGGCAATGAATTCCAAATTGAACCCATTGTAAAATACGAAAACGAAAAATACCGTGGGTTATTCGGTTTGTTCTATTTCAATGCGAAACAAGATGAAAGTGTTACGATGCTCAACGGACGCATTGCTCGCACGCCGATTACGACAAATTTTAATGATAAAACGAAAACCAAGGCGGTCTTTGGTGAAATTACCTTTACGCCTGATATTCCGTTTGAATTGACGCTTTCTGCTCGCTATGAACAGGAACATCATCAGCGTAAAGGCAAAAGTGCGATGTTTTTCATCAATCGGGATAAAAAATACAATGTCTTCCTGCCAAAAGCAGACATTGCATGGAAAATTAACGATGATCAACGCTTAGGCTTTAAAGTAGGCAAAGGTTACAACCCGGGCGGTGCCGGTGTGACTTTTGGTGTGCCGTACACCAGCTATGAATATGACGCGGAATATGTCTGGAACTACGAACTTTATCATCGTTGGACATCCGCAGATAAACGCCTACGCATTAACAGCAACCTATTCTATAACGACTACAAAGACATGCAGTTACCGTTCACTCTTGGCCCAAATTCCATCGTGATCCGCAATGCTGATAAAGTCGTCACCTATGGTGCGGAAATCAATACCGAATGGCAAGCCACCGAGAAACTGGCGTTAAATGCCGGAATCGGTATATTGAAAACCGACATCAAACGTTATCCGAACAGCAACATTGAAGGGAATAAACTTGCTCGCGCACCAAATTTCAGCGGAAAACTGGGCGCGCATTATAGCCTGCTTGATCATTGGGAAATCGGTGCAAATTACAGCTACAATAGCAGTTATTATTCCACTGCCGACAACTTAGCCAATGGTAAAGTAGGGCATTATGACCAACTTGATGTTTATTTAGCGTACGACTTTAAGCACGCCAGAATCACGCTTTATGCCGACAACGTGCTTAACTCACGCAAAGATATCTTACTCGTACCGCGCTCTGGCGACATTACTCGTCAGCCGGAACGTCAAATTGGACTATCCACCGAGTTAAGATTTTAAGCAATGAGTCAGCAACACCAACAAATTTGCCAACCTGTTGCCGCGCAATTACGCGCCTCAATGTGGTTGGCAACCTTCGCGCAAGGCTTAAAAATCGGGATTTGGCTTTTGATGATCCACATTGTGTTCACCGTCAGCCAATCTCTTACGTTTCCTTATTGGCAGATTTTCGCGCTGCTTGCCACGTCCATTTTGTATTACACCTGCAAAATTAAAGCGCACGACAGATCTCATTATGCGGCCTTTGAATTGGAAAAAATGCTACGCCAACAGCTTGCGAAAAAAATCAGTCAATTATCGTTAGGCAAAGTCAATGAAATCGGTTCAGACGGTTTAACCAAAGTGCTGTGCGATGACGTAAACGAATTGCACACCTTTGTTGCCGATGCGCCTCCCCTTAAAGCAGAGGCTTATTCCACACCGCTTTTCGTGTTGGCAGCATTGTTTTGGTTAAATTGGCAAATGGCATTGGCTGTGGTGATTTTCCTTGTCGTGTTGTTTACGATTCTGCAACATTTAATGCAAAAAAGTCGGTTGAATTATCGTGATTACGGTGCTGCCGTGAGCAGAATCAACAGTGCTATTATTGAATATATTCAAGGCATGAGCACGATTCGTACCTTTGATGCGGGACAAAGTTCGTACAGCCGTTTTAGTACCTCATTGGAAAATTTTAATCAGGTTATATTCGCTTTTTTAGCCAAAGTGGGCGCACCAACACGCCTTGGTCGTTCGCTTTTTACACCAATGCCGATTATGCTGTTTTTGATCGTGTTGGGCGTGTATTTACACTCGCTTGCGCTGTTTTCCACTTTTGGCTTTTTTGCCTTTTTAGTATTAGCCGCCGGGTTAATTGAAACCATGCATCCATACATGGGACTGTTTCATTTGTTGGAACGTTCCCGCGCCGCCATTGAACGCATTAACGAAATCAAAACGTTGGAAAATGCCACCGCACTTTTACCGCTACAAACGCCAAAGGGGTATGCTGTTCAATTTGAACAGGTCAATTTCAGCTATGATGCCGACAAAGCAACACTGAAAAATATCGACTTCAGCGTACCGCAAAATAGTTTTACTGCCATTATTGGCCCTTCAGGCTCCGGCAAAACCACCTTACTCAATTTGCTGTTGCGCTTTTGGGATGTCGATAGCGGAAAAATCACCTTAGGTGGTGCGGATATTCGTCATATGGAACAGGATCAACTTATGAAATATTGTTCGGTCGTATTTCAGGATAATTTCTTATTTTCTTGCTCTATTGCCGAAAACATCGCTTACGGCATAGAAAATGTGACGGAGGAAGCGATTATCAATGCCGCCAAACAAGCCCGTATTCATGACTTTATTATGACCTTGCCGGAGCAATATCAAACGAAAGTGGGTGAACGCGGACAATTATTGTCAGGCGGACAAAAACAACGTATCAGTATAGCCCGCGCTTTTTTACAAAATCGTCCGATTTTATTGCTAGACGAACCCACGGCTTTTTCTGATGCGAAAAACGAGGCAGATTTAATGCAGGCATTTCATGCGCTGATGCAAAATAAAACAGTGATCATGGTGGCGCATCGCCTGTCTAGCATTACCCAAGCCGATCAAATTATTTATTTAGAGAACGGCAAAATCATCGCTCAAGGCAACCACCAAGCCTTGTTGCAAACCAATGTTGCCTATCAAACCCTTTGGGCGGAATATCAACAGGCAAAATCTTGGACGATACATTAGAGAATGTTATGCAATCTTACTTTAATCCTGAAACTCAACGCGTAAAAAGCCTGTGGCAAACTTATCACGCCTTATTTGCCGCCGCCCAACAGCAACAAAGCGCATTCTTACGCTGTCTCGCTTTTGCAGCACTGTCTGCAACCTTATTCGGCGTGGCTATCGGCTTGCTGTATCCGCTGCTTTTGGCATTAGAACAAACTGAAGCAGGGCAAAGTGCGGTCATTTTTTGGAGTGTTTTATGTGGCGTGCTTTTAATCGTCAGCCTCCTTTTCCGCATTTGGGCGGAATACTATGACACCAAAGGCGATTCATTTTTGGCGACATATCAATTAAGACGTCAACTGGGCGAAAAACTTCGCCGCGTATCTCTTGCCGTCCTCAGTGGATTTCGTGCAGGGGAACTCAGTGCCGTTGCCATCCAAAGTATTAATGAAGCGACGAATTACGCTTTCAGTTTAATCAGTATTCTAATTTACGGCATCGTAACACCGGTGTCTGCCGCCCTTTGTCTTTGTTTCTTTGATTACCGCTTTGGGCTACTGATCTTCATTATTTTTCCGCTTATCGTGCCACTTTATTTATGGCGGAGAAAAGCTTTCCGTCGTGGATTTAGTATTTTGGCAGAAGCTAATCAGCGACTTAAAGGCGAAACCATTGAGTTTGTGCAAGGTTTGGAAATTCTGAAATCAACAGGGCAGACTGAAAACAAACAACATATTTTCAACCGTGTGATTGAAGATGTGGCAAACATTCAACGCATCGGCACAAAAAAAGGCGAACGTCCGAATTTGATTATTACCTCAAGCATTCAATTCAGCCTGATTGCCGTATTAATTGTTGGCACATTTTGGGTGATTTCCGGTAGCGCCCATTGGGTATTGTTAGCCACGGTACTGATTTTAATTGCGCGAATTTCAGATGTATTGAACTTCTTTGTGCAAATGTCTTCGCTCTTAGAAATTTTTGTGATTAGCTGTGAAAAATTTGAAAAACTGATGGCATTGCCTGAATTGGCGGAAAATCATGGCAGCAGATTACCCACAGATTATCGTATTCGCTATGAGCATGTCCGCTTTGGTTATAATGCTGAAAAAACCATCCTAAACGACATTAATCTGGACATAAAACCTAACAGCCTCAATGCTTTTGTGGGCACCAGCGGTTGTGGTAAAACAACATTACTCCGCTTGTTATTGCGTTATGCTGATCCACAATCAGGGCAAATTACGATCGGCGGTGTCGATATTCGGGATATTAGCCAAGAACAGCTCATGCGCTTAATTTCTGTGGTGTTTCAAGACGTTTATTTATTCCAAGACAGCGTATTAAATAACATCCGAATGGCAAAACCCAATGCCACCGATGAAGAGGTGATTCACGCCTGTAAACTTGCCCAATGCCACGATTTTATTCAGGCATTACCACAAGGCTATCAAACGCAAGTTAATGAAATTGGGAGTAATTTTTCCGGTGGTGAAAAGCAACGACTTGCGATTGCCCGCGCGATTTTAAAAGACGCACCGATTCTCATTTTAGATGAACCGACAGCATCGTTGGATACTCGCAATGAGCTGGCAGTGCAAAAAGCGTTGGATCAGCTGGTTAAAGACAAAACCGTGTTGATTATTGCTCACCGACTTTCCACCATTGTGGGCGCGCATTGCATTTATGTGTTGGAAAACGGCAACATTGCCGAACAAGGCACGCATCAAACACTCTTAGAACAAAAAGGACGTTATGCAGCGTTTTGGCAATGCCAACAAGGCAACATTACTTACTAAGCAGGATTGGGCAATCCTTGCCACGACTGCCGGTTTTAAATTCTGCATAGTGGCATTTTATATGATTGGTCTCATCACCATGTTAAAAGAGATGGGGTTCGATCTTAAACAGCTTAGTTGGTTCTATTTGTTTGGTGGAATGGAAATGGCGAAATTCATCGTCTCGCCGTTAATTGAACGCTATCGTCTCAAGCGTATCGGGCAATTTCGCGGTTGGCTATGCCTTTCCTCGCTAATCATTTTTATTGCCTTATTTATGTTGCATTTCATCCAACCGCAACGGGATTTTACACTGCTTATGGTGGCGTGTGTGCTATTGAACCTAAGCAGTCTATTTTTCGGTTGTGCGGCGTTGGGGCTGACGTGTGCCATCCTACCTTTTGAGCAACGTGGCTTTGGCGGTGTCATTCAGGTGATCGCAGGACGCGTGGGTAAAATGCTTGGCGGCGGTTTGGTGTTACTGATTTATCATCATTATGGCTGGCAAAGTGCGGTGGATTTAATCAGTGTTTTTGCACTACTATTGATTCTGCAAATTAGCCTATATTCCGAACCTACAGTTGCCGCTGAACCGCAAAATCCGTCATTGCGTTTTTTATTCACACGCTTTTTCTACTTTTGGCAACAACCGCACATTTCATTTCGTTGGTTGATTTTATTGTTATTTGTGTTTATTCCCAGCGGCATGGTGGTCAGTAGTTTCATTCCGCGTCTAAATGCCTTGGGCTGGAGCAGCCAACACATTGGGCTATTACTTTCAGTATTCGAACCCCTTTGTGCTATCGCCTTTGCTCCGCTCAGTGGTCTATTACTCAAAAAATATTCTCGGGTTTCTGTCACCCAATGGGTATTATTTAGCCAAATTTTTGCCTTCTGCTTATTTATTTTATTTGAATATGTCGGCACGGATTTTCCTTATCTTATCGCCGTACCAATCTTATTATTAAGTATGACTTACGCATTACTTGTGCCGTGCTTGCTCGCCATGATTATGGACAAATCCACTCAAACTTACGCCACGCTCGACAGCGCATTGCAATTCTCCGTTGCCCTCTTCGGCGCTTACCTAGCAGGCTTTGTCTCTCTCCGTCTCGCGCATGCCTTTGGCTATCTCACAGTTTACCTCGCCGCCACCTTCATTGCTGTTGGAATATGGCGATTTTGGGGATGCCGAAAAGAAGAACTATCATAAATTTACAAAGCTCCATGACAAAAAGCTCAGTTACTTTGTTCTATTTTATTGATGTGCTAACAAATGGTTCTCTTCATTATCGTGCTATAAGGTTCGATGTCAGGGATAGTTTTCATGTCTTTGGCTGAAAGTTCTACTTAAGCTCTGTTGCCTCGCCGCCATGGTTTGAGCTTTCACCATCTCTTTTTCTGAGCGATTTTTACGGGCAGTAACGGTATTAAATTTTTCTAATAAGCGATTAAAATCGTCAATGTTCTTATTTAAATCCTGTTGTAATTCCAGGCTATCCTTTCCGATGCGCGCAGATAAAAAGTAAAATAAGGCAAAGTAAGCCAAATGACATGACGAAGCATAATTTGGTTGGAGAATTGTTATGTCAATGCTGTGATAGCGAGTGCCTTTAACACCTTAAAATCATTCCAGCCAGTTCAATAATATTGATGAATTAGAGCAGGTATACATGGCTATATTCGTTATTATAACGAGGTATGCCTTAAACTCAGATTAAAAAATTTGAGCTCTGTGCAGGACAGAGCTCAATATTTAATATCAGTCCAAGTTTTGGGACAGGTTAAAGTGCGGTCGTTTTTTTAGGTGTTTTACCAACTATAGTTGAGTTTTACCCCAAATTGGTTCTGTTTCTCTTTGTTTTTACCTCGGCTATTGCCAGCATACATTGAGACTTTCCAAGGTTTATAACCAAAGCTGAGGTTTGCCTCATGGTAAGTATAATGACCAAATGTTTGCTCAAATTCTTGCTCATTAATACGTTGGCTATAAGATTTATTTCCTGTAGAAACGTAGTAAGTTGAGATCTCCGGTGTAATTTCCCAACCGTTGACGTTAAAGTGATAGCCTACTTTTACGCCTGTGTGGTAGGTCGGCAACTTGATTGCCGGGTTTTTCACAATAACGCCATTTAACTCGCCTTCGCTTGAACTGATTTGATGATAACGAACGCCGAGCATTGGTGTAATTTGCAGACTATTTATTATCACGTCATAAGCCATATTTAGACCGACATTTACGATATTGCGATCAAATTTATGCTCTCCATCAATTTTACTGCGCGACCAACCATAGCTTGTATCAATAGCCCAACTAAATCGATCGATTTGCTGTTTTGCATACAGGGTTGCTAAGGAGAGGGTGTTTTTACCATTTAATGATGAAAACTCATTATTGGTTTGTGCGTGGGTGACCATCGCCCCTAATACAACACCATTCGTCATTTCAGGTGTTTCCGCACCTAATGCAACCTGATTACTTTTACTGTGGAAGTTTTTGTAATCATCTGAATGATATTTATGATTACTATTGTTATAAGAAAGCCACATACCAGAACGTTGAGTCAAAATTGTTCGATCTAAGCGTGAAGCTAACTGAAGATTAAGTGCGGTCAACATCGCTGTATCAGATAGGACAGCATTGGTATTCGCACTGATAATCTCTTTTTGTTTGTATGTTACCGGTTTTGTTGTTGTATTACGTGGACGAGCTTCTTCGGCTAAACGAGCTTCCTCTTTTTCTTTCGCGATACGTTCTGCTTCAAGACGAGCTTGTTCTTCTTTCTCTTTAGCAATGCGTTTCTCTTCGAGACGCGCCAACTCACGTTGACGGGCTTCTTCCGCTAAACGAGCTTCCTCTTTTTCTTTCGCGATACGTTCTGCTTCGAGACGAGCTTGTTCTTCTTTCTCTTTGGCAATACGCTCCGCTTCGAGACGTGCTTGTTCCTCTTTCTCTTTAGCAATACGTTCCGCCTCTAAGCGAGCCAATTCATGTTGGCGGGCTTCTTCAGCTAAACGAGCCGCTTCTTTCTCTTTTGCGATGCGTTCTGCTTCAAGACGTGCTTGTTCCTCTTTCTCTTTAGCAATACGTTCCGCCTCTAAGCGTGCCAATTCACGTTGACGAGCTTCTTCGGCTAAACGAGCTTCCTCTTTTTCTTTCGCGATGCGCTCTGCTTCAAGGCGCGCTTGTTCTTCTTTCTCTTTAGCAATGCGTTCCGCTTCGAGACGCGCCAACTCACGTTGACGGGCTTCTTCCGCTAAACGCGCCTCTTCTTTTTCTTTCGCGATGCGTTCTGCTTCGAGACGAGCTTGCTCTTCTTTCTCTTTGGCAATACGCTCAGCTTCTAAACGTGCCAACTCACGTTGACGGGCTTCTTCCGCTAAACGAGCGTCTTCTTTTTCTTTCGCGATGCGCTCTGCTTCGAGACGAGCTTGTTCCTCTTTCTCTTTGGCAATACGCTCCGCTTCTAAGCGTGCTAATTCACGTTGGCGGGCTTCTTCAGCTAAACGAGCTGCTTCTTTTTCTTTCGCGATACGTTCTGCTTCAATTTTTTCGTTTTCTAACTTGGCATTATAGAGTCGGAAAATACCATCTTGTTCAATCAAACTATAAACGTAGGCACCAAGATCTACATGATTTCTAGCTAATGATACTTTTAATGCCGGATCTCTGATTGCTTTAGAGGCATCCAATAAATCAAGTTTTTCATATTTAGCTTCGCCACCACTGTCTTTAACATCTAGCACAAAATTACCGCTTGCCTGATGGGTTACAGTGACTTTATCGCCGCGTTGATTGGTAAGCGCGGAAGCATAATGAAATGTTCCTTCTCCGTTTAACGCATTAATTGTTAAGTGATTATAGACTGTAGGGTTTTCTTGGCTATTTAAGAAAATATGGCTTTTTTCTAGATTTAAGCGGGCAGTTTGGCTATCACCTGTCAGTGTCCAATTCGCATTTTCTGTCAATCTTACTAAGCTATTTCCTGTACCGTTAATCGTCCCGAATAAATGTGCTTTACCTAAGATCAGTTGGGCATGGTCAGTGAGTTGGGTATTGCCACGGATTTCAGTTGCCGTAAAGCTATTTAACGCTTTGGCTGAAATATCATCATTGCTACAAGTGACTTTGCCTGTGTAATCAGAGCGAATACAAACAGGATCACCGCTTTTATAGCCTAAATGTATTTGACCATTTTGGCTTGCATTGAAGTTGGCATTAACTTGTGCAACGTTACGGCTACTATAAAGGACAGAATTATTGTTTACATTAATGTTGTTGGCATTAAAAGTGCGGTTAATCCATTCATCATCAAAGACGACATCTTTCCCTTTGTTACCATTTAAATAATCATTGGCATGAGGAACAGGTCTGCCGGAGAATAACGCAATACCCTGATTTAATGTGACGTCACCGTTAAGCTGACTACCGCCGGTAAACAGGAAAGTTGATTGGTTGTTTACGGCATTGATATTAACGTTTAATTTTCCGTTATGGAGAGCGGCATTTGTTTCGCCTAAATAACCATCGAAAGCATTAATCGTCACATCTTTTCGTTGTATTTCCCTTTGGGTAACAATATTAATTGCTTCTTCACGATCCGTTGCTACGATTTCCCAATCCTCTGTACTGCCTTGATCCGGTTTGCAAGGGAATGACGCTTTCATATTGTCGTGTTTAGAGACAAAGTAACGATTTTCACAGCCGTTTTGCCAATGATATAAGTGATATCCTGCGGGGCGGTTTGAATTCTGAACTTCACGGATCGTAACTTGTTCCGGGAGAAATAAGTTTTGACCTGTTAGCGTAAGCGTTGATGCTTGATTTGCATTATGATTGACAATCATTGCGCCTTCATCAACGTTACGAATGCGCTTAAACGTTAAGTTATTCCCGTTAAGATCTAAACGACCGCCACGGAAACCAAAATAGATACGATCCGGATTGACTTGTTCAGCATCATTTAAAATAACTGTTGGGCGACCACTCACAATACCGACTTCTTTAAATGCCTGTTTATTGCCATTTTCGTCTGCTTTTTGGTTTAAAATAACGGTGCCATCACCAACGCTGATTTTACCGTCATTTTTCCCGGTTCCATTAACGTGCAATGTACCGCTGCCAATTTTAGATAAAATGTCGTTATTGCGAATTTGCCAATTAACTTGTTTTCCCTCAGCAATGGATATTCCTGCACCAGTCCATGTGGTGTTTGCATTTTGTCCGCTGACGGTATAATTTCCGTTAAAATAAAGCCCTCCAGCGCCTTGATTGATGTCGCCTTTGAGTTTTAATAAACCATTATTTCCGTTTAAATAAGCGGTTTTACCATAGTTAAGTTGTTCTTCTGCTGTTTTTAAAGAAGCATCAATTAAATCAACGACTAAGGTTTTATTGTTATTTCTTGTACTACGAATCGTACTGGTTTTATCTGCTGCTTCCCAAATGAACTCTTCATTGTTATCTGCAGAAATTTGACCCGCAATATCTTCAGCATATCGCTGTTGATTAAAATCATTGCGATAAATAATGTATTCCTGCCAAGTGGTGTTTTTATACCCACCCCAATAGGTATAAGTGCCTAAAAAGACCCATTTATTTTGTTGCTTATCAAAGGTAAAAATCGGTGAGCCGCTGTCTCCTGGAACAGCATAGTTGGTAAGCGGTTTATCAAATAAATTGCCGTATAGATCGAGGAATCCCTGTTTTTTAGGCTGTAAGTCATAGGATTGTCCACCGATGGCGTAGTTATAAGCACCTTGTAATTCTTCACGGTCTTTATCTGCGCTTTCACGGAATTGTGTTCCTGCTCCGACCCTGAGCATATAAGGGAAACGGGCTGTATCCATATAAGTATTCGGATCTGTTCCTGCCGTTGTTGTTGGCATTGGAATAACTTCAGTGACAAAACGGTGTAAGCGAGGAGAATGGTAGTCTTCATGACGACGATCGTATTTCCACCAAATATCTGGAGGGCCATCGTTATTTCTGTCCACTAATCTGTAAGTGTCATCAGGAATGTCGCTATGACCGGTTTTTATACCAAAGCGAACATTTTTGTAACCGCTGTTATGTTTTACGCTCACGACATACTGTGGATCAACGAGGGTTGCCACACGCATTTGTACATCAACAGGGCTAAAATCGATCATCGGTAAATTAGGCAAAATAGTACCTAATGCATTGCCGTTTTTATCCCGGATTTCCACATTTGTTGCGCCGACATGGAATTTACCTTTGTTTTCGGCAAAATCACGGAAGATTTGGTAATCCACATCGCTGCGTACTATGGCAGCAAAAGCGGATTGATGTAATGCCAGAGCAATAGAGGATGCTGTAAGCGTGCGACAAAGTGGTTTTAATAATTTTTTCATAAAGACCTTAGATATCAATTTAATAATGCTTTACGTTTTTATATGAGAAAATTTAGGGGGTTACATATAAAAGTGCGGTGCGTTTTACAAAACTTTTGAAAAACGCACCGCACTTTTTAGATTTTAAACGAATTAATGTGTGCTCGTGCTGGTTGTTGTTCTATTGGCACGTTTACGATCCGTTTCCGTTAATAATTTTTTACGAATACGGATAGATTGTGGGGTGATTTCCACCAATTCGTCATCATCAATAAATTCAATGGCTTGTTCAAGGCTCAATTTAATTGGTGTGGTTAACGCAATGGCGTCATCCTTACCGGAAGCGCGCATATTGGTGAGTTTTTTCCCTTGTAAGCAGTTCACAGTTAAGTCGTTAGAACGGCTGTGAATACCGATGATTTGACCTTCGTACACTTCGGCGCCGTGATCGATCATCAGTTTGCCGCGCTCTTGCAAGCCCCATAACGCGTAAGCCAAGGCTTTACCTGTCGCATTGGAAATCAATACACCATTTTTACGCTGACCGATTTCGCCCGGTTTCACATCATCGTAATGACTGAAACTAGAGTAGAGCAATCCGGTACCGGAAGTCATGGTCATGAATTCATTACGGAAACCGATTAAGCCACGGCTTGGGATCACATATTCTAAACGTGTACGTCCTTTACCATCCGGCACCATGTCTTTTACTTCACCTTTGCGGATACCAAGAGCTTCCATTACCGCGCCTTGGTGTTGCTCTTCAATGTCGATGGTGACTTGTTCAAACGGTTCTTGTTTGTGTCCATCCACTTCTTTAAAGATGACTTTTGGGCGGGAGACAGCTAATTCGTAGCCTTCGCGACGCATATTTTCGATTAACACGGATAAATGCAATTCACCACGACCGGAAACACGGAATTCATCCGGGTTTGGGGTTTCTTCTACGCGCAATGCTACGTTATGCACAAGCTCTTTGTTTAAGCGCTCTAAAATCTGACGAGATGTCACGTATTTCCCTTCTTTACCGCAGAAAGGTGAGGTGTTAACGCAGAAGAACATGGTGACGGTTGGTTCATCAACGGTTAATGCCGGCAAGGCTTCTACGTTGTTGATGTCGCAAATGGTATCGGAAATGTTGAGCTCACCAAGGCCGGTAATCGCCACGATGTCGCCTGCGCTGGCAATGTCTTCTTCATAGCGTTGTAATCCAAGGTGACCTAACACTTGTCCGATTTTACCGTTGCGGGCTTTTCCGAAACTGTCGATGATAGTCACGCTTTGGTTTGGTTTTACCGTACCACGTTTAATACGACCAACACCGATAACACCAACATAGCTGTTGTAGTCTAATTGGGAGATTTGCATTTGGAACGGGGCGTTGAGTTCCACTTTCGGTGGTTCAACGTATTTGACGATGGCTTCAAATAAAGGGGTCATGTCAGCAGCTAAATCGTCGTGTTCCAAACCGGCAACGCCGTTTAAGGCGGAGGCGTAAATAATTGGGAAGTCTAACTGTTCGTCAGTGGCGCCAAGATTGTCGAATAAATCGAATACTTGATCTACTACCCAGTCAGGGCGTGCGCCCGGGCGGTCAACTTTGTTGATGACCACGATCGGTTTTAAGCCGTGGGCAAAGGCTTTTTGCGTCACGAAACGGGTTTGTGGCATCGGGCCGTCAAAGGCATCTACCACTAATAATACGCAGTCCACCATGGATAAGACGCGTTCTACTTCGCCACCGAAGTCCGCGTGTCCCGGGGTGTCCACAATGTTAATACGGTAGCCGTTCCAATTAATGGCGGTATTTTTTGCCAAAATGGTAATGCCGCGTTCTCTTTCGATATCGTTAGAGTCCATCACGCGCTCATCCGCATCGCCGCGGGTGGCATCGAAGGTACCGGATTGTTGTAATAATTTATCGACTAATGTGGTTTTGCCATGGTCAACGTGGGCAATGATTGCGATATTACGCAATTTGTTAATGTCTATTTGATCTGTCATTGAGAATTCTTAAGCCTAAGCTAATAATAAAAAAAGAGATAATTTTCTGACCGCACTTTTAGTGCCAAAAATGCGAAAGGCGCAGATTATACAACTTTTTATGAGGGTCTGCTATGAATAAATGGGAGAAAATTTGAACAATAAAAAGTTGGTTTTATAAAAAATAAAAAAAGGCTTTTGATGAAGAAAATTCAAGTGAATGAATCAAATACTTTTATGAAATTAGGCCAGAATATGCTATTTTTATACGCATTCTTTTTCCCCATTTTATCTTAATTAACTCACGTCTTAGAGGATTTACTAGTATGTCTAACGCGATTGACAATGTGTTTAAACTCATTGAAGAAAATGACATCAAATTTGTGTTACTTCGTTTTACCGATATTCAAGGCAAAGAACATGGTGTTTCTTTACCTGTGAGTTTGGTTGACGAGGATTTATTTGAAGACGGCAAAATGTTTGACGGTTCCTCTGTAGAGGGTTGGAAAGCGATTAATAAGGCTGATATGTTATTAATGCCGATTGCCGAAACTGCCGTTGTCGATCCTTTCGCGCAGATTTCAACGTTGTCTCTCCGTTGTAGTATTGCGGAACCGACAACGATGCAAAGCTATGATCGTGACCCGCGTTCAATCGCACTTCGCGCAGAAAATTATATGCGCTCCACCGGCGTGGCGGATCAAGCGTTCTTCGGGCCAGAACCGGAATTTTTCCTCTTTGATGATGTGCGTTTTGATGTGTCAATGAACGGCAATTCTTATCAAGTGGATGATGTTGAAGCCGCATGGAACACCAACAAGCGTTATGAAAACGGCAACAATGCCTATCGTCCGCTGAAAAAAGGCGGCTACTGCGCGGTGGCACCGATTGATACGGCACATGATATTCGCTCCGAGATGTGTTTATTAATGGAAGAAATGGGCTTGGTGATTGAGGCGCACCACCACGAAGTGGCTACCGCAGGACAAAATGAAATTGCCACGAAGTTCAACACCTTAACCTTGAAAGCGGATGAAACCCAAATTTATAAATACATCGTGCATAACGTGGCAAAAGAATATGGCAAAACCGCCTGTTTCATGCCAAAACCGATTACCGGTGATAATGGTTCGGGGATGCACTGTAATATGTCCTTGAGCAAAGACGGCAAAAATATTTTCCAAGGGGATAAATATGCAGGGCTTTCAGAGACCGCACTTTATTACATCGGTGGTATCATCAAACATGCGAAAGCGTTAAATGCCTTCACCAACCCAAGTACCAACTCTTATAAACGTTTGGTACCGGGCTTTGAAGCGCCGGTGTTGTTGGCGTATTCCGCAAGCAACCGTTCGGCGTCGATTCGTATTCCTGCCGTGACCAGCCCGAAAGCCATTCGTGTGGAAGCACGTTTCCCGGATCCGTTGGCTAACCCTTATTTAGCCTTTGCGGCGTTATTAATGGCGGGCTTGGATGGTGTGGTGAATAAAATTCATCCGGGCGATGCGATGGACAAAAACCTTTATGATTTACCACCGGAAGAATTGAAAGATATTCCTTCTGTCGCCGGTTCTTTAGAAGAAGCGTTAAATGCCTTAGAAAACGATTTTGAATTCTTAACACAAGGCAATGTGTTTACTAAAGAATTTGTACAGGCATTTATTAGCGTAAAACGCAAAGAAGTGACACGTTTAAATATGACACCACATCCGGTGGAATTTGAAATGTATTACTAATAGCGAGAGAAAAGAAAAGGCGGTTTGATACCGCCTTTATTTTTGCTTAAAAAGTGCGGTCAAAAAAACAAATGAATTTTCGACCGCACTTAGATGGTTTAAAGTTCCATGCCTAAGCGTTTACGCATTTTTGTATTCAACACTTCCACAAAGACGGAAAAGCCCATGGCGAAGTAAATATAAGCTTTCGGTACATGGAAACCGAAGCTTTCGATAATTAACGTAATACCGATTAGAATCAGAAAGGCGAGTGCTAAAATTTTGAACGTCGGGTGGCTTTCTACAAAATCACCAATTGGTTTGGCGGCAAACATCATCATGCCGACAGCAACAATAATCGCCGTGACCATAATTTCAATTTGATTCACCATGCCCACTGCGGTAATGACGGAATCCAGTGAGAACACGATATCAAGCAAGGCAATTTGAATTAACACACCGATAAAACTCACTTTTTTGCTGATTTCATGGTGTTCTTCTTCTGTATGAGGTGTCATGGCTTCACGAATTTCATTGGTACTTTTAACGATTAAGAACAAACCGCCGAAAAACAGAATTAAATCTCGGCCGGAAACACCTTTACCAAAGAGCTCAAACAGAGGCTCTGTTAGATGCATCATCCAAGAAAGGGTCAATAGAAGTAAAATTCGAGTGCCCATGGCAAGGCTTAAGCCGATAATACGTCCCGGTTGTCGTTGTTTGGGAGGCAACTTAGCAACGAGAATGCTGATTAAAATGATGTTGTCGATACCCAACACAATTTCCAGTGCAGTGAGGGTAAATAAGGCGACTAACGCCTCAGGGCTTAATAGCCATTCAAACATAATGTTTCCTTAAAGTACAAATGGGTGCGCGATCATATAGCTTTGACGATGAAATGAAAAGAGGCTAAGTGTTCTGCTGCACAAATTGTTGCAGAATTTCGTGGGTAAATGCTTTACGCAAGTAAAAACCGAGAGGAAGCGTATCGATAATTTCCCCATTTTTACCAATACCTTTGGTTAACGACTTACTGTTAGCTCCTTTCGGGCGGAGTTGCAAGACTTCACCTAAACACGCATTAATTTTATCCAGTTGACCTAGCACAATGTAATCCATGAGTTCTTCCCAGTCTCGTTGTAGTTGGCGTTCTTGCTGTTCGCTAGGTTGCCAGAGAATCGGCGTACCGATGTGTCGTTCTGCCAAGGGAATAGAACGGCTTCCTTCTATGGGAATCCAAAGCACGCGGGACAACTTATGGCGCACATGGGAATTTTGCCAATTCACACCACTATTTTGGATGAGAGGGGCAAGACTCACGAACGTGGTTTCCAAAGGATAGCCTTGAGCATTAATAGGGATCGTTTTTAACTCAATACCTAAATGGCGGAAGTCCTGTTCCGCTTTGCTGCCTGCCGTTGCACCCAGTGCTGTTTCAAGCAGCATACCCACCCAGCCTTTATCACGTTTTAAATCCGGAGGCACGGGAATGCCGAGTTGTGTCGCTAACTCGCCAAAACTGAGTCCGGCAATGGCTTGCGCGCGGGAAAGAAGTTCTTCAGTCGTTTTTGGGATCATTGGTGATATTTCTTGAAAAAACGAGGCTTAACGGTTTCTTTGCCTTTATCAATGTAAGGGATATTTTCCAGCTGAAGCAGAAAACGTTTAGCGACTAAGCCGCCACCGAATCCGGTCAGCGTTCCGTCTTTGCCTAAAATACGATGGCAAGGAATAATAATACTAATCGGGTTGCTCCCGACTGCGCCACCCACCGCACGCACCGCATTGGGGTTCTCAATGCGTTTGGCTAACTCGCCATAACTTGTGGTTTCTCCATGGCCGATTTGGCGTAGAGCCTGCCAAATGCGTTGCTGAAATGGTGTGCCTTGTGGTGCTAGTGGAATGTCATCAAAACGTTCCGGTTCTCCGTTGAAATACCGCTCAAGAGCGGAACACACCTGCGTAAACAGGGGTAAATCGTTGTTTTCCTGCCATTTGGGATTGGGCGCAAATTGTTCCAGCTCAAAATCCAAATGGGTTAAATACGTGCCATCGGATAGCATCAGCAATTTGCCTACAGGCGATGGGTAATAACGGTAAAAAAGTGCGGTCATATTTTTCTCTATTTTACAAAAATAAAAGCGTACCGAAGTACGCTTTATATTATGCGGAATTTTTATGCCGATTAGAAACGGTAATTGAGGTTTAAACCGTAAAGGTTGGCAGATGCTTTTGTGGTGTAATCTGCTTCAACAACGAGCAAGCCTTTAATATTTTGTGTTTCAACAAAGTGTTTTTTCTTGCCACGTAAATGAGAAAAACCAACATCAACAGATAAATCCGGTGTGAATTTATAGGTTGCACCTAAGCTATACCACATACGATCCGTGTCAGGAATTGACGCAGATAAATGTTGTTTACTTGCAGCTTGATCGTATGCTAAACCGGCACGTAAAGTGAGCGCATCACTGAAGTTATAGGTTGTACCAACAGCGAAGCGAGAATTGTTTTTGTATTCTTCTTTCTTCGCAAAAGCTTCATAGCCGGAGCCATCTTGGTATGTACCACGTAATTCTTTGAAACGGTTCCATTCCGTATATTTATAGCTATAGTGAACCGCCCAGTGATCGGTTAGTTGATGGAAACCGGAGAATTCCCAGTAGGCTGGTAATTTCAAGGTTAAGCTACCTTCAGCGACATAAGGCGTTAATGCACCTTGATGTTGTTGTAAGCTAAGTGCATTGCGATCGGTAAAGTCAATATCGATTTTGGAATGATAAGCTAAACCAAGGCGGTTATCTTGGTTAAATTCATACATTAAACCGGCATTCCAACCAAATCCCCAAGCATTATCTTTTAAATGTACGAGGGAGTCCTGTTTATCTAAGCTTTTTAAGTTATTGATGGTTTTTTGGGCTAAAGCATCAGCGACTGCTTGTGGAACAGTTGGATTTTTAGCGCGGATTGCCCCACTTAATCGGCTTTTTACATTGCTTTCGCCCATGACTGCGAGCATATTTTTAACGCCGGTAATGGCAATCCCTGCGGTACGTTCAACTTCAGCTTTGGCATAAACACCATTAATTCCTAGACCGGCAGTTAAATTATCAGTGATTTTGTATGAGCCGCTTAGGTTTAAGTTAATTGTTGTTAAATCGGTTACCCCACCGAAAATGCCGGCATCGTAGTCACGAGAGTATTCACTTTTTAAACCAAAGTTAACATTCATTCCCGCGCCTAAAGCAAATTTGTCATTGAGCGGAGAAACAAAATACATGTTAGGGATAAAGGCACCTGGAACAACGCTATTTGCATTTGCGTTTCCGGTCGCAAGCTTTAATCCGCTTGCGGTGGTAGCCGTTACCGGACCATACATGTGAATGCGTGAGTCTACATAAACACCGCCTGCAGAAAATTCTTTTTGTTTGAAGAGGCTCATTAATGCCGGGTTAGTGGCGACTACAGAGGCGTTATCGGCCATTGCCGCTTCACCTGCATAAGCGCGGCCTAAACCAGAGGTAGAAACCTCCGCTAATTGGAATGCGGCAGCGGATGCACCGGTTGCAGCACCAAGAAGAAGAGTAGAGAGTAGTGTTTTTGTCAATTTGCTCGTTGTCATTTTGTTACCTTTTTCTGCGCCTGCCCGAAGGTGACGTCTGATCAAAGTTTATTGATTGTTATTTAAAAGTTGGTCATTCTAAGAAAGGCAGGGAGGCGGAGCAACGTTCTTTTCGGTTTTTATAAAGTGTTCAGACCAGTCAGACAGGAAAAGTGCGGTCAAATTTTGTATTGTATTTTAATAATGTTAAAATAATTGAAAGTTTCAACTGATTTTATAAAGGAGAGAATATGAGTTCGTTAAAATGCCAAGCAGAAGAAGCCAAAGTGTGTTGTTGTGTTGATGTTGGCACCGTCATTGATGGTTCTGATTGCACCATTGATTTTGAACAGGTTTATGCAACAGAAGCGCAGGCAAAAGAAGCATTAGCCTATTTAACTGAAAAAGCGAGAGCGGCAGAAAGCGAACCGTGCAATATTAACAGTGAAATAAGTGCGGTGGAAAATGGTTTTAAATTGAAAGCAACATTTGAATTTAGCTGCCAAGCAGAATCGATGATTTTCCAGCTTTCTACTCGATAATTTATCGTGTAAAAAAAAGAAAGGCTTAAGTTTGAAGACTTAAGCCTTTCTTTTTTAGGTTTTCAAATTACACTTCTTCAGTTTCTTCTGAAAAGCGTTCAATTCTCGCGCCTAAGCCACGCAGTTTTTCCTCAATACGTTCATAACCACGATCAATGTGATAGATACGATCGACGATAGTTTCACCTGTGGCAATACAGCCTGCAAGGACAAGGCTAATGGAGGCACGTAAATCGGTTGCCATGACTTCAGCGCCAGACAAGTGAGCAACACCGTGACAAATCGCCGTATTGCCTTCAATTTCTGCTTTCCCTCCCATACGAATCAATTCAGGGATGTGCATGAAACGATTTTCAAAAATAGTTTCGGTGATGATACTGGTGCCGTTTGCCACCATATTTAATAAGGTGAACTGTGCTTGCATATCCGTTGGAAAACCTGGATAAGGTGCGGTGCGAATATTGACCGCTTTTGGACGATTACCAAGCATATCTAGGGTGATTGTGTCTTCAGTGACATCAACTTGGGCACCGGCTTCACGTAATTTATCGATTACAGCATCTAAGGTGTTGGCTTTGGTGTTTTTACAAACAATACGTCCACCAGAAATTGCTGCAGCGACTAAGAATGTTCCGGTTTCAATACGATCCGGCGCAACACTGTGCTCACAACCGGTTAAGCGATCTACACCTTCGATAGTAATGGCGTCTGAACCTGCACCGCTGATTTTTGCACCCATTTTATTTAGGAATTCTGCCGTATCTGCAATTTCCGGTTCACGAGCAGCGTTTTCAATAACGGTTGTCCCTTTAGCTAAGGTTGCGGCAATCATGATGGAAAGGGTTGCACCCACGCTGACTTTTTCCATCACGATACGAGTCCCGATTAAACGGCTATCGACATAGGCTTTTACATAGCCATCTTCAAGTACAATTTTGGCACCAAGGCGTTCTAAACCGCTGATGTGTAAATCTACCGGACGAGCCCCAATGGAGCAGCCACCCGGTAAAGAAACTTGGCCTTGATTGAAACGTGCAACTAATGGTGCTAACGCCCAAATTGAGGCGCGCATGGTTTTTACCAATTCGTATGGTGCAATGAAATGATTGATTTTGGAGGCATCTAAACGTACGACACCTTGTGCGTTACGCTCAACCTCAACACCTAATTGGCGTAAGATTTTTAGTGTTGTTTCAATGTCTTTAAGATCCGGAACGTTGGTTAACGTAACAGGCTCGGTAGCCAGAATTGCTGCGAAAAGAATTGGTAATGCAGCATTTTTAGCACCAGAAATATCAACGGTACCTTTCAAACATGATTGTCCATAAACACGAAATTTTTGCATGAGAATATCCTGTGGAAATTAAGCCGGGTGATTAAGTAAGCGTTCGCGTTTCCATTTTTCAACGGTATAAGTGCGGATAGAAAGCGCGTGGATTTCATTGCTGGATATGTGGTTTAGAAGCGGGGCGTAAATCATTTGTTGTTGTTTGACTTTGGAGAGCCCTTCAAACTGATCACTGACAGCGATGACACCATAATGTGCGTTTTCACCTTGTACATACACTTCATCAAGATTAAGCGCTTCTTTTAAAATTCTTTCGATTTCTTGAGTTTCCATTAAATATTTCCATCTTGTGGGATAAATTGAGTAAGCCAATCGGATAGGCCGAAAAGATCTGCCAATGTCAGTAATTCCGAAGGTGGGCACTGTAAAACTTGTACACGACCTTTAAGCAATTGGGTTTGGTTGTGTTGTAAAAAGTCACACAATAAAGCAAAACCGGCAGAATCTATGCGAGTAACCTGGCTTAAGTCCCAATAGATATTTTGTTCTGCCGATGCTTTTCCCAATAAAAAAGAAGCACGTTGCTGCCATAGTGGCAACAACGTGTTACGAGATAACTCTCCTGATAATTGGAGCGTTATTCTATCATTATTTACTTGTGATGCCCAACGTAAACTTTGTGTCTGTTGCATGGCTTATTTGCTCAGTGTAATTGGCGTATCAGCAGCTTTTTGTAGTTGCGCGCTGAGGGCATCCAATCCTTGTTTGCGAATGATCGGGCTCCATTCTTGTTGCTTAGTATTTACCATGCTCGCACCGCCTGCGGTCATGTCATACACCTGCCATTGTCCTGTTTTGCTGTTTTTATACCAATAGAAATCCACATTTAACGGTGGTTGATTATTCGGCTGTGCCACTTTGACATTCACAATCGCAAGGCTACCGGATTCTTCTTTCATTTTGCCGATTTGGATACTTTGATCGCTATACATGGTTAATACTTGGGCATAAACCTGTTCAATGTATTTGTCCAATACAGCGAAATAACGATCTCGTTGTTCTTGCGTAACGGTTTGATAGTTTTGGCCCAAAATTTTAGAACCGGCATATTTCACATGAACGTAAGGCATTAAATCTTGACGCACGATGGTTTTTAAATAATTCGGATCTTGTTTAATTTTGTGTTGATTGCTTTTGATATCATTAAACAACTTATTGGATACTTTCTGCGTTAAATCATAGGGTGTATCTTCCGCGATGGCTTGTTGTACAGCAAAAAGTGCGGTGAAAATAACTAATGTTTTTGCTAACCAGTATTTTACATTTTTCAACATTGAGAGTTTCTCCTATCACGTTATTTATTCGTCGCTTCCGAGGTTTCGGTAGCTTCTTTTTTCTCTTTATCGCCATATAAGAATTGACCAATCAAATCTTCTAATACCATGGCAGACTTCGTATCGACGATTTTATCGCCGTCTTTCAACATTGCAATTTCGCCATCATCAAAGCCAATGCTGAGGGCAATATATTGCTCACCCAATAAGCCGGCTGTTTTAATGGATAACGAGCTGGTTTCTGGGATCTTATTGTATTCTTGGTTAATAGCAATGGTCACTTTGGGCAAATAGCTTTGCGGATCCAATTCAATTTCGGAGACACGCCCCACAACAACACCACCTACTTTAAGCGGAGCGCGGACTTTAAGACCACCGATATTATCAAAAGTCGCATATATACGATACGATTTGGTTTCGCTGAAGCCTTGCACATTAGCCACTTTTAAACCTAAAAAAATCAGTGAACCGATACCGAGCAGTAAAAATAAACCCACCCAAAATTCATATTTAATAGTTTGTCGCATAAGATTTCCTTACAAACAGAGATTAATTTGCGCCGAACATAATGGCAGTCAGCACAAAGTCTAAACCGAGGACGACTAATGAAGCATGCACTACCGTTCTGGTGGTGGCTTTGCTGATGCCTTCGGAGGTTGGAATACAATCGTAGCCGTTAAATAACGCGATCCAAACGACCGCAATGGCGAAAAATACACTTTTGATCGTGCCGTTTAAAATATCATGGCTCCAAGTTACCGAGCTTTGCATTACGGACCAGAAACTGCCCGCATCTACGCCTTTCCAATCGACACCGACTAAAGAACCACCCCAAATACCGATGGCAATAAAGATGATAGAAAGAATTGGCATGGCAATAATTCCCGCCCAAAAACGTGGGGCAATGACACGACGTAATGGATCAACTGCCATCATTTCCAAGCTAGATAATTGTTCCGTGGCTTTCATTAAACCAATTTCGGCGGTTAATGCGGAACCTGCTCGTCCGGCGAATAAAAGTGCGGTCACAACCGGGCCTAATTCTCGAAGCAGGGATAAAGCGACCAATTGCCCTAAACTGGTTTCCGCGGAGAAATCCACTAATACCACATACCCTTGTAAACCAAGCACCATACCGATAAATAAACCGGAAAGCATGATGATTAATAAAGACTGTACGCCAAGCACATGTAATTGTTTAATAAACAAAGGAAAATGCTTGCGAACTTGTGGTTTGCCAATTAATGCGCCGAACAGTAAAAAACCGGCACGTCCAAGTGCTCGTCCAAAATTAATGGCGTGACGGCCAAACGTTGAAATCAAATTTTCTAACATTTGAACAGCTCCTCAAGGTAATTGGGTGCCGGATAATGAAAATGCACCGGGCCATCAGCATGTCCTTGCAAGAATTGGGTAACTTGCGGGTCTTGGCTTGCCAGTAATTGGGCAGATGTTCCTTCGGCAATCACATGTTTATCCGCAATGATGTAGGCATAATCCGCAATGCTCAAAAGCTCCTGCACATCATGAGAAACCACGATAGACGTGAGATTTAAGGCCTCGTTCAAGCGTTTGATTAAACTAATAATGACGCCCATGCTAATTGGGTCTTGTCCGGTAAACGGTTCATCAAACATGATTAAATCCGGATCTAATGCAATCGCGCGGGCAAGTGCGGCTCGGCGAGCCATTCCTCCGGAAAGTTCGGACGGCATTAAATCGGCAGCACCGCGTAATCCTACCGCTTCTAATTTCATTAATACTATTTGACGAATTAATGAAGGCGGCAGATTCGTGTGTTCACGAATGGCAAAGGCCACATTATCGAAGGTGGAAATATCGGTAAATAACGCACCGGATTGGAATAGCATGCCCATGCGTTTACGCACTTCATAAAGTTCGCTGTTAGACAGTTTGCAAATATCTTGCCCGTCAAACAGGATTTCCCCTTCATCAGGGATGAGTTGTCCACCAATCAGTTTTAATAACGTGGTTTTACCAATGCCGGAAGGGCCCATAATGGCCGTGATTTTACCGCGTGGTACACGCAAGTTGAGATCGCGATAAATCACACGTTCGCCACGTTTAAACGTCAGGTGTTTAACTTCGATTAAAGCGTCGTTCATAAAACCTTAATTATGAGAAGGCTTGAGCGCCTTGAGTGAATAAAAATGAGTTGCGATAGTCTATGAAATCCACGTGAATGTCAAATAGAATTACGTAGCATTCATGCCCCGCCTTGGACTCCGTTTTAGTAAAAATGTTCCCATTAAAACGTGCTGAAATCTGACCGCACTTTTAGATTTTTTCAATAAAGTTGTGCTATTATTGCGCCCTATTATTAATTGTTATGGCTTAAAATAGAGTTATGAATATTCGTTGGAATATTGTGTTGGCGGTAATCGCATTCGGATTATTAGCTTGGTTTTATAGCTTGAATCAAGAAGATGACGGGCTGAATGCGCTTGTTAAGACGGCAGACGCGCCGGAATATGTCGGGCAGAAAATGAATACGGTGGTGTATGCACCGACCGGCAAAAAACAGTATTTGGCCACATCCGACAAAGTGGAGTATTACACCTCGGATGGGCATACGAATTTTATAAATCCGACGGTGCGTTTATTGGCGCTCGAAATTCCAGGTTCTGGTACGGATAACGCTGACACGGAAAGTTGGGAGTTAAGTGCGAATAAAGCCACTTTAACGAAGAACAACATGTTGTATTTAGAAGGTAATGTCGTGGCACAAAGCCTTTCTGCACAATCTCGTTTACAACGTATTGAAACCGAAAGTGCGGTAGTAAATTTAACCACGCAAGACATTACTTCCGATAACATGGTGAAATTAAACGGGCAGGATTTTAGTTCGACAGGTTTAAAATTGACAGGCAACTTACAACAACAAGTGGCCACTTTAAAAGAACAGGTAAAAACACATTATGAAATTAATAAGCAGTAAAATTGTGCTTGCTTCTACATTGGTTTTTATGTCTTTTTCCGCCTTGGCGCTAAAAGAAGATACCAATCAACCGATTAACATCGTGTCCGATAATCAATCTTTGGATATGAATAATCGTGTCGTTACTTTCACGGATAACGTGGTGATTACACAGGGTTCCATTATCGTCAAAGCGAGCAAAGTGGTGATTACCCGTCCGGAAGAGAATTCTAAACAAAAAGATAAAGTGGAAGCGTTTGGCAATCCGGTGACCTTTCATCAAGTCATGGATGATGGCAAGCCGGTTGATGGTAAAGCAAATAAAGTAGTTTATGACCTCGGTACCGAATTTTTAACGTTGACTGGTGATGCAGAATTAAAACAACTGGATAGCAAAATTAACGGTAGTGTTATTACCTATGATGTAGCCAAGCAGCAACTGAAGGCGAATGCGAATTCTGGCGCACGCGTAAAAACCGTATTGATTCCCACCCAATTAAATCGTGCGAATGGTAAATAGGATAAAAAAATGGCGATTCTGTATGCTGAAAATTTAGCGAAAAGCTATAAAAACCGCCAAGTGGTTTCTGATGTCAGTTTAACGGTGCATTCAGGCGAAATTGTTGGCTTATTAGGCCCGAATGGTGCCGGTAAAACCACAACCTTCTATATGGTGGTGGGATTAGTGAATCATGATCAAGGCAAGATTCGCATTGATGATGAGGATATCAGTCTGTTGCCAATGCATAACCGCGCACAAAAAGGTGTTGGTTACTTGCCACAAGAAGCCTCTATTTTTCGCCGTTTAAGTGTGTATGAGAATTTGATGGCGGTATTGGAAATACGTAAAGATTTGACCGCACTTCAACGCCAAGAAAAAGCAGATGAGCTGATTGAAGAATTTAATATCGGACATATTCGCGATAGTTTGGGGCAATCTTTATCCGGTGGTGAACGTCGCCGCGTAGAAATCGCACGTGCTTTAGCCGCCAATCCCAAATTCATTTTGTTGGATGAACCTTTTGCCGGCGTCGATCCAATTTCCGTGATTGATATTAAGAAAATTATTAAAGATTTACGCGATCGTGGTCTTGGCGTGTTAATTACCGACCATAACGTACGTGAAACCTTAGATGTGTGCGAGCGGGCTTACATTGTAAGTTCAGGCAAGATGATTGCAACCGGTACACCAACTGAAATTATGAATAACAAATTGGTTAAAGACGTTTATTTAGGCGCCGATTTCCAGCTGTAACCTATGAAATTTACTGAGTTATTAACGCCGGAAACCATTCGTCAAGGAATGATTTCTTCCAGCAAAAAACGAGTTTTTGAGTCCATTGCGCGTATCGTGGAAGAACAATTACACATGGAAAATGGCGAGCAATGCTGTTTTGATTGTTTGTTTACCCGTGAGAAATTAGGCAATTCCGGTTTAGGTGGTGGGGTTGCCATGCCAAAAGGGAGACTGCCTAATGGTGGCAAGCCGATAGGTGTATTTATTCAATTAGAAAGCCCTATTGATTATGATGCCGCAGATAAACGTGAAGTCGATTTAATTTTCGCAGTATTGGTCCCGGAAAATATGTGTGGTGATTACGTTCAGTATTTGCCAACGTTGGCTGAGAATTTAGTGGATAAATCTTTGTGTAAACAACTGCGGGCGGCAAAAAGTGCGGACGAAATTTGGGGCGTTTTTTCACATTATGATCAATGCGAGTCGGAAGAAATAGAGGCTGATGAGGAAGATTCTCCTTCATTAGCACCGGAATCCGGTTCTGAAGAATAAAGAAAAATGGTTTAACGGGGGAGTTATGGAAATTATCATTATTAGCGGTCGTTCCGGTGGCGGAAAATCCGTTGCATTAAGAGCCTTAGAAGATATGGGGTACTATTGCGTCGATAATTTGCCATTAGATTTGGTGCCACAATTAATCAATATTCTTTCTGTTAATCAACATGCTGTTGCGATTAGTTTGGATATTCGTAATTTGCCAACGTCACCTGCAGTATTGGAAAAGACGATTGCGCATATTCAACAAGAACATAACGTTAAAATCATCTTTTTGGATTCCGATAAAACGACGTTAGTTCGTCGTTATAGCGACTCTCGCCGTTTACACCCCTTATCTACGCAAGATCTTTCTCTGGAAGCCGCTATCGACGAAGAAAGTAAACATCTTGATCCCCTGATTCAACAGGCAAATATCATCATTGATACAGGCTCATTGTCCACACATGAATTGGCCGAGCGTTTACGCGAATTTTTGCGCGGGCATTCCGATACGGAATTGAAAATTGTAGTGGAGTCCTTTGGTTTTAAATACGGCATTCCGTTGGATGCGGATTATGTTTTTGATGTCCGTTTTTTACCTAATCCCCATTGGAATCATGCACTAAGACCAATGACAGGTTTGGATCAGCCGGTGGTAGAATTTCTCGAAAAACACAATGAAGTGCATCAATTTATCTATTTAACCCGTTCTTATATTGAAACTTGGTTGCCGATGTTGGAGCAGAATAACCGCAGTTATTTGACCATTGCGATTGGTTGTACCGGTGGTAAACATCGTTCCGTCTATGTTGCCGAACAATTGGGCAAGTATTTCCAAGATAAAGGCAAAAACGTCAGTATTTTGCACCGCTCTTTGGAAAAGCATAAAAAACAATAAGTTATTTTTTCTCGATTTGGCTGATTTGGCTGATGATTTCACCATCAGTCAAACGTGTTCTTATTTGCTCCCCAATCTTGACCTCATTAATCGATTTAATCGTGCCATACTTGGCGTTTTGCGTAATGGAGTAGCCACGCGCCAACACTTTCAATGGACTTAAACTGTCTAATTTTCCACATAAATGGGCTAGCTGTTTTTGTTGAAGTCCCAGCTTCAAATTCATTTCAGAATTTAACCGCACTTTGAGTTGCGCTACTCGCTGTTCGTGCTGTTGTATCCGTAGTGGCAGCGGATTTTTATATAATCGTGCAGAAAGTGCGGTCAGATTTTCCGCCGTTTTTTGCCAACGATGGTACAAGCTTTGTTGTAAACGATGGCGTAATTGTGTGATTAATTGTTGTTGAATGCGGAGCTGTGATTGCGGATGACGATGCTGTAAACGCAAGGAGAGGTGTTGTAATTGTTGCTTCTTCTCGGCAAAGATTCGATCTAAAGCAATTTCAATCCGTTGCTGACGATATTGTAATTGTTGTATCAATTCTGCTTGGTTGCGACTGACGAGCTCTGCTGCAGCGGAAGGCGTCGGGGCACGTAAGTCGGCAACGAAATCAGCGATAGTCACATCAGTTTCATGCCCTACTGCACTGATGATGGGAATGGCGGAATGGAAAATGGCGCGCGCCACTTTTTCTTCGTTGAAACACCATAAATCCTCTAAGGAGCCACCACCGCGTCCAACAATCAGCACATCGACTTCTTGCCGTTGATTAGCAAGTTGAATCATCTGCGTAATTTCAGTTGCCGCATCTTTACCTTGTACCGCTGTTGGATAAATGATGACTTTCAGACTTGGGTCACGACGCTGCAAAATATGTAAGATATCTTGCAGTGCCGCGCCGGTTTGAGAGGTAATAATGCCTACCGCTTTACTAAAGTGCGGTAGGTTTTTTTTGTGATTTTGAGCGAATAATCCTTCTGCCGCGAGCTTTACTTTTAATGCTTCAAACTGCTGCATAAGCAAGCCATCGCCGGCGAGATGCATACTTTCGATAATCAGTTGATAATCACCGCGTGGCTCATACAAACTGACGGAAGCACGCACCAACACTTGCATGCCATTGGTTGGACGAAAACCCACGCGCAGATTTTTCATGCGGAACATGGCGCAACGCACTTGGGCATTTTCGTCTTTTAAACTTAAATACCAATGACCGGAAACCGGCTGGGTAAAATTAGAAATTTCCCCGGTAAGCCAAACCTGCCCAAGTTGATTTTCTAACATCAAGCGTACAGATTGGTTTAGCTGACTGACGGAATAAATATTATCGCTCATTCTCTTTATTGTTTTTTAGTGCTCGTGCAATAATGCCCAGCCGTCATCCAGCCAGTTACAAATGCTGTCAAAGAGCGCATGAAGAGAAAGCTCTCCGTCTTTTTCAATCAATTGAGTTAAGAAAGCGTAATCAACGTTTTCGCCATCGGCTAATTTTTTCAATATTTCAGCCTCAGCCTGATTTAACTCATCAAGCAATTCGCCATTCGCGTAAATACGCAACGGGTTTTCTGTATAAACTAATTTGCAGTTGTTATCTTGTTGTAGTTTTCCGCCTAACTCAAAGATTTCGGCGACATCATCAAGATCAGTGAATTCACCAACATCTAGTAATTCATAACGTCTTTGACTTACCGTGGTTGCCAACGCATGTTGGAACAGTTGATCAAATTGTTTGGATTGAGACAGTTGTTGCAAGAATTGGCGTTTTAATTCTTGCATTGTTGCTGTGTCGAGTTTACCCGTATTTTGGACTTCAGGTGTTAAACGGAATGGGATATTCAGCTCACTCACGTCTAGATTTGGATGACAAAGGTTACGTTCTAAGTTGTCAATTAATTCACTCGTGTTTGGGTAACGTAAACCGAAAGAAACTGTTAAACAATCATCTTGTGCTACACCGTAATGGGAGAGTCTGGAAGGCACATAAAGTACATCTCCCGGCGCCATTACTTCATCTAAAATTAATTCACCCATATCATCAAAAATACGAATAGGTTGATTAGGTTTAAATTCAGTTGTTGGTTCGCACCATTTACCTAATTGCCAGCGGCGATGCCCGTAAGCCTGCACGAGGAAAACATCGTATTCATCGTAATGTTTCCCTACGGATCCGCCTTGCGGCGCAAATGACACCATAATGTCATCGCGTTGCCATTGTGGAATAAAACCGAATTTATTCCACAAACTACCAAGTTGTGGTGACCATTGTTCCAAGTTTTGGACTAAAACGGACCATTTCTCCGGCATGTTTTTAAAGTCTTCATCGGATAACGGACTGGTGAACAGTTCCCAATTATCTTCGCTATGTTGCTTGATTAAACGAGCGACGACTTCTTCTGTTTGGGCAAGTTCTAAAATGTCATCAGGTTCTAATTGACCTACAATTTCTGGCAATCCGCCACGAATTAAGAGTGGTTTTTTTTGCCAGTAATCACGTAAGAAAATTTCTGGGGTAATATCTTGGGGTAAGCAGAATTTGCTCATATACATTCCTTCTTTGTGTTGTGCTATTTTTTCTTGGCCTGTTCTTCTGCACGTTTGCGCCGAATTTCTTTTGGATCAGCTAAAAGCGGACGATAAATTTCAATGCGATCTCCCTCTTTTAATTGATCGTTTAATTTCACAGGGCGGCTAAAAATACCAATTTTATTGGTGCGTAAATCAATGTCATTGAATTGTTGCAAAATACCGGATTGCACAATCGCTGTTTGTACCATCGTGCCCTCATCAACGCTAAATGTTTTTAGATAATGATGATCGGGGAAGGCATAGGTAATTTGAATATTAATTTTATTAGCCATAAATTTATTTTGCTCTTGGTTTTAAGATATCAATCATTATAGATAAATGGGTGAAAATTTGACCGAAAGAAAATGTTACTGACGGAGTTGAAAATTCGATCATGTGGAAATTAATTTTTTCATTCTATGTTACTGGGGCTTTTTGCTTTATGGCAAATTCAAATGATGGTCAATTCACTGCATTTTATTGATTGATTTTCCTCCATTGTATTACAGGTCGTAAACTTTTGTCGAATGTCCACGGTGTCTATTTCCAATTCACTGCCAAATTTCACCGCACTTTAATGTGACATGTGTTCGTTGATGTTATTGAAGCAGTAATTTGAGAAGATATCAATTGTCTATAACGCAATAAATTTCTTGTGTCATGAATGCCTAGAAATTAACAAGAATTATTAGGAAAAATTGGTATATAAAAAAAGACACTATATTATAGGCGGAGTATTGATAAAACATGAGGGAATTGAAATGAATTGGGTTTGGTTTGCGATAGGCTCCGCGTTTTTTGCAGGATTAACCGCGATTTTAGGAAAGTTAGGTGTTGAAGGATTAAACAGTAATTTAGCCACATTTATTCGTACCGTAGTAATTTTATTTGTTGTAATAATTATTATTTCAATACGAAATGAATGGCAATTACCTCAGCATATTGCCGCTAAACCGGTAATTTTTCTTGTGTTGTCCGGGGTTGCTACCGGGCTTTCTTGGCTTCTATATTATCGAGCTTTACAACTTGCGCCGGCTTCTTGGGTTGCGCCTATTGATAAATTAAGTGTGGTAATTGCGATTATATTAGGGGTAACTCTTTTAGGTGAACCGCTTAGTATGAAATTGCTTGTTGGCGCAGGGTTAATTCTTTCCGGCGTGTTGGTGCTAGCATTGTAAAACGCCCTGAAAAACGACCGCACTTTTAGTATCATTCATAAAAATAGCTCCCATTGGGAGCTATTTTTATGTTGAGGATAAAGAATTAGCCTTTGTAGTTGTAAATATGAGCAACTAAGTCTAATACTTTGTGTGAATAACCGGTTTCGTTATCGTACCAAGAGACAAGTTTCACGAAAGTGTCGGTTAATGCGATACCTGCAGCGGCGTCAAACACAGAAGTGAATGAGCAACCGTTGAAGTCGGTAGAAACTACTGCATCTTCAGTGTAGCCTAAAACGCCTTTCATTTCGTTTTCAGAAGCACGTTTTAATTCTGCACAGATTTCAGCGTAAGTTGCCGGTTTTTCAAGGTTAACGGTTAAGTCAACAACAGATACGTTTGGTGTAGGAACACGGAATGCCATACCGGTTAATTTACCGTTTAATGCCGGGATTACTTTACCTACTGCTTTAGCTGCACCGGTAGAAGATGGGATGATGTTTTGTGCCGCACCACGACCACCGCGCCAGTCTTTAGCAGATGGACCGTCAACGGTTTTTTGTGTTGCTGTAGTTGCGTGAACAGTGGTCATTAAACCGTCTTTGATACCGAATTTATCGTTGATAACTTTGGCTAATGGCGCTAAACAGTTCGTTGTACAAGACGCGTTAGAAACGATGTCTTGACCTTTGTACGCATCAAAGTTTACACCGCGTACGAACATTGGGGTGCTGTCTTTAGATGGACCGGTTAACACAACTTTTTTCGCACCTGCAGTGATATGTTTACGAGCAGTTTCATCCGTTAAGAATAAACCGGTTGCTTCAACTGCAACATCAACACCGATTGCGCCCCAGTTAAGGTTTGCCGGATCACGTTCAGCTGTTACACGGATAGTTTTGCCGTTTACCACTAAGTTGCCGTCTTTCACTTCAACAGTGCCATCGAAACGACCATGTGTTGAATCGTATTTCAACATGTAAGCCATGTATTCAACGTCGATTAAGTCGTTGATACCTACAACTTCGATGTCATCACGATGTTGTGCTGCGCGGAATACAATACGGCCGATACGACCGAAACCATTGATACCAATTTTAATTGCCATAAGATTTCACCTTATATTTTTAAGTTAAACGAAAAGGTTAAACTCGGTAGAAATGAAAATATCCGCCTACCAATTTTGTGTGAGATTATAGCACGCTTTCCCAATCTTGAGAAAGTATCTATTCTCAGATAAATAGAAAAACACGATCAAAAATTCTGTAAAAAATGACCGCACTTTTGCTGATTTTTTATTGGGTTAGAGGCATAATAAACAAAATTATTGACGAGAGAATCATTATGTTACAAGGCAATTTATATATTATCTCTGCGCCGAGTGGTGCCGGAAAATCATCGTTAATCGCGGCGCTATTGAAACAAAACAATCTGCATCAAATGATGGTGTCGGTTTCTCATACTACCAGACAACCTCGTCCGGGTGAAAAAGAGGGCGTGCACTATTATTTTGTTTCTCATGACGAGTTTGAAAATTTGATTGAACAAAATGCGTTCTTGGAATATGCCAAAGTTTTTGGTGGCAATTATTACGGCACTTCTTTATTTGCGATTGAAGAAAATTTAGCCAAAGGGATTGATGTGTTTCTCGACATTGACTGGCAAGGCGCACAACAAATCCGTGAAAAAGTGCCTAATGTAAAAAGTATTTTTATTTTGCCTCCGTCTTTAGATGAACTAGAAAATCGTTTAATTGGGCGCGGACAAGACAATGCGGAAGTGATAGCTGACAGAATGGCAAAAGCCATCAGTGAAATTTCCCATTACAATGAATACGATTACGTCATCGTGAACGATAATTTTGAGCAGGCGCTGGCTGACTTACAGGCAATCTTGCGCGCAGAGCGATTAACCCTGACGCATCAGCAGCAAGAAAATCAAGGCTTGATCGAACAATTGCTGGATAAATAAGGCATGTTTTAGTATCATGTCCGCCCTTTAGATTCATATTAGATTTAGCAAACTGGAGTAATTTATGGCTCGTGTAACCGTGCAAGATGCAGTAGAAAAAATTGGTAACCGTTTTGATTTAATTTTAACAGCTGCCCGTCGTGCAAGACAATTACAGCTACATGCGCGTGAACCGTTGGTGCCGGAAGATAATGACAAACCAACTGTCATCGCGTTACGTGAAATTGAAAAAGGCTTGATTAATAACGATATTTTAGATGCTCAAGAACGCCAAGAACATTTGGCGATGGAAAGAGCGGAAGTGAACGCCGTTTCTTTATTATCCGAATAAAGTGCGGTCAAAATTAACCACGTTTTTTTAATTAGGCGGGTGTGTTTTGTATTTATTCGAAGGTTTACATCATATTATTCAGGGGTATTTGCCACCTGAGCAAATTGAATTGGTTAAACGTGCATTTGTGATTGCTCGCGATGCACACGAAGGACAAGCACGCTCTAGCGGTGAGCCCTATATCACCCATCCTGTCGCCGTGGCGTCTATCATTGCTGAAATGCGATTAGATCATGAAGCCGTCATGGCGGCTTTGTTACATGATGTTATTGAAGATACGCCTTATACCGAAGAACAGTTGAAAGATGAATTCGGCGCCAGTGTGGCCGAAATTGTTGAAGGGGTATCAAAGCTCGACAAACTCAAATTCAGAACGCGTCAAGAAGCGGAAGTGGCAAACTTCCGCAAAATGATCCTGGCAATGACCAAGGATATTCGCGTCGTTCTTATCAAACTTGCCGATCGTACCCACAATATGCGCACACTTGGCGCATTGCGTCCTGATAAACGTCGTCGTATCGCCAAAGAAACGTTAGAAATTTACGCCCCTCTAGCGCATCGTTTGGGTATCGAACACATCAAAAATGAACTGGAAGATCTTGGCTTTGAAGCCATGCATCCGCAACGTTATGCCGTTCTACAAAAGGTTGTGCAAATCGCACGCGGCAATCGTAAAGATATGATTGAGCGTATTTCTGCAGAAATTAAAGGTCGATTAGACGATGTGGGCATTCAAGCGCGCGTGTTTGGACGCGAGAAACATCTCTATGCCATTTACCAAAAAATGCGCTTAAAAGATCAGCAGTTTCATTCCATTATGGATATTTATGCATTCCGCACCGTCGTGGATAATTTGGATACCTGTTATCGCGTGTTGGGGCAAATGCACAGTCTTTATAAACCGCGTCCGGGTCGGGTAAAAGATTATATTGCTGTGCCAAAAGCCAATGGCTACCAGTCTTTGCATACGTCGATGATCGGCCCGCATGGCGTGCCGGTGGAAGTGCAAATTCGTACCGAAGAAATGGATCAAATGGCCGAAATGGGCGTGGCAGCACATTGGGCCTATAAACAAGGTGGACGTAACGATAGCACAACCGCACAAATTAAAGCGCAACGCTGGCTACAAAGTTTAATCGAGCTACAACAAAGTGCGGGTAACTCCTTTGAATTCATTGAAAGTGTAAAATCCGAATTCTTCCCGAAAGAAATTTATGTTTTTACCCCGAAAGGGCGTATTGTTGAATTGCCGAAAGGCGCAACACCGGTCGATTTTGCTTACGCGGTGCATACGGATATAGGAAAAAACTGTGTTGCTGCAAATGTGGATCGCAAGCCGTATCCGTTATCCCAAGCGCTGGAATCCGGGCAAACCATTGATATTGTCACTTCACCGAATGCTAAGCCGAATGCCGCATGGCTGAATTTTGTGGTTACCGCCAAAGCCCGTTCAAGTATTCGTCATGCATTGAAAAACTTACGTCATGATGAAGCTGTTGAATCCGGTAAACGTCAACTCGTACATGCCTTGAGTCCAATCAAATTAGATGATCTCAACCCTGAATATGTACGAAATGTATTGATCGATCTTAAATTAGCCGATTTGGATGATTTATTTATGGAAATCGGTTTAGGTAACCAAATGAGCAGCGTGATCGCGCACCGCTTGTTAGGGGAATCTATCGAAATTGATACGGATGGTAATCCGGACAACAATAGCAGTCCATTAGAAATCAATGCGAATGGTGGTTTATTAACCACGTTTGCACAGTGTTGCCATCCTGTGCCGGGCGATCCAATCATTGCTTACGCCAGCCCGGGTAAAGGCTTGGTTATTCATCATGAAGCCTGTTCGAATTTGAAAGATCGTAAAGATAACCCAAAACATTATATGTCGGTTGATTGGGAAAAAAGTAGCGCTCAACTTGAATTTGAAGCGGAACTGCGCATTGAAATGCTCAACCAACAAGGCACATTACCCCATCTGATGTCCGCCATTTCGTCTATGGACAGCAATATCCAAAGCATTTGGACGGAAGAACAGGAAGGACGTTTGTATCAAATCGTCGTGCTTTTGACGGTCAAAGATAAAAAACATCTCGAACAAATTATTCGTAAAATTAAAGCTATTCCTGAATTAATCAGCATTGAACGCAACATTAATCAATAAATGAATACCCAATTATTAGACGCGATTCCGCTTACAGCCATTTCCGGTGTTGGTGCCGCGATAGCTGAAAAGTTAGGCAAATTGGGTATTTTTAATTTACAGGATTTGCTATTTCACCTTCCCCTTCGTTACGAAGATCGCACACGAATCACACCCATTGCTGATTTACAGGCTGATCAGTACGCCACGATTGAAGGCGTAGTCCAAAGCGCAGAGGTGCAATTTGGGCGCCGCCCCATGCTGATGGTTTACCTTTCTGATGGCACATCCAAATTAGCATTACGTTTTTTTAACTTTAATGCCGGCATGAAAAATAGCCTACAGCCCGGCGCTCGGGTGAAAGCTTTTGGCGAAGTACGCCGTGGGCGTTTTATGGCAGAGATTCATCATCCTGAATATCAAATTATTCATGATAATAAGCCGCTCATTTTGGCGGAAACGCTAACGCCCATTTATCCAGCGACAGAAGGGTTAAAACAAACGTCTTTGCGTAAACTTATCGCTCAGGCTCTACAGGTATTGGAAAAAACACCATTAGCGGAATTATTGCCAACGGAGTTTAATCCGCATCCTTTTGATTTGAAATCGGCGATTCAATTTTTGCATAATCCGCCGCCGGATGTTTCGTTGGTCACCTTAGAAGAAGGCAAACACCCTGCACAACAGCGCCTGATTTTTGAAGAATTGTTAGCATACAATCTTGCGATGCAAAAAGTGCGGTCAGGAATTCAAGCAAATTTAGCCGAGTCTTTAATACCTCGCTCCAATTTAAAACAACGTTTTTTAGCGCAGTTGCCTTTCCAACCAACGAAGGCTCAGCTGCGGGTAACGGAAGATATAGAACAAGACATTGCTCAGATTTATCCGATGATGCGCTTGGTACAGGGCGATGTGGGATCCGGTAAAACATTGGTCGCAGCACTGGCGGCGTTGACGGCAATCGATAATGGCAAACAAGTGGCGTTAATGGCACCAACGGAGATTTTGGCGGAACAGCATGCCACAAATTTTCGCCGTTGGTTTGAGCCGCTTGGTATTCAAGTCGGTTGGTTGGCAGGAAAAGTCAAAGGGAAGCAACGTATTGCCGAGTTGGAAAAAATAAAAAACGGTACGGTTCAAATGGTGGTGGGGACGCACGCCCTATTCCAAGATGAGGTTGCATTTCATAATCTGAGTTTAGTGATTGTGGATGAGCAACACCGTTTTGGTGTACACCAACGTTTAATGTTGCGTGAAAAAGGCAATCAAGCAGGTGTTTATCCTCACCAACTTATTATGACCGCCACGCCGATTCCACGCACATTGGCTATGACTGTATATGCCGATTTGGACACCTCAATTATTGACGAACTGCCGCCGGGGCGTACACCGATTACGACCATTGCCATTTCTGAAGAGCGTCGTGCGGAAATTATCGAGCGAGTCAATGTGGCCTGCTCGCAGGAAAAGCGGCAGGCTTATTGGGTTTGTACCCTGATTGATGAATCGGAAGTGCTGGAAGCTCAGGCCGCGGAGGCAGTAGCAGAAGATCTTCATAAAATCTTACCGCACTTGCGTATTGGCTTAGTCCATGGGCGGATGAAACCAAGTGAAAAACAAGCTGTCATGGAGCAATTCAAGCTTGCCGAGCTAGATTTGTTAGTTGCCACCACAGTGATTGAAGTAGGCGTGGATGTGCCAAATGCCAGTTTAATGATCATTGAAAATGCTGAGCGTTTAGGACTCTCCCAGCTTCATCAGCTTCGCGGTCGTGTTGGGCGAGGAAGTACAGCCTCTTTTTGTGTCTTGATGTATAAACCGCCACTTGGCAAAATTTCGCAGAAACGCCTGCAAGTCATGCGTGATACACAAGATGGTTTTGTGATTTCGGAAAAAGATTTAGAAATTCGTGGCCCGGGCGAAGTGCTTGGTACGAAACAAACCGGCATAACCGAATTCAAAGTAGCAAACCTCATGCGCGATCGTAAAATGCTCCCAACTGTCCAATTTTATGCTAAACAATTGGTACTCAAATATCCGCAAACAGCAGAATTGCTCATTCGCCGATGGCTTAATAATCGAGAGATTTATAGCAATGCCTGATTCGATTTTTGCGCGTTTAAGCTGGCAATATGAAAACTCGCCAGAGATTAAACATATTCCTCTTTCCATTCAGCAGTGGCTATTTGAAAAAGGATCGCTGACGGCGAGATTGAAGCAACATTGCCATCAATTTGAGGTGAAAGTGCAGTCGGAAAAATGGATAGAAAAAACATTTGAAAATGAGACCGCACTTTTGCCCGAGGGACTTTACTGGTGTCGTGAAGTGGTATTGCATGGTAATGGAAAACCTTGGGTAGAAGCGCGCACGTTAATTTCTAAAGCGTTATTCACCCATTATCAATCACTGTCCACATTAGGCGATAAACCGATTGGTGAATGGCTGTTTTCACTATCAGCGCAAAGGGTTGGGACTCAATGGGCACAAGATTCGGAAAATGGTTTATATGCACGCCGTTCGCTATTCTTAGTACAAGAAATGCCGTTGCCTCATTAGCGAGCTTTTCCTTGAGAACAGCTTGATAAGCGAATAAAATTACGCAAATTTTTACATAAAATGACTCATGAATATTCAATCCAAACCGACCATTCTTTTTTTTGATTCAGGCGTTGGGGGCTTGAGCGTATATCAGGAAGTTAAACAGCTTTTACCTGATTATCATTATTTATATTGTTTTGATAATGCGTATTTCCCTTATTCTGAAAAGCCAGAAGAGGGTATTGTTGAGCGTACGTTAAAGATTTGCCAACGTATCGAGAAGCTGTGTCCTTTAGATCTTATTGTTATCGCCTGTAATACGGCAAGTACGGTGGTTTTGCCGGTATTGCGTAAACATTTTTCTATCCCTATTGTTGGTACGGTACCGGCGATTAAACCTGCAGCAGAACAAACGAAAACTAAACATATTGGTTTGCTTGCTACTAAGGGAACGGTAAAACGTCAGTATTTATCTGATTTAATTGATAAATATGCTTCTTTTTGTCAGGTTGAGAAAATTGGTAGTACAAAATTAGTGGAATTGGCTGAACACAAGTTGCATGGTTATCCTATTGATTTAAATGAGATAAAAGCAGAATTGAGCGAATGGGAAAATATACCTGATTTAGACGCTGTCGTGCTAGGTTGTACGCATTTCCCGTTGCTCAAATCTGAAATTCAGCAATGTTTACCGCAAGTTAAGTATTTTATTGATTCCGGCGCAGCAATTGCGAAACGGGTGAAATCTTTACTTAAAGACGTAAAAGTGCGGTCAAAAAATCAAATGAATTCTCAAGTATTTTGTACTAAGCCGCTTGTAAAAGAAGACAGCCTATTAGAGCTTATTCATTCATTAGGCTTTGAAAAGTTAAGTTTACTGGATATTGATAGCGAAATTTTGTGCGATTCTGACAAAAAATAATCAATTAAAAAATATTTTGCAAAAAATCGCAAAAA
>NZ_GL622200.1:451251-920334 GCF_000185305.1 Aggregatibacter segnis ATCC 33393
AATTTACGTTGAGAGATCTTGTGTTTTTTCATACAATCTAGCGAATTTTACTTTAAAGGAGAAGCAGATGTACTTTGATAAAATTAAAGCTGAACTTACTGAAGCGGCAGATGTATTAAATAAATTTTTAGCTGACGAGAATAATATCAAATTAATCCAAAAAGCAGCATTATTGATTTCAGAGAGTTTTAAACAAGGTGGTAAAGTGCTGTCTTGTGGTAACGGAGGTTCTCATTGTGATGCGATGCATTTTGCGGAAGAATTAACGGGGCGTTATCGTGAAAATCGCCCCGGTTACCCAGCAATTGCTATTTCCGATGTTAGCCATTTAAGCTGCGTGAGTAATGATTTTGGCTATGATTATGTGTTTTCGCGTTATGTGGAAGCGGTAGGACAAAAAGGTGATGTTTTATTTGGTTTGTCTACTTCAGGAAATTCCAAAAATGTGCTTAATGCTATTGAAGCAGCAAAAGCGAAAGGAATGAAAGTCATTGCCATGACCGGTAAAGATGGCGGTAAAATGGCAGGAATTGCAGATGTAGAAATTCGAGTGCCTCATTTTGGTTATGCAGATCGCATTCAGGAAATTCACATTAAAGTTATTCATATTTTGATGATGTTAATTGAATTTGAAATGGCAAAAGCAAATTAATAAAGTGCGGTCGCTTTTTCATCTGTTTTTTAAATCCCAAATTTTTTTTGGGATTTTTTATATTTCAATGTTGCATAATTATTCATAAAATAATAATATATTTTCAATTTTATGATAATTGATACAGAGACGCAGTAAACAATGACAATTAGTGTTAAAAATCTGAATTTTTTTTATGGCGCCAATCAAGCCTTATTTAATATTAACTTATCCGCTGATGATGGTGATGTGGTGGTATTACTAGGGCCTAGTGGTGCAGGCAAAAGTACGTTGATTCGAACATTAAATTTACTAGAAGTACCACAATCGGGTAAATTGAGTATTGCCAATAATCAGTTTGATTTGTCTTCAGGGAATGATCTGAAACAACTTCGTCAGTTACGTCGTGATGTAGGCATGGTATTTCAGCAATATAATTTATGGCCGCATATGACCGTATTACAGAATCTTATTGAAGCACCGATGAAAATTCTTGGTGTAAGTGAGTCAGAGGCTAAACAACAAGCATTGGAATTGTTGCAACGTTTACGTTTAGAGGAGTTTGCTGAGAGATTTCCGTTGCACTTGTCCGGCGGTCAACAGCAGCGAGTGGCGATTGCACGAGCTTTAATGATGAAACCGCAAGTATTGTTATTTGACGAACCAACCGCCGCATTAGATCCAGAAATTACAGCTCAGATCGTTTCTATTATTGAAGAATTGCAACAAACCGGAATTACGCAAGTTATTGTTACTCACGAAGTGAATGTAGCGAAAAAAGTAGCAACTAAAGTGGTTTATATGGAACAGGGGCGTATCATCGAAATGGGCGATAAGACTTGTTTTGAGAACCCTCAGACGGAGCAGTTTAAACAATATTTATCACACAATATCTAATCTTGAAGGAGAATATTATGAAAAAATTATTATTAAGTGCAATTTTATTAGGCTCTGCAGTAGCGGCCCACGCGCAGGATTTAACTTTTGCTATGGAACCAAGTTACCCACCGTTTGAGTCTACTAATGAAAAAGGTGAAATTATCGGTTTTGATGTAGATATTGCCAATGCTATCTGTAAAGAAATTCAAGCTACCTGCCATTTTAAAGGCGAGGCATTTGATTCTTTGATTACTAATTTAAGATCAAAACGTTTTGATGCGGTTATTTCTGCAATGGATATTACGGAGGCTCGTGGTAAACAAGTATTGTTCTCTGATCCATACTACGACAGCACAGCCAGCTATGTTGCATTAAAAGGCAAAGCTACTTTAGAAAATGCGAAAAATGTTGGTGTACAAAATGGGACGACCTATCAGCAATATACAGTAGCGGAAACAAAACAATACAGCGTGAAATCCTATGCCAGCTTACAAGATGCGGTACTGGATCTAAAAAATGGACGTATTGATATTATCTTCGGTGATACAGCAGTGCTTGCGGATATGATCTCCAAAGAAGATAACGTTCAGTTTGTCGGCGATAAAGTGAATAACAAAAAATATTTCGGTAATGGTTTTGGTATTGCATTGAATAAATCTAACAAAGAATTAGCAGAAAGCTTCAATAAAGGTTTAGCGGCAATTAAAGCCAATGGCGAATATCAAAAAATCTACGATAAATGGATGACCAAATAATCCTATGTTTTCTGATTATTTTTCTTTAATGTTGACTGCGGCCCTGATGACTTTAGGGCTTGCGGTTTGTTCGTTAGTGTTAGGGCTTTTTTTAGGCATGCTATTTGCCGTGTTAGAAGCTAATCGTTTTGTCGGTAAACCCACCGCGCTGCTTGTTGCTTTATTGCGAGGCTTACCGGAAATTCTGGTCGTATTGCTGGTTTATTTTGGTTCTAGCGAATTGGTTGAATTGCTCACCGGTGAATATGTTGAATTCGGTGCATTCGGTTGTGGTGTATTCGCATTGTCCTTAATTTTTGCAGCCTATGCTTCACAAACACTCCGTGGCGCTATTCAGGCGATTGCTAAAGGTCAGTGGGAGTCTGGAACAGCATTGGGATTGAGTAAAGGCTACACTTTCCTTCGTATTATCATGCCACAAGTATGGCGTCATGCATTGCCGGGATTGAGTAATCAATGGTTGGTGTTATTGAAAGACACGGCGTTAATTTCTTTAATTGGTGTAGATGATCTGATGCGTCAAGCACAGCTGATTAATACGAATACACACCAACCTTTCACTTGGTATGGTATTGCCGCGTTGATTTATCTTTTAGTGACATTAGTGAGCCAAGTCGGCATTCGTAAATTAGAACTGCGTTTTACTCGTTTTGAAAGGGAAGTGTAATTATGTTTCAAGAATATTTAAGCGTGATTGCACAAGGTATTCCTACCAGTTTGCTATTAACCGTTGTGTCATTGTTGATTGCCTTTAGTCTGGCTTTGTTGTTTACCATACTACTTTCTATCGGTAATAAAGTGGTGAAAAGTGCGGTCAATTTATATCTTACTTTATTTACCGGCACGCCTTTATTGGTGCAGTTTTTCCTGATTTATGCAGGGCCTGGGCAGTTTCAATGGATTGTGGACAGCCCGTTGTGGCTGCTGTTTTCTAATGCTTGGTTTTGTGCTGCGTTAGCATTGGCGTTAAATAGTGCAGCCTATTCTACCCAATTATTCCATGGCGCAGTGAAAGCAATTCCTAAAGGCCAATGGGAAAGTTGTGAAGCGCTTGGGCTAAGCCGTTTGCAAACCTTGAAAATTTTACTTCCATATGCATTAAAACGCGCTTTACCTTCATACTCTAATGAGATCATTTTAGTGTTTAAAGGAACGGCGCTAGCTTCCACGATCACTATCATGGACATCATGGGCTATGCTCGCCAGCTTTACGGCACAGAATATGATGCGCTCACGATTTATGGTATTGCCGGTGGTATTTATCTCGTGATTACCGGTATTGCGACACTGTTATTACGTAAACTGGAAAACAAAGTGCTTGCTTTTGAACGGTTGGATATGCGTAGTTAGAAGTAAGTGCGGTTATTTTTTCGTATATTTTTAAATCCCAAATTTCTTTGGGATTTTTTTATATAGAGTAAACCGTTGGCTACCATTAAAATCAATGGTGAATATCAGAAAATTTATGATAAGTAAGTAGCAAAATAATCATTAATAAAATGAAAAATGGGCAATGTATTGCCCATTTTTTTATGCATGGTTTGTTATCCAGCTTGCTACGAGTAAGACCACCGTAAAAATTGCGCCCCAAATTAAGTGTAGCTTGACACTTTTGCGATTAATTTCTTCATTCTGTAAACGGCGTTCCTCTAGTTTTTTCTTGTAAGCTTCAAGATTCTCCGGTTTAAAGGAAAAACCGCAGTTTGGGCAGGCTTCTGCACTTTCGTTGATTTTTTTACGGCATTCCGGGCAACGATGTAACATGACTTCTCCGGTGAGATCAAATTTTAAGAAAAGCACAATGTAGTGATTTTTGTTTAAAACGCAAGAAATTTATACCGCACTTTTTAGTTCAATTTAAAAACGTGATTGATATCACATTTTGCAAAGATATTCTGAATCGATAGATTGCCGTTTATTTACTTCATTGTAACAGAAGCCTAAAATAGCGCGGCTTTACTCATATAGGAGTAATAGTTAAATATTAACCCGAACACGTTATGTGTTCTTTCCATAGGATTTTCATATGTTGTGGTTCTTCTTCTGTGTTCTGGTGTTGATTTTAGGTTATGCGATTTATGGCAAAATTATTGAAAAAATCTTTGTCATTAACCCTAAACGTCAAACACCAGCTTATCAAGTCAATGATGGCGTCGACTATATGCCGATGTCTAAAACTAAAATTTGGCTAATCCAATTATTAAACATTGCAGGTACAGGTCCGATTTTTGGTCCGATTCTTGGTGCGTTATATGGGCCTGTCGCTATGTTGTGGATCGTTGTTGGTTGTATTTTTGCCGGTGCGGTACATGACTATTTCTGCGGTATGTTAAGTATTCGTCATGGTGGTGCAACTATGCCTTACTTAGCCGGTAAATTCTTAGGTCGTCCAGTAAAAGTTTTTATCAACGTTTTAGCGCTTGTTCTTCTTTTATTAGTTGGCGTTGTCTTCGTTGCAAGCCCGGCGCAATTAATGGGTACGATCACCATGGACATCATGGGCGCATCTCAAGGTGCATTGCAATTAGGTGATGCCGAAGCGGTTCATAAGGCTGTTGAAGCTGGTGGTTTAACCGTATGGGGAATGGATAAAGCAACTGTAGTTTCCGTATGGACTGCGATTATTTTTGCTTACTATATTCTTGCAACCTTGTTACCAATTGACAAAATTATCGGACGTATTTATCCACTCTTTGGTGCGTTATTACTCTTTATGTCTGTAGGTATGGTGTATGGTTTAGTATCCGCACATTTCAGTGCGGTAGATCCTATCGAATTCTTCCGTACGATTGATGCAGATGGTCAAGGTTTAACCTTAGATAAATTCACACAAAACTTCCAAGTGAAGGGAGATGTACCAATTTGGCCATTATTGTTCTTAACCATTTCTTGTGGTGCATTATCCGGTTTCCACGCAACACAAACCCCATTAATGGCGCGTTGTGCTGAAAATGAAAAAGAAGGTCGTTTCATTTTCTACGGTGCGATGATTGCTGAAGGTATTATTGCATTAGTATGGTGCATGGTTGGTCTTGCATTCTATGAGAACCCGCAAGCGTTACAAGATGCGATTGCCGCAGGTTCACCATCTAAAGTGGTATATGACAGCTCATTACACTTCTTAGGTTTCGTTGGTGGTATCTTTGCAGTATTAGGTGTCGTTGTACTTCCAATTACTTCTGGGGATACGGCATTCCGTGCAGCACGCTTACAATTAGCGGAAATTTTCAAAATTGATCAACGTTCACTGCCTAAACGTTTATTAATTGCAGTGCCATTGTTCGTATTAGGTTATTTTGTTTCAACCATCGACTTCAGCGTATTATGGCGTTACTTCACTTGGGCAAACCAAATGACGGCAATGGTAATGTTATGGACAGCGGCAGCTTATTTATACCGCTATCATAAATTCCACTGGGTGGCATCTATCCCTGCATGGTTTATTACTACTGTCTGTGCAACCTATTTGTATTACAACAAAATCGGTTTCGGTTTAGACTATCAATTGTCAGTTTACCTAGGCTTTGCAACAACGGTTGTTTGTGTCGTGTTGTTCTTCGCTTTAGTTAAACGTTCTAATGAAGCAGACCCAGAATCTTTAGTAGATAGCCTTGCTAAATAGCAAAAATATTGACCGCACTTTTAGCGGTAAAGACTAAAATAAAATACCCTGTTGATGAAGATTAACAGGGTATTTTTTATCCGATGATTCCTTCATATCTAAATGCACATTCAACTTAAAAATAGATAAAACTTTCCTGATGCATCTCATTAAATTGCTTGCAACTTATACACACAAATAATAAAATTAATCAAAAGTGGTAAAAAGTGTTTTTTTGTGGAAAATTTTGGGGTTGAACTCCCGAATTGAAATAAACAGAACAACTAAGGTGAGAAAAAATGTTTCGTGGTGCGGCAACGATTAATTTGGATGTGAAGGGAAGAATTTCTATTCCTACCCGTTATCGTGCCGAGCTTTTGGAACAGAACCAGGGGCAAATGGTTTGTACCGTAGATATTCGTCAACCTTGTTTATTGCTTTATCCGTTAAAAGAATGGGAAATTATTGAGCAAAAATTGCTCGGACTTTCTAATTTTGATCCATTACAACGTACCTTACAACGAGTGATGCTGGGTTATGCCACTGAGTGTGAATTGGACAGTGCTGGACGAATTTTAATTAGCGGTCCTTTACGCCAGCACGCTAAATTAGAAAAATCCATCATGCTTGTTGGACAATTAAATAAATTTGAAATTTGGAGCGAGGCCGAGTGGCAGGCTCAAATTGAAAAAGACATGGCATTAGGTGCAACAGATAGCTTTGCACTGTCAGAAGAATTAAAAACGCTGTCATTATAAGAGTAAAACTCACCGAACAGCGGCACTAGCAAAAGATAAGCGGCAATTATGCCGCTCTATCTTATCTTTAAATTATATTTTATATATCACCGGTAATAATTTATGAGTCATTTAAATGCGTTTTCATCAGCTGAACATGCGACGGTTTTATTACATGAAACCGTTGATGGTTTGGCTTTAAAAGAAAACGGCATTTATATTGACGGTACGTTTGGTCGCGGGGGGCATTCCCGATTAATCCTTTCTAAGTTATCGGCTAACGGTAGATTAATTGCCATTGACCGAGACCCTAAAGCCGTCGTTGAGGCTCAAAAAATTCAAGATTCACGATTTCATATCGAACACAGCGCATTTTCAGATATTTTACCTATTTGTGAGAAGTTAAATTTAGTCGGCAAGATTGACGGCATTTTGCTTGATCTTGGTGTGTCATCTCCGCAATTGGATGATGCTGAGCGCGGTTTTAGTTTTATGAAAGATGGTCCATTAGATATGCGAATGGATGATAGTAAAGGCATGTCCGCAGCGGAATGGTTACAACATGTTTCTGAACAAGATTTGGCGTGGGTTTTAAAAACGTTTGGTGAAGAGCGTTTTGCAAAGAAAATTGCCTCGGCCATCGTGAATTACAATAAAAGTGCGGTGCAAAATGGCGGTGAATGTTTAACACGTACGTTACAACTCGCTGAATTAATTGCACAGACTGTGCCATTTAAAGATAAACATAAACATCCTGCTACACGAAGCTTTCAGGCGATCCGTATTTTTATTAATTCAGAGTTAGATGAGCTGGAAAAGGTCTTGCAGTCAGCGTTAACTGTGTTAGCCCCGGGCGGGCGTTTATCGATTATCAGTTTCCATTCATTGGAAGATCGCATGGTGAAACATTTTATGCGTAAACAAAGCCAAGGCGAGGATATTCCGAAAGGTTTACCATTGCGTGAAGACCAAATTCAACGTAATCAAACCTTAAAAGTGATTGGCAAAGCGATTATGCCAAGTGATGAGGAAATTGCCCAAAACCCAAGAGCACGTAGTGCCGTCTTAAGAATTGCGGAGAGATTAAGCTAATGTTAGAAAATAACGATAGATTCCCTTTGCGAAACATTATTCTTGAAGATTTATTTACGTCAAATAAATTGGTGTTGATTTTATTACTGGCGATTACGCTAAGTGCATTAGGCACGGTTTGGCTTACTCATCAAACACGTGGATTAGTGGCAGAGAAAGGTGATTTGGTTTTACAACATCAAGCGCTTGAGAATGAATATCTTAATTTAAGATTAGAAGAAGCAACCCTCAGCGATAATACACGCATAGAAGCTATTGCCAAGCAATTCGGCATGCAACGAGCAACCCCAGAACAAGAAGTTGTTATTCTTGAATAAACGCGGAAATCACAAATATGGTTAAATTTAATAAATCAATTAAGCCGATACAAGCGAAAAAGAATAACCCTAAACCGTCGCCACAAAATACTTCTTCGGTAAAACCGAATAAGCCTAAAATGGTTTATGAGAGAAGTTTCTTAAAAGGGCGTTATTTGTGGGCGTTAACCAGTGTTTTCTTGGGCTTAATGGCATTGGTTGCTCAAGCGGCTTATATGCAAATTATCAATGCGGACTCTTTGATGGGGGAGGCGGATAAACGTTCTCTACGCACACAAGAAATTCAATTTGTTCGCGGTTCTATTTTAGATCGTAATGGGCAACTTTTATCGGTAAGTGTGCCGATGTATTCTGTGGTAGCGGATCCAAAATTTATTTTTGATGAAAATTCGTTAAAAGACAAAGAACGTTGGCAAAAATTGGCGGAAGCGTTAGGGATTTCTTATAGCAATTTGGTTAAGCGAGTTGAAAAAGATCCGAAATCCCGTTTTGTCTATTTATCTCGTCAAATTTCACCAACGCTTGCACAGTATGTTAAAGAGCTAAAAATTACCGGCATTATCCTCAAAATGGAAGCGCGTCGCTTTTATCCTCGCGTGGAAGAAACAGCACATTTGATTGGTTATACCAATATTGATGGCGCAGGTATTGAAGGCATTGAAAAAAGCTTTGATTCCATGTTAGTGGGCAAATCCGGTTCCATGACATATCGTAAAGACCGATTCGGTAACATTGTCGAAAATATTTCTGATGTGAAGAAATATGATGCACAAGACGTGACATTGAGCATTGATGAAAAATTGCAATCCATGGTTTACCGTGAAATTAAGAAAGCGGTTGCCGAGAATAAAGCGGAATCTGGCACGGCTGTGTTGGTGGATGTGCGCACCGGTGAAGTATTGGCAATGGCCAATGCTCCTTCTTATAACCCAAATAATCGAGTGGGAGTAAAATCCGAGTTAATGCGTAATCGCGCGATTACCGATACCTTTGAGCCGGGTTCTACTGTAAAACCGTTCGTGGTTTTGACCGCACTTCAACGTGGGGCAGTACGTCGTGATGAAATTATTAATACTGGTCCGCTCATCTTGAACGGCCATGAAGTAAAAGACGTCGCACCACGTGATCAGTTAAGTTTAGATGGCATTTTAGAAAACTCCAGTAACCGCGGTGTGAGCCGTTTAGCGTTACGCATGCCGCCGAGTGCTTTAATGGAAACCTATCAAAATGCCGGTTTAGGCAAACCGACTGATTTAGGTTTGATTGGCGAACAATCCGGTTTATTGAATGCCAATCGCGCTCGCTGGTCTGATATTGAGCGTGCTAACGTAGCCTATGGTTATGGTTTGAATGCAACGCCATTACAAATTGCTCGTGCTTATGTCACTTTAGGTAGCTTTGGTATTTATCGCCCGCTTTCTATTACTAAAGTGGATCCACCGGTCGTGGGACAACGTGTGTTCTCTGAAAAAATTACACGTGAAGTTGTCAACATGATGGAAAAAGTCGCGATTAAAAATGGCCGTGCGATGGTCGAAGGTTATCGTGTCGGGATTAAAACCGGTACGGCGAAGAAATTGGAAAATGGCCGCTATGTAGATAAATATGTGGCTTATACCGCAGGTATCGCACCAATTACCGACCCACGTTATGCTTTGGTGGTACTGATTAATGATCCGAAAGCAGGGCAGTACTATGGTGGTGCAATTTCCGCACCGGTATTTTCCAGCATCATGAGCTATGCGTTGCGTAGCAACAATGTACCGCCGGATGGCGTTGAAACGGATAAAACAACAAAACGCACTGTTCGTTTGAGTAGCAAAAAGTCAAGTGAAGTCAACTAAATTAGACATAAAGTGCGGTGCGTAAATAAAGCGTTTTTCACTCATTCATTGAGAAAACATTATGTATCGATTAACTCATCTTCTCGGGATTCACATAGCAGAAAATGTGAATCTCACCGAAATGACATTAGACAGTCGAACTGCAAAGGCCGGCTGTCTTTTTGTTGCAATTAAAGGACATCAAACCGACGGTCGTCAATATATTCCACAAGCGTTGCAAAATGGCGCAAGTGCGGTCATTTTTGAGGCTGATTCTGAGACGCAACATCTTCAGGTGCGCTATGAACAACAGGTTCCGCTCATTGCGTTTTACCGTTTAAGCGAACATTTATCCCATCTTGCGGATGTGTTTTATGGGCAGCCTTCCAAGCGTTTAACGTTGGTTGGGGTTACCGGCACCAACGGAAAAACGACAACCGCACAATTATTAGCACAGTGGACAAAGATTTTAGGGCATACCAGCGCCGTGATGGGCACCATTGGTAACGGTTTATTCGGCCGAGTCAAAGAAGCGACAAATACCACAGGTTCTGCGGTGGAAATCCAAGCATCACTGGCGGAGTTTGTCGCACAAGGCGCAGATTTTGCGGCGATTGAAGTGTCATCTCACGGTTTAGTACAACATCGTGTAGAGGCCGTACATTTCAGTGCTGCGGTGTTCACTAATTTAAGTCGTGATCATCTGGATTACCATCACACGATGGAAAATTATGCCGCAGCAAAAAAACGTTTATTCAGCGAATTGGATAGCCGTCATCACATCATTGATGCGGATGATCCTGTTGGAGCCGCATGGTTAGCTGAGATGCCGGAAGCAGTTGCAGTAAGTGCCAACGCAGATTTTGCTCCACGACAAGCCAAATGGTTGAAAGCGGTAAACGTCTCCTTTAACCACAAAGGCGCTAGCATTCAATTTGAATCTTCTTGGGGCAATGGCGAGTTACAAAGCGCGCTTATTGGTGCATTTAACGTCAGTAATTTATTGTTGATCATGGCAACCTTGTTGGCGCTTGGTTATGACTTAGCCGAACTCATTGGTAGTGCACATAAATTAACCGGCGTATGTGGTCGGATGGAAATGCTGCATGCTCCGCATAAACCGACCGTGATCGTGGATTACGCTCATACACCGGACGCGTTGGAAAAAGCGTTACAGGCAGCACGGTTACATTGCCATGGTAAGCTTTGGTGTATTTTCGGCTGCGGTGGTGATCGCGATAGTGGTAAACGTCCACTTATGGCGAAAATTGCCGAACAGTTGGCGGATAAGGTCATTGCTACGGATGATAATCCCCGTACAGAAGATCATACGCAAATTATGGCGGATATTTTAAAAGGGTTTATTCATCCGCAAGCCGTACAAGTGATACACCAACGTGAAGAGGCCATTGCCACTGCGATTCAAAGTGCGGTGGAAAATGACGTTATTTTAATTGCCGGCAAAGGGCATGAAGACTATCAAATTATTGGTAAAACAAAGCATCATTTTTCCGATCAGGAAGTTGCCCGTCATTATTTATCTCAGTAACAAAAAATATGATTACATTATCTCTCTCTCAAATCGCCTCCATTTTAGAGGCTCAGCTTATCGGTGATGGCAACGTGACTGTCGAAAATGTGAGTACAGACAGCCGTAAAGCCGTCAACAATGGGTTGTTTTTTGCGTTGAAAGGCGAAAATTTTGATGCACATGACTACGTTATGAAAGCGGCTGAACAAGGTTGTGTTGCCGCCGTGGTTGAACATCCAACAGAGGGCAATATTGCCCAATTAATTGTGAAAGACAGCCGTCTTGCCTTAGGGCAGCTTGCCAAATGGTTGCGTGAGAAAATCAATCCGAAAGTGGTGGCGATGACAGGGTCATCGGGCAAAACCACGGTAAAAGAAATGACGGCCTCTATCTTGCAACAATGTGCGGTGGATTTTGACGACGTTTTATTTACCCAAGGCAATTTTAATAACGACATCGGTGTTCCGCTAACGTTATTACGGTTAACCGAAAAACATAAATTTGCAGTGATTGAACTTGGCGCCAATCATATTGGTGAAATTGCCTATACCACCGCCTTGGCGCAGCCTGATGTGGCGTTAGTCAATAATGTCATGGCAGCACATTTAGAAGGTTTTGGTTCTCTTGACGGTGTTGCAACAGCGAAAGGCGAAATTTTCCGCGGGTTAACTCATCATGGCGTTGCCATCATTAACCAAGCGCATAACTATCAACAAAAATGGCAAAAAGAGATTGGGCAACATGAAGTTCAATATTTTTCCTATGACAATCCACAAGCTGATTTTTATGCAGAACATATTCAGTTCTCCGAACAAGGGGCGTCTTTTGTATTACACACGCCACAAGGCAATGTGCAGATCGATTCCCCCTATTTAGGCGAACACAACGTATCTAATGCCTTAGCTGCTACAGCGTTGGCAATGAATGTGGGCGCAACGTTAGCGCAGGTAAAAAAAGGGTTGGAAACGCCATCCTTGGTGAAAGGGCGTTTATTCCCAATTCACCCTTGCGACAATCTTTTATTACTAGACGACACTTATAACGCCAATGTGGGCTCCATGAAATCCGCGATTTCCGTGTTGCAAAAATATCCGGCTTTTCGCGTCTTTGTTGTTGGTGATATGGGTGAATTAGGCGATAATACACCGCTTTGTCATCAAGAAGTGGGTGAGTTTGCCTGGGCAGCTAAATTGGATTTGGTGATTTCTTTTGGACGTTCCAGCTCCGTGATAAGTGCGGTCAATTTTGGACGCCATTTTACTGATAAAACAGAACTTGTCGCTTATTTAACGCCAATTATTAAACAACAATTAACACAACAAAAAGTCGTTGTTTTGGTGAAGGGGTCACGCAGTATGAAAATGGAAGACGTGATCGATTTATTAAAGGGTAATTTTTTATGTTAGTTTGGATTGCTGAGTTTCTCACCAAATACAATTCTGATTTCCATGTGATTTCCTATATTACCGTGCGTGCTATTTTAGCGTTGCTCACGGCACTTTTATTGTCCTTATGGATTGGACCGAAAGTCATTCGTCGCTTACAATTGCTGAAATTTGGTCAAGTCGTACGCAATGACGGCCCTGAAAGTCACTTCGCCAAAAAAGGTACACCGACGATGGGTGGTGTCATGATTCTTTTTGCCATCGGTGTGAGTACATTATTATGGGCAGATTTAACCAATCCATATGTCTGGTTTAGCTTGTTCGTTTTATTTGGCTACGGCGCTGTCGGCTTCGTGGACGATTACCGCAAAATTACCCGTAAAAGCACGGATGGCTTAATTGCCCGTTGGAAATATTTTTGGCTTTCTGTTATTGCCTTAGTGGCGATTTTCGGTATGTATGCGATCGGTAAAGACACCGATGCCACCCGCTTGGTTGTGCCATTCTTTAAAGAATTTATGCCGCAATTGGGCATTTTTTATATTGTATTGGCTTACTTTGTTATTGTCGGTTCCAGTAATGCCGTGAATTTAACGGATGGGTTAGATGGTCTAGCGATTGTACCGACCGTGATGGTGGCCGGCGCATTTGCATTGGTGGCGTGGGCGACAGGTAACATCAATTTTGCGGAATACTTACACATTCCATACCTGAAATTCAGCGCGGAACTGACCGTGTTCTGTACCGCCATTGTTGGCGCGGGTCTTGGTTTCTTATGGTTTAACACTTACCCGGCACAAGTATTTATGGGCGATGTGGGCTCATTAGCGTTGGGCGGGGCTTTAGGTGTGATTGCCGTATTGGTGCGCCAAGAATTTCTATTACTGATCATGGGCGGCGTGTTTGTCATGGAAACGCTGTCCGTGATTTTACAAGTGGGTTCTTACAAATTACGTAACAAACAACGCATTTTCCTGATGGCGCCGATTCATCATCATTTCGAGAAAAAAGGCTGGCCGGAGCCACGTGTTATTGTACGTTTCTGGATCATTTCCTTAATGTTGGTATTAATTGGTTTAGTGACCTTAAAACTACGTTAATCACCCTAAAAAGAGCGGTCATTTTTGAGAGAGAATTTCATGCAATATCAAGATAAAAAAGTCACTGTTATCGGACTGGGTAAAACAGGGTTGTCCTGTGTTGATTTTCTGCGCGCTAAACATGCAGATGTTCGTGTCATTGATACACGCAATGCACCGGCGGGCGCAGAACAACTTGATAAAGCCATTCCTCTGCATACCGGCAGTTTAAACCAGCAATGGCTCTTAGAAAGCGATTTGATCGTGATTAGCCCGGGTCTTGCAGTAAAAACACCTGAAATTCAGACCGCACTTCAAGCCGGTGTCGAAGTCGTCGGCGATATTGAGCTGTTCTGTCGAGAAGCGGATAAACCGATTGTGGCCATTACCGGTTCTAATGGGAAAAGTACTGTGACCACATTGGTTGCAGAAATGGCAAAAGCCGCCGGATTAAGCGTTGGCATGGGCGGAAATATTGGCATTCCTGCGCTTTCTCTCTTAAATCAATCGCATGATATTTACATTTTGGAGCTTTCCAGCTTCCAGTTAGAAACCACCTATTCGCTAAAAACCGTGGCGGCAACGGTGTTGAACGTCACCGAAGATCATATGAATCGTTACGTGGATTTACAGGATTATCGCCATGCGAAATTAAAAATCTACGACAATTGCCAAACGGCCGTGGTTAACGGAGAAGACCCGCTTACCCTGCCAACTACTCAACACCCGGAAAAACGAGTGAGTTTTGCGGAACATCATGCGGATTATTGGCTGAAAAATGAAAATCAGAAAACCTATTTAATGGCGCGTGGTGAGGTGATTTTAGCTTGTGATGAAATGAAATTAACCGGTCGCCATAATTACATGAATGCGTTGGCGGCGATTGCCTTGGCGCAAGCTGCAGGCATTAATTTGTTGGGAATTCAGACCGCACTTCGCGAGTTCGGTGGCTTGGAACATCGTTTCCAAGTAGCGCATATGGCGCACGGCGTGCGTTGGATTAATGATTCAAAAGCAACCAATGTCGGCAGTACGGTTGCTGCATTAACCGGTTTACAGGTCGCCGGGAAACTCTATTTATTACTCGGTGGTGATGGCAAAGGCGCAGATTTTTCTGAATTGGCGACATTAATTAATCAACCGCATATTTTTTGTTATTGCTTTGGGCAGGATGGTAAACAGTTAGCTGCACTTTCGTCACAAAGTCAATTATTCGACACCATGGAACAGGCCATTGCAGCAATTCGTCCGCAGTTACAAGCGGGGGATGTGGTGTTGTTATCACCGGCCTGTGCCAGCTTGGACCAATTCCCTTGTTTTGAAGCTCGTGGTGATGAGTTCACGCGTTTGGCTCGTTTAAGTTAAAGACGGATTTTATTCATGGAATTTTGGGCTAAACTGAAAACAACTTGGCAACAAACGACGACGATTACGCCGGCGAGTTTATTATATGATCGTGCGTTATTGTGGTTGTATCTCGTGCTATTGCTTATTGGTTTACTGGCGGTGTCTTCCGCTTCCATTCCAGTTGGAACACGCTTACATGGTGATCCGTTTTATTTTGCCAAGCGGGATGTGATTTATATTTTTCTTTCCTGCGTAACCTGTTATTTCACTTTGCAAATTTCCATGGATAAATGGGAAAAATGGCATGTTAGATTGTTTGGCATTGCGTTGGTTTTGCTTTTCCTTGTGATGATTCCAGGGATTGGGCGAGAGGTGAATGGTGCCCGTCGTTGGATCCCAATGGTTTTATTCAATTTCCAGCCTGCAGAATTTGCCAAGTTAGCCTTAACTTGTTTCCTCGCTAGTTATTTTACCCGTCGTTATGATGAGGTGCGTAGTCGTAAGTTAAGTGCGGTTAAGCCATTTTTGGTGATGGGATTGTTAGGTTGTTTCTTATTGATGCAGCCGGATTTGGGTAGTACCGTCGTTTTATTTGTCATTACCTTCGGTTTGCTATTTATTATCGGTGCAAAATTTGGACAATTCCTTCTCTTATTTGGTTTTGCTGCATTGATGTTTGTGTGGCTGGTACTTTCTTCTGCTTATCGTCTTAAACGTATCACCGGCTTTATGGACCCCTTCAAAGATCCTTACGGTACCGGTTTCCAATTATCCAACTCTTTAATGGCATTCGGCCGAGGTGGATTTTTCGGCGAAGGGTTAGGCAATTCTGTACTGAAACTAGAATATTTACCGGAAGCGCACACTGACTTTGTGATGGCTATTGTGGGCGAAGAATTCGGCTTTTTCGGCATTTTAGTGATTATTATTTTGCTTGGTTTATTGGTTTTCCGCGCCATGAAAATTGGACGAGAATCTCTAATATTAGAGCAACGTTTTAAAGGCTTTTTGGCTTTCGGTATCAGCTTTTGGATTTTCTTCCAAGGTTTTGTAAACCTTGGTATGGCTCTCGGCATGTTGCCAACGAAAGGCTTAACCTTCCCGCTGATCAGTTACGGTGGCTCCAGTATTATCATTATGTCGGTCACTGTCGGCATATTATTGCGCATTGACCACGAAAACCGCCTCATGCGCGGTGGTCAAGCAAGATTGCGGGATGACTAAGAACCAAAGTGCGGTCATTTTTTTGAGTGTTTTTAGAGAAAAGATATGGGTAAAAAATTATTAGTGATGGCAGGTGGAACAGGCGGACATGTTTTTCCTGCCATTGCCGTTGCACAAGAATTACAACAGCAAGGTTGGGAAATTCGCTGGCTGGGCACTAAAGATCGTATGGAAGCCCAACTCGTACCAAAACATGGCATTCCCATTGAATTTATCCAAATTTCAGGTTTACGTGGCAAGGGCATCAAGAGTTTATTATTGGCGCCTTTTGCTATTTTGCGCGCGGTGTGTCAAGCGCGTAAGATTATTCAACAATACCAACCCAATGCGGTATTAGGCATGGGCGGCTATGTTTCGGGCCCGGGCGGTATTGCGGCAAAACTTTGCGGCGTGCCGGTGGTATTGCATGAACAAAATGCCATTGCGGGGTTAACCAATAATTGGTTATCCAAAATTGCTGCTCGAGTGTTGCAAGCCTTCCCAAATGCGTTTCCTCATGCTGAAGTGGTAGGAAATCCCGTACGTCGTGATTTATTCCAAACAGAAGCCCCAGAAACACGTTTTGCCACGCGTGATAAAACCTTGCGTATTTTAGTAGTCGGCGGTAGCCAAGGGGCGCGCGTGTTAAATCAAACAGTGCCAAAAGTCGCAGAGAAACTCAGTGCCCAAGGTTTGGAGATTTATGTGCGTCACCAAGTAGGCAAGGGCAATTTAGCCGGCATTGAGGAAATCTATCAGGCAAATCAAAATGGCGTGGCGACTGAATTTATCGATGATATGGCAGAAGCTTATGCTTGGGCGGACATTGTGATTTGTCGCTCGGGCGCATTGACGGTGTGCGAATTGGCGGCAGTAGGTGTACCGGCTATTTTCGTGCCTTTCCAACATAAAGACCGTCAGCAATTTTTGAATGCCAAATATTTAGCGGATGCGGGGGCTGCGCTGATCATTGAGCAACCGGAATTTACCGAAGAGCGTCTCTTGAATGCATTAACTCCGTTGCTGGCAGATCGTGAAACATTATTAGCCATGGCGTTAAAGGCAAAAAGTAAGGCAACACCGTTAGCGGCTAAACGGGTCGCTGACGTGATTGAAGACGTGGCAAATTAAATTATAAGTGCGGTCGTTTTTTCAACTGTTTTGAACGACTGAGTAAAAAGGACATATTCATGGATAACTATCATCAACAGATTAGAGACATCATTCCGGAAATGCGCCGAGTGAAGCAAATTCATTTTATCGGTATCGGTGGCGCGGGGATGTGTGGTATTGCCGAAATTTTATTGAATGAGGGATATCATATTTCCGGTTCTGATATTGCGGAAAGTGCGGTGACTCAGCGTTTAGCTTATGCCGGCGCCAAAGTTTTTATTGGGCATAAAGCAGAAAATATTACCGGTGCCAGCGTGGTGGTGATTTCTTCTGCGATTCGTGATGATAACCCTGAAGTGGTGGCGGCAAAAGAAGCACGCATTCCGGTCATTCAACGTGCGCAAATGTTGGCGGAATTAATGCGTTTTCGTCATGGCATTGCGGTTGCCGGTACGCACGGTAAAACGACGACCACCGCGATGGTTTCTATGATTTATGCGGAAGCAGGTTTGGATCCGACTTTTGTTAATGGCGGTTTGGTGAAATCGGCCGGGACGAATGCACATTTAGGGCGCAGTCGTTATTTGATTGCCGAAGCTGATGAAAGTGATGCCTCTTTCTTGCATTTGCAACCGATGATTTCTATCGTGACAAATATTGAGCCGGATCATATGGATACCTATCACGGTGATTTTGATGAAATGAAGCAAACCTATGTGAATTTCTTACATAATTTGCCATTTTATGGGCTAGCCGTGTTATGTGCCGATGATGCCGATTTAATGAGCTTGGTGCCACAAGTTGGGCGTCAGGTGATTACTTACGGTTTCAGTGAGAATGCCGATTATCGCATTGAAGATTATCAACAAACCGGTTTCCAAGGACATTACACCGTGATTTGTCCGAGTGGTGAACGGATTGATGTCTTGCTGAATGTGCCGGGACGCCATAATGCCTTAAATGCAACGGCTGCATTGGCGGTAGCGAAAGAAGAAGGTATTAAAAACGAAGCGATTTTAGCTGCGTTAGCCGACTTCCAAGGTGCGGGGCGTCGTTTCGATCAGTTGGGCCAATTTATTCGTCCGAACGGTAAAGTGATGTTGGTGGATGATTATGGACACCATCCGACGGAAGTTGGGGTCACCATTCAAGCGGCGCGTCAAGGTTGGGAAAATAAACGGATTGTGATGATTTTCCAACCGCACCGTTATTCCCGCACCCGCGATTTATTTGATGACTTTGTGCAAGTCTTATCTCAGGTCGATGCCTTGATTATGTTGGATGTGTATCCCGCCGGCGAGGCACCGATTGTGGGCGCTGATAGTAAAGCGTTATGCCGTTCTATTCGCAATCTTGGTAAAGTGGACCCGGTTTTGGTGTCTGATACAGCGCAATTAGGTGAGGTGCTTGATCATCTCATTCAAGATGGTGATTTAATTTTGGCGCAAGGCGCCGGTAGCGTGAGTAAGCTTTCACGTCAGTTAGTCGAACGTTGGACAAAAGAATAAGTGGATAGCAAGATGAGTAAAACATTAAAACAAGAAAAAATCGCCGTATTATTGGGCGGAACCTCAGCCGAACGTGAGGTGTCTTTAAATTCAGGAACTGCAGTATTAAACGCGTTGCGTAAACAAGGGTATGATGCTCACCCAATTGATCCGAAAGAATTTCCGGTGGCGACTTTAAAAGAACAAGGGTTTGATCGTGTGTTTAATATTTTACATGGTCGCGGTGGTGAAGATGGCACGATGCAAGGATTGCTGGAGCAAATCGGTATTCCTTATACCGGCTGTGGCGTGATGACCTCTGCGCTTACTATGGACAAAATGCGTACCAAAATGTTGTGGAAAGCTTTTGGGTTGCCGGTCGCTGAAATGGAAATCGTTACCGTGGAAAATAGAGCAAACTTAAACCCTGAGTCAGTAGTCAAAAAACTCGGCTTACCGTTGATGGTGAAACCTTCTTTAGAAGGGTCTAGTGTAGGGTTAACCAAAGTGAAAGCGATTGCAGAGTTGGAAAGTGCGGTGGATTTTGCCCTTAAATTTGATCGCACCGTATTGATTGAAGAATGGCTTGCCGGTGATGAATTCACTGTGCCGGTACTGGATAACGAAGTGTTACCTTCCATTAAAATCGTGCCGGAAGGTGAGTTCTATGATTATGATGCAAAATACATTTCTGATAATACACAGTATTTTTGTCCGGCTGGGTTAAGTGATAAACGTGAGCAGGAGCTTCGCCATTTAGTAAAACAGGCCTATGATGTGGTCGGGTGCCGAGGTTGGAGCCGTATTGATGTGATTGCGGATGCGGAAGGAAACTTCCGTTTAGTGGAAGTCAACACGAATCCGGGTATGACTAGCCATAGTTTATTCCCAAAATCAGCGGCAACGGTCGGCTACTCTTTTGAGCAGTTGGTTGAGAGAATTTTAGAGTTGAGCGCGGAATGAATTTACTAAAACGCAAAACCACACAAAATATAAGATATGGTGAGCCGAAACCCAAAGTTTTTGTGCAAATTAAATTATTACTTGTGCTATTATGCGTTGGCATATTGTTCTATTCTTATTCAAATTGGCAAAATTTCCTAGAAAAATTAGATAGTAAGCCTATCAGTGCTTTTGCGTTGGTTGGCTCACCCAATTTCACGACAGATGCTGATGTGCGTGATGCTTTATTAAAAATGGGCGATTTAAAAGGCTTTTTTGGTCAAGATATTGATGCTATTCGTGAACAAATTGAAACAATGCCTTGGGTAAAAGGGGCGGTTGTTCGCAAAATGTGGCCGAACAGATTGAGCATTTGGGTAACGGAATATAAACCGATTGCTATTTGGAATGAAAGCGACTTTTTGTCCGAAGATGGTGCGGTTTTTCAATTACCAATGAGTAAATTAAAAGAAACTCATTTACCTCGTTTAGCAGGTCCTGATTTCCAAAGTGAAAAAGTGTTGGACGCTTGGAATAGAATTTATGCCGATTTAAAACAGAAAGGTTTAACGCTTAAGGCGGTAGCCATTGATGCTCGCGGTGCTTGGCAAGTCGTGCTGGATAATGATGTGGTGCTGAAACTGGGGCGTGGTGAATGGAAAACAAAACTGGATCGTTTTGTCACAATTTATCCCCAAATTGAAGTGCCTGAAAATAAGAAAATATCCTATGTTGATTTGCGTTATGCCTCCGGTGCTACAGTGGGTATGGTTGATTTAAATTAATTATTAAGTGTGAAGTTAGAATATGTCTAAAATTGTGGAATCAAAGACCATTGTTGGTTTAGAAGTGGGCACTTCTAAAGTTGTTGCAGTCGTTGGTGAGGTATTGCCTGACGGTGTGGTAAATGTACTTGGCGTCGGCAGTTGTCCTTCAAAGGGGATTGATAAAGGAAGCATTACTGATTTAAATGCGGTCGTCACCTCTATCCAGCGTGCAATTGAAGCGGCGGAGTCAGTTGCTGACTGTCGCATCATGAGCGTGACGTTAGCCATTACCGGGGAACATATTCAGAGTCTTAATGAGAATGGTTTCGTGCCTATTGCAGAAGGCGAAGTGACGCAAGATGAAATTGATTCTGCAATTCATACGGCAAGTTCGGTAAAAATGCCGGAAGGCTTGTCTTTGCTTCATATTATTCCGCAAGAATTTGCTGTTGATAAACAAATGAATATTAAAAATCCATTGGGATTACAAGGTGTTCGTTTGAAAGCACAAACTCATTTGATTGCTTGTCATCAGGATTGGTTAAATAACCTGAAAAAAGCGGTAGAACGCTGTAAATTAAAAGTCGATAAAATTGTATTCTCCGGTTTGGCTTCAAGTTATTCTGTATTAACAGAGGATGAAAAAGACTTAGGAGTTTGTTTAGTTGATTTTGGTGCGGGTACGATGGATATCATGGTGTATATCAATGGTGCTTTGCGCTTTAGTAAGGTGATTCCTTACGCTGGAAATCGAGTTACCGATGATATTGCCTATGCTTGTGCTGCTTCTAGAATGGAAGCAGAAAGTATCAAAGTTAACCACGGTAGTGCATTAATGCCTCCAAAATATCATGCAGATAAGAAAATTGAAGTTTCTGGCATTGGTGGGCGTGGGCCTCGCGTATTAACAAAAGAACAACTGTCATTTGTAACATCAGCGCGTTACAAAGAATTACTTGGTTTAGTTAAAAACGAATGGTTACGTTTAAAAGCAGATTTAGAATCCAAAAATATGAAATGTGAGCTTATCGCGGGTATTGTGATTACTGGTGGCGGTGCTCAAATAGAAGATTTAAAAGAATGTGCAGAAGAGGTTTTTGGCTCTAATCATCAAGTAAGAATAGGCAGTCCGTTAAACATTACCGGTTTAACGGATTATGTGAATAAACCTCAATATTCAACCGTTATTGGTTTACTTCAGTATGAACATAGCAATGAAGATGATGGATTGATTCATGAGGAAAACTCGGGAAGTAATTTCCTAAATTCCTGCGGTAATGTGTTGAAAAAAATCTTTAATAAAGTGCGGTCAGAATTTTGATAATTTTGATTTTTCATCTACAATATGAAAAATTTGGGCTTTAATTTATGCTGATAATATGTCGGCATTCACGGAGAATAGATAATTATGTTTGAGCCAGTAGAGTACGATCTTGGTGAAATGAGTGGCGCGCTGATTAAAGTTGTCGGTGTTGGTGGTGGCGGTGGTAATGCTATTAACCACATGGTCGCCAGTGTTTTAGAAAAAGAAGTTGGCGGTACTCTAATTGATGAATCCATCATAAATACGGATGAACATGGCAAGATTGAATTTTATTCAGTAAATACTGATGCTCAAGCTCTTCGTAAAAGCCAAGCCCAGCAAACAGTTCAAATTGGAGCAGAAACCACGAAAGGTCTAGGGGCTGGTGCAAACCCTAATGTTGGACGTAAAGCGGCTGAAGATGACCAGGATGCTATTCGTAAGATGCTAGAAGGTGCTGACATGGTATTTATCGCTGCGGGTATGGGGGGGGGTACAGGTACTGGTGCCGCTCCAATTGTTGCTCAAATTGCAAAAGAATTAGGTATTCTTACTGTTGCAGTTGTAACAAAACCGTTTTCCTTTGAAGGTAAAAAACGAATGATGTTCGCTGAAATGGGAATTAAAGAATTATCAAAACATGTAGACTCCTTGATTATCATTCCGAATGAGCAGTTAGCCAAGGTTATGCCTAAAAATGCAACGCTCATGCAAGCATTTTCTGCTGCAAATGATGTTCTACGTAATTCCGTTACTGGCATCTCAGATATGATTACTTCCCCGGGGTTAATTAACGTGGACTTCGCTGACGTGCGAACTGTCATGTCTGAGATGGGACAGGCTATGATCGGTTTTGGCTCTGCCAAAAGTGCGCCTGGAGAAGGTCGTGCAGAAGATGCAGCTAAGATCGCTGTGAAAAGTGATTTATTAGAACGCGTTGATTTGTCCGGCGCAAAAGGTGTGTTAGTCAATATTACTGCTGGAATGGATTTAGGATTATCCGAGTTTTACGCGGTTGGTGATACTGTTAAAGCATTTGCATCTGAAGAGGCGACGGTTGTTATTGGTACGACACTTGTACCAGACATGGTTGATGAAATTCGCGTAACTATTGTAGCAACTGGTATTGGTGAGCCTGACGCACCTGAAATTCAAATTTCACCTCGTCCACAAGTTGCACAAAATTCACAACCAGGACTTCAACCGGTAAATACTTCTTTTGGTGGTTTAGGAACTCGTCCGCAAAGTTATAGTCAAAATTCGCAAGATGAAAATCATCAACAGAATGTTCAAAATCATCGTAGAGATGATTTAGATACCCCAATTACTGAACGCTTGAAAGATACGAATTTATTTAACGTTCAAGGATTTATGCGTAATAACGACAAATAACGACAATTATTTTGTTGTATAACAATACGTTAAGAGACAGATTATGATTAAGCAAAGAACCTTAAAACAAAGCATAAAAGTAACAGGTGTAGGATTACACAGCGGTAACAAAGTGACATTGATTCTACGTCCTGCAATGCCAAATACCGGTGTTGTTTATTGCCGTACTGATTTAAATCCGCCGGTTACATTTCCTGCAAATGCAAATTCAGTGCGTGATACTATGCTTTGTACTTGCTTAGTGAATGAACAAGGTGTGCGCATTTCAACAGTTGAACACCTAAACGCAGCATTAGCGGGTTTGGGTATTGATAATGTGATTATTGAAGTTGATGCACCTGAAATTCCAATTATGGATGGTAGTGCAAGTCCATTTATTTATTTATTGCTTGATGCCGGCATTGAAGAACAGAATGCACCGAAAAAATTCATTCGTATTAAGCAAAAAGTGCGTGTAGAAGACGGTGATAAATGGGCTGAGTTCTCCCCTTATAACGGTTTCCGTTTAGATTTCACTATTGATTTCAACCATCCGGCAATTAGTAAAAATGTACGTAACTATGTGATGGATTTTTCTGCGCAGGCTTTTGTTCAACAAATTAGTCGCGCTAGAACCTTTGGTTTCATGAAAGATATTGAATATCTACAGTCACAAGGTTTAGCTTTAGGCGGTAGCTTGGATAATGCCATTGTGCTTGATGATTACCGCATTTTGAATGAAGACGGTTTACGTTTTAAAGATGAATTAGTTCGTCACAAAATGTTAGATGCCATCGGTGATTTATATATGTGTGGTTATAACATTATTGGTGATTTTAAAGCCTATAAATCAGGTCATGGTTTGAATAATAAATTATTAAGAGCGGTATTAGATAATCAAGAAGCTTGGGAATTTGTCACCTTTGAAGACAAACAACAAGTTCCGGAAGGTTATGTTGCTCCTGCTCAAGTTTTGATTTAAAAAATATTTTCTTAAAAGCTATATTTCAATGAAATATAGCTTTTTTTTATCCTTTAAAAGGCATTTTATTAGTGTGGCTTATAAAAAGTGCGGTCAGAAATTAAAATGTTTTTATTTGTCTTTTGATTTAATGAATACCAATAATCCATAACCTAACAGAGAAAACCAAATGAAAAAATTCTTCTTTCTATTTCTATTAAGCTTATCCAATGTGACTTTTGCAGCAAGTGATATTATTGTTGATGCCGTTACTTGCAAGACATTTGAGGGGAAGGATTTAAAACTCATTTTTGTTCCGGAAAGTCAGTTGTTTAGTTTATCTCTTGATAATGCTGTAGTGGTTGAAACAACAATAGATAAGATTTACCTTCAACCCTATGCAACGCAAAGTACAATATATTTTCCTCCTAAGTCCGCTGATAATCGTTGGTTTCTGGTCAGGGAAGATGATTCGGATAAAACAGGCTATACCAACGTTTCTTTGGAAATTCGTCAAGATCAGAGTGGAAAATTGATTAAACGTTATCAATGTAAAAAAGAAACGATTTCTTCCATGTTGATGGAGTTTTCCGCAGATGGTAGGGAAGTGCCTGAAAATATTGAGAGCCTAATGCATCAATAACAGGCTTAAAGTGCGGTTAAAAATAGCAATGTTTCCTATGCCCATTTCAGAATAAATAAGTCGTTTATGAATGAATACGGGCTTTATTGACATCACTAAATGTGAATAGAGAAAGATGTCCTAGTATTTAAATAAAGGAAAGCTTATGTCATTGGATTTAAGTGAAATTCGACAACAAATTACCCAAATTGATCGCAGTTTATTAAAGCTCCTTTCTGAGCGTCATCGTTTAGCGTTTGATGTTGTTCGTAGCAAGGAACTTACCCAGAAACCGTTGCGTGATGCAGAGCGTGAGGAGCAATTACTACAAGAGTTGGTGCAATTTGCCGAAAATGAAAATTACCAATTAGAACCGCAATACATCACCTCAATTTTCCAAAAAATTATTGAAGATTCGGTGCTGACGCAACAAGTGTATTTGCAGAAAAAACTGAATGCGCAACGTGAACAGAATATTCATATCGCCTTTTTAGGTAAGCGAGGGTCTTATTCTCACTTGGCGGCGCGTAATTATGCTACTCGATATCAAGAAGAATTAGTGGAAATAAGTTGTGCCAGTTTTGATGAGGTTTTTGCTAAAGTACAACATGGTGAAGCCGATTATGGGGTTCTTCCATTAGAAAATACGACATCCGGTGCCATAAACGAAGTTTATGACCTATTGCAGCACACCGATTTGTTTTTGGTAGGTGAATTGGCTTACCCTATTCAACATTGTGTCTTGGTAAATGGGCAAGATGATTTAAGTAAAATCGATACGTTATATAGTCATCCCCAAGTGATTCAGCAATGCAGCCACTTTATTCACGGCTTAGAACGTGTGCATATTGAATATTGCGAAAGTAGCTCGCACGCCATGCAATTAGTTGCAGGCTTGAATAAACCGAATATTGCCGCTTTGGGCAATGAGGATGGTGGTAAGTTATATGGTTTGAACGTGCTGAAGCGTAATGTTGCCAATCAGGAAAATAATATTACACGCTTTATTGTCATTGCCAAAAAGCCGCACAGTGTTTCACCGCAAATCCATACAAAAACCCTATTGTTAATGAGTACGGGGCAGCAGGCGGGCGCTTTGGTCGATGCGTTGTTGGTATTTAAAAAACACCATATCAACATGACAAAATTGGAGTCACGTCCGATTTATGGGAAGCCTTGGGAGGAGATGTTTTATTTGGAAATTGAAGCCAATATTCATCATCCTGATACGCAATCGGCGTTGGAAGAATTAAAACAATTTAGCCACTATCTCAAAATTCTTGGTTGTTATCCTAGCGAAATAGTAAAGCCAACAGCCTTGCCGAAATAAATATCTAAAGAAAGTGCGGTGGAAAAACAGATAAATTTTCCACCGCACTTTTCTTCTTTCCTGCTCTTGAAATTTCACCTTCCGCACTTATATCCATAACGTTTTCAATTTATTCAACATAAGTAGGAAGAATATGAGTACAAATCAAGAAACCCGTGGCTTCCAATCGGAAGTCAAACAACTTCTCCAATTAATGATTCATTCTTTATATTCCAATAAAGAAATTTTCTTGCGCGAGCTGATTTCAAATGCCTCCGATGCGGCGGATAAATTGCGTTTCAAAGCCCTGTCTAATCCGGCTTTATATGAAGGTGACGGCGAATTGCGTGTGCGCGTCAGTTTTGATGCGGATAAAGGCACCCTCACCATCAGCGATAATGGGATTGGGATGACCCGTGAACAGGTTATTGATCATTTGGGCACAATTGCCAAATCCGGAACAAAAGAATTTTTGACCGCACTTGGGCAAGATCAAGCGAAAGACAGTCAGCTTATCGGTCAATTCGGTGTGGGTTTCTATTCGGCGTTTATCGTTGCCGATAAAGTGACGGTGAAAACCCGTGCGGCAGGTGAGGCAACGGATAAAGGCGTGCTTTGGGAATCTGCCGGAGAGGGCGAGTATTCCGTGGCGGATATTGAGAAAAAATCCCGTGGCACTGACGTGATTTTACATTTACGTGAGGACGAAAAAGAATTCTTAAATGAATGGCGTTTGCGTGAAATTATCGGTAAATATTCCGATCATATTGGTTTGCCGGTGGAAATGCTTACCAAAGAATATGATGACGAAGGCAAAGAAATCGGTGAAAAATGGGAAAAAATCAATAAATCGGATGCCCTTTGGACACGTTCTAAAAACGACATTTCCGATGAGGAATACAAAGAGTTTTATAAGCATCTAAGCCATGATTTTGCGGATCCGTTATTGTGGGCGCACAACAAAGTGGAAGGTAACCAAGAGTACACCAGTTTACTTTATGTGCCGTCTAAAGCGCCTTGGGATTTATTCAACCGTGAACATAAACACGGCTTGAAACTCTATGTACAACGCGTGTTTATTATGGATGATGCGGAGCAATTCATGCCGAATTATCTGCGTTTTATGCGTGGGTTAATCGACAGCAATGACTTGCCGTTAAACGTATCCCGTGAAATATTGCAGGACAACAAAACCACGGCAGCGTTACGTAAAGCGTTAACCAAACGTTCATTGCAAATGTTAGAGAAATTGGCGAAAGAGGATGCCGACAAATATCAGCAGTTCTGGAAAGAATTTGGCTTAGTGCTAAAAGAAGGTCCGGCAGAAGATTTTGGTAATAAAGAAACCATTGCGAAATTATTGCGTTTTGCCTCTACCCACAAAGATAGCAGTGAACAAACCGTGTCATTAGAAGACTATGTTGCCCGCATGAAAGAAGGGCAAAAAGCCATCTATTACATCACAGCAGACAGCTATGTAGCGGCCAAAAACAGCCCGCACTTGGAATTATTCAATAAAAAAGGCATTGAAGTCTTATTGCTTTCCGATCGTATTGACGAATGGATGTTAAGCTACTTAACGGAATTTGATGGCAAATCACTTCAAACTATCACGAAAGCCGATTTGGATTTAGGTGATTTGGCGGATAAAGAAGAAAACGAAGCGCAAAAAGAACAAGACAAAGCCTTTGATAGTTTTATTGAGCGCATAAAAACCTTGCTGGGCGAACGCGTGAAAGAAGTGCGTTTAACTCACCGTTTAACGGATACACCGGCAGTAGTTTCCACCGGTAATGACCAAATGACCACGCAAATGGCAAAACTTTTTGCTGCGGCAGGTCAGCCTGTGCCGGAAGTGAAATACACGTTTGAATTAAATCCGGAACATCACTTGGTGAAAAAAGTGGCTGACACTGCCGATGAAGCGGAATTTGCCGATTGGGTGGAATTGTTGTTAGAGCAAGCTATGCTTGCAGAGCGCGGTTCGTTAGAAAATCCGGCGGCGTTTATTAAGCGCATCAATAAGTTATTGAGCTAATCTATTTGTGATTGATTAATGTAATGGTTAAAATCCTCAGTCTGAATAAGATTGAGGATTTTTTATTTTTAGAGGTGAGAATATGATTATTGTTTATGGCATTAAAAACTGCGATACGGTGAAAAAAGCATTGAAGTGGCTAACTGAACATAATATTCAACATAAATTACATGATTATCGTGTGGATGGATTAGATACTCAATTCTTACAACAAGCAGAAGCCCAATTTGGTTGGGAAAATTTAGTCAATAAACGTAGTATGACTTGGCGTAATCTTGATGAAAATGTGAAAAATACACTCTCGAAATCTACCGCACTTTCCGTATTAGCTGAAAATCCAACGTTAATCAAACGCCCGATTATTTTGCAAGATGGTAAGGCATTGATTGGCTTCAACGAAAAAGAATATATTACAGCATTTAAGTAGTATTAAAGTAGAGAATTTATTTTTACTTGTTTATCTACTTATTAGAACTACTAATTTTGATTAAAAAAGGAAATATAAAAATGAATAATGAACAACAAAGTGAACAGCAAAAAGCCATACGACGTTTTTTATTGGGAGTTTTTTTATTGCATTAGTATGCGCTGCCCTCGGTTATTTATTTATTACTTTAATGACTCCCAGCTCAGATGAGGTGGTATTGATATTTTTTTATACTTTTTTTATCGTATTTATACCTAGTGCGATTACAACGTTTGTTTTTTACATCACTCAGGAAAAAGCAAGTAGCTACTATTGTCGGTATTTTTTACTGGCACTTTTGATGCCGTTCTTTTTAATTCCGATCCTGACCACATTATTCGATTTGATTTATTTAAACCGTTGGCATGATGCTATTGATATGCTTGTAGCGAATTATCTAGGGTACAGCATTCCTTGTGGTATATTAGGAGTAGCTCAACTGGTGTTAGCACAAGCGTGTTTTATAAAAATATGGGACGCACAGTAACCGCTTAACCTTATTCTTTATTAAAGCTGGAGGTTTTTTTTCTGCTTATTGGAGTTATTAATTTTATTTGAAAGGAAATATAAAAATGAATAATGAACAAAAAAGTGAACAGCAAAAAGCTATACGACGTTTTTTTATTGGGAGTTTTTTTATTGCATTAGTATGCGCAGTCGTCGTTGATTTATTTCTTGCTTCAATGGATGGCAGCTCATCAGATGACGTGGTATGGGTATTTTTTTATACTTTTTTTATCGTATTTATACCTAGTGCGATTACAACGTTTGTTTTTTACATCACTCAGGAAAAAGCAAGTAGCTACTATTCGCGGTATTTGGTACTGGCACTTTTGATGCCGCCCTTTTTAATTCCGATCCTGGCCACATTATTCGATTTGATTTATTTAAACAGTTGGCATGATGCTATTGATACGCTTGTAGAGTATTATCTAACGCACGGTATTTTGGCTTGTATATTGGGAGTAGTTCAACTGGTATTAGCACAAGCGTGTTTTATAAAAATATGGGACGCACAGTAACCGCTTAACCTTATTCTTTATTGAAGCTGGAGGCTTTCTTATCTGCTTATTAGAGCTATTCATTTTATTTGAAAGGAAATATAAAGATGAATAATGCATTACAAAAGGCTATACCGCGTTTTTTATTGGGAGCTTTTTTATTGCATTATTATGTGCAGTCATTATTTCTGAATTTGTTGGAGAGGCATTTTTTCTTTCTTTTCTTATTTCATTTATACCTGGGGTGATGGCAACACTTATCTTTTTTGTTACTCGAGAAAAAGCAAGTCGCTATTATGGGCGGTATTTATTGGTGGCATTTTTTATACCTTTTTTAATCCCTATTATCGTCGGATTATCTTTGCATTTTGTTGATTTAAACTGGAATAGCACTATTGATACAATTATAGGCACTTATTTTTTATTAGGCCTTCCTTGTACTATTTTGGGGATAGTTCAATTGGTGCTGGCAGTAGTATGTTTACCAGAAATGCATAAGTAAATAGTCATCTTTTAACCTTGCCTTTTGTTCTTAATAAGAATAAGATTCATTACAGTATTGTTACAATCTCAATCATTGATGTGATAAATGTTTCATAACTGTTGGTATTTGTTTGAAAGATTTTATGTGGTTGAATTGTGGTTTTTATGACTCAAGTGCCAAAACAAGGGATTGATTATGCATAACAAATCTTATTTTGCCCTTCTTCCTCTTCCGTTCTTTTTATCCAATGCGTTTGCGGAGGAGCCTCAATTTACCACCTCACTTGCTCCGATTGTTGTGACCGGTGTGTAGCAAAAGAGTGCGAATACGGTAAAACTTAACCCTAAAACGACGCTTCAACCTTTGCCGGCTGGTGATGGGGCAGATTTATTGCAATCCGTTGCAAATATGAGTGTGATTCGTAAAGGCGGGAGTTCCGGTGACCCCTTATTTCGGGGATTGGGTGGCTCCCGTTTGAGTATTCAGGCGGATGATCAATTTATTCATGGTGGTTGTAGCAACCGAATGGATCCACCTACAGCATATATTTTCCCATCGGCTTATGATGAAGTGGTGGTGACTAAAGGACCACAAACGGTGACACAAGGGACGGGGTTGGTTGCAGGCGCGGTGCGTTTTGTGCGGAAAGAACCTGAATTTGATACGCAAAACACTTATTTAAACGGCAGCCTAACCCTTGGCGGAAATAAACGTCATGATGCTTATTTTGATGCGATGGCCGGCGGTAAATACGGTTATTTACGTACCAGTGTGTCACATAATGAAGCCGGCAATTACAAAGATGGTGACGGTAATCGCATTCATTCTTCCTTTGAACGTCGTAACCAAATGCTACAACTTGGCCTTACTCCGACAGAAAATACATTGCTGACAGGAACCTATGAGCGTAGCCGAGGTGAAGCGGCTTATGCGGATCGTATGATGGACGGCAGTAAATTTGACCGCGATGCATGGAATGTGCGTTTTGTGCAACGTAATATTGCGCCATGGTTTACTGAGCTTGAGTTGCGCTACGGTCAAAGCAAGATCGATCATGTGATGGATACTTATAGCTTGCGCTATTTGCGCATGATGGGAAGCCAAGTCAAAAAAGCAATGAATCCAAAACGTGAAACAGACACCGGACACCTAAAAGCGACCTTTGATTGGCCGGATATTAATTTGCAGACCGGAATTGATTATATGCGCGACAAACACCTTGCTCGCATGGAAATGCACGGTGAAGGCTATACGCATAAACCTTATCAGCCGCAACAAAACTTCACCCAATGGGGCGGATTTGCAGAAGGGGCATGGACGGTTAATGATAGCCGTAAGTTCATAGCAGGTTATCGTTATGATGAAGTGAAGGCGGAATACGATACCTTGATGGCAAATCATCCGAATAAAAAACGCACCTATGATTTACACGCGGGTTTCTTCCGTTGGGAAGAAGAAATCAATGGCATTAAATATTATGCCGGTTTAGGCGTTGCCGAGCGTGCGCCGGATTATTGGGAGCGTCGTGTAAGCCAAGTGTTGAATAAAGAACAGAATCGTCAAATTGATACGGGACTGATTTGGAAAAATGATGTTTTTGATCTTTCCCTCTCGTTTTTTGGCAGTGATGTGCATAATTTTATTATGTTAGAAAGCATAAATAACAATGCGACAGCCCGCAATGTGAAAGCGACCCGTTTAGGCGGTGAGGTTGAGGGTAAATGGAAATTTGCCGAACATTGGGAAATCGGCAGTAGCCTTGCTTACACCTACGGTAAAAACCGTACCGATGATCGCCCGCTGGCTCAAACGCCTCCGTTAGAATGGAAAAACTCATTAACTTGGGATAACGACACCTTGAGCGTAGGTTTGTTATGGCGAGTGGTTTCTGCCCAAAAACGCTATGCCGAAGGGCAAGGTAATATTGTTGGGCAAGACATTGGCCCATCAGCCGGATTTGGCACATTGTCCTTAAACGCAGGATGGAAGATTAACAAATATGTGACTTTACAGGGCGGTATTGATAATCTCTTTGATAAATCCTATGCCGAATTCGTCAGCAAAGGTGCCGATCCTTCTGCAGGGGTACAAACCACGCGGGTAAATGAACCGGGCCGTCAATATTGGATGCGGCTACAAGTGCAATTTTGATGTTGCAAAAATAACAAAATGGATAGCCAAGCTATCCATTTTTTGTTCAATAAGATTTGAATAAAAAAGAAATTTTGTTAAATTACACCGCACTTTTACTTATTCAGCCAATTTCCTCAATGCTATGAAACACCATATTATTCAATTATCTCAATCGCTTATCCGCCGACCCTCGATCAGCCCGAATGACGAAGGCTGTCAGCAACTCATTGCCGAACGTTTAGAAAAATTAGGTTTCCACATTGAATGGATGCCTTTTAACGACACCTTAAATTTGTGGGCAAAGCATGGTTCTGGTGAGCCAGTGATTGCCTTTGCCGGGCATACGGATGTGGTGCCAACAGGGGATGAAAGCCAATGGACTTATCCACCGTTTTCTGCCGAAATTGTGGATGGCATGCTTTATGGACGTGGTGCGGCTGATATGAAAGGCTCATTAGCTGCGATGATTGTGGCGGTGGAAGAGTATGTGAAAGCCAATCCAAACCATGAAGGAACAATCGCTTTATTAATTACTTCAGATGAAGAAGCTACAGCGAAAGACGGCACGGTGCGTGTGGTAGAAAGCTTAATGGCGCGCGGTGAGAAAATCACGTATTGCATGGTGGGCGAGCCGTCCAGTTCGAAAATTTTGGGCGATGTGGTCAAAAATGGTCGTCGCGGTTCGATTACAGGCAACCTCTATATTCAAGGCGTTCAAGGCCATGTGGCATATCCGCATTTGGCGGAAAATCCGATTCATAAAGCCGCGCCATTCCTACAAGAGTTGACAACCTATCAGTGGGATAACGGCAATGAATTTTTCCCGCCGACCAGTTTGCAAATCGCTAATATTCATGCCGGTACGGGCAGCAATAACGTGATTCCGGGCGAGCTTTACGTGCAATTTAATTTGCGTTATTGCACGGAAGTCACCGATGAAATCATCAAGCAAAAAGTCGCTGAAATGCTGGAAAAACATGGGTTGAAATACCGCATGGAATGGAATCTTTCCGGCAAACCGTTTTTAACCAAACCGGGTAAATTATTAGATGCGTTAACTGCAGCTATCGAGCAAACCACAGGCATTACACCACAAGCGGAAACCGGTGGTGGTACCTCTGATGGGCGCTTTATTGCGTTGATGGGCGCAGAAGTGGTGGAATTTGGGCCGCTTAACGCGACCATTCATAAAGTGAATGAATGTGTAAGTGTGGATGATCTCGCTAAGTGCGGTCAGATTTATCATCAAATGTTAGTCAATTTATTGGGCAAATAAGATGAAATTAACCCCTGACATGTTGACCGGCAAATCGCGAGAACATTTGGTGCATTTGCCGACACTGCATTCGACTCATCATTTTTTGCAGGCGCAGGCAATGAAAGCCTTTCAAGGGCTGCAACAAAGTGCGGTCAAAAATGGCTTTAATTTACAACCCGCCAGCAGCTTTCGTGATTTTGCGCGCCAACAACTTATTTGGAACGGCAAATTTAGCGGTGAACGCAAAGTGCATGATGATGCAGGTAATGCGTTAGATTTGACCCACTTGGACGATTGGCAAAAAGCGCAAGCTATTTTACGTTGGTCGGCGTTACCGGGGGCGAGTCGCCATCATTGGGGTACGGAAATTGACATTTTCGATCCTGATCTTTTGCCTCAAGGTCAACCCTTACAGCTTGAGCCTTGGGAATATGAAAAAGGCGGTTATTTCTTTGAACTGAGTGAATTTCTCACTGAAAATCTACCGCACTTTGATTTTAGTTTGCCTTTTATGCAAATGCCGGCAGAGAAAAAAATCGGGCGTGAACCTTGGCATATCAGCTACATACCATTGGCGGAGAAAGCAAAACAACTTTTTTCTGCGGAGGTGTTGCTACAGGCATGGGAAAAAGAAGAAATTGCTGGCAAGGCTACATTACAGCAGCATTTGCCTCAAATTTTTGAACAGTATTTTGTATAGATTGATTAAAAAGTGCGGTGTGTTTTTAGTGAACTTTTCAGCAGTAAAAAATACGTTAAAAACACACCGCACTTTTTTTGATTTATGTGTTGTTACATTTCTATCACATCTCTTTTCTTCTCTTAGACTTTTGTGAGCTACTTCAAAAATCCGGAAATTTTACAAAGAATTACATTTTTTTTGTACTGAATGAAAGTATCCTACTCGCTAGCTGTAATTTAGGGAGATAAAGATGTATCAGTTTCAGCAGTTTACTCAAAAAGATATTGAAATTTTGAAGGATGAAACGATTTATCAAGGTTTTTTTAAGCTAAATAAAGTTCAATTCAAACATAAACTTTTTGCCGGCGGTTGGAGCGGCACGGTGACCCGTGAATTGCTCGTCAAAGGTGCTGCCTCTGCTATGGTTGCCTACGACCCAGTGTTAGATAACGTAGTGTTGGTGGAGCAGGTGCGTATCGGTGCTTATGATCCAACGTCAACTCAATCACCTTGGCTGTTAGAGCTCATTGCCGGCATGGTCGAGGAAGGCGAAACACCGGAATCCGTGGCATTACGAGAAAGTGAAGAAGAAGCCGGCGCGAAGATTTCTCATATGCAACATTGTTTGAGCGTATGGGATAGCCCGGGTGGCGTGCTGGAGCGTATTCACGTTTTTGTCGGTAAAGTGGATAGCACCACAGTCGGCGGATTACACGGTTTAGCAGAAGAGAATGAAGATATTCGTGTTCATGTCGTGAGTAGGGAAACAGCATATCAATGGCTTTGTGAGGGTAAAATTGATAATGGCATTGCGGTAATCGGATTACAATGGCTAGAGTTAAATTACCGAAAATTGAAAGAGCAATGGCTGTAAGCATTTTATTATCTGACGACATAGGTAATTTAGACTAAGTTTAATATTAAGTAGTAGGAGTTTACTTTGTTAAATACCTATCAATATAACACCCAACAAGACGTGTTCCGTATTGTTCAAATTACGGATCCGCATCTTTTTAAAGATACTAACGGTGAATTGTTGGGCATCAATACGCAAGCAAGTTTTTCCCAAGTTTTAAGTGAAATTCAACAACAGCAATACGACTATGATCTTGTGTTAGCAACGGGCGATTTAGTACAGGATAATAGTGATGAGGGCTACTTGCGTTTTCGTCAAGACGTGAAAGCGCTCAACAACAAAATGGTCTTTTGGATCCCCGGGAATCATGATTTTCAGCCGAAAATGTTTGAAATCCTAAAAGAAGAGACTGTCAGCGCGAAAAAACATATTTTGTTAGGGGATAAGTGGCAAATTTTGCTTTTGGATAGCCAAGTGCAGGGCGTGCCACACGGACAATTAGAAGCGGAAGAGCTGGATTGGTTAAAGCTAAAATTGCAGGAATATCCTGAACGCTATTCTTTGGTCGTATTGCATCATCACCTTCTTTCCACAGGTTCTGCTTGGTTGGATCAACATAACTTACGTAATGCCAATGAATTGGCGGAAGTATTAGCGCCATTTAAGCATGTCAAAGCCCTACTATACGGACACATTCACCAACAAGTGGATAGTGAATGGCTTGGTTATCAAGTGATGGCAACGCCTTCTACGTGTATTCAATTTAAAGCGGACAGCAACACTTTTGCACTGGATGTTGCTCAGCCCGGCTGGCGCGAAATAGATTTACATGCTGACGGGCATATTGAAACCCGTGTAAAACGTATTCAACAGGCATCTTTTTTACCGAATATGCAGGTTGAAGGTTATTGATCGTTGAAAAGTGCGGTCATTTTTTAAAGGGGATTTTTAATCCCCTTTATTTTTTATTAGAATCCACCGCACTTCAACGCACTTAGTCGCTTAAAACTGCTATAATTCCCGCCAATTTTTTCCAACCATTGAGACCTTATGAAACAACTTTTTGCCACCACAGCCCGTGGGTTTGAAGAGCTTCTGAAATCCGAATTAACCGAGTTAGGTGCACAGGATGCCAAAGTCGCGCAAGGCGGCGTGCATTATTGGGCAGATGACGAAACCCTGTATCGCACTTTGCTTTGGAGCCGCTTGAGTTCACGTATTTTATTGCCTATCGTGCAAGCTAAAGTCTTTAGCGATTTGGACTTATATTCCGCTGTGGTGGGCGTGAATTGGTTGGATTATTTTGATGAAAAAGTCCATTTTTTCGTGGATTTTAATGGTACGAACCAAGAAATTCGCCATACCCAATTTGGCGCGATGCGTGTGAAAGACGGCATTGTGGATTATTTTGAACGCCATGGTCTAGCCCGTCCAAACGTGGATAAAGAACAACCGGATATTCGTATTCATGCGTATTTGAATCGTGATGACGTGGTGCTGTCGCTTGATTTAAGCGGCGATGCGTTGCACATGCGCGGTTATCGTGAAGACACCGGCAAAGCGCCGTTGCGTGAAACCTTGGCGGCCGCGATTGTGTTGCGTTCCGGTTGGCAAAAAGGTACGCCGTTGGTGGACCCGATGTGCGGTTCGGGTACGCTATTGATTGAAGCGGCACAAATGGAAGCGCAAATCGCACCGCAATTATATCGTCTGCATTGGGGCTTTAATTTTTGGCAGGGGCATAATCAGGTAGCGTGGGAAAAGGTGAAAGAAGAGGCTTTAGCCTTGGCGGAAGCCGAAAAACAACGTGAAAATCCACCGCACTTTTATGGTTTCGATTTGGATCATCGCGTGTTGCAAAAAGCCAAACAAAACGCTAAAAATGCGGGCGTGGCGCATTTGATGCAATGGCAACAGGGCGATGTGGCGGCGATAAAAAATCCAAGTCCGAACGTAGCAGGCACGGTGATTTGTAATCCGCCGTACGGCGAACGTTTAGACACAACGCCGGCGCTGATTGCCTTGTATTCTGTGTTTGGCCAACGCTTGAAACAACAATTTGCCGGCTGGAACGCATCTATTTTCAGTGGTGAGCCAAGTCTATTGGATTGCTTGCGCTTACGTTCTCATCGTCAGTTTAAAGCGAAAAACGGCCCGTTAGATTGTGTTCAGAAAAATTATCAAATAGCCGAGCGCGCAGAGCAAAGTGCAGTAGAAAATGCCCTAGAATTTGACCGCACTTCTTCGGTAACGTCTGAAGTCGCGCTGGATTTCGCTAATCGCCTGCAAAAAAATATCAAGAAAATTGAGAAATGGGCGAAGCAGCAAGGGCTAGACGCGTATCGCTTATATGATGCGGATTTGCCGGAATACAATTTGGCAGTGGATCGTTATGCCGATCACATTGTGGTGCAGGAATATGCTGCGCCGAAAAATATTGATGAAAATAAAGCCCGCCAACGGTTGTTGGATGCGGTGAATGCCATCTTGCAAGTGACCGGCATTGAAACCAATAAGTTGATTCTGAAAGTGCGCCAAAAACAAAAAGGCACCAATCAATATGAAAAATTGGCGAACAAAGGCGAGTATTTTTATGTGAACGAATACGGCGCGAAATTGTGGGTGAATTTAACGGATTATTTGGATACCGGCTTGTTTTTGGATCACCGCCTGACCCGTAAAATGCTCGGCGAAATGTCGCAAGGCAAGGATTTCCTCAATTTGTTTGCTTACACCGGTTCGGCAACGGTACATGCGGCGCTCGGCAAGGCAAAATCTACCACTACCGTGGATATGTCGAATACCTATCTCAACTGGGCGGAACAGAATTTGTTGTTGAACGACATTGAAGGTAAACAACACAAACTGATTCAAGCGGATTGCTTGCAGTGGTTAGAAAAATGCGATCGTCAGTTTGATTTGATTTTTGTTGACCCGCCGACATTCTCCAATTCCAAACGCATGGAAGACAGTTGGGACGTGCAACGGGATCATATTAAGTTGATGACAAATTTAAAACGCATTCTGCGCCCGAACGGCACCATTGTGTTCTCTAACAACAAACGCGGTTTCAAAATGGATTTTGCTAAGTTGGAAGAATTAGGTTTAAGTGCGGTGGAAATTTCTCACAAAACCTTGCCGTTGGACTTTGAACGCAATAAGCAAATTCATAATTGTTGGCTGGTGACGTTGAAATAAGAAAACAAAATAGGGCAGAAATTCCGCCCTATTTTTGTATCTCTTTGTATGAAAAGCTGCTGATTTTAAATCAGCAGCTTTGTTTTTTGCTCAATTTACTTAATTGGCAATATGTTTTGGTTTGAAGAAAACCATGGTGAAAATTTGCCAGAAGAATGCAAGCGCACCAAAGATGAATACAACGTCACCCACTAAACGTACCCAGCGTAAGGTGTCGAATAACGGTTGTTGCATGAATTCTTCACTGCGGGCATACCATAAACCTTCAGAGATACTCGCGTAACCTTGAATGATACCGATTGGTAATAGGCTGGAGACGATCATTAAGACCAACCCGCTGTTAAGCAACCAAAAGCCCCATTTCATCAATTTGTCGTTGAATGGTGTGTTTGGACGTAAGTAACGTGCGATTAAGAACACGAAACCTAATGCCAAGAAACCATATACCCCGAACAATGCCGCGTGGGCATGTACTGCGGTAGTGTTTAAACCTTGGATATAGTAGAGGGAAATCGGTGGGTTGATTAAGAAACCAAACACACCCGCACCCAACATATTCCAGAAGGCAACGGCAACGAAGCAGTAGATAGGCCATTTTAAGCGATCCATCCATGGTGCTTTTTGTTTCATTTCCCAGTGTTCCCAGGCTTCATGGCCAAGTAAAACTAATGGCACAACTTCAAGTGCGGAGAAGGAGGCACCTACAGCGATAATTGGCGTTGTCGCACCGGCGAAGTATAAGTGGTGGAAGGTTCCCGGAATACCGCCAATTAAGAACAATGCCGCTTCGGTGATGGTTGCCACAGTCGCTGTGCGACGGGAAACTAAACCTAAACTTACGAAGATGAAGGACAGTGCCGCTACGGAGAATACTTCAAAGAAGCCTTCTACCCAAAGGTGAACTACCCACCAACGCCAGTATTCCATCACAGATAAGTGTGTGTGTTCGCCGTAGAATAACGCCGGGCCATAGAATAAGCCGATGGCGATAACGGAGGCGAAGAACAAGGCAAGTAAGTTTTTGTCGCCCGGTTGTTTGAACGCATTCACGGTACCGCGTAGCATTAAGACCAACCAGAATAAGATACCTGCGAATTTCACTGCTTGCCAGAAACGACCTAAGTCGATGAATTCATAACCTTGGTGACCGAACAAGAAGCTCCATTCTTCAGGGATGATGTGCGCGATGGCCAAATAGCTACCGGTGAAGGAGCCTACTACTAAGACAACCAATGCCCAGAAGAGAACATCTACGCCAAGTTTTTGGTATTTCGGATCTTTACCGCCGTTGATAATCGGTGCAAGGAATAAACCACCAGCCAAGAATGCCATGGCGATCCAGAATAACGCCGCTTGAATGTGCCATGTACGTACTAAAGAATATGGAAGATATTGGGAAATATCTAAACCATAGAATTCCTGACCTTCAACCGTGTAGTGCGCCACAACGGCACCTAAGTTCACTTGCACGAAGAAAAGCGCAAGTACGGTAAACAAATATTTACCTAAGGCTTTTTGCGATGGCGTTAATTGCAATTTAGTTAGCGGGTCAACTTCCGGGGAAATCGGGTCTTTTTCATCTTCACGACGCTTAAATGACCAAATCCACACCACGAAACCGATACCGGCAATGAGGAAGACGATACTGGCGATAGACCACATGACGTTTTCCGGTGTCGGCACGTTATTGATTAACGGCTCATGCGGCCAGTTGTTGGTGTAAGTGGCATGGGTATTCGGACGCTCTGCAGAGGCAGTCCATGCTGTCCAGAAGAAGAATTTCGCTAAATCTTGACGAGCTTCTAAGCTCGGCAAGGTATTGTCTTTCATGGCGAAGTGTTCACGCGTTGCTTTGCTCGCGGGATCATCACCATATAAAGAAATATAGTATTGCGCCGTTTTATCGATTGCCGCTAAACGGTTGGCGGAAAGCACTACGGTGCCATTTTCATCAACTTTACTGCCGCGGTATTCTTTGGTTAAACGGCTTTTTAAGATAGTTTGTTGGTCATCATTTAAATCGGCGAAGTTTTTGCCGTATTCTTGATTTGCAACAATGTCTAGCCAGTTGGTTAATTCACGGTGTAGCCAGTCGGCGGTCCAGTCCGGTGCTTGATATGCGCCATGGCCCCAAACGGAACCTAATTGCATACCACCGGTGGTTTGCCAAGCGGTTTGACCGTGTAAAATATTGTCATGTGTGATAACCGGTTCGCCTTGTTCCGTCACGTATTGTTTCGGAATTGGCGGAGCTTCACGATAGATTTCAAACCCGTAGTAACCGAGAATAGAGAACGCTCCTATTAACACGGCAACTAACAGGAACCAGAACTTCTTATATTGTCCCATTTGATCACTCCTTGAGAAAATTAGAGGTAGATAACTTAATTATTTGTGTCAGACACATTCAGATTTTACGATTGAAAGTAAAATACCTGACTAATTATATCGGATTTAAAGAGGCAGTATATTACCGAATAGTGAGTAAATATAAAGGGAAAAATAATAGCTATAAATTAAGCAACGTTGTTTAGATAGGAATAACCTAAAGAGAATAGAAAAAGATAAGGGCGGAAATTCCGCCCTATTTTACATTTAAAAATCACCGCACTTTTTTAGCGTCGTGCTTCAAATTCAGCTAAAGCAGCATCAAATTGTTCCATCACTTTCGGATGTACCGGTGCGAACACGGAAGAGGTAATGGTGATGAAAGAACAGACCAAGAAACCTGGGACGATTTCATAGAGGTGAGATAAATCTTCCCAGCCCAAGTATTTCATTAATGGACTCCAGACCACCACGGTGATAGCGCCGGATAACATTCCCCATAATGCCGCTTTGGAGCTAATATTGCGGTTGAACAAAGAAAGAATCACCACTGGGCCGAAAGCGGCACCAAAACCAGCCCATGCATAAGAAACCAAGCCCATTACTTTAGAGTTTGGATCTTGTGCGATAGCGATGGCAACCACCGAGATTAACAATACCATTAAACGACCGACCCAGACCAATTCAAGGCTGGAAGCGCCTTTACGGAAGAAACCTTTATAGAAATCTTCTGTAATTGCTGCGGAACACATTAATAATTGGGCGGACAAGGTACTCATCACCGCTGCTAAGATCGCGGATAAAACGATACCGACAATCCAAGGGTTAAACATTGCTTTACTTAACTCAATGAAAACCGCTTCTGCATTGTATAGTTGAATATTTTGGGTGGTGAAATAGGCCAATCCGAAATACCCTACTGCAACGGCGCCGCCAAGACAGAGGAACATCCAAGAAATTCCGATTTGACGGGCTTTTTCGAGAGAGGCGACAGAGTCTGCTGCCATGAAACGGGCAAGAATGTGTGGCTGTCCGAAATAACCCAAGCCCCAAGCCAACGCAGAGACAACGCCGATACCGGAAACATTGTGCAGCCAGTTGCTGTAAGGAATGCCGGTGACAGCAGATTTGGCTTCCAAAGACATCGTGATTTCATCCCAGCTGATGTTGAGCAATACCATGACCGGTGCCAAAATCAAGGCGAAAATCATTAATGAGGCTTGGATGGTGTCGCTCCATGAAACCGCTAAATAGCCACCGATAAAGGTATACGTAATGGTCGCTAATGCCCCTAACCAAAGTGCGGTGGAATATTCTAAGCCCAATAAGCTTTGGAATAACTTCGCTCCCGCTACCACGCCGGAAGCGCAGTAAATGGTAAAGAAGAAGAGAATAATGCCTGAAGAAATAATCTTTAACGCTTTTTTCTGACGCGGAAAACGTTGTGCAAAAAATTCAGGTAAGGTCAGCGCATTGCTATATTTCTCAGTGAAAATCCGCAAGCGTCCTGCCACAACGCGATAGTTCAGATAGGCGCCAACGGTTAAGCCGACAGCAATCCATGCTTCGGAAAGGCCTGATAAGAAAATCGCGCCGGGTAACCCCATTAATAGCCAACCGGACATGTCGGAAGCACCGGCTGACATGGCGGTCACGAAACTTCCCATTTTTCGTCCACCCAAAATGTAATCATCAAAATTTTTGGTGGAACGATAGGCGTATAACCCAATGCCTAAAATAATTGCCAAATAGAGGCCAAAGGTGATGTAGATTTGCATAAAACACTCCTTTTATTCTTCTTGAGAGGACATTAATGAGGTGTTTCCACCTGCCGCAGTGGTGTTATAACTGCGAGAAAACTCATCATACAATGGCAGTAAATCTTGGGTATCTTGCCAGTCGTAACATTTGAAAATAGCTTGACTGTTTTCAGCCAACCATTGACGTTTAGCTTTATCAAGTGCGGTCAAATAAATGCCTTTTTGACAATAACCTAACTTCGTATCCACACGAATGCCCGGTTTGGCTTTGGCGGCTAATGGATGCTGTGGTTCCACCAAAATGCTAAAACCTTTGGCAAGCAATTTTTCTGCCGCTTTTTCTGCTGCCGCTAAGTCGCCGTTGAGAATGGCTACTTCACAAGGCAGATAAGCTAAGGAGTTGTGTTCACCGGTGATACTTTCTAATACCGGTTTGGTTGTGCCTAGCGTATTTTCATCGCCAAATTGGCTGTAATAGCGAGGCGTACGGGTTAAACGTTGCAAATAGAACTCACCGCCGGCTTTCGGCCCTGTGCCGGATAATCCATGTCCGCCGAACGGTTGAACACCAACTACCGCGCCTACAATATTACGGTTGATATAGAAGTTGCCGCAGTTTAAGTGGCGTTCCACAATATCCATATGTTTGCGGATACGGGTATGGCAACCACCGGTCAGCGCATAACCTTTTTCATTTACCGCTTTGAGGACATTGAGTAAGTTATCTTTTTTATAACGTACGATGTGTAGAATCGGACCGAAGACTTCACGCTGTACTTGATCGAGGTTATCCAACAGATACACACTTGGTGCCACAAAATGCCCTTGAGTCGGCGTGTCGATTTCCGCATAAGCGCGGGCGACTTTGCGCATGGCTGCCTTGTGGTTTTCTAGATTTTGTTTAGCTTCTTCATCAATCACAGGACCGATGTCGGTAGCCAATAGACGTGGGTCGCCTAAACTTAATTCTTTAATGGCTTCCGTGATCATTTTGTAATAATGATCTGCCACATCTTCTTGTAATAATAAGATGCGTAATGCGGAACAACGTTGACCTGCCGAGTCAAAGGCGGAGCTGAGAACATCAGCAACGACTTGTTCCGGTAAGGCTGAAGAATCAACAACAAGCACGTTTTGACCGCCAGTTTCCGCAATCAACACAGGATCGTTATCTGCTAATGTCAGACGTTGCTCAATGAGTTTGGCCACTTCGGTTGAACCGGTAAATACGACGCCATCAAAAGCTTGTTGGACTAACGCAGCCCCTAAATCCCCCGCTCCTAACACCAGTTGTAGGGTTTCTTTCGGGATGCCGGCTTGGTGTAAGAGTTTCACGGCGGCGTACGCAATTAATGAGGTTTGTTCAGCCGGTTTTGCAATCACTGCATTGCCAGCCGCTAAAGAGGCGGCAATTTGGCCGGTAAAGATGGCTAATGGGAAGTTCCATGGAGAAATACAAAGTACTTTTCCACGGGGCTCGGCAAGGTGATTTTGTGTTGCGAGCTGCTCTAATTGAACGGCGTAATAACGTAAGAAATCCACGGCTTCACGCAATTCAGCAATGGCGTTTGGCAAGGTTTTGCCCGCTTCAACCACGGCGAGTTTCATCAATAAGCCGAAATGTTCTTCATATAAGTCGGCAGCATTACGTAAAACGTTAGCTTTTTCCACCGCACTTTTGGCTTTCCATTGGGTATTGTCGGCAGCGGCAAACGCATTTTCCGCCTGATTCACAGCTAAAAAGGCGACTTCTGCAACCGTTTCATTGAGGTTGGCCGGATTGGTGACTTGATGTGCCGGTGCATTTTCAGCATTTTCAGCATTTTCAAACGCAACCAAAGAGGTAGCGTTTTCAATGGTTGCCGAATTCAGCGCTTGTTCTAATCTTGCTAATTCCAATTCATTACTCAGATCGAAACCGGCGGAGTTTTTACGGTTTTTAAATAATTCTAACGGTTTGAGAACCGACTTATTCGGCTCGCCATGAGATTTGGCATAAAGCTTCCATGGTGGTGTCACAAGTTGTTCGACCGGAATGTTTTCATCAACCAGCTGGTGAACGAAAGAGGAGTTTGCACCGTTTTCTAAGAGGCGGCGGACTAAATAGGCTAACAAGGTAGCGTGTGTACCCACCGGAGCATAGACACGCACTTGTCGATTCAGATTGTCTTTCCCCACAATATTGTCATAAAGAGATTCCCCCATGCCGTGTAGGCATTGGAATTCAAAGTTTTTACCTTGGCCTAATTCGTGAATCGTGCACATGGTTTGCACGTTATGGGTGGCAAATTGCGGATAAATGACATCTTGCGCAGCAAATAATTTTTTTGCACAAGCAATATAAGAAATATCGGTGTGATTTTTACGTGTGTAAAGTGGGAAACCGTCCAAACCGTCCGCTTGCGCCCATTTGATTTCGCTGTCCCAATAAGCGCCTTTAACAAGACGAATCATCAAATAGCCTTGTTTTTCTCGGGCTAAATTAATCAAATAATCCAACACAAATGGACAACGTTTGGAGTAAGCCTGTACTACGAAACCAATGCCTTTGTAGCCTTGTAATTCCGGTTCATCTAATAATTTTTCCACAAGATCGAGGGAAAGCTCTAAACGATTGGCCTCTTCCGCATCAATATTGATACTGATGTTGTATTTTTTCGCTAATAAGAAGAGTTCTTTTAAGCGAGGGTAAAGCTCATTGATGGTACGATCATATTTGGAGCGGCTATATTTCGGATGAATCGCAGAAAGTTTAACGGAAACACTGTTGCCGTTATAAATGGTTCTGCCGGCTGCGTCTTTGCCCACTTCTTCAATGGCGTGTAAATAGTCATTGAAATAGCGTTGTGCATCGGCTTCAGTCATTGCAGCTTCACCCAACATATCAAAAGAGAAGGTAAACCCTTTTTCGTAACGTGGTTTGATGTTTTGTAGCGCCTCTTGCATGGTCACGCCGGTGACGAATTGTTTACCCAAAATTTGCATAGATTTGATAATTGCCATACGCATAATGGGCGCAGACAAACGGGAGAAACTACGGGTGAGCGCATTCGATAAACTGTTTTCATCCAGGCTTTCGCTAATTTTTTTACCAAACAGTAGGCCATAACTGGCTGCATTGATGAAGAATGAATTGGAATTGCCAATGTGAGATTTCCAGTTCCCTTCCTGTAATTTCTCATAAATCAAATCATCACGAGTTTGTGCATCAGGAATACGTAACAAGGCTTCTGCCAAACACATTAACGCCACTCCCTCTTCACTGCTTAATGAAAACTCTTGCATTAAGGCATCTGCGCCATATTGTTTTTGTTTAAGTTGGCGTAATTTTTTAATTAACTTAATAGCATTGTCTGTGATGCGTTGTTCTTGTTCCGGAGAAAAATCTAATGTTTTCACTAAAGAATCGACCGCACTTTTCTCATCTAAACGATAGTTTGCAGTGATTGCTTGGCGAATAGGGCTATATTGTTTTGATAGTGTGAATTGCATGAGAAAACCTCCTTTTGTTATATAATTGTTAACAAAATATAGATGGCGTGTTTATTAGTAAATGACTTTTTTGGCGTTCTGTGATTGAAGTCACATAAAAAATAAGGTTTTGTTGTTCGTAATATGTACGAATTGTGCGTTTTATAGACTGAAAAGAGACTAGAAATAAAAAACTCCCTACAGTGAGGGAGTTTTTCATTTGGGATGAGAGATTATAGGTTGAACACGGCAAATAACACGATAATGCTATAAAGTGTTGCCAAACCGTAGAAAATAAATCCGCCGGCCGGTACATGAACTTTAATATCATGCATACCGTGATGAACGCGGTGTAAGCCTCCCCACATTGGGAAAATTGTGAGAACGAGAATAACTAATTTCCCTAGCCAGTGGTGTGCAAAGGCAATGATATTCTCTGGACTAACGATACCGAAAGGCAATAGGAAGCCGAGAATAAGAATTAACACAGGGAAAGCCAAAGCACTTACCATGCCACCCGCACTGAACATTAACCAGACAGGTGGTTCGTTTGAACGTTTTGGATTTTGATTAACCATGACTTCCCCCTAGATAAATACTAACACTAAAGCCAATACGGTGACGGCGACAAACGCGCCACGTAAAGCATTTTTAATGAGTTTTGCCGGCAAACCAGTGGTACCTGACATCACTTCGCCAGTCATATCAAATAATGTGACTGCATGGAGCAATAAAGCGGCCAATGAAATGATGTTAAGAATAACAACAAGTGGATTTTGTAAGAATGGAATGAAACTCATGACAAATCCATCTGCTTTGCCTAAACAAATCACACCGTAAAGCAATACTAAGCTGAACCAAACGGTTGGCACGGCAGTCGCTTCACGTAGCATGTAGAATTTGTAGAAATCCCAACTTTTCCACCAAGTCGGGGTGATTTCACGAACGTATTTTTTACGTTTACTTACTGTTGTAGTCATAATCTTTCCCCTTACGCCTTCGGTTTAAGCATGGAAATGAGATAATCTTTGGCACTTTCTAATTTGCCTTGGTTAATGGCGGTTGCCGGGCCTACATGTTTTGGACACACTTCGGAACAGGCACCTACGAAGGTACAAGACCAAACGCCATTTTCACCATTCATGATTTTCATCCGTTCTGCTTTACCGTGGTCGCGGTTATCTAAGTTATAACGATGACCTAAGGTTAATACGGCTGGACCAACGAATTCTGGGTTTAAACCGAATTGTGGACAAGCGGCATAACATAAACCACAGTTGATACACATCGAGAATTGGCGATATTTTTCCAATTGAGCCGGAGTTTGTTTAGTACGGCTTTGCGCTAATTCTTTCGATGGATGCGGTTTACCATCTAACTCAGGCGCTTTGTTACCAATCACATAAGGTTTGATGGCTTCTAGGCTTTCGATAAAGTGGCTTAAGTCCACGATCAAGTCGCGTTCAATCGGGAAGTTTGCTAAGGCTTCAATACGCATATGACCACTGTAGTCACGCAAGAAGGTTTTACATGCCAATTTTGGAATGTTATTTACCATCATGCCGCAAGAACCACAGATCGCCATACGGCATGACCAGCGATAAGAAAGTTCCGGTTCAAGTTTATCTTTAATGTAACCTAAAGCATCAAGTAAGGATGTTTGGCTGTCATAAGGCACTTGATAGGTTTTTAAGTGCGGTTCCTTATCAACTTCGGGGTTATAACGTAGAACTTCAACGTTCATGATTGATTGTTCGGCCATATTATTACTCCTTACCCGCTTGAGCTTGTTCTTTTGCTTTGGCGGCTGCTTCTGCTGCTTCTGCTTCGGCACCGTAAACACGTTTTGCCGGTTGTGATTTAGTGATTTTCACCGGGCTGTATTCAATGCGTGGTGCACCGTTTTCGTTATAGAACGCCAAGGTATGTTTCAAGTAGTTCACATCATCACGTTCGGTGTAATCCAAACGTTGGTGCGCACCACGAGACTCTTTACGTTCAATCGCAGAGTTCGCAATAGATTGTGCCACGTCCAAAATGTAACCCAATTCAACTGTATACAATAAGTTTGTATTAAATACGCTAGAACGGTCAGTAATACGAATGTGTTTGTAACGTTCTTTGAGTTCTGCAATCTTATCTACTGCTTGTTGCATACTTTCTTGGGTACGATAGATACCGCAGCCTTCTTCCATAGCTTGACCCATTTCGTCACGAATTTCAGACCAAGACTCAGTACCTTCTTGGTTATAGAGGTCGCTCAAGCGTTTTACAATATCTTGCGCCTGAGCATCAAGTGCGGATTGGTTAGCTGGTGTGGCTTCAATTGCGCGTTGTGCCGCGTATTCACCCGCAACACGACCTAATACCACTAATTCAGCCAAGGAGTTGGAACCTAGACGGTTAGCGCCATGTAAACCGGAAGAGGCACATTCACCTACCGCAAATAAACCTTTAATGCGGGTTTCGCTGTTGAAGTCAACTTCGATACCACCCATGGTGTAGTGAACCACCGGACGCACAGGAATTGGCGCTTGTGCCGGATCGACACCTTCATAAGCTTTTGCTAATTCACAAATGAATGGTAAACGTTCGTGTAAGTATTTTTCACCAAGGTGACGTAAGTCTAAGTGCACCACATCAACGCCTTTGGCTGTTTTCAATGTGTTGCCTTTACGCCATTCTTGCCAGAATGCTTGGGATACTTTGTCACGAGGGCCTAATTCCATGTATTTGTTTTCCGGTTTGCCGATTGGTGTTTCCGGTCCCAAACCGTAGTCTTGTAAATAGCGATAGCCGTCTTTATTGACTAAGATACCACCTTCACCACGACAACCTTCGGTCATTAAGATACCGGTATTTGGTAAGCCGGTTGGGTGATATTGAACGAATTCCATGTCACGTAATGGTACGCCATGGCGATAAGCCATTGATAAGCCGTCACCGGTAACAATACCGCCGTTAGTGTTGAAACGGAATGCACGGCAACCACCACCTGTGGCGATAACAACGGCGTTAGCATTAATTTGTACTAAAGAACCTTCCATCATGTTCATGGCAACCATACCACGTGCATGGCCGTCATCCACTAAAATATCTAATACAAAGTGTTCATCGAAACGAATGATTTGTGGGTATTGAATGGAGGTTTGGAATAACGTGTGAAGTAAGTGGAAACCGGTTTTATCGGCAGCGAACCAAGTACGTTCGATTTTCATCCCACCGAAACGACGTACGTTTACATCGCCATCGGCTTTACGGCTCCAAGGGCAGCCCCAGCGTTCAAGTTGAGTCATTTCCACCGGAGAGTGTTCCACGAAATATTCCACGACATCTTGCTCACACAACCAGTCGCCACCGGCAACGGTATCGTGGAAGTGTTTATCGTAGGAGTCTTCTTCTTTAATCACAGCCGCAGCACCACCTTCAGCCGCAACAGTATGACTGCGCATTGGATAAACTTTTGATACTAAAGCAATTTTAAGATTTGGATTAGCTTGAGCTGCAGCAATCGCCGCACGTAAACCACCGCCACCTGCGCCAACAATGGCGATATCGACGTTAACAGTTTGCACGATATTCCTCCAAGTAAAGGGATGATAATAAAAACACCAAATAGATTTTTGGTACTGTTAGGGTGAAGTCATTTTGCCATTATTTTTTGTGATTAGAACCTTTTTTCTCAAACTTTGTCGCGATTTCGTGATCTACCTCAAAAAGTTAACAAACAGAACCAGTTGTTTACATTTTGTCTTATTGTTAACAAGTCATTAACGTTGAGTTAACTAAAAAGTGCATAAAAGTGCGGTGGAAAAAGGATTCATTTATGAATTTTGATTCACTTGTTTTAGAATAAGTCGCAAATTTTTCAAATTATCTTCAGCAAAGGCATATTTATGTTTGAACAAGAAGCATGGCAACCAACGGCATCCATCAAAAACTTACTTGACCGTGCAAAATTAATTGCAGAAATTCGTCGATTTTTTACTGATCGCGGTTTGTTGGAAGTGGAAACGCCGGTGTTAAGCGAATTTGGCGTGACAGATCTTCATCTGGCCACATTCAGCACTGAATTTGTTTCTCCTTTCGGAGAGCAATCTAAAACATTGTGGCTTTCCACCAGTCCGGAATATCACATGAAGCGTTTATTGGCCGCCGGCAGTGGTCCGATATTTCAAATTGGCAAAGTGTTTCGTAACGAAGAAGCGGGTAATCGCCATAATCCGGAGTTTACGATGTTGGAGTGGTATCGACCACACTTTGATATGTACCGCTTAATCAATGAAGTAGACGATTTATTACAACAAATATTGGAATGTCCGCCGCCAGAAAGCATGAGCTATCAGTTTGCTTTTCAACAATATGTTGGATTGGATCCGTTGTCGGCGGAATTATCCGAACTTGTGGAAAAAGCGAAAAAATATCAGTTAGTTGATGCTGAAAAAGAGAATCGTGATACGTTGTTGCAATTTCTTTTCAGTACGGTGGTGGAACCACAAATCGGGCATGATTGCCCGGTCGTGGTATATCATTTTCCGGCAAGTCAAGCGGCGTTAGCACAAATTAGCTCGGAGGATCTGCGCGTTGCAGAGCGTTTTGAGTTTTATTACAAAGGGCTAGAGCTTGCTAATGGTTTCCATGAATTGGCGGATGTGCGGGAACAATTACATCGCTTCGAGTTGGATAATCGTCAACGGGAAAAAGCCGGTTTGCCGGTGCGAGATATTGATAAACGTTTGTTGGGGGCGTTACAAGCCGGAATTCCAGATTGTTCGGGCGTCGCTCTTGGTGTGGATCGCTTGCTCATGATTGCCATGGGCGCAGAGAGTATTAAAGAGGTGATTTCCTTTTCGATAGACAATGCGTAAAGTGCGGTCGAAAAATAAAATGTTTTTTATGACCGCATTTTTGTTTACTTCAAAATAAACATGGGTGTTTGGCTAATTGGATCGCGGTGAATAACTACTTCTAAATCAAACACCTCTTTTAACAGCCCCTCTGTCATCACTTCGTCAGGCGTTCCTTGAGCCATAAGGTTGCCGTCTTTGAGAACGATTAAATAATCACAATAACGACAAGCCTGATTTAAATCATGGAGTACCGTAATGACGGTTTTGCCGTTTTGTTGCATTTGACGCATCATGCCCATGAGTTCCGCCTGGCGGTTGAGATCCAAATAAGTGGTGGGTTCATCCAACAGAACAAGCTCTGCATCTTGCGCTAATGTCATGGCTAAGAAAACCCGTTGTTGTTGCCCGCCGGATAAATCCGATACCAAATGTTCCGCCAGTTCCGCGGTGTGGGTTTGTTCCATAGCCCAAGCCACTAATTGCTCATCTTTATCACTTAATTTGCCCCACAAATTCAAATAAGGCGAACGGCCGTAAGCAATTAATTCGCGTACTTTAATGCCTTCCGGCACCAAATGTTGTTGTGGCAAGAACGCCAATTGTTTGGCGTATTCTTTCGGGGTGCTTTGCCAAATATCTTTGCCTTTGTGAGTAATTGTGCCTAGACGAGGCTTGAGCAAACGGGCCACTGCTTTCAGTGTTGTGGATTTGCCACACCCGTTCGGGCCAATTAAGGCAATAATTTGGTTGCTAGGAAAGCTGAGAGATAAATCCTGTACGATAGTTTTATCTTGATAGCCTAATTGTAACTTATTGATCTCAATGCTCATTATTTCGTTCTCATCAATAAATAGAAGAAGTAAGGGGCGCCGATAATGGCAGTGAGAATACCGGCGGGCAGTTCTGTCGGCGGATCGATAACCCGCGCTAAAATATCGGAAATTTGTAACAACAACGTGCCGATTAGCATGGCCGCCGGCAATAATGTGCGGTGACGTCCACCGACCAATTTGCGTGCTAAGTGCGGTGCAACTAAACCGAGAAATGCGATGGGGCCGCAAATGGCGACGGCTGTGGTGGAAAGTGCAACAGCCAGCACTAATACCAAGATTTGCGTTTTATTTACGCTTACTCCCAAGGTGGCCGCTTTGTTTTCACCTAAACCTAAGGTGTCCAAATCTCGGCAGAAAATAAACGGTAACGGCAATAACACCAGCAACCAAGGCAAAACGACATCGATATAAGCCCAACTTCTGCCCCACAAACTTCCGGTGAGCCAAAGCATAGCTGTGTTGATTTCTACCGGATTGGTTAGCATTAAATAATGGCTGATTGCCGCCCATAGGGCAGAAAGCGCCACGCCGATAATGGCCATTTTGATCGGGCGGAAGTTAAAACCACATATCATCCATAACAAAATGAAAGACAGGACACCGCCGATAAAGGCAAAAATCGGTAGCCAGTAAAAGGCTAAATTCGGTAGGAAGATTAATACGGTGACGGCGACTAAACCGGCGGCGTTATTGATTCCTAAAATATCAGGAGAGGCCAACGGATTACGCACGACACTTTGCACCAATACCCCGGAAATGGCCAATGCACCGCCGATAATAATGGCCAGTAGCGCGCGTGGCAGACGGTATTCCATTAAAGTGAAATAGTTTTTATCGTCAGGGTGAAAGGCCTGGCTAATTTCATCAAAGGATAGCGTGTAAGTGCCGTATCGAATGCTTAATACAAATAATAGCGCGACTGTACAGAGTGCCGATAAGTAAAAGCCGATTGCACGGAATCCTGAATGAGAACGGCGCATTAGTGTTTTCCTCTGGCAAATAATACAAAGATTGGCGCACCGATTAAGGCTAAAATGGCACCGGCAGGCACTTCACTTGGAAAATCAACAGCACGGGCAACGGTATCCGCCGCCAACATTAAAATAGCGCCTAATAACATGGACATGGGTAATGATTTTCGTAGATCATAGCCTATCCAATAACGCGCTAAGTGTGGAATTAACAAACCAATAAAGGCGACCGGGCCGGCTACGCTAACGGCTGAACCCACAATTAATAATGCTATGATATTGGCATACCAACGCAGACGGAACAGATTAATTCCCAAGGATTGAGCGGATTCGTCGCTCAAATTGAGTAAATTTAAACGGCTGGCAAAGAAGAGGCAAAAGAGAGCGCTCGATAGCAGAAACGGCCAAATAGCGTGCCATTCGTTCCAGCGGGCGTGAGAAATGCCGCCGGCAAGCCAACTCATTACGCCAAAGGCGTGATCTTCCGACATAATTAAGGCTAATTTGGTGAGAGCAGTACACAACAACGACACGGCAATCCCTGCCAAAATCACGCGGCTGCGATCGCCGCTACTGTCTTTCCACGCGTTGCTGATCAACATTACAACCAACCAACTGATTCCACCGCCGATACTTGCCACCAAGGCAATGCTATAGCCTGATAATAAGGCCGGGCTAATGGCACTCGCCGTTACCATGGCCAAACTTGCGCCGGAGTTAACGCTTAATAGCGTTGGTGAGGCCAGTGGGTTGCGGGTGATGGTTTGTAATAATGCCCCGGCTACCGCCAAATTGGCGCCTAATGCGATCGCCACTAACGCCCGAGGGAAACGTAAATCGACCACGGTGATCTTGGTCAATTCATCGCCATTGGGGAAAAAGGCGTTTAGCGCATCTAATGGTGAAATTTCAATAGGGTAGTATAAAAACAGGCTTCCCCATAACAAGAAAGCCAGTCCTAGTAGGGGCAAGCCCCAACGAAAAGCTGTGCCAAACATTATTTTTGATTAACGAATTGTTCAACTTGTTTTGCCATGATCTCGCTGGCCGTAATGCCGCGTCCGCGCGCCCACATATCGGCATTGACGCTAAATACATGTTTGGCTTTTACGGCAGGAATGGCTTGCCATAATGGTTCTGCTTCCCATTTGCGGGCGATACTTTCTTGGCGATAGTGGGCGATAAACATATAGTCCGGTTTTTCCATCACTAATTGCTCAAGATTGATTTCAGCAAAGGCTTGAGTGGCGTTTGGTAATTTTGGCGAGTTAAAACCTAGAACACCAAGGAAACTGGCGACATAACCACTGTCATTTTGTAAATTGAATTTGTCTTCGCGAGAGGTGCCGAAAATCCCTTTTTTGCCTTTCACATTGATATTTTGCGCAATGCTTTCGATAATTTTATTGTGTTTATCAATTTGCAATTTCATTTCACTGCCTTTACCGACAACATCGCCGATTTTTTGTGCCGTATCAAGATTTTCCTGATAGCTTTCATGGCGGGAGTCAAACATCATGGTCGGGGCGATTTTTTTTAATTCTTCATAAACTGCTGTATGACGAGAAGGATCAGCGATAATTAAATCGGGTTTTAATGCGGCAATGGCTTCAAGACTAGGTTGTGAACGGGTACCGACAGATTGCCAAGGTTGTATCTTATCTCGTACTTCCTGCAAAATGCGGGTTTTATCGTTGTCATCGGCAACGCCGACCGGGCTAACACCAACTTGAGCAAGGGCATCAACGAAAGAATATTCTAACGCGACAATGCGACTTGGGGTTTTATCTATAGTGAATTCACCTTTAGCATCGGTGACGGTCACAGCACTTGCCGTCACAGATGCCATAAGGAAAAGAGAAGTAAGGGTTGCGTTGACGAATTTTTTCATTTTCGAGTCCTCTGTCATCATAAAAACATAAGTACAACGGGTTAAATTATACACAGGGCTCGGTATTGAGAATAGTTCTTTTTTAATGTCCGACCAGATCGATAATTATCACTTCTGATTGCGACCCTAATCGCATCGGCACGCCCCAAAAGCCATAACCTGATGTGACAAAAAAGTGCCCTTGATTGATTTTTTCATAGCCGTAACTTAAGCGATAAATCAGTTTTACAACAAAATTTGCCGGGAAAATTTGTCCATTATGGGCGTGTCCGGAAAGCTGAATATCAATCGGCAAATTGGCGTGTTGTTCAATCTCTGTTGGGCGATGATCCATTAAAATCACCGGTAATGCGGTGTTGACACCTTTTAGTAATTGCGCCGCCGTTGGTCTGTTTTTAACGAGGTCGTCATTGCGACCAATGAGGGTAAAACGTCCATCAATCACGATACTTTCATCCATCACGGGAATGATCCCTGCTTTGCGCATTTCCGCTTCAATGCGTTGTTGATCACCAAAGAAGTCATGGTTTCCCAGGGTGGCATACACGCCAAGTGGGGCTTGCAGGTTGGCAAAGTGCGGTTGCATTTTTTCTGCTAAATAGGCGTTGACGTTATCATCCATAATGTCACCTGGGAGCAAAATAATATCTACCTTTTCCTGCCGCATGATGTCAGCCAACGTATCTAACTGTGTTGAACCAAACAAACGCCCTAAATGCAAATCGCTTGCCATACCAATGCGTAAAGGTTGCATTGGTTTATCTAATTTCACCTGAAAATGGCGAATGGTAGGCACATAAGCGTTGTAACAGGCGGTGGCGATGAAACTGAGAAAAATCACAGGATAAAGCCATTTTATTTGATTACGCCATTGTTTGAGAAGCAGGTAAAGGAAAGCCACAATCAGACTGCTAAATGTTGAAAATAATAATAGAGTGAGAAGCAAGGCGCTTACTCGAAAACTTTCGGCATAAAGACGCAACGGCGCAGTAGAAACCAAAATATTGAAGAACAAAAAGAGGATGATGCTCAGCTTGGTGCGTGTTTTTTGGTTGAGATTAAAAAGCCAGCCGAGCGTACGACTAAAACCGAATAACATGAATTGTAAGGCCAGCACGGCAACGGCCATGGTGATGTAGTGTCGGGTTTCCATAATTTTTCTGTTAAAAGTGCGGTTGTTTTATTGTGCGTTTATCTTCAAAAAGCAGTGCTTTTTTATCAGAAGAAGGGTGGGATCGGATAATAATATGGATAAAGGCACCGCGCAACGACACGGTAAATTGATCGTTCCCAATCGGCAATTTTTTCGCTAAAATGCCCACACTTTTTTTACTCAACTTTTTAATAACGGAAGAAAATTTATGTTCGGAAAAGGCGGTTTGGGCAACTTGATGAAACAAGCCCAGCAAATGCAAGATCGTATGCAAAAAATGCAAGAAGAAATTGCACAATTAGAAGTGACCGGCGAGTCAGGCGCAGGGCTAGTGAAAATCACGATTAACGGTGCGCATAACTGCCGTCGTATTGACATCGACCCTTCTTTAATGGAAGACGACAAAGAAATGCTGGAAGACTTGATCGCCGCTGCATTTAATGATGCAGTACGCCGTGCTGAAGAGTTACAAAAAGAAAAAATGGCGTCTGTCACCGCCGGCATGCCATTGCCACCGGGTTTCAAAATGCCATTCTAAAAAACGTCCGTAAAACTTACCGCACTTTATGACTAAAGTGCGGTTTATTTTTTCAGTCAATTCACCGAGAACCTTATGCAAACTAGTCCCTTGTTAGAAAATTTGATCGAAAGTTTACGTGTATTACCGGGCGTTGGTCCTAAATCCGCACAACGTATGGCGTATCATTTATTGCAACGTAACCGTAGTGGCGGTATGCGTTTAGCACAAGGGCTGACTGAAGCTATGTCAAAAATTGGGCATTGCGAACATTGTCGTACTTTCACGGAAGAAGATGTTTGCCATATTTGCAAAAACCCTCGTCGTCAAAATTCGGGGTTGCTTTGTGTGGTGGAAATGCCGGCAGATATTCTTGCGATTGAGCAAACCGGGCAATTTTCCGGGCGTTATTTTGTGCTTATGGGGCATTTGTCGCCATTGGACGGCATTGGCCCACGAGAAATTGGCTTGGATTTATTGCAAAAACGTTTACAAACAGAATCCTTCAAGGAAGTGATTTTGGCGACAAATCCCACTGTCGAAGGCGATGCCACGGCGAATTACATTGCAGAATTGTGTTTGCAACAAAACGTCAAAGTCAGCCGCATTGCCCACGGCATTCCGGTGGGCGGTGAATTGGAAATGGTGGATGGCACCACGCTGACCCATTCTTTCTTAGGCCGCCGCGAAATCGGCTAATCTTTTCTCCTCTGCGTTTTCTTGTTTATGCGACTTTTTATAGCAGAAAAACCGAGCCTTGGGCGCGCGATTGCGGATGTTTTGCCGAAACCGCATCAACGCGGTGATGGCTTTATCAAATGTGGCGATAATGACTGCGTGACCTGGTGTGTAGGGCATTTGTTAGAACAGGCAGAACCTGATGCCTATGATGCGCGTTTCAAACAATGGCGCTTAGAGGATTTGCCGATTGTGCCGCAAAAGTGGCAGTTAATTCCGAAAAAAGAAACCTATAAACAGCTAAAGACCGTTGAAAAGTTGGTGCAGCAAGCGGACATCCTCGTCAACGCAGGCGATCCGGATCGTGAAGGGCAATTACTGGTGGACGAAGTGTTCAGTTATCTCAATTTACCACCGGAAAAACGCAATGCCATTCAGCGTTGTTTAATCAGCGACTTGAACCCAAGCGCGGTAGAAAAAGCCATCAAAAAATTGCAACCGAATCGTGATTTTGTGCCACTTTCCACCTCCGCGTTGGCACGTGCGCGCGCCGATTGGCTCTATGGCATTAACATGACACGGGCTTATACCATTCGAGGCAGACAGGCTGGTTATAACGGCGTGCTTTCCGTTGGGCGGGTACAAACGCCCGTACTTGGCCTTATCGTACGCCGTGATTTGGAAATTGAACATTTCCAACCAAAGGATTTCTTTGAGGTGTTGGCTTGGTTGCGTGACCCAAAAGAGGAAAAAACACCGAAGAAATCGACCGCACTTTTTTCTGCGTTGTGGCAGCCGAGCAAAGCCTGTGAAGATTATCTGGACGAGGATGGGCGCGTATTATCTCATGCACTGGCAGAAAATGTGGTGAAGCGCATTACCGACCAACCGGCGGAAGTGACGGATTATTCGGATAAACGGGAAAAAGAAACAGCACCGTTGCCCTATTCCTTGTCAGCGTTGCAAATTGATGCTGCCAAGCGGTTCGGGATGTCCGCACAGGAAGTGCTGGATACCTGTCAACGTTTGTATGAAACCCATAAATTGATCACTTACCCACGTTCTGATTGTCGTTATTTGCCAAAAGAACATTTTACGGATCGCATGGCGGTGATGAATGCTATTTCTACCCATTTAACGCAATTTCAACCTTTGCCGGAAATTATTGATCCTGAACAAAAAAATCGTTGTTGGAATGATAAAAAAGTCGAAGCGCACCATGCCATCATCCCGACGGCAAAGAACCGCCCGGTGAGTTTGACTCCGGCGGAACAAAATATTTATTTTCTGATTGCTCGACAATACCTCATGCAGTTCTGCCCGGATGCAGAATACCGTAAATGTAAAATCACCTTGAATATTGCCGGAGGAACTTTTATCGCGCAGGCGCGTAATTTGCAAATTGCCGGTTGGAAACAGCTTTGGGGTAAAGAAGACAGCGACGATGAACAGCAAGATACGCTGCTGCCGGTCGTCAAAAAAGGGCAAATGTTGCATTGCGAAAAGGGTGAAATTATCAGTAAAAAAACGCAACCGCCAAAACCTTTTACAGATGCGACCTTGCTTTCTGCAATGACAGGCATTGCTCGTTTCGTGCAAGACAAAGAATTGAAAAAAATTTTGCGTGAAACCGATGGGTTAGGCACGGAAGCGACGCGTGCAGGAATTATTGAATTATTGTTTAAGCGTGGTTTTCTCTATAAAAAAGGCCGTAATATTCACAGCACCGAGGCGGGACGAATTTTAATTAACGCCTTACCAGATATGGCAACGCAGCCTGACATGACGGCACATTGGGAGTCACAGCTTGATGGCATTAGCCGTAAACAAGCAAGTTATCAGCAATTCATGCAAAACCTCACCCAGCTTTTGCCTGAATTATTGCACTACATTAATTTTTCCGCTTTACGCGAGTTGAGTCGGCATAATCCAGGTGTGAACAAGACCGTACCGAGGGCAAAGAAAAGTTAATGAGGCCTAAAAGTGCGGTCGTTTTTCAAAATGTTTTTTACTGATCGAATTTGCACCAAACAGCGTAAAAATACATAAAACAACTTGCGGAGCGCCGAGATATCCGCTAATATCTGCGCCGTTATTTTTCATTAGAATTTGCTAAATCAGAGAAGATAAAATGTACTCAGCGTTGTTAATCATTTATTTGGTCGTTTCCATTGCCCTTATCGCTTTTATCCTGTTACAACAAGGTAAAGGTGCGGATGCCGGTGCATCTTTCGGTGGTGGCGCATCCGGTACCGTTTTTGGTTCTGCCGGTGCAGGTAACTTCCTTTCTAGAACAACAGCTGTTTTAGCGATTATTTTCTTTGTTATTAGTATCGTTATCGGTAACATCAATTCGCACAAAAACAATGCAAAACAGGGCGCATTTGATGACTTATCCGGAACTGCTGAACAAATTCAGCAACAACAGCAAAAAGCACCTGCTGTGTTAGACACAAAAAATAGCGATATTCCTCAACAATAAAATTTATCAAATTAAGCTCTGGTGGTGGAATTGGTAGACACGCTATCTTGAGGGGGTAGTGACCGTAGGTCGTGCGAGTTCAAGTCTCGCTCAGAGCACCAAAAACAGAACCTAGCAGAAATGCTAGGTTTTCTTTTTTCTCCTTTTCTAAAATTTCCTTTCTGAAGTGATTTACCTATAATTGTGCTTGCAGTCACTGATTTTAATTGAGTCTGTATTCTGATTTCATCTTAAAATCCTAATAAAGGAATTTATTATGCAGAAGATATTTTTCATTTTTGTTGCACTTGGTCTGGTATAGTTTGCCGTTGCGAAATCAAATCATCATGAGGAGTTCAGTTGTGATGAGCGGAAGTATTGCAAAGAAATGCGTTCTTGTGCTGAAGCGAAATACCACTTTAATGTCTGTGGTGAGGGGCGTCTTGATCGGGATAATGATGGGATTCCTTGTGAAAATGTTTGTCGCAGATAGTTCATCGATATAAAAAAGCCTTGCTGATTAGCAAGGCTTTCTTTTTGCCGCTTAAGCTTGAGCGGTTGTTTTTCTTAATAAAACATAGCCAACAACAGCGGACACACCTGATCCCAATAAAATCCCTAATCGAGATAGCGTATCAAAGCTGTTATATGCCGCTTCACCGAAAGCAAGACCTGCTAGGAACATCGACATGGTAAAACCGATGCCGCAGAGTATTGCAATAGCAAAAATTTGAGCGAAATTAACCCCTTGTGGTAACTGGGCAAGACGTAATTTGACCGATAGGTAACTAAATAGAAATACGCCTAATGGTTTTCCAACGATTAATCCGAGTGCGATACCAAGAGTAAGAGGCGAATTAAGGCTGGATAAGCCCACGTTTTCTAAAGGAACTCCCGCGTTAGAAAAAGCAAATAACGGTAGAATTAAATAAGAGCACCAAGGCGCCAGAATATGTTCAAATTGGTGTAATGGGCTTGAACCGTTACGACCTTCCATTGGAATGCAAAAACCAATAATGACGCCAGCGAGAGTCGCGTGTACGCCGGATTTTAATACGGATGCCCATAAAATCAAGCCGACGACCATATAAGCGCAAAGAGCGCTGACTTTAAAGCGATTCATGGTGACTAAAATACTGATGGTTACCACAGCGATAATCAGTGCCGGGGTACTGAGTTCATGTGAGTAGAAGATCGCAATGACGATAATAGCACCAAGGTCGTCAATAATGGCAAGTGCCAATAAAAATACTTTGAGTGGTAAAGGGACGCGCTTACCTAAAAGAGCAACGATCCCAATGGCAAAGGCAATATCTGTGGCCATAGGAATTGCCCAGCCGGAATAGATTTCCGGTGTACCTTGGGCAACCATAAAATAGATTAATGCCGGTACCACCATCCCACCAATTGCCGCAATAGCAGGGAAAATCGCTTGTTGATAGCTTGATAGTGAACCTTCCAACATTTCACGCTTGACTTCCATACCAACCAAAACGAAAAAGACTGCCATAAAGCCGTCGTTGACCCACATTAATAAAGGTTTAGCAATGCTGAAAGCACCGAACTGAACGCTGACCGGTGTATCGAGGAAACCGAAGTAATGTTGATTAAAAGAGGTGTTGGCAAGCAGGATAGCCATTGAGGCAAAAAGTAATAATAGTATGCCGCCTGCTGCTTCTGATTGGAAAAATGTTTGAATACGCCTAATCAATGTGAATACTCCCCAAAATAGATAAATAATTTAAAAATAAAATATAGATAAGGATTAAGGAAGTTACCTTAATTTGATATTTTTTTCAAGAAAATGGCGAATTTATTAATCAAAAAGTATTTAATTAAGGTTTTTTTAGTAATTTATTTATTTTTGATTTTGAAATAAATCGGAACTAATTGAGCGTTTCTAAGTATGATTTACCCAATTGTTCCATTTGACGTTGAATCCAAAGCTGTCTGCGCTTGGTATAAGCACTCGGGGCATTGGCTTTATAAATGAGCGGATTGGGCAGCGTGGCGGCTAAAAGTGCGGCTTCATTTTGCGATAAATTTTTGGCCGGTTTTTTGAAGTAAAAACGGCTGGCAGCCTCTACGCCATAAATGCCTTCGCCAAATTCCGCGATGTTTAAATACACTTCGAGAATACGCTTTTTGGACCACAAGGTTTCTAACATTAAGGTTGCCGGCACTTCGATTGCTTTGCGTAACCAACTTTGTCCATGCCATAAATAGAGATTTTTGGCAGTTTGTTGAGAAATGGTGGAGGCACCACGGATTCGATTGCTTTTTTGATTATGCAGAAAAGCCCGTTTAATTGCGGTGAAATCAAAGCCGTAGTGTTCGGGGAAATTCTGATCTTCAGCCGCAATCACCGCCAGTTGCATTTGCCAAGAAATATCCTCTAAGCTCACCCAATCGTAGCGTGTTTGATAAGTAAAATCACCGGACAAAATATGAGATACTTTTTGTTCCAGCATATAACTTGAATAAGGAATGGGAATAAAACGAAAGGCAAAGGTGACTACTAAAGTAGCAAGTAAAAAACGATATAAAAAACGTACCGCACTTTGAGTGGGAAATTTCCTGAAAAGCCGTAATCTACGCAAGGATAGATTGCGCAGATTGGCTAGCTTGAATGGAAATTTAATGGTTTTTTTCTTGCGCATTGAGTTGCGTTTTTATCCAATCAATAAAAACAGGATCCATGGTTTTTAACATGTTAGATCCCCGAGTGATGGTGGCCGCACTGGTGTTCAGATTTTGTTGAATTTCCCGTTGTGGCAGCTCTTTATTAAGTAATTGGGCGATAATTTGCAGGCGAAGCCCTAACGCATCGCGCTCATCAGGGGTAAGCAATAAGGTTAATACATCCTGAGCCTTGCCTTGTTCAAAGGCGGTTTGCAACATATTGAGGAAGGCATTCCATTGTTCTAAATTGCGACTAATATACATATTAACAATCCTATACTATTAAACTAGTCCGGCTAGTATAGCCGATCAAATTCCTCTTTGCTAAAGGTTTGTGGCTCTTCTTTTTCTTGCAATATTTGATAGTAAAAATCGTAAGTCAGCACATTTTGAACATAACCACGGGTTTCATAGAACGGAATAGATGCCACAAATTCATCCATTTCCAACTTGCCATTGGCGCGCGCCAACCATTTTTCCACGCGATGAGCGCCCGCATTATAAGCTGAGGCGATCAGAATACGGTTATTCGGATATTTGGCGTTTAGCTCCGCTAAATGTGCCGTGCCTAGCAAAATATTATTGAGCGGCTTAAATAAATCCGCCTCACCCGCATAAGGCAATTTGGCATTGTCTGCCGTTGCTTTGGCAGTAGTTGGTAGCAATTGCATTAATCCGCGTGCATTGGCGGAAGATTGTGCTTGTGGGTTCCAGGCGCTTTCCTGACGAGAAATCGCCATGGCGAAACTTTTACTGACATTGGTATTTAGCGCGGCTTGCGGTTTGGTTTTGCTTAACGCCGGGCGGCTTTTGAGAGCAATATCATAATAATCGCTATAGGCAATTGGTAAGCGCAACTGAATGTAATCAAACGCTTTAGCAATGATGGAGCCATCCACACCTAAATCAAACCAGTTTTGTTGGTTGGCATATTGACTAAGCGCCATTTGTTTCTCTTTTTTGGCATCACCGGACAGATTTTCCAACAAGAAACGCCAACGCTGTTTAGCCGGGCCAAATCTTTCGAGTTGACGTAGTTCGGCAATTTCCTCCAATGTCGGTTTTACTTTTTTGAATTCATCAGCCCAATAAGGATCGGAGATACTCGGGGCAATAAGTAATTCAGGTTGACCGAAATCATAACCGTTGCCACGGGTTTTCAGATCTAATTTGGCAGCTGCCAACATTGGATAAAAACCCCGTTCATCAGAAAGTGCGGTCAATATTTCTTTTGTTTTTTTGCTATCGCGTTTCACTATCGTTTTGGCCAGCCAATAACGCCATTCTTGTTTTTGCTGACCTTCTATTGAAAGCGCGTTAAGCCATGGGGTTAAATCGGTCTTTTGCCAAATGGCCATACGCAAACGGCGTTCGGTAAGGTTATCTGCTTTTAATTTGAGAATTTCCGCATCCCGCCATTGTTGGAAATTCGGGCTTTCATTGTCAAAAAAACGACCAAGAAAAGCAATTTCCCACTCACGAATTTGCGCATCTGTTAATTGCCAATTTTTTGCCCATTGTTGATAGGGGGCAAAGTTAGGCTCTTTCATTGTTTCCGATAGAGTGCGTAAATAACGCGGAAAGGTCTGCACCACTGCAAATTTTGTGACGATTTTATTATTTTCTTCAATGAGTGGTAGTCTATCGGCCAATTCAGGGAGGGTTGCCGGATTTTTTAATAGGGATTCAAAGCGTTTTAAATTCGCCAAAACCATTTCGTCTTCTTTCGCGCTATCAATTTTATTTAATTCCGATGATAGCAACGCCATCCCGTTCGCATCATTTTGGGCAAAGAGTTCCTCGGCTTTTTGGTAGATTTTATCTTGTGTCCGTTTGCCATCAGAATACCATTTTGCCCAAAGTTGCGCGTCATTAGGGAGTTTACCGTTGGTTAACCAAAGTTGTTCATAGCGGGAAATAATGCTTGAGCTATTGGAGTTTTGCTTTTTATCTGTTTCATTTTTTATGCGTTCAAGCTGAAGTTCGGCATTTAATACGGCTATTTGCATCTCCAAGGAACTTGGCTTAACGCGTTGTGCATAATGAACTAATCCTTCCGTATCATCAGCATTTATTAATAGTGTGAAAATGCCTTGTTCCCATTGATTACGTAAAAAATGCGTAGGATTTTGCGCGATAACTTGTTCGATTTCGTGTTTTAATGCTTTTACTTCTTCAGGTAGCGTATCTTTACTCATGCTTTTAATGCGGGCATCAATGTAGGTGGTTGTCGCATCCATTTTCAATGGATAGTCTTTTAAAGACTCAATGAGGTTAAGATATAACTCAGCATTATCAGAAACGTTGTTATTTTTCACCGCACTTTTAAGCAGACTTTCCAATTGAAGGAACGTTGAACGCTGCTTAATCAAAAGCAATTCTGACTCGTGTTGCTGTTGTGTCCACTTTGCTTGTTCTTGCGCTAAATTGATTTCGTGGGGTACGGCGCTTTCGGTTTTTGCTGCCAAGGCAGAGAAAGAAAGTGCGGTTAAAATTAACAGAGAAATTGAGGTTCGTTGCAAGTATCGCATGGCTATTTTCCATTAGTCCTAAATCAAAGGCGGGTACTTAGATCCGCCTTTGTTATCATTAGTTCAACATGTTTCCGTGATGACCGCTTGAAAATTAAAATACTTTTTTAAACGGCTTAATAATGACATCGCCATACACACCGGCTTCTACATAAGGATCTTGAGCTGCCCAGTCTTTTGCTGCTTGCAAGCTATCAAACTTGGCAATGACGGTCGAACCGGTGAAACCGGCCTCACCCGGATTTTCATCATCAATAGCTGGGTTTGGGCCTGCGGTTAATAAACGATCTTCCGCTTGGAGTTGTTTCAAACGAGCAAGGTGTTGCTCACGCACTGCCAAGCGTTGAGCCAACGTGTTCGGTTTGTCTTGAGCAAAAATGACGTAGTACATTTTGAGTCCTCTTGTTAGTTTATGGCGTTTTCATGTGTGCCAAAGCGGCATCTAATTCGTGATTATTTTCGCGTGGAATGGCGCGAGGTTTGCCTTGTGGATCAACGGCGACAAACGTAAATTGCGCTTCTGTCACGCAATAGCGTTCACCGATAGGTTCGCTTGCAACTTTTTTAACCCATACTTCCACTTTGATTTTAATTGAGCTACGTCCAACGTGTAAACATTGTCCATAGCAACAAACTACATCTCCAACAGAAACCGGTTGAATGAAATTCATGCTTTCGACGGCAACAGTCACAACGCGTCCGTGAGCGATTTCTTTTGCTAAGATTGCACCGCCAATGTCCATTTGAGACATAATCCAACCACCAAAAATATCGCCGTTAGCGTTGGTATTAGAAGGCATCGCTAACGTTCTGAGCAGAAGGGTGCCGTGAGATTGTTGCCCGGTTTTGCTATCAATTAATTGAGGTGACATTGATTATTCCTTGTTTTTTTCTTGTTGTGTTTGAGGTAAATAGCGATAAATATAAATTCCGGTAATGAGAGTGGCGGCAAAGGTCATGCCGATGATGCCGAAGGATTTAAAATCGACCCAAATATCATCGGATAAATATTGGCTGATATAAATGTTGATTAACATACATAAAATAAAAAAGCCGCTCCAACCTAGATTTAAGTTTTTCCAAACATGTTCCGGCAATTGGATTTCTTTTCCAAGGAGTTGTTTAATCAACAGTTTTTTGAAACCAAATTGAGCAATAAGCAAAACCAATGCAAAGAGCGCATAAATAATTGTCACTTTCCATTTTAAAAACTCAAGATCGTTAAAATAGGCGGTTAATGAGCCAAAGAAAATGACTGCGCCCGCAACAACTTTTTGTTGTGTTTCAATTTTGCCGTATTTCACTTTTAAAATAATGAATTGCACGATAGTCGCGATCACCAAGGTGATTGCCGCTTCACGAATACCAACTAATTTATAAACGGCAAAAAAGAGAATTAAGGGAATAAATTCAAGTAATTGTTTCATGTTATGCCTTTGCAATGAATAACGTATAAAAACGGTAAGTGACAATCAATGCAAACACGTTGATTAATGCCGCAATGATACCGGTAATGACAGCCATGATGGCATTGCTTGACAAGCTGATTAGAAAACTTTCAGCCAAAGGCACGAGAACATAAATCAGTAAACAGAAGATAAATAACACAGCCGCTCGACCCATCGCAGCGCGCCAGGTAATTTTGGCGGAAGCACTTATGCCGACATCAGTTAATAAATAATGCACCGGCGCCAAACAAAGACGAATATATAAGCCGATACCGATAATAATCGCAAATAACGAAATAATGGAAGGCTGTACTTTTTGTTGAATGGCGATCATCGCTTCTGTGAGTCCCACAAGAATTGGGATAAAAATCAAAAAGCTTAGTAACATAGCACCCCAAATACGTTTTAGTGTCGAGGCAAAACTCTGCAAAACAGTACTGAATTGTCGCAAGCTAATTTGATGAATGGTGACTAAACACCATGCACTGATAAAAATATAAATAAACTGTTTAAGAAAAAAGAAAGTCACCAAATTGATGCCTTGTTCTTCCGAGATCGCCGAAGAAATTTGGTTGTTTGACAGAGAAACAACGATTTCATTTGGCAACATCGCTGATTGCAACAACACCATGATGATGTCGGCAAAAAAGTAGAGGGCGCACAAGACGATGATGTTTCGCTTTTCATTTTGCATGAAATGAAAGCTATCTTTAATAATTTGGGTAAAGTTTATTGGCATTTCATTTACTTAATTAAGACTGAAAGAAAAGAGCCTAATTATACTGACCTTTCAGGATAAAAACATAAAAAAACGGAAATTTGTATTAAAACAATTTTATTGTTTTTTCCATATAAAAATTGGGCGTTATTTTCGCCCAATTTTTTTGTCTTCTTCACTTATGCTGCAGCATCTAGCATTTCTTGTGCATTGGCTAATACGGCATCCGTAATTTTGCTTCCGCCTAACAATTTTGCTAATGCCTTGACCCGTTGTTGAGGGGAAAGTGCGGTCATTTTTGTTTCCGTTTTTTGATCGATGGTCGATTTTTCAACGGAGAAATGATGTGTTCCATGGCAGGCGACTTGCGGCAAGTGGGTAACACAAATGACTTGGCATTTTTCGCTGAGTTTTCTTAATAATTTGCCGACCACATTTGCTGTAGCACCACTGATACCGACATCAATTTCATCAAAAATTAATGTTGGGATGGCGGTTTGGTTAGATGCCTGTACCTGAATGGCTAAGGCAATGCGAGAAAGTTCACCGCCGGAAGCAATTTTGGCGAGCGGTTGAGCGCTTTGACCTAAGTTACTTTGTAGGGTGAAAATCGCATTATCTGCACCGTTTGCACTTATCTTGTCATAGTCACTATGCAATTCAATAAAAAATTCTGCGTGTTCCATCGCTAATTGTTTGATGGATTTGGTCACTTGCTGTGCTAGCTTTTGTGCGCCTAATTGACGGCTTTGATGAAGTGCGGTCGCTGTAGCAAGCATTTTTTCGTGAGCCGCTTGTTCTTGTTGAATGAGCATTTCTTCACTGCCGGAAAAATCTTCCAATTCATTCAATTCCGCTTTGAGACGTCGGTGTAATGCCACTAAATCTTGTGGTTTTACATTGTGCTTGCGCGCTAATTGCACGGTTTGTCCTAGGCGTTGTTCAATGTCAGCCAATAACGCCGGATCTTGCTCAATATTGCTACTTAACGATTGAATTTCATTGGTAGCTTCTTGCACTTGAATCAATGCTTCATTTAATAGATTTTGTACGTCGGTATAACGATTATCTAACTCGCAGAGTTCACTTAAATGTTGCACAGCGCGATAAAGTAGCGAATCTGCGCTGACCGTTTCATTTTCACTTAATAATTGCAAAACTGATTGGGAAAGCTGCGTTAATTCTTCGCTATTGGAAAGACGAAGATGATCCGCTTCTAATTCCTCGTATTCATTTTCTTTTAAATTAAACTCATCCAGTTCACTGACTTGATACTGTAAAAGCTGTTTTCTCGCTTCGTTTTCCGCGCATTTTTGTTGGAAGGTTTTGACTTGATGTTGCAAATTACGCCATGTTTGATAATCAAGGCTCATTTGTTGTAAAAGTGCGGTATGTTGACAGAAATTATCAACTAACTGCAGTTGGTAGTCGTTTTTCAGTAAACGTTGTGACGCGTGTTGTCCATTAATTTGAATGAGATGTTGCCCGATCTCTTTTAATTGGGCTGCCGACACCGGAATGCCATTAATGAACGCTTTAGAGCGTCCGTCATGATTAATAATGCGGCGTAAAATGCAGTCTTCCGGATTATCGGGATCTTGTAATTCGTTTTCTTGTAGAAATTGGAAAGCTGGGTTGTTACTGTTTAGATGAAACGTCGCGCAAATATCAGCGCGTTCTTGACCTTCTCGTAACATGGAGGCTTCTGTCCGTTGCCCGAGGCAGACACTTAGGGCATCAATAGCAATCGATTTTCCCGCGCCGGTTTCCCCGGTGATGACGGACATTCCTTGTAATAATTCAATATTTAACTGACGAACGATAGCAAAATTATTAATGGTGAGTTGGGTCAACATAAGCAAATCCTCTCTACTGTATGTTTGTCAGTATATTACTGTTTTAATATACAGTAAAGAGGGTTTGTTAATCTTTAAGAAAAGTTACGTAACCAACCTAATTTGGAACTTAATACTTTGTAATAATTGTAGCTTTTAAGGTGCAGTAAACGGAGAGGATAGTCACATTTTTGAATGTGGATAATATCATCAGGTCCGAATTGGAGCGCAACTTGACTGTCGCAACCTAACTCTAATTGAGAGGTGTTGTATTCTGCAAAGCGAATAGAAATTTTGCTGTTGCCATCCACTACGAGTGGGCGTGAAGACAAGGTGTGCGGAAACATCGGCACCAGTGCGATGGCGTTGAGTTGTGGGGTTAAAATCGGGCCACCGGCGGAAAGAGAATAAGCGGTTGAGCCGGTTGGCGTTGAAATGATTAAACCATCGGAACGTTGTGAAAACGCAAACTGATCATTGATATGCACATGAAAATCAATCATATGCGCAATTTTTGCCGGGTGGATCACCGCCTCGTTGACAGCAATACTGCTGGCAATAATTTCATTGTCACGTTCCACACAGGCTTTTAATAGGAAGCGTTCTTCTACAAAAAACTCGCCGTTTTCCAAGCAGGCTTGTAATTGGGAATAGGCGTTTTTCGGGTCAATGTCCGTTAAAAAACCTAAATTGCCACGGTTGATACCGATAAGCGGAATATGATATTCGGCTAAAATGCGGGCACGACCCAACATATTGCCATCGCCACCAATCACAATGGCAAGTTGGGCGGATTTACCGATTTCCTCTAAGCTGGCTAAATGTTTTGGCGGAAGCTCAATTTTTTTACCGATGTCTTGCTCAACCAACACGTGATAACCGCGTTCAATTAACCAAAAAAACAGGTTTTTATGCATTTGTAGGTTGATGTCATTTCTCGGTTTACCGACTAATGCAATGGTTTGAAACGAGGTATGCAACGTTTGCGGTTTTGCCGAATTTAACGTGTCCATATTGTTTTTACACTAACTTGAATTCAATGAATTGGGCACTATATTACAACAGAAAGCCTTTTACTCAAGTGGTAAATGCGGCATTTTTTGTTATAATCGCCCAACTTTTATTAATCGGAGAATGACAATGGCAGACGAACAAAAACAAGAACAAAACGAAGAATTAGAACAAGATCTTCAATCGCAAGAAGTGGATGTTGAAGAACAAAAACAAGTGGAAGATCCTTTGGAAGAAGCTATCGCACGCGTACAAGAATTAGAGGCGCAATTAGCGGAAACCGCAAAAAAAGAACAAGATTTATTGTTGCGTACTCGTGCTGAAATCGACAATATTCGTCGTCGTACAGAACAAGATGTTGAAAAAGCGCATAAATTTGCGTTAGAAAAATTTGCCAAAGACATTTTAAACACCATTGATAACTTAGAACGTGCCCTAGCCACGCCGGCAAATATTGAAGATGAAAGCATTAAGGCTTTATTTGACGGCGTAGAGTTAACCTTAAAAGAGCTATTGGCAACGGTTGCCCGTTTTGGTGTTGAGCCTGTAGGCGTTGTCGGTGAGGTTTTCAATCCGGATCTTCACCAAGCTATTTCTATGCAACCGATGGAAGGCTTTGAAACTAACCAAATCACCACCGTATTGCAAAAAGGCTACTTGCTTAACGGTCGCGTAATTCGCCCGGCAATGGTGATGGTAGCGGCGTAAGTTAATTACAGATAAAAGAGCGGTCAGTTTTTAAAACGTTTTGAAATCCGACCGCACTTTAGAAGAAAGAAAAAGGAGAAGTTTGAAACTTCTCCTTTTTTGTTGGGTTAGAAGGTAAGTTCTGCATTTAAGCGGAAGTTTCTACCTGGTGCATAGAAACGCTTGATTCCGGCACCGGTATTTTGATCGATTAAGTTAAGTGTTCCGATTGCGCGAATAGAACGTGCAGAATCCCAGGTGATGTATTTACGGTCAGTGATGTTATATACACCCGCCGTTAAGGTGAGATTCTTAATTGGTCTAGCGTAAACGATGGCATCTAAAATAGTGTAGTGTCCACTTCGCCAAGCTAATGTACTGTCAGTAACTCGTTTACCTTGAACAAGTCTATTTGGGTCTTCACTTTGTGTTTTCCAATACATATTGTAGGTATCGCTGCGTTTTTTCGGTGCAACATCCGTGATAAATAAATCGATCCCATATTTATCACCTTCAGTAGAGTAGCCGAGATTATATACAGATGTGGTTGGCTGAATGGCATTCATTGGGATATTGCCGTTAACTTTACCTTTTTGATGCGTCAACTTATAGCCTATTCTAAATCCTTGTAAAATTGGTGTTAGATCGCCTAGTTCAATATGTGAATTTACTTCAACACCAGTTACTTTTGCACCATCGCGGTTTTGGTTTTGATAGAACGGATAAGTTAATGCGCTGCCTTGCTCAATGGCTCTTTCTCCCATAAAGACTAAATCAATAAAGTGATCATAATCGGTTCTAAATGCACTGAGCGTGAAATAACTACGATCTTTATAAAATGTAAGCGCAACTTCCTTAGTTTTAGCAATTTCTGCTTTTAACTTGGTGTTTGGGGTAATTGAAAAGCTTGGATGCTTAAAGGTCATATACACTTCATCTGAGGTTGGCGCCCGGAACCCGTTGGAATACTTGAATTGTACCCGCATCCAATCACGTGGATCTAAGTTGAGTCCAATGTTATAAGAATGGTGTTTATAGGATGTCGTACGCAAGAGTTGCTCTAGATTTTGAGCAAAATTTTTGTTCATACAGTCTGTGTTATAACCACAGTTTGCACCCGGGCCGTAAGGAACCGCACCGTCAGGGAAAGGAACAAAAATCCCAGCAATAAGACCTTTCGGTACAGGAATATTTGGATTATAGCTTGGAAGATGTTTGATCTGGTCATAGCGATAATTTAAATCAAGCCCTACCCAATCGGTAAATTTAATATTATCACCTAAATAGAACGCATGGTTTTTTGTGGTGACCGGGATTAAGTAACTAGATAAGTTTCCGGTTTTAGCTCGGTAATTACCTGTACATGAACCGGAAGGCCATTTATCGGGCGCAGGTTTGCGTTCAACCGGATAAGTTCCATCAATCGGTTCATTACAGAAGAAATTATCAGCCCACCATTGCACGTTTCCACCCTGGTAGCCGTCTTTGTTAACCATGCTTTTTTCAGTTTTGGAATATAACCCGCCATATTTCAAACTATGACTAGTTTTTCCAAGATCAAATTCTTTATCAAAATCAAAATTAATTTGGTTGGTATCCGTATTTAAATCACGATCGTTATAGTCATTACGGCTATAGCCTGCGGAACGTGGGAATAAATAAGACAGTTCTTCCTCTTGTAATCCTCCCCAAGTATTTGGAATAGATTTTAATGGGATATAACCATATTTTTTTCCATTTGGTAATGTTTTAGTTTCGATTTGACGATCTTCAAAATGGTATTTACTTTCATACTTCTCATTGTTTTTAACAAATACCCTGTATTTTTTAGAGCAATCTAATTTTTCACAGTCAATCAATGTCGATTCCACAGATTGTTCTTTATAATCAAACCCGGAGAGTTTTTCACCTTTGGCGTTTCGGTATTCGGCTTCTGTGCTCCAACCGCTTTCAATACCTTTTCCTGTGATTTCTCCGCCTGTCTTATCAACAACGCGATAAACGCCATTTGATTCTGCTAAATGTAATCCTTGTTTATTTTCGACTTGAATACATTTTGAGGTATAACAATACTCATCTGTTCTGGCATTATTCGTAATTTTTTGCGAGGAATAGGAAACCTTAAAATGATCCCAAAGTGGGGTTTGGGTAAAGTTTTCATAGGTAAATTGGGTATTTTTGCGTTGGGATTTATCATTGGTTAACCGTTCTCCATAACGTTCAGTATCTGTTCTGGAGTGCGCTCTTAAGCTATAAGACAGGTCAGCGCCTTTGGATTTTAATTTGGAATCATCTAATGCCACACTGAAGCGATGTTCATCGTTTGGTTGAAAGCCAATTTTGATCAAATTGCTGTTACGGGTAATACGGTAGGGATCCGCTTTTTCACGAGTACGCCCAACCGCCGCATGATCGGCTTCCTCATTTGGATAAATATCGTAATAATAGTTTTCTATTTCATGACCTTTTCGTTCGGTATTAATGAAAAGCACGTCAAACCATTTATATTTTCCGGCGAGCGTGACGGAAGTTAGGTTTTGATTATTCATGGTTTGATAACCGCGTTTAATACCAATGTGATAATTTTTATTCAGCAAAAAATCACGCGCATCTTTTGTTTCAAAGGCTACAGAACCACCTAACGCCCCGCTACCAGATTTCATGGAATCAGCACCTTTAGTAATGGTTGCCATTTTAACGTTTTCTATTTCAACATCATTTCTGGTGTTATTAAAGTTACCATAACCTTCAAAGAGTTCTTTAAATCCTTGAGAGCTTAATGTTTCAGCTTGGCGAAGGCCATCAACCATAATGCCCACACGGTTTTCATCAACACCTCGCACGGCATAGCCACTTGATCCGGTTCTTCCTGTTTCAACAACAGTAATGCCTGTTTCGTAACGAACTAAATCTCGGCTATCCGCAGCTTGTCGTTTACTTAGTTTATGAGAAGTAATTTGTGTTTCACCCACTTTTTTCTCTTGTACATTGGGCTCGGAAGCATTGCCTGAAACGACAATTTCATTGAGCTGATCTTGAGTCGTACTGTTTTCAGCATAGGCAGTAGACATAGTGAGAGTAGCGAGAATGGAATAGGTGAGATAGTTTGGTTTAAATTTATGCATAAATTTATGGCTCCAGGTAAATAAAAATATAATTTATACAAGTAAAAATAATTTTTATTATTATATAAAGAAAGGGATGGACGTAAAATAGGTGTATGAGAATTTTGTGATTTATTTGATGTATATCACTAAATTTTTTCTGTTTGTAACCTTATGTAAAATAGGTCGCTAAGAAAGAATTTAGCTCATAGGAAAAATGGATAAAATTTGTGATAAAAAGCGACTGCACTTTAGAAGAAAGAAAAAGGAGAAGTTTGAAACTTCTCCTTTTTTGTCGGTTAGAATTCTAATTGCATAGAGAGTCGATAGTTTCTACCCGGTGCATAGAAGCGGTTAATACCTAATCCGGTATTTTGATTGATCATATTACTTGTTCCAAACGGACGTATTGATCTCGCCGAATCCCAAGTGATGTATTTACGATTTGTTAGGTTATAGACACCCGCTCTTAATGTGAGATTTTTAATTGGTTTAATATAGCCCAGTAAATCGAGGGTTGTATAAGAATCACTTCTCCATTTAAGCGTTGTTTCTTTCTTACCTTCTTCTTTGTGATACATATTATAAGTATCTTCCGCATTTTTGGCAGATACGTGAGAAACATATAAATCTAATCCAAATTTTTCATCAGGATGAGCATAACTAATTCCATAGATTGCTGTTTTCGGTTGAATTGGATTCATTGGAATATTGCCATCCATTCTTCCTTTTTGCTGACTATATTTATAACTTAGGCTAAATCCATTGAGGAATTTAGTGAGATAGCTTAATTCCAGATGAGATGAGATTTCAAAGCCGGTTACTTTCGCATTTGGGCGATTTATATTTTGATAAACGCTAAATGGCAATAATTTAGAATGTCCTTTAAAGTTGTAATTTCCTTTATAGGATAAATCAATAAAGTTATGGTATCTGGTATCAAAAACAGACCCTGTGATATACCCCATGTCATTATGGAAAGTTAAAGAGAGTTCTTTTGTTTTTGCTGTTTCCGGTTGAAGATTTTTATTCGGTAAAATAGAAAAATCCGGATGTTTAAAGGTGAAATAAATTTCATCACTTGTCGGTGCACGGAATGCCTTACTGTATTTTACTTGTAGGCGTACCCAGTCTAACGGATCAATTGTTGTGCCAAAGGAATAAGAACTTGCAGAGAATTTTTTAGGTTGCGCAATTTCTTTAATATTGGCAATTGCATTGGCTTCTTTCTTAGCTAATTCCGCCATATCCGTATCGGCGCGATCAGGATCAAACTTAGGCTCTGTGATATAGAGGTTTGTTACCATATCGTCAGGGATCTTCGGTGTGACACCCGGAATGTATTCAGGTTGGTATTTTACGCGGTCATAACGATAGCCCATATTAAAGGCAAAATGATCATTCACACGGAAGTCATCAATAAAATACAATGCGCCGCTTTTGGTTTTAACCGGAATTAAGAAAGAAAATACATTTTGTTTGTTACAGAGAGTATGTGATCTGTCCGGGTTTAATTTTGTCGGACTTAAGAATGTATCGCAGTTTGCAGGATATTCTGCCCACCATTTCAGGTTACGCGGGCTGACCCCTGATGTATTTACCATGGATTTTTCCATCTCTGCCCACAATGCACCATAGGATAGCTCGTGTTGAGTCTTACCTAATTCGATATGTTTGGTCAGATCGAGATTAACTTGTTTGGTTTTGCTGACTAGATCGCGTTGTGACCATAAATTGTCTTGATAGCCTTTTTTATTTGGCATGAAAAACATCGGCCCGCTCAATTGGCTATTACTCATGATGGCTGTTTTGGCATATTTTTTGCCATCTTTTTCGAACACTTCAATAGGAATATCGACTGGTGTTCCGTCTTTTTGAAAGCCGGTAATGTTTGGTTTATTACAATTAAATGCCTCACAGCTAAAGATGTGATGAACGTTGGTTGAAACAAGCTGTTCATCGCCGATTAAACCTTTATCGGCACCCAAGAGATCATAGCTTTTGCCATTTATATTTAACTTGCTTTCTGCTGGGGTAGTGCTTCCTTTTTTGGATAGTGTAGCTTTACAGGTTGATACATCTCCCACTTTTGGTGAGTCCCAAGAGCGGAAATCATTATCACAAGACTTATTGCCTGGTTTTACATAATAATCTTCATAGCCACTAGGAAGTTTATCCCAGTTAACTCGTTGCCATTTGTATTTTTTGGTTTTTCCATTATATGGTTCTACTGGCAGATCAACTGTTGTATCTGAATCAGGTTGAGACATCGCCGGTTTATTGTAATAAGACGCTAATTTATCATCTTTACCGACAAGTTTGTTTTCATCGTTATATTTCATTCCTAGTGGGTTACCGGCCAAGGCACATTTGTCATTCCCATCACAATAGTCATCAGTTCTCGCACGAGTGGTGATTTTTTGTTGGGAGTAGGTGATTTTTAAGGTGTCCCAAAGCGGTGTTGAGGAAAAGTTTTCATACGTAAAGGCAACATTTTTACGTTCGACTTTATCGTCTGTATGACGTAACTCGACTTCATCATAACTTTGATACTGCGTATTCGCTTTCAACGTGTAAGAGAAGTCATGGCCTTTAGAGGTTTGTTTATATAAATCGGCCATTACCGAGAAACGATGATTGTCCGTCGGTTGGAAAGCGAATTTCATTAATGTACTGTCTAGCGTACGACGATAAGGGTCTGCTTTTTCTCTTTCTTTACCTTGAATATTGTCTTTAAAATCTTTGTAGCCAAAGTTTTCGAGTTCATTCCCTTTACGCGATGTAGCCACAACAATGGCATCAAACCATTTATAGCGTCCTGCCAATGTTAATGTGTTTAGATTTTGATTATCCGCTGTGTTGTAACCGCGCTTGTAAGAGGCATAGTAATTTTTCTCGATTAAATAATCGCGTGCGTCTTTGGTTTCAAAATTTACTGAGCCGCCGAGTGCACCGCTACCGGATTTCAATGAATCCGCACCTTTACGAATCGTTGCTTGTTTAAGTGTTTCTATTTCTGCACTATTACGTGTGTTATTAAAATTGCCATAGCCTTCAAACAGTTCTTTGAAGCCCTGTGATGAAATTGTTTGTGCTTGGGCTAATCCATCAATTTGAATAGCAACACGGTTTTCTTCTACACCACGAACGGCAAAGCCACTGTTCCCAAATCGACCAGCTTCAACAACGGTGATACCCGTGTCATAACGCACAAGATCTTTTACATCTTGTGCTTGTTCTTTTTCTAATTTTTTTGCCGTTTTAACGGTTTCTGCAATTTTGGGTGGGGTTTTATCTGCGGTATTTCCGTTACCATTTGAATCGCCCGAAACCACGATTTCATTTAATTGCTCTGTCGGTTGATTGCTTGTTTCTGCCGAAGTAATAGAAGACACACTTAATGCAGTGAGAATGGAAAGGGAAAGATAGTTTGGTTTAAATTTACGCATAAATTTATGGCTCCAGGTAAATTAAAAATAGGACTTGAGTAAATAATAATAATTTGCGTTATTATATTCTGGTGTTTATTTTGCGCAAAGTATTAAAAACAAATTGTTTTTAATTTTTTTGATATACATCACATTTCATTTTTTGGATTGATGAAAAAAAGACCTATTTTTTCAAATAGGTCTTGGGAAGGTGGACTTAAAGATCTGCGACAGAAGTCCCTTTCAACAATTTTCTTATCCAACTTCGGCTTGCGGACAGGTGATGAATTAAGTCTTCGCTCAGCGGCAACGGTTCGTTATAGATAAGCGAAGCCAAAGTTTCGCCCAGTATTGGGGCTGACGTTAAACCGCGTGAGCCGAGGGCGCCGATGAGATATAAATTTGGAAATACGGCAGCCGGCGGAATAGGTTGTTTGCGACGGCGTAAGTTAAACAGATTTTTATAATCCACGCATTGCTGTTCAAAATTCGGCACATTACCTACCATTGGGGTGCGATCCCGCACGGCGCAACGTACACCGATTCGCGCCAGATTGGCAGAGATATCCGCCTCTTTCACCCAAGGCATACCCTCTAGGTTCTTTTGGATTTTTTCCTGATTTTCCCGTTGTTCCTGCTCGCTAAAGGTGCGGTCAGCGCAATCACGCACATGGCTGGCGCCAATGCAATGGCTGGTTTTAGCCTGATCAGCAGGCGTGAGGTAGCCATCATAACAGAGCACGGATTTCAGTTTCAGCAGATGTTCTGACGTGGGAATCTGGCTGACTTGCCCACGCACGGCATAAAGCGGTAGCGACTGCATTTGAGGAAATTCATGCAGTTGATGACCGTTGGCGAGGACGACGATTTGATGATGGAACCTGTCGTTTTCAGCATTCGTCACTAGCCAGCCGTTTTTTTGAGGGGAAAGTGCGGTCACTTTTTGCGATGTTTTTATGATGAGCCCGTGCAGCTGTAAATAAGCAAACAGATTCTGCACAAATTGTTGTGGCGCAAGCCATCCGCCCTGTGGAATAAATCCGCCACCACAAGGCAACGGGAGACCGACTTTATCGCTTAATTCAGCTTGGTTTAGGCTTTGATAAATGCTTTCTGGCAGCTGAAGTTGCGAAACTTTCTGTAATTTGACTGCACTTTTTTCGTTATATCCGCACAGTGCCACACCACAAAATTCATGTTCAAATTCAATGAGGTTTTCGGCGTTGCGTAATTGTTGTAAGCCGTAAGCGAAAGCCTGTATGTAAAAGCGAATGTTGCGTTCATCATCGTCGCTCAGTTGAGGATAAAATGCGCCTTGTTTGTTGCCGGAGGCGTTCATCGCTGGCTGTGGATCTTCACAATAAAGGGTGACGTTCGCGCCACGTTGTATTAAGGCGAATGCAGTAAATAAGGAGGCGATGCCGCCGCCTACAATGGCAACATCCGCCACATCTTCAAATTGGGCGGATTGTGGTAGGTACCATGGGGTGAAAAGTGCGGTTGGTTTTTCAAGTGTTTTTTCGCCAACCAAACACTCCCGTTTTTTGCCGTAACCTTTGCGCTTTTGCACGCTGAAACCGGCATTTTCCAAGCCTTTGCGAACGGCACTAGCGGCAGTGAAAGTGGCGAATGTGCCTTGCGGTTTGGTGTAACGGTACATTTGCGTATAAAGCGCGTCATTCCACATATCAGGATTTTTACTCGGGGCAAATCCATCTAAAAACCACGCATCGATGTTGTCACGCATATAATCGCCGAGCCGTGGCAAGTTGTCGTGAATATCACCAAACCAAAGATCGAGCGAGGTTTCCTCAAAATGAAAACGATAGCAACCTTCAATGGGATCCAACCAATGTTGCTGTAATTGTGCGGAGAGAGAGGCAAATTGCGGATAATGTTGATGAGCACGCGATAGGGCTTCTACGGTTAGCGGATATTTTTCAAAGGAAATAAAAAATAGCCGTTGTAATGTTGCCTGTGGAAATTGTTGGCGGAACTCACGAAAAAGCGTGGTGACGGCGAAAAAATTCAATCCGGTACCAAAACCGGTTTCTGCAATGACGAAGTGCTTTTGTTGATGTTGCTGCCAGCGTTGCCACAGTTGATTGCCTTGTTGAAAAACGTAGCGACTTTCTTCCAAACCGTCTTGGTTAGAAAAATAAACATCGTCAAATTGATTGGAAACAGGCGTGTTTTCTTGGTTAAAACAGATGTCCGCATGGCTAATAACGCGCATTGGTTTAATTCCTTAAATGATTTCATTTGGGCGATATCATACGCTGATTTGGCCTAACTGGTCGAACGTTATAATTAATGCTTGCAATATTTTGGTTTCATAGTAAATTGCGCTCAGCTAACAAATGTAAGTCGAAATGATTTTCCCAACTCATAAGGAAGAACGAATGAAAAGAGCAGTAATCACCGGATTTGGTATTATTTCCAGTATTGGTAACAACAAAGAAGAAGTCTTGGCTTCATTAAAAGCCGGTAAATCCGGTATTGAAATCGTACCTGAATTTATTGACATGAAAATGCGTAGCCATGTTGCCGGTACCATTAAATTAAATCCGAGCGAGTTAATCGATCGTAAAGTGTATCGTTTCATGGGCGATGCGGCAGCCTATGCTTACCTTTCTATGAAAGAAGCGATTGAAGATGCCGGTTTAACTGAAGAACAAGTGTCTAACGAACGTACCGGTTTGGTGATTGGCGCCGGCACAGGTTCTGCTCACAACCAGTTAGTGGCTTGTGATGCTGTGCGTGGTCCACGTGGCGTGAAAGCAGTTGGCCCTTATGCGGTAACCAAAACCATGGCCTCCAGCGTATCTGCGTGTTTGGCAACTCCGTACAAAATTAAAGGCGTAAGTTACAGTATCAGTTCTGCTTGTGCCACTTCAGCACACTGTATTGGTAACGCATTAGAACTTATTCAATTAGGTAAACAAGATATCGTTTTCGCCGGTGGCGCAGAAGAGTTGTCTTGGGAATGTGCGACTGAATTTGACGCGATGGGTGCAGTGTCCACCAAGTACAATGAAACCCCAACCAAAGCATCCCGTGCGTATGATGCAAACCGTGATGGTTTTGTCATTGCCGGTGGCGGTGCAGTGGTGGTTGTAGAAGAATTGGAACACGCATTGGCACGCGGTGCGAAAATTTACGCAGAAATCGTGGGCTATGGTGCAACCTCTGACGGTTATGACATGGTGGCGCCAAGCGGTGAAGGTGCAGAACGTTGCATGAAACAAGCCATGGCAAACATTGACACACCAATCGATTACATCAACGTGCACGGTACATCAACGCCAGTTGGTGATGTGAAAGAATTGGGCGCGATTAAAAACGTATTCGGCGATAAAATCCCGGCGATTTCTTCCACCAAATCTATGACAGGTCACTCTTTAGGGGCTGCCGGTGCGCATGAAGCCATTTATACCTTGTTAATGTTAGATAACGATTTCATCGCACCAAGCATTAACATCGAAACCTTAGATGAACAAGCTGTAGGTTGCAACATCGTAACAGAAACGAAAGAAAACGCCGGTTTACAAACTGTGATGTCCAATAGCTTCGGTTTTGGCGGTACTAACGCGACTTTAGTCTTTAAACGTTACAACGGTTAATCCTTCGGGTTAATTTCTCTTAAAAGTGCGGTCGAAATTCAATGTGTTTTTCGACCGCACTTTTTTTGTCTCTAAAACGGCTCAACATCCTTTGTACAGTTAAGGTACAATATTTATTATTTCTCTCTTTCCATGGAATCCTATGAAGAATATTAAACAGTTCGGTAGTTTTGCTCGTCGCTATGTGGATTGGGTCGTCCGCCTGGGGAAAATCCGTTTTTCTATTTTAGGTGTGTTAATTCTGGCCATCTTGGCGTTATGTACACAAATGGTATTAAGCCTCATTTTTGTTGGCACAATCTATTGGCAAGATCTTTTACGTTCTATTGTATTCGGGATGATTTCTGCGCCTTTTGTGATTTATTTCTTTACCTTATTGGTGGAAAAATTAGAACGTTCTCGCCAAGCATTGTCTCGTTCGGTGGTGAAACTACAAAATGAAGTGCAAGAGCGACTTTTAGCGGAAAAACGCTTATCGGCGGCATTGGATAAAGTGGAAAAGATCAGCCGAGATAAAACCACATTAATGACCACAATTAGCCATGAATTACGTACGCCGTTAAACGGCATTATCGGGTTAAGTCGTATTTTATTGGAAGAGCAGCCGACAGCACGCCAGAGTAGTTATTTACGAACCATCAACAGCAGTGCAATTTCCCTTTCTCATATCTTCAGCGATATTATCGATTTAGAAAAAATTGATGCGCGTCGTATTGAGTTAGACCGTAAAGAAACGGATTTGTATGCGTTGCTGAATGATATCAGTAATTTTGCGGTGCTCATTGCAGGAGAAAAACACTTAGAATTTCGCTTAATTTGCCCGCCGACATTACCGAATTGGTTGATGTTGGATGGGGTGCGATTAAGCCAGATTTTATGGAATTTGATTACGAATGCGGTGAAATTTACTCCGCAGGGAAGTGTGACCTTATCTATTGAGCAAACTGCAGAAGATGAATTTGCCATTCGTGTGACGGATACCGGCATCGGTATTGCAGAAGCGGATTTAGAAAAAGTCTTTGAATTGTATTATCAAGTGGATTCTCATCACTACAAATCTTTGGGCAGTGGGATTGGCTTATCAATTTCCAAAACCATTGCACAGCTAATGGACGGCGATTTGACGGTAAGTAGTGAATTAGGAAAAGGTTCAACTTTCTTACTGACCTTTAAAGCAAAAGAGGCCCAACAACCGGTAGAAAGTGGTAATAAAGTGCCGTTAAAATTGCGCATTTTGTTGGTGGAAGACATTGAAGTGAATATCGTTGTCGCAAAATCTATGCTGCAAAAACTCGGTTACCAAATTGATGTGGCTATGACTGGGGCAGAAGCGATTCAAAAATTTGAGGAGAATTATTACGACCTCGTCTTCTTGGATATTCAGTTACCGGATATGTCAGGTTTTGATATTGCCCATCATCTGCGTGAAAATTATGAAAATGGCATTTATGATTTTCTTCCGCCATTGATTGCGTTGACAGCGAATGTGGTGCAAAAGAAAGAAGCTTATTTGGAACAAGGCATGGACGATGTCATTCATAAGCCGTTATCTCTCGATGAATTAAATCAATGTTTGTTGGATTATTTTGGTGAAGAGATTAGACATTTTGATGTAATGGAAAAGAAACCATTGCAGGAATCTACAGATTTTGACACGAAAATGCTGGGTGAATTAATTGAAATGCTGGGTGTGAAGTTTGTGCAAGATAATCTCACTTTATTTGAACAGGCAATGAGTGGTTATGTGATTGAATTGCAACAGGCTTATCAAGCGTATGAGAAGGCGCCGAAACAGCAAGCTGAGTTGCTTTCAACCGCGCATAAAATAAAAGGCGCTTTAGCATCGGTGGGGTTAAAACGCTTGCAACAAATTGCTGCGTTGGCACAGAACGGTGACGCGGAAAATTGGCATGAGAATATTGCGCATTGGGTGGATATTTTGGTGCAAGAATGGCAGTTAGATGTTAATAAATTACGTCACTGGCTCAGTGATATGTAGTTAAAATACAAAAAATAACGACCGCACTTTGGTAAGTGCGGTCGTTTTTTATGGCGTTTTTCAATGTTTCATGAATCGGAAGATTATTTTTTCTTCGCGTATTTCAAGGAGTCGATAGCTACCGCGAGGATGATGATGCTACCTTTGATGATGTATTGCCAGTAAGGGTTTACACCGATATAAGTCAAACCATAGTTAATTACGGTGAAGATGATTACCCCGGTAATAACACCAATAACCGTACCCACACCACCGGCGAAAGACACACCGCCTACCACGCAGGCTGCGATAGCATCCAATTCATACATGAAACCGAGGTTATTGGTTGCAGAACCGATACGACCGGCTTCCAACATACCACCGAACGCGTAGAACATACCGGCAATCATGTAGATGACAACAAGGTTACGAGCAACGTTTACACCGGAAACTTTTGCCGCTTCAGGGTTACCGCCGATAGCAAAGATATTTTTACCAAAGCGTGTTTTATTCCACATCACCCATACACAGAAAGCACAAATAGCGGCATAAATAGTGATATAGGAGAGCTTAAATGAACCTAGACGGATGAAACCTTGAGCAAAAACAGAGAAGTTTTCGCTGAAACCGGCGATAGGAGAGCCGCCTACAGCATCGTAATAAAGGGAGTTGAAACCGTAGACGATAATCATAGTACCCATGGTGGCGATAAACGGCGTTACGTTTAAGTAAGCGATAACCAAGCCATTGACTAAACCGATGACTGCACCCACAGCACAAACAGCAAGGATAACTACCGGAATTGGAATTTCACCGAGATCAGGGAAAACACGGTTCATGTTTTCCATGGATTGCAACATGGTCGCGGAGATTACCGCAGCGAGACCAACCTGACGACCGGCAGACAAGTCGGTACCTTGTGTGACCAATAAGCCGGCAACCCCAAGAGCGATGATTAAACGCACGGAGGATTGCGTCAGAATGTTACTGAAGTTAACCAAGTTAAGAAATGTCGGATCTTGTGCGATGATGATGCCAAGTAAAATCAACAACACAAAATAAATCGCATTTTGTTTTAGGAAATCGAATGATTTATTTTTTTCTAAGGCACTCATAATTTGTTCCTTTGTTATTTATAAATATTTTGCGGCAAGTTGCAAAATTTCTTCTTGAGAGGTTTTTGCCGTTTCAACGATACCAGCAACTTTGCCATTACTCATCACGAGAATACGGTCGGTTACCCCAAGGAGTTCAGGCATTTCGGAAGAAATCATGATGATACCTTTATCCTTTTTCGCCAGTTCCTGAATTAATTGGTAAATTTCAAATTTTGCACCGATATCGATCCCGCGGGTCGGTTCGTCCAACATCAGAATCTCCGGTTGGGTTAATAACCAGCGACCGATGATGACTTTTTGTTGGTTACCGCCGGAAAGTGAGCCAATCGTTGTTTTGTGCGATGGCGTTTTGACATTCATTGAATCAATAACCCATTGTGTGTCACTGCTCATTTTCTTATTGCTGAGCAATTTCCAAGGGGTTAAATAGGATTTCATGTTGGAAATCAGAGAGTTGAATTCAATGCTTAAGTTAGAGTAAATCCCCGTTGAACGACGTTCTTCGGTTACCAAAGCAAAACCGTGGTTAATTGCCTCAAGTGCGGTATGATTTTTTACTGTTTTTCCATTGAGTTTAATGGTGCCGCTTTTCAGTTCGCGCACGCCGAAAATGGCTTCAACGATATCTGTACGTTTCGCGCCGACGAGACCTGCAATCCCTAAAATTTCCCCTTTACGCAAATTGAAAGATACATCTTGAATAGAAGGTTGGTTTAATGCCGTCAGATTTTCTACTTCTAAGGTGATTTCTTTTGGTACGTTAGTTTTTTCCGGGAAACGTTGGGTGAGTTCACGGCCTACCATCATGGAGACGATTTCTTCCATGGTGGAGGTTTTTACCGGTACGGTATTGATCCATTTGCCATCGCGTAGAATAGTGATTTCATCACAAATTTTGAAGATTTCGTCCATTTTGTGAGAAATATAAATAATACCGCAACCGCGATCTTTTAATTTTTGAATGATTTTAAACAGATGTTCCACTTCTTTTTCAGAAAGTGAGGATGTCGGTTCATCCATAATCACAATTTTTGCGTTATAAGAAAACGCTTTCGCAATTTCGATCATCTGCATTTGTGAAACGGAAAGTTTGGCTACTTTTTCTTTTGGATCAACATCAATGTCCAATTCATCAAAAATAGCTTTGGTATCACGGTACATTTTCGCGTGATCGACAAAAGGCCCTTTAAGTGGGTAACGACCTAGCCACAGGTTATCCATTACGCTGGTTTGACGCACAAGGTTAAGTTCTTGGTGCACCATGGAAATGCCGTTTTCTAAGGCTTCTTTTGAGGTTTTAAAATTCACGGGTTTGCCTAAAAACAAGATTTCACCTTCGTCTTTAGAGTAAATGCCGAACAAGCATTTTAACAACGTGGATTTACCCGCACCGTTTTCCCCCATCAATGCGTGTACAGAATGCGAACGGACGCTTAAGTTTGCGTGATCTAAGGCTTTTACGCCCGGAAAGGACTTGCTGACATTAGTCATGGTAAGCAGGACTTCGCCATTTTGGCTTCCGCTTTGACTTTGAATTTGCTCTGTCATATCCAACCTCATAAATAAAGGGGAAGGGACATAAGTGTTGTCCTACGCTTCCCCTTACATTAATAAAACAAATTTATTTTAAGAATTCAGATAAGTTATCTTTATCTACACCAACATAAGGAACACGTACAACACGATCTTTAAGTTCCCATTTGGTACCTTCAGTTGCCGGTTTGCCGTTTGCTAAGTTATTAGATAACTCAACAACCGCTTTACCTTGGTTTACACCGTCATTTAACACGGTACCTGCAAGTTCACCTTTCTTGATCAGTTGTAATGCTTCAGGTAGGGCGTCAACACCGAAGATTGGTAATTTTTTACCGTGTGCTTTGGTTGCTTCTAATGCACCTAATGCCATACCGTCATTGTTAGAAATGATCACTTCGATGTCATTTGCTTTAGAGCTGGATAACCATGCATCGACTTTATCTTTCGCTAAGGCTGCATCCCACATACCGGTATCAATGAAGAGTTGTTCAGTTTGGATACCTTGTGCATTTAATTGCTCAATAACATATTTGGTACGTGCTTCAGCATCTGGGTGGCCCGGTTCACCTTTTAATAAAACAAATTGGATTTTACCGTCTTTGTTTAAGTCTAATGCCGGCATGGCTTTCCATTGTTTTGCAATTAAGTCGCCTTGGATAATGCCTGATTCTTTCGGATCTGTACCTACAAAGTAAGCGTTATCATAAGAAGCGATTGCTTTTGCACCCGGGTCTTTATTGAAGAACACAACAGGAATATTGTCCGGTTTTGCTTTACCGATGATGGTTGGTGCCGCAGATGGGTCAACTAAGTTGATCGCTAACGCTTTGACGCCTTTTGAAAGTAATACATCAACTTGGTCGTTTTGAATAGACTGTGCGTTTTGAGAGTCATTCATTAATAATTTCACGTCTTTTAATTGATCTGCATCTTTTTGGATTTCTTTACGCATCAAAGACATAAAGTTGTCGTCATATTTATAGATTGTCACACCGATACGGGTTTCTGCTTGTGCTGCACTGATGCCGGCACCGAAAGCTACTGCTAAAGCAACTGCACTTAATACTGTTTTTTTCATAATGCATGTTCTCCATTAATTGTTCATATAAAGAATAAAGAGGGGTTTATTTTAGTGATAATTCATTAAAGCATTATTATCAAAATCTTACCTTTTTACACTGCAATCGCTACTCGGGTAATTGGTGGTAAGGATACCTTGTTTTTTAGGGAAAGAATGTGATCATATTCACATTTATGAAAACGATTACATCTCTCGCTCAAAAATAATGCAATTTTAACGTTTTTCCTCCTTTGGGTAGGCATTTTCCACCGAAAAACGTCTGACTAGTGTCGGATTAAATTGCGGATTAATAGGTAGGGAAAGGGTTTTATCAACCAAACTTAGAGCTAGTTTTGCGGCATAATTTGCCATAAGATCAATAGGATAGCGAATTGTTGTGAGTTTAGGCACCAAATAACGGGCAATTGGCATATCGTCAAAACCAATAATAGAGAACTGTTTCGGCACTTTGATATTGTTTTCATTGAGTACGGATAACGCACCTGCCGCCATAGAATCATTGTAGGCAACAACGGCTGTTAAATTATCGTTATAACTCAATAGGTTAATCATGGCTTCTTCACCACCTTCGAAATCCGGTGTGCTATGTACGATGGCGTTTTCGACAATGGGGATACCATGTTCTGTAAGCGCATTCAAATAACCTTGTTTACGCTCAGCTTCATCGTTAATTCTATGGTTTGAGCCGATATAACCAATATGGCGATGCCCTGCGTTAATCAGCGTATTGGTAGCAATATAAGTGCCTTTTTGGTTATCCAATCCGACACAGCGGGATTCATAACCTTTAATACAACGGTTGATAATTACCATTCCCGGCACACTTTCTAAATAATCCGCTAAAGTTTGATCATCTAACGCTTTGGAATGCACGACCAAACAATTACAACGTTTACGCAGTAGGGTATCAATGGCTTCTTTTTCTTTTTCTGCCTGATGGTATCCCATGCCGATCAAAATATTTTTGCCATGCTCCATGGCGACGTGATCAACCGCTTTCACTAGAATTGCAAAAAAAGCGTCCGTTACATCGGTCACTACAACGCCTAATGTATCGGAACTTTGCGAAGCCAAAGCCTGCGCATTGGCATTTGGACGGTAGCCTAATTGTTCAATAGCGTTCAATACAGCGGCACGGGTGTGTTCTTTCGCACAAGGGTGATTATTTAATACCCTAGATACTGTCGCGACAGAAACGCCAGCCTGTTTAGCAACATCTCGAATAGTAACCATAGATATCCCTTCATTATGTATGACTAAAGCCCAAGGAATCATAATCGGAAAAAAGACTTTTTGGAAACGCTTACTTTTAAAAGTGTCGTGTATGTCACAGTTTTTCTCATCGCTTTATAGCTTAAGTAAATAGAAATTCATTTTTGTGATCTTGATAACAGTTTAATTTGTTAAATATGCTATTTTATGCCATATTTTGTAATCGTTTTCATAAATTAAATACAACCGAACAGAGGTACATTATGACAACTGTTTTTGAACCTACCGATCATCCGCACCGCAGATATAACCCGTTAACCGACCAATGGGTTTTAGTTTCTCCTCATCGCGCTAAACGTCCATGGCAAGGACAACAAGAGAAAGTCAATGAAGAACAAAAGCCAAGTCACGATCCGAATTGCTATCTTTGCCCGCGTAATAAACGCATTACCGGTGAGCCCAATCCCGATTATCACAAACCTTATGTGTTTAAAAATGACTTCTCCGCACTGTTAGAAGACACACCGGCACCGCAAAATAACGACAATCCGTTATTCCAAAGTTCACAAGCTCGTGGTGAAAGTCGCGTGATTTGTTTTTCGCCGGATCACAGTAAAACGTTGCCATTATTGACCGCACTTGAGATCGAAGAAGTCATTAAAGTCTGGCAGGAACAGCTCCGTGAGCTCGGACAAAAATACCAATGGGTACAAATCTTTGAAAACAAAGGCGCAGCGATGGGCTGTTCTAACCCGCATCCACACGGACAAATCTGGGCAAACAGTTTCCTGCCGAATGAAGTGGCGAGAGAAGATAAAGCACAACGTCAATATTATGAAAAATATGGTTCTGTGCTGTTGGTGGATTATGTCCAACAAGAACTGGCCCGCAAAGAACGTATCGTTGTGGAGACAGAGCATTGGGTTGCTGTGGTGCCGTATTGGGCGGTTTGGCCGTTTGAAACGCTATTATTACCAAAAATGCACGTTAAACGTTTGACGGAATTAAGTGATGCTCAAGCGAAAGATTTGGCGGTGATATTGAAAAAACTCACCACTAAATACGACAACTTATTTGAAACTTCTTTCCCGTATTCCATGGGGTTCCACGCTGCACCGTTTAACGGCGAAGAAAACGACCATTGGCAACTACATGCTCATTTCTATCCACCACTTTTACGTTCCGCTACCGTGCGTAAGTTTATGGTGGGCTATGAAATGCTCGGCGAAAGCCAACGTGATTTAACCGCAGAACAAGCAGCAGAAAGACTGCGTGCGTTGAGTGAAATTCACTATAAACTGAAATAATGCGCCCAATTCCCCTCTTTAGCAAAGAGGGGTTAGGGGAGATTTACTCGCTTCGCTCGCACTTCGTGCCGTTGCTAAAGCAACGTTCAAACGCAAGCGTTTGTGGCAGAAGCTATACCAACCTCATACGAAATTTAAATATCACAATTAAATCTCCCCCTGCCCCTCTTTATAAAAGAGGGGAGTGGTTTGAGAGATATGATAAAGAGAAAGGAAATAACATGACCCCAATCCAAAAATCCCAACACATTTTCAAGCAAAAATATAATCAACAACCTGAATTGACCGTGTATGCGCCGGGTCGAGTCAATATTATCGGTGAACATACTGATTACAACGACGGCTTTGTGATGCCATGCGCCATTAACTATGGCACGGCGATTGCCGGCGCGAAACGCAACGATCATGTTTGGAATGTGTATGCCGCCGATTTGGATCTGTCTGATGAGTTTTCACTAGATAAAGAAATCCCTCAAAGTGAACAAAAATGGGCAAATTATGTGCGTGGTGTGGTGAAGTTCATTCAAGAACGTTGCCCAGATTTCAAACAAGGGGCGGATTTGGTGATTTCTGGCAATGTGCCTCATTCTTCCGGTTTAAGTTCTTCAGCTGCGTTGGAAGTGGCAACAGGAAAATTTTGTCAGCAGCTAGGCGATTTGCCTTTAAGCCATACAGACATTGCGCTTATCGGGCAAAAAGCAGAAAACAAATTTGTTGGTGCCAACTGTGGCAATATGGATCAGCTAATTTCTGCGCTTGGACAACAAGATCATTTATTGATGATTGACTGCCGTAGTCTTGAAACCCAACCAACGCCCGTGCCGCAGGATGTGGCGGTGATTATTGTGAACTCTAATGTGCCGCATGATTTGGTTACTGGCGAATACAACACTCGTCGTCAGCAATGTGAACGTGCGGCAGAATTTTTCGGCGTGAAAGCCTTGCGTGATGTGTCCGTGGCACAGTTTAAAGAAAAAGAAGCAGAATTGACCGCACTTGATCCGCTGGTGGCAAAACGCGCCCGCCATGTGGTGACAGAAAATCAACGCGTATTAGATGCGGTAGACGCCTTGAAACATAATGACTTAACCCGTCTTGGCGAATTAATGGGGCAGTCGCATGATTCTATGCGCGATGATTTTGAAATCACCGTGCCACAGATTGACTATTTAGTGGAATTGGCACAGTTGGTCATCGGTAAACAGGGTGGTGCACGCATGACCGGAGGGGGCTTCGGCGGTTGTATTGTTGCTCTTGCGCCACACGATAAAGTAGAAGCCGTACGCAAAATCGTGGCAGACAATTATGAAAAACAAACAGGCTTGAAAGAAGACTTTTATGTTTGCACGGCTTCACAAGGGGTGCGTGTATGCTAGAACAACACGCCCAAGGCACTGCGCCGGACGGTTTGCCGTTTCAGCTTTTCACGTTGCAAAATACGCAAGGAATGCGTGTGCAATTTACCGATTGGGGCGCAACTTGGACGTCTTGTCGCGTGCCGGTCAACGGAGAATTGCGAGAAGTGTTGCTGGGTTGCAAGTTGGAAGAGTATCCCGTTCAGCAAGCCTATTTAGGCGCGAGTGTCGGACGCTATGCTAACCGTATTGCCAATGCCCAATTTACGCTTAATGATAAAATTGTGGCCTTAACCGCCAACCAAGGAACGCATCAACTTCACGGTGGTGTAAACGGTTTTGATAAACGCCGTTGGGCATTAGAAAAGTGCGGTGAAAATTTCGTGTGTTTTTCTTTGCATTCTACCGACGGTGATCAAGGTTTCCCTGGTAATGTGGATGTGACGGTGACTTATACGTTAATGGAAGAAAATTCAGTCAAAATTGAGTATGCAGGGAAAAGCGATCAGGATACGGCATTGAATTTAACTAACCACGCTTATTTCAATTTAGAAAACGCTGAGCTGGGTACGGATGTTCGCCATCACCGCTTGCGCCTGAATGCGGATTTCTATTTGCCGGTAGATAGCGAAGGCATTCCAAATTCACCGTTAAAACACGTTGTCGGCACCAGTTTTGATTTTCGCGTTGCCAAGCCGATTCAACAGGATTTTCTGCAAGGCGAACAGCTTGCCACCAAAGGCTACGATCATTCTTTTGTCGTCAACAAAGCCTGGCAAAAACCTTGTGTTTTACTGAGTTCACCAAATGACGATTTGCATTTGGAAGTGTTGACTTCACAAGCCGCATTACAGGTTTACACCGGCAATTTCCTCGGCGGCACACCTACTCGACATGGCAAACAATACGCGGATTACAGTGGCGTTGCGTTGGAAACCCAATGTTTGCCAGACACGCCAAATCACCCCGAATGGCAAAATTACGGTGGCATTGTGAAAGCCGGTGAAGCGTATTACCAATGGACGGAGTATCGTTTTAAAGGTAATGATTAAACTAAAAGTGCGGCTAACATTTGCCGCATTTTTTCTTTCTGCAGTTTGTATCTCATAGCCGTTACTTAAGTGATTAACGATCCTATGCTGATGACTGCCTGTTTTGTGATATGCCACAAAATTTAAGAGAAAAACAGACCGCACTTCCGTTCTTCCTTTTGCGCTTTCGTGACAAATATGGTACTTTCTCCCCTGTCAATCCGACGGCAACTTTTTTAATTTTTATGAACGAAGAACACTCGACCAACCAATCTGAAGTTACTAAAAAATCTTTTTTCCAATCTCTTTTCGGACGTTTCTTTCAAGGCGAACTAAAAAATCGCGATGAGTTAGTAGAAGTGATCCGAGATTCTGAACAAAACGATCTCATCGACCAAAATACCCGTGAAATGATTGAGGGCGTGATGGAAATCGCTGAATTGCGTGTACGCGATATTATGATTCCGCGTTCTCAAATCGTTTTCATTGAAACCGATCAGGATTTAGATTCTTGTTTGGACACCATCATTGAATCTGCCCACTCCCGTTTCCCGGTAATTGCCGATGCGGATGATCGCGACAATATCGTAGGGATTTTGCATGCGAAGGATTTGCTGAAATACCTGCGTGCGAATGCGGAAGAATTTAATCTGTTACATATGATTCGTCCGACCATGATTGTGCCGGAAAGCAAACGAGTGGACAGAATGCTAAAAGATTTCCGTTCCGAGCGCTTCCACATGGCGATTGTGGTAGATGAATTTGGTGCGGTGTCAGGTTTGGTAACCATTGAAGATGTGTTGGAGCAAATCGTCGGAGACATTGAAGACGAATTTGATGAAGAGGATGTGGCGGATATTCGCCAACTTTCCCGCCATGCTTACGCGGTGCGTGCCTTAACGGATATTGAAGATTTTAATCAACAATTTAACACCCAATTTAATGACGAAGAGGTGGACACTGTTGGTGGTTTGATTATGCAGGCATTCGGCTATTTACCAAAACGTGGTGAAGAAATTACACTGGAAAATCTGCACTTTAAAGTGACCTCTGCAGACAGTCGTCGCATTATTCAACTTCGCGTTACCGTGCCGGACGAATATTTGCCGGAAATGGAGAATGTCGAGAACCTAGCGGAGTAGTTTTCTCCGTTTGTAAGTAGCCAATCAGCCCGTTCTTTACAAAGAGCGAAATGGCATACCAACATATTGAAAGGATAAAAAGCAGGCATTTTGCCTGCTTCACTATTTTATGATGAAGAAATATCTCACTTACCTTATTGCGCTTATTTCAGGTGCCATCGGTGTATTTGCTTTTGCGCCTTTTCATTACTGGGCCTTGTCCTATGCGTCTTTGTTCGGTTTGATTTGGGTTATCAAAACACCACAAAAATCCACCGCACTTTTATCTGCTTTTTTATGGGGCTTGAGCTTCTTTACTTTTGGGGTGAACTGGCTACATGTCAGTATTCATCAATTTGGAGAGGCTCCTTTAGCAGTGAGTTATTTCTTGGTGGTGCTGTTAGCCGCATATTTGTCGTTGTATCCGCTCTTATTTGCGTATTTGGTGCGCCGCTTACAGGTGCAACGAGCAGTGATGTATCCCGTATTATGGACGTTAACTGAATTTTTGCGCGGTTGGGTTTTCACCGGCTTTCCTTGGTTGCAATTCGGTTATACGCAAATTGATAGCCTGTTTGCTGGGATTGCGCCGATTTTTGGCGTTACCGGTTTAACCTTCTTGGCTATGTTCTTAAGTGCGGTCGCTTTTAACATCGTTTCTGCGTTATGGAATTCACCGAAAAAATGGAATGTTGTTTTGGCAAATAGTCTTATTTTAGTGGCTATTGGTGGGACGGCAAGTTACACATCAAAGATTAATTATGTAAAAGAAAACCCTGAAAAGGCGCTGAATGTTTCTTTAGTGCAAGGCAATATCGAACAAAATTTGAAATGGGATCCGAATTATCTGTATCAAACCATGGAAAATTATGGGCGATTAATTGGCGATAATTTGGGAAAAACGGATTTGATTATTTTGCCGGAAGCCGCATTTCCAACCTATGAAAACAGTATTCAGCCATTTTTCCAAATGTTGCAATCTTTGGCGGAAAAAACCAATACGGAAGTGATGGTCGGCACGATTTATCAAGATGAAACCCTTGGCAAATTATTTAACTCTATTGTGGTGGTGGGGAATCAGACGGCACCTTATCAGATGCAAACGGCAAACCGTTATAACAAACATCATTTGGTACCGTTTGGTGAATATGTTCCGTTAGAAAGTATTTTGCGCCCGCTCGGTTCTGTGTTTAATTTACCCATGTCGGCTTTCCAAAGCGGCGCCCCAGTGCAGCAAACCTTGCTGGCAAAGAATCTGAATTTCACTGCAGCGATTTGTTATGAAATTATTCTCGGTGCGCAATTACAGAAAAATCTCACGGCAAACAGTGATTTTATTCTCACGGTGTCTAATGATGCTTGGTTTGGTAATTCCATCGGCCCGTGGCAACATTTACAAATGGCACAAATGCGTGCGTTGGAACTTGGTAAACCGGTGATTCGCGCAACGAATACAGGCGTGACGGCATTTATTGATGCCCAAGGCAACATTGTGGCGCAAGCCCCGCAATTTGTGGAAACGGTGTTGACGCATCGTATTGCGCCGACACAAGGTAAAACCCCTTACAGCGTCTTTGGCGATATGCCGTTATATGTCTTAAGTGCGGTCTTTTTCCTGTTGCATTTGTTAGGTATGTTGCTTCAGCGCCTGCTCTTGAAACGGGTAAGAAAAGCTTGATTCGAAAAACAAAAACACCGGAGATTATCCGGTGTTTTTGTTTATGTCATAAAGCGAAATTAACGGCTACGGAATACGATGCGGCCTTTGCTTAAATCGTATGGTGTCATTTCTACGGTCACTTTGTCGCCGGTTAAAATACGAATGTAGTTTTTACGCATTTTGCCGGAAATGTGTGCAATTACCACGTGGCCGTTTTCCAATTCAACGCGAAACATAGTGTTTGGCAAGGTTTCTAAGATGGTGCCTTGCATTTCAATGGAATCTTCTTTTGCCATTTGATCCTCTAAAATAATTAATCATTTTTTCCGCCGCCTACTTTTGGCGGAATCTCATACAAAAAGTCGGTGCGGATTATACCGTTTTTGTTGGTGGCAAGAAAGTTTTTTAACGCAGATGCCCGTAGGAAGCGCTTTTTTATTGGATTCATGATGAGAAAACCCAATAAAACTGATATATTACAAGCCGTTATTCTCAATATTTAAAGGAGAAAGTATGTCTATGCAGGTTTTACTTTCAAACCAACCGGCTTCGGCGGTTTGGGGTGAAAAGGCACTCATCAGTTTTAATGAAGATAAAGCGACCCTTCATTTAACTGATTTTTCCGATCGCACTTCCATACAAAAAGCGGCACGCAAGTTACAAAATCAAGGCATTTCTGATGTTGCACTAAGCGGAGAAGGGTGGCGGTTGGAAAATTGTTGGGCGTTTTATCAAGGTTTTTACAATGCGAAAAAACAGTTTAAATTACAGTTTCCGGCATTATCTGCGGAGCAACAACAAGAACTGAATCACCGTATTCAATGTGGCGATTTCGTGCGTGAAATCATTAATCTGCCGGCAGCCATTTTAACGCCGGAAGAGCTTGCCCAACGCGCTGCGAAGTTTATCGGGCAAATGGTAGAACAAGCCGCTAAACAAAGTGCGGTCAGTTTTTCCATCGTTTCTCGAGAAGCATTGCTAGAACGTGGTTACCACGGTTTGTGGCAGGTGGGGAAAGGCTCGCAAAATCTGCCGGCCATGTTGCAGTTGGATTTCAACCCGACCGGCAATCCGGACGCGCCGGTGTTGGCCTGTTTGGTGGGTAAAGGTATTACGTTTGACAGTGGCGGTTACAGTATTAAACCGAGCGATGGCATGAGCACCATGCGCACTGATATGGGGGGCGCCGCGTTATTGACAGGGGCGTTAGGCTTGGCGATTTTGCGTGGTTTAAATCAACGGGTGAAATTATTCCTTTGCTGTGCAGAAAACTTGGTGAGTAGCCGCGCCTTCAAATTGGGCGACATTATCCAATATCGTAACGGTGTCAGCGTAGAAATTCTGAATACCGATGCCGAAGGCCGCTTGGTATTGGCAGATGGTTTAATTGATGCAGATGCCCAACAACCTCAATTTATCGTGGATTGCGCTACGTTAACCGGTGCGGCAAAAGTGGCGGTAGGCAATGATTATCACAGTGTGCTATCCATGGATGATCAGTTGGTCTCTGATTTATTCCGTGCTGCCGAGCAAGAACAAGAGCCATTTTGGCGTTTGCCGTTTGCCGAGTTGCATCGTGGGCAAATTAAAACGGCGTTCGCTGACATTGCCAATACCGGCACGGTTCCTGTGGGTGCAGGTGCTAGCACGGCAACCGCGTTTTTATCTTATTTCGTGAAAAATTATCAACAGCATTGGTTACACATTGATTGTTCTGCCACGTATCGCAAAGCCCCAAGCGATTTATGGGCGACCGGCGCGACCGGTATCGGTGTGCAAACCCTTGCCAATTTATTATTAGCTAAAGCAAAACAACAGTAAGAGGATGTGAAATGAGCTTACAACGAACCTTATCTATTATTAAACCGGATGCCGTAAAGCGTCATTTAATCGGCGCGATTTTGGCACGCTTTGAGCAACAAGGCTTCAAAGTGATTGCCGCTAAGATGGTACACTTCACCCAAGAGCAAGCGGAAGGTTTTTATGCAGAACACCAAGGCAAACCTTTTTTTGCGCCTTTGGTGGAATACATGATTTCTGCACCGGTATTCGTGAGTGTGTTAGAAAAAGAAAACGCGGTGCAAGACTACCGCACTTTAATCGGTACAACGAATCCTGAAACGGCGGCAGAAGGCACGATTCGTCGTGATTTTGCATTAAGTCAACGGGAAAACTCGGTGCATGGTTCCGATAGCCCGGAAAGTGCGGCACGGGAGATTGCTTATTTCTTCGTTGATGATGAGATTTGCGATTATTAAGATTGCGATTTAAACAAAAAGCCATTTTGTCAAAACAAAGTGGCTTTTTTATTACGATAAGAAAAAAGTGCGGTGGATTTTTCGGATGTTTTAAAACATCTTGGAAATCCACCGCACTTCTATTTTATACAAGATAATTTAAGTAACGCCGTTACTTCACTTCGCGGAACATAATTTCGCTCGGAATCACAGAACCTTGCCAGTAAAGTTCGGTCGCAACTTTTTCCGCTAATTTCAAGAAACCTTGCGCAATTTCGCTGTCTGGCGCGGCAATTACGGTTGGTTCGCCGCGATCCAAATCTTGACGAAGGCGGATGTGTAACGGTTGTTGTCCCAATACTTTGATATTGTATTTATCCGCAATGCGTTCTGCACCACCGGCACCGAAAATCGCTTCTTGGTGACCGCAGTTGCTGCAAATGTGCATGGACATGTTTTCCACAATACCTAATACAGGCACGGAAACACGCTCAAACATGGAAATCCCTTTTACTGCATCCAATAGGGCGATGTCTTGTGGTGTTGTGACAACCACAGCACCTGTCACCGGAATTTGTTGGGACAGGGTAAGTTGAATGTCACCGGTGCCCGGAGGCATGTCGATCACAAGATAATCTAAGTCAGGCCATAGGGTTTCTTGTAATAGTTGGCTTAATGCGCTACTTGCCATCGGACCGCGCCAAATGGTGGCGTTGTCTTCGTCCATTAAGAAACCGATGGAGTTAGCATACAAACCGTGCGCTTCTATCGGGGTGATATGTTGGTTATCCGGTGATGTCGGGCGTTGATGTGGTGCACCAAGCATGTGCGGAATGGAAGGGCCGTAAATATCCGCATCTAAAATCCCTACGCGGGCGCCTTGTTGGTGTAATGCAATGGCAAGGTTCACAGAAACGGTAGATTTACCCACACCGCCTTTACCGGAGCTCACCGCAATAATATTTTTAACGCCTTTCACCGCAGGATGGTTGTTGGCGCGTTTAAGAGTAGCAATTTGATAGCTAAGCTGCCATTTGACATTTTCCACTTCTGCTGCGTCTTTTAATGGTGCGGTTAACGCGTCTTTTAATTCGGCAAACGCGGTGTTCCAGGCAAAAGGCATGGATAATTCCACGCGTAGAGTATTTCCGCCTTTTTCGACTTTTTTCAATGTATTAAGAGAAATGAGATCTTTTTGCAGAGTAGCATGTTGAAAGTTTTTGAATAACTGAACAATCTGTTCCTTTTGTTGTTCCGTTAAATTTTCAGAAAATAACGTCGCCATAATGCTTCCTTTTTTAGTGTAGTAAATTCGTTGGTTATATTTAATCATGACCGCCTTTATCTGTTAAGTTAAAAATGCCTAAATCATGATTAAACTAGAAAAAATACCCTCAATAAGGTAACATAAGCGCCAATTTTTTTCCGTTTTTTAAGTATTTTAAAGGTCAATATTATGTCGAATTCCAAGCGTAAAATTTTAGTTACTTGTGCCTTGCCGTATGCCAACGGTCCGATTCATTTAGGCCACATGTTGGAGCATATTCAAGCGGATATTTGGGTACGTTTTCAACGGATGCGCGGAAACGAAATCCATTTTGTGTGCGCCGATGACGCACATGGTACGCCGATTATGCTAAAAGCGGACCAAATGGGCATTACGCCGGAGCAACTCATTGACGATGTACGCCACAAACATATGGCGGATTTTGCCGGTTTTAACATCAGCTTTGATAACTACCATTCCACCCATAGCGAAGAAAATCGCGAGTTTTCAGAATTTATTTACAACCGTTTAAAAGAAAACGGTTTTATTAAAAGTCGCACTATTTCCCAACTCTATGATCCGGAAAAAGGGATGTTCTTACCTGATCGTTTTGTGAAAGGCACTTGCCCGAAATGTAAATCGCCGGATCAATATGGCGACAACTGCGAAGTGTGCGCGGCTACTTATAGCCCGACGGAACTCATTAACCCGCGTTCTGTGGTGTCAGGCGCAACGCCGGTCATGAAAGATTCCGAGCATTTCTTCTTTGATTTGCCAAGTTTTGAAGCCATGTTGAAAAACTGGTTGGGTTCCGGATCTTTGCAATCAGAAGTGGTGAATAAAATGCAGGAATGGTTTGAAGCAGGTCTTCAACAATGGGATATTTCCCGCGACGCGCCATATTTTGGTTTCCAAATTCCGAATGCAGAAGGCAAATATTTCTACGTTTGGCTGGATGCGCCTATCGGTTACATGGCGTCTTTCAAAAATCTGTGTAAACGTGAAACCAGTATTGATTTCGACAGTTTCTGGTGTAAAGACAGTGATGCAGAGCTTTATCATTTCATCGGCAAAGACATCATGTATTTCCACAGCTTGTTCTGGCCTGCTATGTTAGAAGGTGCAGGTTTCCGTAAACCGAGCAATATTTTTGTGCACGGCTATGTGACGGTGAATGGCGAGAAAATGTCAAAATCCCGCGGTACATTCATTCAAGCGGCAACCTATTTGAAACACTTGGATCCGGAATGTTTGCGTTATTACTACGCGGCGAAATTAAGTAATCGCATTGATGATTTGGATTTGAACTTAGAAGATTTCGTTCAGCGCGTGAATACGGATTTGGTGAATAAACTGGTGAATTTGGCTTCCCGTAACGCTGGTTTTATCCAAAAACGTTTTGACGGCAAGTTGGCGGCAGCATTAGATGATCAGGCTTTATTTAGTGAATTTATTGCACAATCTGAGCAAATCGCCACGTATTACGAAAATCGCGAATTCGGCAAAGCCATTCGTGAAATCATGGCATTAACCGATAAAGCCAACAAATATATTGACGATAAAGCCCCTTGGGTAATTGCGAAAGAAGAGGGCAAAGACGCGGAGTTGCAAGCGGTATGTTCCATGGGGATTCAATTATTCCGCGTGCTTATGGGCTATTTGAAACCGGTGTTACCAAAACTGGCAGAACGTGCGGAGGCTTTTTTACAAGCGGAATTAACCTGGGCAAATTTAGCGCAGCCTTTATTAAGTCATCAAATTGCACCGTTTAAAGCCTTGTTCTCCCGTTTAGATGGTAAGCAAATTGAAACGATGATTGAGGCGTCTAAAGCGGAAAACGCGCAAGCGAACGCTACGCCTGTTGCGAAAAGTGCGGTCAAAAATACAAATGAATCTGTGGGATCTATCGAGCCAATTGCAGAGGCTATCACGATTGATGATTTTGCTAAGTTAGATATGCGAGTGGCGAAAGTATTGAAATGCGAAGCCGTGCCGGAATCCAATAAATTATTGCGCTTTGAACTGGATTTGGGCGATCACAAACGCCAAGTTTTTTCCGGTATTAAGGCGGCTTACGATAAGCCGGAAGAGCTGGAAGGTCGCTTTGTGATTATGGTGGCAAACCTTGCACCACGCAAAATGAAATTCGGTGTGTCTGAAGGCATGATTTTAAGTGCGGGCACCGGCGGCGCGGATTTATTCCTGTTGTCTGCTGATGCAGGCGTGAAAGCGGGAATGCAGGTGAAGTAAGCATCATTCCACATTGTAGGGACAGACTTTATGTCTGTCCGACAATCTGATGATACGAATAGGACAGGCATAAGCCTGTCCCCACGGTTAAAGTTTGCGTTCAAAGTGCGGTTGTTTTTCTGAGAGAATTTCTACTCGTACTCTTCCAACCACTTCAGCAAAATCGCTTCTAAGATTGTTTCGTTTGATTTTTGCGGATCATCGTCAAAACCGTCTAGCTCACAAATCCAGCGGTGCAAATCGGTAAAACGAACGGTTTTGGGATCCAGATCCGGATTGTTGTCATACAACGCTTCGGCAATGCGTTGGGCGTCCGTCCATTTCATTAGTGCGCCGCCTCATTTGCGTGGTTAATATTGTATTTAGGAATTTCAACGACTAAGTCTTCATCACCAATAATACATTGGCAAGACAGTCGGCTTTCCATTTCTAAGCCCCAGGCTTTATCTAACATATCTTCTTCTTGATCGCTTGGTTCATTTAAAGAATCGCCTCCTTCACGCACTACCACATGGCATGTGGTGCAAGCGCAAGAGCCATCGCACGCGTGGTGAATTTCTACGCCAGCGTTGTGGGCCACTTCAAGCAAATTGTCGCCGGCGGCGGCATCAACTACCATGCCTTCCGGGCAAAATTCTTCATTGGGTAAAAAAATCACTTTTGGCATTTTAACATCCTTACTTTCCTACAATATCTTCAACGGAGTGCCCTGCCAAAGCCGTGCGAATGGATTTGTCCATACGCCGTGCGGCAAATTCCTGCGTTGCGAAATCTAACGCTTTGATTCCTTGCTTGATGGCAAGGGAATCGTCCAGCTGCTTTAATTGTTCCAACGAAATAATCGCATTTTTGACCGCACTTAGTTCGTCGTCATCTAATAAATCGTAATCTTGCGCGAGTGCCGAGCGCACGCTTTCCAGCACGCGTTCTGCTTCTACCCGCTGTTCCGCCAATAAGCGCGCCTGAATGTCTTCTTTGGCGTTTTCCATGGAGGCTTTTAACATATTGGCGATTTCATCGTCGGTTAAACCGTAAGACGGTTTCACTTGAATGGAGGATTGCACGCCGGTGGTTTTTTCCATGGCGATGACGCTTAATAAACCGTCCGCGTCCACTTGATAGGTCACGCGAATGTGCGCCGCGCCGGCGGCCATCGGCGGAATGCCGCGTAGCGTGAAGCGGGCAAGAGAGCGGCAATCGTTAACCAATTCCCGTTCGCCTTGTACGATATGCACCGACATTGCGGTTTGTCCGTCTTTGAACGTAGTGAATTCTTGCGCACGCGCGACAGGAATGGTGGTGTTGCGCGGAATGATTTTTTCCACTAAACCGCCCATAGTTTCGATGCCAAGGGAAAGCGGAATAACGTCCAATAACAATAGCTCGGAATCCGGTTTGTTGCCGGCGAGAATATCGGCTTGAATCGCCGCGCCAAGGGCGACCACTTTATCAGGATCGATAGAGGTCAGTGGTTGTTTTTGGAAAAATTCACCTACTTGTTCGCGCACATAAGGCACTCGGGTAGATCCACCCACCATCACCACTTCACGCACATCTTCCGCTTCTACGCCGGCATCTTTTAAAGCGCGGCGACAAGCAAGCAAAGAACGTTTAACCAACGGTTGAATCAGTTCGTTAAATTGTTCTCGGGTGATACTGCCAAGCCAGTTACCGTAATGAATTTGAACTTCCATTGAATTTGAAAGTTCTTGTTTGAGGCGATTGGCTAATTCGATCAGTTCACGATATTGGCTGTCATTTTCCGGTTTTACTGCAGATTGTTCGATAATCCAATCGGCTAAGACCAAATCAAAATCATCACCACCTAGCGCCGTGTCGCCGCCGGTTGCCAACACTTCGAACACACCACGGGAGAGGCGCAAAATGGAAATGTCAAAGGTGCCGCCGCCTAAATCATACACGGCAATCACGCCTTCTTGTCCGCTATCCAAGCCGTATGCAATGGCGGCTGCAGTCGGTTCGTTTAATAAACGCAGAACATTAAGTCCAGCTAATTTTGCGGCGTCTTTGGTACTTTGGCGTTGTGCATCATCAAAATAGGCAGGTACGGTGATCACTGCACCGACAAGGTTTCCGCCTAAGCGTTGCTCACCAAGTGCGGTCAATTTTTTCAGGATTTCTGCGGAAATTTCAATCGGACTACGTACACCTTGACGTGTTGTTAATAAAGGTAAACCGTTTTCACTGGCGACAAATTGATAAGGCAGATTCGGATAACGTTGTTGAATATCCGCAAGGCTGCGACCGATTAAACGTTTGACGGAAATCACTGTGTTTTGCGGATCTTGCGTGGCAAGTTCGGCAGCTTCATAACCGACAATCACGTTGTCATCTTTGCCAAAATGCACAACAGAGGGCAATAACGGACGATTTTGTTCGTCCAATAAAACATCACTGTGGCCGTTGCGTACGGTGGCAATCAGGGAGTTTGTGGTGCCGAGATCGATGCCCACGGCAAGTTTTTGTTGATGGGGTGCGGCACTTTGTCCCGGCTCTGCAATTTGAAGTAACGCCATGTTGTTTCTCGATATACTTTACATTAAAAATCTAAAAGAGTCTCTTCAACTCGCTCAATTTCTGCTTGAAGTTTTTTGATAAAACGTAATTTGTCTGTGATTGCCCGTGCGATGTCCCATTGTTGCGCATCAAGTGCGGTGGATAATTCGTCTAAAATTGCGCGGCGGGTGCGTTCGATGTCTTTAGTGAACGCCGTCAGTTCGTCGCTGTCTTTGTTATTTTCGATATTTTCTAAGGTTTCGCGCCATTCCATTTGCTGCATCAGAAAACTGATGTCTTTACTGCTTTTTTCTTCTACGTTTTCCACCTCGCCGGTGTGAATAGCAATAATGCTGTCGGCGCGGCTAATCGGATCTTTTAAGGTGCGTAAGGCATCGTTGATTTCCGCCGATTTTTGAATCGCCAAGCGCTGTTCTTGCGCAGACGCGGCGGAAAAATTATCCGGGTGCAGGGATTTTTGTAAGGCCAAATAACGCGTCGCCAATAAATCCTGATCCAGTTGAAAAGACACGGGTAAATCAAATAAAGCAAATGGATTGTTCATACCTTTCTCGATTAAACGTTAAAACTCTCACCGCAACCGCATTCGTCTTTGACGTTCGGATTGGTGAATTTGAACCCTTCGTTTAAGCCTTCTTTGGCAAAATCCAGCTGGGTGCCGTCTAAATAAACTAGACTTTTGGTGTCCACGATGACTTTCACGCCGTATTGTTCAAACACGTGATCGTCTGCATTTAACGCGTCCACAAATTCAAGCATATAAGACAATCCGGAACAGCCGGAGGTTTTAATGCCCAAACGAAGCCCGATCCCTTTCCCACGTTTTGCTAAAAATGTTCTCACGCGATCTGCCGCGCTTTCGGTTAATGTGACTGACATAATCATTCCTCTGATTTTGCTAAATAAACGTACAGTCGTTTTTACTGATCAAATAACTTGAATCCTACGAGACCAACGATAAAAGATAAATAAGTCAATAATACGCTACAAATTGCCGCACGAAGCCAAGATTTTTGCATAAATTGCGGCTTAAAGAGCGCCGGAAAAATAGACACGAAACCAGCGGCAAGACTCCATATAAGATAAATTACCCACATCGCCGCCCCGCCTTTAGGATCGCCGCTGGTGATTGATAAATAAGCGAAAAGCGCAAACAGCGAAGTAATTGCCAACGCCGAACCGGTGACTGCTGCTGCGCGTACCCGCGTATAGAAAATCGTCGCGGCAAACAAACAGCCCCAATAATAAGCTAAATTTAACAGGGTCAATTCGTCAAAAAACGTCGGTGTAATATAGGCGGTATATATCACCGGCACCAAAACACCGACGAGTATTGCCGCGATAGCCAATTTCTTTTCTGTGGTCATGTGTTTCCTCGGTTAAAGTGCGGTTAATTTTAGAATTAATATCGCCAGTACAACGCTTAAATAAGTATATCCCGCGGACGCAATTAACGCGCTTAACCAAGAGCGGGTAAATAATTTAGGCTTTTTTCGTGCAGGGTAGAGGGAGAGCAATCCCGCAAACACACTCCACGCGAAATAAAGCGTCCAAAATATCGTATCGCTTTTCGGATCGCCGCTCATGCCTAAATCAACCAGCAGAAAAAGGCTCATGGTGGCCAACTGGGCGCCGATAAACGCGGCGGGGCGAAGGCGGCTATAAAGCACGGTCGGCAGAAACAGGGTGATCCAATAAAAAAGTGTGCCGCCGCTAATGAAATCGGCTTTGCCGAACGTGTATCTGAGATATGAACCGTAAAAATGTTCATAAGCTAGCGGAAATAAGATGCCGATACACAACACGGCAAGGGCAATTTTCTTTTCAGTCGTCATTTTTATGTTGTTATAAAGTACAAAGTGCGGTGACTTTTTTACCCGTTTTTAAAAACGCGCCAAAAAACGACCGCACTTTTTTGCCGATTAAGACCCTTTTTTCGCTTTGTAGTCGGCGATGGCGGCTTTGATGGCGTCTTCTGCTAAAATGGAGCAGTGCACTTTTACCGGCGGTAATTCAAGTTCTTCCGCGATTTGGCTGTTTTTAATGGCGCCCGCTTCTTCCAAGGATTTGCCTTTTACCCACTCGGTGATGAGGGAGCTGGAGGCGATTGCCGAGCCGCAGCCGTAGGTTTTGAATTTGGCGTCTTCAATAATGCCGTCATCATTTACGCGGATTTGTAATTGCATTACGTCGCCACATGCCGGTGCGCCCACCATGCCGGTGCCGACCGCGCTGTCTTTTTTGTCCATAGAACCCACGTTACGCGGGTTTTCGTAATGATCGATCACTTTTTCGCTATATGCCATTTTTTATTCCTTCCTAAAATATTGTTTTTATTGGGCGGTTTGCTCCGCCCGTTAAATTAGTGGGCTGACCACTCAATGGTGTTTAAGTCGATGCCTTCTTTGAACATGTCCCAAAGCGGAGATAATGCGCGTAATTTTTCCACCGCACCTTTCATTAAGCTGATGGTGTAGTCGATTTCTTCTTCGGTGGTGAAACGGCCTAAAGTGAAACGAATCGAGCTGTGTGCCAATTCATCATTGCGGCCTAACGCACGTAACACATAAGACGGTTCAAGGCTCGCAGACGTACAAGCGGATCCTGAGGATACCGCAATGTCGCGTAATGCCATCATTAAAGACTCACCTTCTACATAATTGAAACTGATGTTGAGGTTGTTGGCGACACGGTGTTCCATGGAGCCGTTAACGTAGGTTTCTTCGATATCTTTTAAACCGTTGTATAAACGATCGCGAAGGGCTTTAATGCGTGGAATTTCTGTTGCCATTTCTTCTTTTGCGATGCGATAAGCTTCACCCATACCAACGATTTGGTGGACAGGTAATGTACCGGAACGCATACCGCGCTCATGACCACCACCGTGAATAATCGCTTCTAAGCGAATACGTGGTTTGCGGCGAACGTACAATGCACCGATGCCTTTTGGTCCGTATAATTTGTGGCTGGACATGGACATTAAATCGACCGGTAATTCAGCAAGATTGATCTCCACTTTGCCCACACTTTGGGTGGCGTCTACGTGGAAAATGGTTTTGTTTGCACGGCATAATTCGCCAATCGCTTGAATGTCTTGAATCACACCGATTTCATTGTTCACGTGCATAATAGAGACGACGATAGTATCAGGGCGAAGTGCCGCTTTGAATTTTTCTAAATCCACTAAACCATCGGATTCCGGTTCTAAATAAGTAACTTCAAAACCTTCGCGTTCTAGTTGACGGCAAGTATCCAACACCGCTTTGTGCTCAGTTTTGCAAGTGATAATGTGCTTGCCTTTGGTTTGATAAAAATGTGCCGCACCTTTGATCGCCAGATTGTCTGATTCTGTTGCGCCGGAAGTGAAAACAATTTCACGGGAATCGGCACCGATGAGATCGGCAATTTGATTACGCGCAATATCAACCGCTTCTTCGGCTTGCCAGCCGAATTTGTGGGAACGAGATGCCGGGTTGCCGAAAACGCCATCGATGGTTAAGTATTCCATCATTTTTTTCGCGACGCGTTCGTCCACCGGGCAAGTTGCCGCATAATCTAAATAAATAGGTAATTTCATCATTCACTCCTAAATAGTTTTATTTTAAACCGCACTTTTAGCTATGTTGTGCGTTATTCGTTTTTATTACGAGAAGATTTTCTAAATCTTGATGTTTGTACTGGGATGGCTTCTTTTGTTTGTGTTGAGAGACCAATTCAGCCAATGTGATTTCATTTAAGAAATCTGCAATACGTTGACTCAGCTTGTCCCATAAGGTATGCGTTAAGCATTCCTGTCCGTTTTGGCAATTGCCTTTCCCTAAACATTTCGTGGTATCAATATTTTCATTTACCGCAGCAATGATCATACCGATGGAAATGTCTTCCGGCATGTGACCTAATTTATAGCCGCCACCCGGTCCGCGCACACTTTTGACTAAATTATTGCGGCGTAGTTTTGCAAACAGCTGTTCCAAATAAGAAAGGGAAATGTGTTGTCGCTCGGAAATATCGGACAAACTTACGGGACCATTATCGGCATGAATAGCAATATCTAAGATTGCGGTGACTGCATAACGACCTTTCGAGGTTAATTTCATCTTTTATGTTCCTAAATAAAAAAATAATCAATTAAGCGAAGAAATCTTACATTGTTGACTCTTACAGTCAACTATTATTCTTTTACGATTTAAGTTTTTTTTCAACCGCACTTAACATGCCGAGCAAAATATGAAGTTCTGTTTTTTCGACTTCAGCACGGCTATATAAGCGTCGGAGTTTTTGCATGACACCTTGATTTTGAATAAAGCCAAGGGATTGATAAAGCTGCTCGGTACGCGTAAAAAAATAGTCCAACTCTTGCATTTGCGGATATACGTCAGGCTGCGTTTGTGTCATTTTCTGATTTTCTTCGCGCTGTGTTGCCAAGTAAGCCATGCGTATTTCGTAACTGATTAATTGTACCGCCATGGCTAAATTTAACGAGGCATAATCCGGATTTGCAGGAATCGTCACATGATAGTGGCATTTGAGCAATTCTTCATTGGTTAAACCGACACGCTCACGTCCAAATACAATCGCTACTTTTCCACTTATCGCATGATTAATGGCTTTTTCCCCACATTCGCGTGGCTCAATGAGCGAGTTTTGCAAATGACGCAATCTTGCACTAGTGCCAATTACTAACGAGCAATCGGCAACGGCTTCGGAAAAGTTTTCTACAACGACCGCACTTTTCACCACATCTTCTGCGCCGGCAGCAAGGGCAATGGCTTGATCATCCACGCCTTGTTTTGGCGCCACTAACACTAAATCTGTTAATCCCATTGTTTTCATTGCTCGTGCGGTGGAACCGATGTTGCCACTGTGCGAGGTTTCAATTAAAACAATTCGAATATTTTCCAACATGATCATTTTTATCTTATTCAATAGCGGGGCGTATTCTACCATAAATACCCCTTGTATTTAGTCAACAATTCTAAAAATTTTTCTGATAGCTATTTTCTTTTAAATCTCTTATAATCGCGCACCTAAATTGTTCTTTAAAATCCGGTGGAATTTATGAATCCTATGTTAAATATCGCGATTCGTGCAGCACGAAAAGCGGGCAATATTATTGCAAAAAACTACGAACGTCGTGACGACATCGTCACCATGGAAAAAAGCAAAAATGACTATGTAACCAACGTAGATAAAGCGTCAGAAGAAGCGATTATCGAAGTCATTAAAAAATCTTACCCCGACCACACCATCATCACCGAAGAAAGCGGTGCATTAGAAGGCAGTGATAACGATGTTCAATGGGTGATTGATCCACTGGATGGCACCACAAACTTTGTAAAAGGTTTGCCTCATTTCTCCGTTTCTATTGCTATTCGTGTTAAAGGCCGCACCGAAGTGGCCGTGGTTTATGATCCTATCCGTAACGAATTATTTACTGCAGTGCGTGGCGAAGGCGCAAAATTAAACGAACAGCGTTTACGTGTTGAAAACAAACGCGATTTATCCGGTGCTGTACTTGCTACCGGTTTCCCATTCAAACAACCGAAATACATGCCAATGCAATTCAATATGATGCAAAGCTTGATTGAAGAGGCGGCTGATTTCCGCCGCACCGGTTCTGCTGCGTTGGATCTTTGCTATGTGGCATCCGGTCGTTTAGACGGGTATTTTGAATACGGCATCAAAGCTTGGGATGTGGCGGCAGGCGATTTAATCGTTCGTGAAGCAGGCGGTATCGTGACAGACTACAATGCTGGTCATAGTTACTTAAAAGCCGGCCATATTGTTGCCGCAGCACCACGCGTGCTAAAAGAAATGTTGAATAAAATTCAGCCTTGCTTAGCCGAAGATTTAAAATAAGACGAAAATCGACCGCACTTTTGTATTGAGTTTTCAATGTTGTCGAATTTCAGAAACACAAAACGCCCGTTTATTACGGGCGTTTTTTTATCTCGCTATGGAGGATTTAGGCTTTTGATTTATTGGTTACGCCAATGTAAACACAGGCGGCAAAGCCAAGTACTAAAACGTGCGGCGTATAAGCTGTAACACCGTTAGGTGAAGCTGCTAAACCGAAGTTATGTGCCGCAGCCGCACCTAATAGCATACCTAATACAAATAATGCCGCGTCATTGTTTCCTTCTCCGATATTCACCAATTGTTTACCCGGGCAACCGCCACCAAGGGAGAAACACAATCCGCATAATGCCATGGCAAAGAAGTTCCAGATATATTGATTATGTGCGATAGGTTGCTGTTCAAATCCTACATGGAATTGTCCGAGCAAGCTGTTGGTGATCGCAGCGAACACAACCAAGGCGATAACACCGTTCAAAAGCTGTGTGTCGCGGAACAATACGAAGTTACGGAATGCGCCAATTGTGCAGAAACGGGATTTTTGCATTAATACACCAAGCAATGCGCCGCCGGCAAGCGACATCCAAACGGCAGGGTGTTGTGCGCCCGGGCCTTTTTCTGAAAAGTAAATAGCCAGATTTTCGCCAAATTTAAATTGAGTTAAAAGCAAGATGAGTAAGGCCAAGGTAAATAGCACGCCAATGAGCCCTGACGATTTGCTTTGTTCACTTGATTTTCCTAAGGAAAAACCGCGATTCGCAAAGAAAATACCGCCTAATATCCCGGCGAATAAACCAACGATTCCCGCAATGGCAGTGAGATCGCCACCGCCTAGGCGCAAATAAGCACGCCATGGACAGCCTAAGAAAATCAGTGCACCGATCATGGCAAAGAACCCAAGGATAATGCGAGCCAACGGCGCAGAGCCACCGCGTGGTCGGAATTCCTTAGAAAAATAGGCACTGGCAAGCGCACCTAAAACTAAGCCGATAAGTTCGGGACGAATATATTGTAGCGGAGCGGCGCGATGGAGCCCTAATGCACCGGCGGTATCTCGTAAGAAACACGCCGCACAGAAACCCATATTGCCGGGATTGCCATTGTAGGTTAGAAGTGGAGCAACGATACCAAGTGCAGCACCTGCAACCACAGGCCAAGTGAAAATTTTCATAATGAGACCTTTGTGATATCTGAAGTTAAATTGAATTGTGTGTTTTTAATGATTAAAAACACACACATTGTAGAAAAGTCGCCAATATAAAGAAACCGGCTTTTTATCAGATCGTGAGCTGGATCAAGGATTTGCAAAAACAAGGCGAAAATGCACCGCACTTTCTAGTCTAAATGGATTCACAGCCAACGGGTTAAATGCAATTCCACAATATCCACGATGTGTTTTAAGAATGTAGTGTCTTGCCCATTATGGAAACGGGCAGTATCTCGGGAGGTGAATAATAAAAGTGCGGTCGGTTTGTGGCTTGTTTTTGCGCCAAGCAGACAAATTGCCACGGAGCCAATGGGAAATTCTTCCGGCAGAAACATCAGGTGTTTTTCTTTGTTGCTTAAATCGCCCAAGTAAAATTGGCGCAAGCCGAGACGTTCCAAGCGAATCAGTTCAAACGCCTTGCGATCAATCCAATATTGTTCGGGAATGGATTCATTTGTTTGCCATGCATCTCGAAACAGCAATATTTTTGCACCGTCCAGTTCATAGGATTGCGCCCACTGTTTCAATTTTTCTTCGCCCTGTTGGAAATCTTCCGCTTGAAACAATTTCTTTTGTAAGGGCATAAGCGCATAGAAAATGTCCGCCTCTTGATAGGCAAGCTGATGAAATTTTTCTAAGAACGCTGTAAGTGTTTTGATTTGTTGGCGTTGCTGTTCTAGCTGTGCTTCTACTAAAGATAGCGTGCCTTTTTGCGGATGAACCACGGACAGTTTGGCAAGCAAATCAGGATGAGTGGTGAAAAAATTAGGGTATTCGGTTAGGTATTCGACGACGTTTTTTTCCTGTTCATTCATAAAAAACTCTCCAAAAAAGAACCGCACTTTGATGGCTCAAAAGTGCGGTCATTTTTCTATGCGTTTTTACGCAGCAAACGGATCTTGTAAAATCATCGTTTGTACACGATCCGGTCCGGTTGATAGGATAGAAACCGGTACGCCGGTGACTTCTTCGATACGTTTGATGTAATTACGGCAAGTTTGCGGTAATTGATTCACATCGGTTACGCCGAAGGTATTTTCTTTCCAACCCGGCATAGTTTCATAAATCGGCTCAACACCTTCCCAGTCTTTCGCGGCAAGTGGTGCGTATTCTACAATATCGCCGTTTGGCATTTTGTAGCCCACGCAGATTTTCACTTCATCGAAACCGTCTAACACGTCTAATTTCGTCATGCAGAAACCGGAAATAGAGTTTAATTGAATTGCGCGACGAATGGCGACCGCGTCGAACCAACCGCAACGACGTGGACGACCGGTGACCGCACCAAATTCGTTCCCTTTACGGGCAATTTCTGCACCGACTTCATCGAATAATTCCGTGGTGAACGGGCCGCCACCCACGCGGGTGCAATAGGCTTTGATGATACCTAACACATAATCTAAATTGCGCGGGCCGAAACCGGAACCGGTAGCAACGCCACCGGCAGTGGTGTTGGAGCTGGTCACATACGGATAGGTACCGTGGTCAATATCCAACATGGTGCCTTGTGCGCCTTCGAATAAAATGTTGTCGCCATTTTTGCGCGCGGTATCTAAAATGGTGGTAATGTCAGCGACCATACCGGTGATAATATCGGCAACAGCGAACACGTCATCTAAGGTTTTTTGATAATCAACCGGTTCAACTTTGTAGTAGTTCACTAATTGGAAGTTGTAGTAATCAAGAATATTTTTGAGTTTTTCGGCGAAGGCTTCGCGATTAAATAAATCGCCTACACGTAAACCGCGACGAGCCACTTTGTCTTCATAAGCCGGGCCGATACCACGACCGGTGGTACCGATGGCTTTTTTGCCAAGTGCCGCTTCACGAGCGTGGTCCATCGCAACGTGGTAAGGTAGAATTAATGGGCAAGCTTCAGAGATTAATAAACGGTCACGGACATTGACGCCACGGCTTTCTAATTCTCCCATTTCTTGCATGAGGGCAGACGGGGAAAGTACAACGCCATTACCGATTAAACAGGTGACGTTATCGCGCAGGATGCCTGATGGAATTAAACGTAAAACGGTTTTCTCACCGTTGATGATTAAGGTGTGACCGGCATTATGACCGCCCTGATAACGAACCACATATTTGACGCGGTCGGTGAGCAAATCAACGATTTTTCCTTTTCCTTCATCGCCCCATTGCGCGCCGAGAACAACAACACTTTTACCCATAATTTTCCGCCTTTTTTAAGCTAGTTTATAAAAATCAACGGTTGCTTACTTTACTCTTTTTAACCTTTGATCTCAATGAGATTTATGACTATTTATTGGCTAAAATGACCGCTCTTTTCGGGGCAGGATAGCCTTCGATGGTTTTGCTGTGATCTGCCGGATCGAGAAAATCAATTAAGGATTCATTTTCTAACCAATCGGTTTTGCGCTGTTCCTCTAATGAGGTGACGGCGACATCCACACAACGCACATTTTTAAAGCCGGTTTTTTGTAGCCAATGAATCAGTGCGGCAACGGACGGAATAAAATATACATTTTTCATTTTGGCGTAGCGATCCATCGGCACCAACACAGTGTTTTCATCGCCGTCCACTACTAAGGTTTCGAGCACCAATTCACCGCCGTTCACCAATTGGGCGCGCAGTTGGGAAAGATGATCTAGGGGCGATTTGCGGTGATATAACACCCCCATAGAAAACACCGTATCAAACGCCGCAAGCGGTTGCATTTGCTCAATACCGAGCGGAATCAAATTGGCACGACGATCGTCATTTAATAATTTGCGTACCGCTTCAAATTGACATAAGAACAATTCCGTCGGGTCGATGCCCACCACCATTTTTGCGCCTTCGCCCACCATGCGCCACATGTGATAGCCACTGCCGCAACCCACATCTAAAATCGTGCGATCTTGCAACGGCGCTAAATGCGGTAGCACGCGATCCCATTTGAAATCGGAGCGCCATTCGCAATCCACATGAATGCCAAGCAAATGATAAGGCCCTTTGCGCCATGGCATGAGTTGTTTTAAATGGTGAATAATGCGCTGGCGTTCGCCATCGGAAAGCGCAGAATCGCACTCAGATTTGACCGCACTTTTTAGATCAATACGGGATGCCGACAAGTGCGGTAGGAATTCTACGACTTTTGCCCATTTGGCATATTCCCCGTGGGTTTGCTGTTGCCATTGTTTCATTTGTAATGGCAAGGTTTCCAACCAAGGGGAAAGATGGGTCGTAGCAATTTGTTGATAAAAAGGGCGAAAATCGATCATATCGTTATCTCGGTGAATTAAGGTTACAGCGCATCATGATACGCTTTTTGGGCTTTTTCAAAGGTGTCGGTAATGGCCTCGTCGGGTTTCGCGGACAAGAGAGACACAATAATAATGGCGATGGCAGCGAACATAAAGCCGGGAATCATTTCATACACTTGCGCCCATTCGCTTTCTTGCGGTAAACATTCTTTCCAAGCAAACACGGTTATTGCGCCGGTGAGCATGCCTGCCATGGCACCGGAGGACGTCATGCGTTTCCAAAATAATGAAAGTAAAACTACCGGACCAAAGGCACTGCCAAACCCAGCCCAAGCAAATTCCACGAGTTTCAACACCTTACTGTTTTGGTCTTGTGCAATCCAAATGGCAATGGCGGCAATCACCAACACCATGGCGCGACCCAGCCAAACTAATTCTTTTTCTGATGCCTTCGGGCGGATAAAGCCTTTGTAAAAGTCTTCCGTAATGGCACTGGAAGAAATTAACAACTGGCAACTTAGGGTACTCATCACCGCGGCAAGAATCGCGGAAAGCAAAATACCGGCAATCCACGGATTAAATAATAATCGGGATAATTCAATAAAAACTTGCTCAGGTTCATGGTTTACCAAAGCCGCAGAAGCGGTGTTTGCATTTGCATAGAAATACGCCATACCAAAGAAACCGATGGCAACGGCACCTACTAAGCAAAGCACCATCCATGTCATGCTGATTTTGCGAGCTTTATTGAGGGAACGCACGGAGTCTGCCGCCATGAAACGAGCGAGAATATGCGGTTGTCCGAAATAACCTAAGCCCCACGCCGCAAGGCTTAACAAGCCCATAATGGTGGTACCGCGGAATAAGTCGGTGAATTCTTTTTGTGCGCTCATTTCGGCTTGTTGCACGACGTTTTGTAAGTCGTCAATACCGCCGATAGAAATCACCACAAAGACAGGGGTAAGCAATAAGGCGAAAATCATTAGCGTGGCTTGAATGGTGTCTGTCCAGCTCACCGCAAGGAAACCGCCAATAAAGGTGTAGGCGATAGTCGCCAGTGCGCCATACCAAAGTGCGGTGGAATAATCGATTGAAAAGAGGTTTTGGAATAATTTTGCACCGGCAACCACGCCCGAAGCGCAATAAATGGTGAAGAACACCAAAATAATGGAGGCGGAAACGATTTTTAACGCATTGTGACGCGTACCAAAACGATGATGAAAATATTCAGGCAGGGTTAATGCGTTCTGATTAAATTCGGTGTAAACCCGTAAACGTCCAGCAACGAAGAGCCAGTTTAAATAGGCTCCCAAGGTTAAACCAATTGCAATCCAGCCTTCGACCAAACCGGATAAATACACGGCACCCGGCAACCCCATTAACAACCAACCGGACATATCCGAGGCACCGGCAGACATCGCTGTGACGAAACTGCCTAAGCGACGCCCACCCAAAATGTAATCGGATAAATCCTTGGTGTAATAATAGGCGGCAACCCCAATGCCAATCATGCCGAAAATATAAATAGTAAATGTAACAATTGTCGGATCTAAACCAAACATCCTATCAACCCTAAAAATAGTTCTTATATTCAAAAAAAGGGGAGCATTTTACCTTATTTGCCCCTGTTATTCTATTTTCCTTTTCGTTAGACTAATTGGCAAAATCAATAACAACGACATTTTGGATAAGATATTTTATGGATTCTGTTGAATTATTGGTCAATGTGACACCAAGCGAAACGCGTATTGCCTTAGTGGAAACCGGTTTGCTCAAAGAAGTGCATATTGAACGCCAAGGCAAACGCGGTATTGTGGGAAATATTTATAAAGGCCGCGTCACCCGTGTATTACCGGGAATGCAATCGGCATTTGTGGACATCGGGCTGGAAAAAGCCGCTTTCTTACACGCGTCAGATATTGTATCGCACACCGAATGTGTGGAAGAAAGTGAACAAAAGCAATTTGTGGTGAAAGACATTTCCCAACTGGTACATGAAGGGCAGGATATTGTGGTGCAAGTGGTAAAAGATCCGCTTGGCACGAAAGGTGCGCGACTCACCACCGATATTACCTTGCCTTCCCGTTATTTAGTATTCATGCCGGAAAACAGCCATGTGGGCGTGTCACAACGCATTGAAAGCGAGGAAGAACGTAATCGCTTGAAAGAACTCACCTTACCTTTGTGTGATGAATTGGGCGGTTTTATTATCCGTACTGCGGCCGAAGGGGCGACTGAACTGGATTTACAACAAGATGCCGAGTTTTTAAAACGCTTGTGGCGAAAAGTGTTAGAGCGCCGTGCGAAATACCCGACCCGCTCCATGCTTTACGGCGAATTGGCGCTGACCCAGCGTATTCTGCGCGATTTTATCGGCGGTAAATTGGATCGCATTCACATTGACTCCCGACTTTGTTTCAATGAAGTGAAACAATTCACCGAAGAATTTATCCCAAATCTCACGGATAAATTGATTTTATACACGGGAAATCAACCGCTCTTTGATGTGTACAGTGTGGAAAAGGGGATTCACCATGCGTTAGATAGACGAGTGAATCTCAAATCCGGTGGCTATTTGATTATTGAGCAAACAGAAGCCATGACCACGATCGACATTAATACCGGTGCATTCGTGGGGCATCGTAATTTGGAAGAAACCATTTTCAACACCAATATTGAAGCCACCAAAACCATCGCGCAACAACTTCAACTGCGCAATCTCGGCGGCATGATTATCATTGATTTCATCGATATGCAAAGTGAAGAACACCGTAATCGTGTGTTGGAGTCCTTGCAAGATGCCTTATCGCGTGATCCGGTGAAAACAAACGTTAATGGCTTTACACAATTAGGTTTGGTGGAAATGACACGCAAGCGTACTAGGGAAAGTTTGGAACATGTATTGTGTTGCGAATGCCCAACCTGCCAAGGTCGCGGACGAGTGAAAACAGTGGAAACCGTGTGCTATGAAATCATGCGCGAAATTATCCGCGTGCATCATTTATTTGCCAGCGAACAATTTGTGGTTTATGCCTCCCACGCTGTTGCCGACTATTTAATCAACGAAGAATCTCACGGTTTGTTGGCTGAGTTGGAAGTCTTTATTGGTAAACAAATCCAAGTAAAAACCGAACCGTTTTACACCCAAGAGCAGTTTGATGTGGTGGTGATGTAAAAGTATCAGTAGTATTAGGATGAATACATTACAGGGGAATAAGATGAAACCTCTTTGTGTCGTATTAAGCGGCGCAGGCATTAGCGCTGAAAGCGGTATTCCGACATATCGCGCGGTGGATGGCTTATGGGCAGGGCATAAAATCGAAGAAGTTTGTACACCGGAAGCCCTGCAACGCAACCGTAAAAAAGTGTTGGATTTTTATAATGAACGCCGCCGTAATTGTGCTGTAGCCCAACCTAACGCAGCACATAAGGCCTTGGTAGAATTGGAGCGAGGCTACAACGTGCAAATCATTACGCAAAACGTAGATGATCTGCACGAACGCGCCGGTAGTGCTAATGTGTTGCACCTGCACGGCGAATTAAACAAAGTGCGCAGCAGTTTTGACCCCGGTTACATCGTGCCTTGCTTTGGTGAACAATCCGTGGCTGATAAAGACCCTAATGGACACCCCATGCGCCCCCATATCGTCTTTTTCGGCGAAAACGTCCCCATGTTAGAACCGGCAATTGACTTTGTTTCGAAAGCGGACGTTGTTTTGGTTATTGGCACCTCATTACAGGTGTACCCCGCCAACGGCTTGGTCAACGAAGCGCCGAAAAATGCCCCAATTTACCTCATCGACCCTAATCCAAATACGGGCTTTATCCCACGCTCGGTGGAAACAGTAAAAATGAAAGCCGGTGAAGGCGTACCGAAAGTAGTGGCGGAGTTATTAGGAAAAGTAAAAAACATTTAGAAAAACGATCGCACTTTTCCTGGAAAATAAGAATGTATTTCTATTCCATCTGTGTAGATGATGAGCCACGTGCAGTTACCTTTGCAAAAGTCTATTGATATGTTTCTAGATTTGCTGGTGGCGTTGCCGTCATTGGTGATTGACTTGAATTTGTTTGTTGTTTAACTCGCAAAGTCTATTGAGCCAATTGATTCTGAATGTTAATTAGCAGATTTTTGGTCGAAAGGCAGCTTCGATTGCATTTAGGACAATTTATTTAAGGAGAACACATGATTTATTTTTCAGATAAAGAATTAGACGATTTTTTATTGGAGGATATTTATCGTGGCGATTTGACGACGCGTGCGCTCGGTTTGGACAATGTGCCGGCGAGAATTTTATTTAAACGCAAAAATGCCGGTATTGTGGCGGGAATTAGCGTGGCAGAAAAATTGCTAGGAAAATTGGATATTGAACCGCAGGTTTATGTGCAGGAAGGCGAAGCCGTTGACGCCGGCACGGTGCTGTTAAGTGCGGTGGCTTCCGGCGATAAATTACATCAGGCATGGAAAGTGGTTCAGTTGGTGTTGGAGTGGTCTTGTGGCGTGGCGCAATACACGGCGGATATGATCGCTAATGCCAAAGCCATCAATCCCCATGCGGTGGTCGCCTGCACCCGTAAAAGCATTCCGAATACCCGAAAGTTAGCGACCAATGCGGTGTTGGCGGCGGGCGGGCATATTCATCGGCAAGGTATTAGTGAAACGCTGCTGGTGTTTACCAATCATCGCAACTTGCTTGCGGAACCCGATAATTGGACAGCAATCGTGGAACGTTTAAGACGGGAAGCTCCGGAAAATAAAATTACCTTGGAAGCGGATAATTTCAGTCAATTTGAACAAATGTTGGATGCCGAACCGGATATTATTCAGTTGGATAAGTGGTCGGTGGATAACGTGAAGCGGGCATCGTCTTTGGTGGCGGCAAGCGGTAAAAAAATCATTCTGTCTGTTGCCGGTGGTGTGAATAAAAATAATGTTGCTGATTATGCTAAGTTAGGCATTCATTTATTTATCACCTCTGCGCCTTATTATGCCCCGCCGGAAGATATTAAAGTGGTGATTGAACGGCAACCTTAAAAACACCGCAAAAAACGACCGCACTTTTCGATTAAAAGTCTCATTCTGTATTCACGATGTGGCGGTTAAATGCAACCGCCACAACTGCCACAACGCCAGTCTTCCGGATTCACCGCTTGATAAAACGCCCGCATGTAGTCTTCTTCCAAGGGAATGTCGTATTGAATAAATAAATCTGACAGCCAATCCATATTGGCTAAAATCCAGTCGCTTTCATCTAAGCCTTCTAAATAAAGCTCATCTTCGGGATCAATAAAATTATAGATATTTCTGGTACCCATATCTTTATCACGGCGTTCAGCGGGGAGGACGAGAGGAATGTCGTTATAGTGAATATCCCAATGTCCTAAGCAGAGCGTATGCCCTTTTGCCGTCCATTCGGCTTTAAATGGATTTTGCATAATTTGTTACTTAATTGGAAAAATAAGGGGTTCAGTATAATCCCCTATAAAAAATGAGCCATACTACAAAGAAGGTAATCCGGCTGTTCTGGTGAAAAACAGATCTACACCAATCATATCAAAAAGTGATTAGCCTTTCCCCGAGAGCGCGAATTCGCTATAATTTGCGCATTTTTTATCAATCTATTTTTCGATGTAAGTAAATATTTCATGTTAAAACAAGTTACCGAGTCTTTATTAACTCAAAGTCATTTGGTTTTATCCGATTTATCCAACGTATTTGATACGTTAGCGCAACGCAACGTGGATTATGGCGATTTATATTTTCAGCTAAGTCAGGATGAAAACTGGGTATTGGAAGACGGGATTATTAAAGAAGGCGGATTTCATATTGATCGCGGCGTGGGCGTGCGTGCGGTAAGCGGTGAGAAAACCGGTTTTGCCTATTCTGACCAAATTAATTTAGCCAATTTGCAACAATGCGCACAGGCAGTGCGTGGTATTGCGCAACCTTCTCAGTGTAATTTTATTCTGCCGGTGAGATTTAATCCGGTGGACGCACCGTTGCGTTATCAGCCAATTAATCCGCTATACAGTTTAAGCCAAGAGCAAAAAATTGAATTATTGCGCTTAGTGGACAAAACTGCCCGCGCGGAAGACCCGCGAGTGGTGCAGGTGAATGCCGGCTTGAGCATGGTGTATGAAGAAATGTTGGTGGCAGCCACTGACGGCACTTTGGCGGCAGATATTCGCCCACTCATTCGTTTATCGGTTTCCGTGTTGGTAGAACAAGACGGTAAGCGTGAGCGTGGCAGTGCGGGCGCAGGCGGTCGTTTCGGTTTGGAATGGTTCTTTGAAAGCTATCAAGGCGAACAAAGAGCGGTCTATTTTGCGAAAGAATCGGTGCGTCAAGCATTGGTGAATTTAGGCGCGGTGGCGGCACCGGCAGGATTGATGCCGGTGGTGTTGGGCGCAGGTTGGCCTGGCGTGTTATTACACGAAGCAGTAGGGCACGGCTTGGAAGGCGATTTTAATCGTAAAGAAAGCTCCTTATTTACCGGTAAAATCGGTGAATTAGTCACATCGCCTTTATGCACGATCGTGGATGACGGCACTTTAATGGATCGCCGAGGCTCGGTCAGCGTGGATGACGAGGGCGTGCCAGGTCAATATAACATATTGATTAAAGACGGTATTTTGCAGAAATACATGCAAGATAAAATGAATGCCCGTTTGATGGGCGTGCAACCGACAGGCAATGGACGTCGTGAATCCTATGCCCATTTGCCAATGCCACGCATGACCAATACTTATATGCTGGCGGGTAAAGATAAATTTGAGGATTTGGTGGCGTCCGTAGAACACGGCATTTTTGCACCGCACTTTGGTGGCGGCCAAGTGGATATTACCTCCGGCAAATTCGTGTTTTCTACTTCAGAGGCTTATTTGATCGAAAAAGGTAAAATCACCAAGCCGGTGAAGGGCGCAACGTTAATCGGCAGCGGTATTGAAGTGATGCAAAATGTGTCCATGGTTGCTGATGAAGTGGCATTGGATCATGGTGTCGGTACTTGCGGTAAAGAAGGACAAAGCGTGCCGGTGGGCGTAGGGCAACCGGCATTGAAAATCGATCAAATTACAGTAGGCGGAACGAATTAATGATAATGGTAAATAACAGCGTCAATTTTAAAGTTAATCAAGGGAGCATCTGATGCAAGACAAAACCAAATTTTCAGTGCTTGGTGCACTCGTATTAGCCATAGCAGCCGGTGGTGGCAGTTATTGGTATCAGCAGCAAAAGGGAAATGAAAACAATGCGGTTCATGTGAAATTTAATCCCATTGAACCAACTTATTACGGGGAAGAGGGGACATCAAATACCGTTTATCCACTGAACATTGAATTTAATGGCGCCGCCGCACCGATTGATAAACTGAAAACTGAGATCACGCAAGGCATTAAAATGGAACCTGCCCTTGAAGGGAGATGGGTTTGGTCGAGTGATAATTTACTGAGTTTTACGCCCGCACAGGATTGGCCAACAGGGCAAGAATATAAAATCACGTTAGATAAAACGGCATTAAACCCAGGGTTAACCTATGCGAAATCGGTCACCACGCCTCATTCTGTAAAAACCCAGCCTTTTAGTGTTGTCGACTCCGATGCGGACTTTTATCAGGATCCGAATGTCTTTCATGTTCGTCATGCGTTAACGCATTTGGTGTTTTCCAATCCGGTTGATCCGAAGGCATTAGAAAGTGCGGTTGAAGTAAATTTAGTTCGCAAAAATCAGGATCAATCGCTCAATTTGATTAATCCGTTGAAATTTAAGATTCGTTATTCCGACAATAAATTGGAAGCGTGGATCAGCTCGGATGACCTGTCTTTATCGACCCAACCGAATCAATTTGTGCAAACCAAAATTAGCCAAACGTTGCGTGCGAAGACCGGTGTGAATACCTTAGATAAAGACATCACTAAGCTCGTGCCAGTGCCGACGAAATACAGTCTGCAAAACGAGGATAATAGTTTTAAGGTTATTAACAATCAGCAAAATGAAGCAGAACAGGTTCTAACCTTTAATTTCAACTATGGCGTGAAAGGCAAAGACATTGCCGAGAATCTTATTGCGATCTTATTACCGGCATTACCTGAAGGACAAAGTTGGGAATCGGAAAAATTAACGGAAGCGGCTGTTAGACGTGGCGAACGCGTTCAACCGGAATTAATTCCAAGCGAACATCCTTACTCGGCGCAACAATCTTTTCGTTTTGATATTCCGGAAGGCCGTTGCCTTTATTTGCAACTGAATAATAAATTCACTGCCTTGGGCGGTTATCAACTGAAAAAACCGATTGGCAGCTTAGAATGTGCGCCAAATTACCCGACCTATGTCGGCTTTGTGGGCAAAGGTTCTTTATTGTCTCAATATGGCGACGGCAAATTAACCCTTGCTGTACGTAACGCTGACAGTGTGCAACTGGATATTGGCCGCGTACAGGCTGAGCAACTTCGTCATGTGGCAAATTTAAATAGCAACAGCTTCCAAAAACCGGATTTAGGCAATTTGAAATTTGATGATATTGCTACGTTTAAAACGGAAACCCTTACCGTAGCTAACGATAATCCACGTAAATCAGATTATCTCAGTGTAGATTTATCGCAAAAAGGTTTGCCAAAACAAGGGATCTTTTGGGTGAAAGCAAGTGCGGTCTCTTCTGGCAGTGAATCTGATGGCGATAATTTAAAAGATAGCAAAGATGAAGATGGCTATTATTATTGGAATTCCGATCCGGATTCGCAAACCAGTGATTACCGTTTAATCGTGTTGACGGATTTAGGCATTATTGCGAAAAAAGCTGCGGATGGTACGCAATCTGTTTTCGTGCAATCCATTGCCAGTGGGGCGCCGGTATCAAATGCGTTAGTGAAAGTGATTTCTCGCAATAACACAGTGATTGCCAGCCAATTTACTAACAAACTCGGGGTGGCTCAGCTTCCGTCTTTAGAAAACTTCAAGCAAGAACTTGAGCCGGTTATGTATTTGGTGACACGCGGGCAAGATCAGTCTTTCTTACCTATTGATAAATCAGACCGCACTTTAGATTTCTCCCGTTTTGATATTCGCGGTCAGGAAATTTCGCCGGAACAAAACGCCATTAAGACCTTCTTGTTTAATGATCGAGGTATTTATCGTCCGGGTGAGTCCGTGTATATCGGCATGATCAGCAAGGCGTTGGATTGGAAAAAATCCTTGGCAAATGTGCCACTCACTTTAGAAATCACGTCACCGTCCGGTAAAACACAATGGCAAAAAACGATCCGAGTGAGTGAAAGTGGTTTTAATGATTTGACTTATCCGTTGTCGGAAAATGCAGAAACCGGTGAATGGACGGCACATATTTCTATTGGTCAACAGCAAGAACAAATTGATGTTGGCTCTATGACGTTCCAAGTGCAGGAATTTGAACCGGATACGTTGAAAATCAATACGATGTTTAATCGTAGCCAACAAGCCGGTTGGGTTTCTCCGCAGGATTTAAAGGCGACCATCCATTTAACGAATTTATTTGGTACGCCGGCGCAAAAACGCCGAGTGAGTGCAAACATCATGTTGCATTCTCTCTTCCCGAGCTTTCCTGAATACAAGAACTATCAGTTCTATGATAATCAACGCAATAAAAATGCGATTTTGTTGGAAACCGAATTACAGGATCAAACCACGGATAATAACGGTGATGCCGTTTTTGCCTTGAATTTAGCGCAAGAAGCGGAAAATACCGTACAGATGTTGTATTTCACGGCGGACGGCTATGAAAATAACAGCGGTCGTGGCGTATCTAAAGTGCAATCGGTGTTGGTTTCTGCGCAACCTTGGTTAGTGGGCTACAGCAGTGCGCAAGACTTGAGTTATTTAAGAGAAAACGGCGTAAGCCAGGTGAACTTAATTGCGATTAATCCAAGTCTGCAAAAAATTTCCGTGCAAGGGCTAAGTGCGGTCTTAATGGAACGTAAATATGTTTCCGTGCTGACCGAACAACGCTCCGGTGCTTATAAGTACGAATCTAAACTGGTGGAAAATCAAATTGATGAAAAACCGTTGGATATCGATCAAAGCGGGTCTGATTTTGTTTTGAATACCGAGCATAGTGGTGATTTTGTATTGGTCATTAATAACCAATACGGTGAAACCGTCAATCGCATACCTTATACGGTGATTGGCAACAGCAACGTCTCTGTCGCCATGGATAAAAACACCGAACTTAAATTGAACTTGAACAAAAAACAATTTATGCCGGGTGAAGAAATCGAGGTGGCAATTAATGCACCTTATGCGGGGAGTGGATTAATCACCATTGAACGTGATCGTGTATATGCCCATCAATGGTTTAAATCCACGACTAACCGTTCTGTACAAAAAATCAGAATTCCTGAGAATTTTGAGGGAAGTGGTTATATTAACGTGCAATTCTCTCGTGATATGCAATCCGATGATATTTTCACCAGTCCGCTAAGTTATGGCGTTGCGCCGTTTAGCGTCAATGTGGATAACCATCGTTTGAATGTGACGTTAAATGTACCGCAGCAAGTGAAGTCCGGTGATAAAGTGCAGTTTACGTTATCTTCCGATAAACCAAGTAAAGCAGTAATTTATGCGGTAAATGAAGGCATCTTGCAAGTGGCTGGTCATAAACAAGAAGATCCGTTGAAGTTTTTCTTCCCGAAATATGCCCTTCAAGTGGAAACCTTGCAGATTTTGGATTTGATTTTGCCGGAATTTCGTAAAGTATTGCAGTTTGCACAAACCGGTGGTGACTCGGAAGAAATGGCAATGTTGGAAAAAGCCTTGGCGGCGAATACCAATCCATTTAAACGTAAAACCGATAAACCGGCGGTGTTCTGGTCAAATATTGTGGATGTGGACGGAAGCAAAACGGTAACTTACCAAATTCCATCGGGCTTTAATGGTAATTTGAAAGTCATGGCGGTTGCCGTAACAAATGACGGTTCACAAATGAATATCGCACAAGCGGAAACTTTGGTGCGTGACGACATGATTTTATCGCCAAGTGCACCGATAACCTTGGCACCGAATGATGAAAGTAAAGTCAGTTTGACCGTTTCGAATAATACGAAGAGTAAACAAAATGTGCTTGTTCAGCTCAATGTTGCACCGCAGTTCCAAGTATTAAGCAATGCGCAAACCTCCATTGTATTAGCTCCGATGAGTGAAGGCGTGGTGGATTTCCAATTAAAAGCAACTGATTTGCTTGGTAGCGGTATTTTATATTTCACCGCGGCTTACTTAGATGAACTGCAACAACCGGCACAGGTTGAACGCAAATACGGTATTTCCGTGCGTCCACTGACGGCGAAACAGCAATTCATCAAAGTGGGTGATGTGGCGGCAAATCAACAGGTACAAGGCGAATTACCGAATCTGTTGTTCCCACAACGCCGTGAGCAATACGCGCTGATCTCTTCCGCTCCGTTAGTCTTAGCGAAAGGTATCACAAGTTATTTAGGCAACTATGACAACTTCTGTACGGAGCAAATTATTAGTGCGGCAATGCCTAATCTGTTATTGGCGAATAATCCTGAGTATCAAAGTTTACTTGGCGTTTTATCACAAGCGGGCGACAAGCAAGCTATTGAAGCCACTAAACAGCAGTTACACAATAATTTGAATCGTGTCTTTAATTTATTACCGGCACGCCAAACTGAGAACGAAGGCTTTGGCGTATGGTCCGGTTTAGATGAAGATGATGCCTTCTTAACGGCTTATGTGGCGCATTTCCTCATTGAAGCGCAAGAGCACAACGTGCAATTACCGGCAGCATGGATTGCACCAAACGGCTTGTTTAATCAAACAATTGCGGCATTAGAACGTTTAAGTCGTCCGGAAAGTGAAGATAATTTAGCCATGCTGCGTCAACGCGCTTATGCGACGTACTTATTGGCGCGTTTAGGTCAAGTGCCAAGCGACAGCTTAATGTCTATCCGTAGTTTATTGGAGCGTCATTTCAAAGCGGAAGAATGGCAATCTGATTTAGCCGCGGCTTGGTTGGCTGGTGCCTATCAGTTGGTGAAACAGGACGAGGATGCAAACACGCTGATGAACAATCTAATGGCAAACTTTGCTCATCCGCAGGCGAAAAGCGAATGGTTCTATCGCGATTATTTAGATCCGTTGATTGAGAAAAGTTCGGTGTTGTATGTGTTGTCACGTCATTTCCCGAAACAGGCAGCGCTATTATCTAACGGATTGTTTGAAGGCATTGTGCAAGATTTAAACGACGACCGTTATAACAGCTTGTCTTCCGCAATGGTGCTTTTAGCCTTAGAGGCTTACGGTAAGCAATACCCTGACCAACTTGAAAAATTACATATTCAGCAAGAAGGTCAAAATATCGGCGGTGTACAAGGTTCTTTTGTGTTAGCCAATATCAATGCAGACAAAGCTGCACTTAACTTTGTTAACCAAAGTACGCAAAGAGCCTGGTATGCCATTAGCCAATCCGGCTATGTACAACAGCCGTCTGCTGAGGCGATTAAAAACGGCGTGGAAATCGACCGCACTTACTTAGATAAAGACGGAAAACCGGTGTCTTCTGTGAAACTTGGCGACATCATTAACGTACAAGTCAATGTGCGTTCATTGCAAAATGTGCAAGACAACATGGTGATTACCGACCTTTATCCGGCTGGATTTGAAGTAGTAACGGGGAATGGTGACATGAGCGCCCAAGAGGAAACTCAACAACGTTTTAACTGGGTACACCGTGATTTGCGTGAAGACCGTATGTTGAGCTACGGTTCCGTGGGTGAGACCACCACCGTCATTCAATATCAATTAAAAGCAGTGAACGTGGGTAAATTCAAAATTCCACAAGCTTATGCAGAAAACATGTATAACCGTGCGGTTAATGCGCAATCTGCTGCGAAAGGGGATATTGAAGTGATTCAATAATCGCTTAAAAAATAAAAAACTCTCCCTCGTTTGATGGAGAGTTTTTTATTGTTAACGGTTTACAAGCCTAAAGTGCGGTCAGAATCAACTCCATTTTTCGCTGTTCTCAGCGTATAATGAAGCCTCATTTCCCTTTCATGACAAACCAAATGAAAAATCGATCATTCTATTTCGGGCTTATTTGTGTGGCGTTTTTAGCATTTATTGCACAACAAATAAGTCAAACACCATTTGCTCAGCAGGCGCATTTTAGCGCGCTCATTATTGCCATTTTGCTGGGGATGCTCTTTGGTAATAGTGTTTATAAACGTTATGAAAGCCATATTGAAAAAGGCGTTTTATTTGCTAAAGGGCCGGTTTTACGTGCTGGGATCGTGTTGTATGGTTTTCGACTCACCTTGCAAGATATTACTGACGTGGGAATAAACGCAATTCTGACCGATGCCCTGATGTTACTTTCCACTTTTTTGCTGACCTGTTTTATTGGCATTCGGTATCTCAAAATAGATAAACAGCTTGTTTATCTCACGGCTTCCGGTTGTAGTATTTGTGGGGCGGCTGCGGTAATGGCGGCTGCACCCGTGACAAAGGCAGAATCACATAAAGTGTCGGTGGCGATTGCGGTGGTGGTGATCTTCGGCACGCTGTCCATTTTTTTGTATCCGCTTTTTTATCCTTGGGCCACCACATTAATGACACCACACCAATTCGGTATTTATGTGGGCTCCAGCGTGCATGAAGTGGCGCAGGTTTATGCCATTGGCGGCAACATTAGCCCTGTTGTCGCAGATACAGCGGTGATCACGAAAATGATTCGGGTCATGATGTTGGCCCCTTTCTTATTGGGGCTGTCTTGGCTGTTGACTAAAGAGGCGCAAGCAGGAGAACAACGGAAAATTACTATTCCCTGGTTTGCTCTTTGGTTTATTGCTGTTGCGGTGTTCAATTCGTTTAATTTGTTGCCGCAAACGCTAGTAAAAAGTTTGGTTGAGCTTGATACATTTCTGCTTGTTTCTGCGATGGCGGCCTTGGGGTTAACAACACATATCGGCGCCATTAAACAGGCGGGTTTTAAACCGCTGATCCTCGGCACTTTGGTTTACCTTTGGTTAATTGTGGGTGGTTTGTTAGTCAATTATGAAGCAGGTCTCTTTTTGTCATAGGTAGAAAAGGAATTTAATTCGTAAGTTAAGTAAAAAGGGCGGAGGTGTTTTGGCGATAAAACACATTGAAAATCTACCGCACTTTTTGTTTTTAATCATGTTTGATGGTTATGTCACAGAAATTTCGTCAATGCTTGTATGTTGTTTTATGCGGTTTACTGCTTACGGCCGTAGTGGTTCATTTTTTACCTCATGAACCCTTGAAGCAACGCTTTCCCTATTCTGTTGCCGTGTATGACGAACAGCAGAATTTATTACGCCTAACCACAGCAAAAGATCAGAAATATCGTCTTTGGACGCCATTAGAAGAACTCTCGCCACAATTAGTGGATGCCGTGCTTTTTCAGGAAGATGAATGGTTTTATTACCATTTTGGGGTGAACCCTTACGGTTTGTTGCGTGGCGCGGCACAAACCTATCTTTTAGGTGGCTCAGCGCAGGGCGGTTCTACCATCACCATGCAATTGGCGCGGATTCTATGGAATATTGACAGCCGCACTATCCACGGGAAAATCGAGCAAATTTTCCGTGCCGTTCAATTAGAATTGCAATATTCCAAACAGGATATTTTAGAGGCCTATTTCAACTTTGCGCCTTATGGTCGGAACATTGAAGGTGCCGGGACGGCAAGCCTGATTTATTTTAACCGAGCCAACAAAAACTTGAATTTAGCGGAAGCCATGACCTTAGCGATTTTGCCAAAAAATCCAAACGGCTACATTCAACAGAATAATCAGCAACTGAATCCGCAACTGTTCAATGCGCGTAATAAACTGTATGCCCGTTGGATGGAAAGTCGTCCGCAAGATCGCCAATGGCAATCCCATTTCAAATTAAATTATCCTTTACGCCCCATTGAAAAACTTCCTTTTTTCGCACCGCACTTTACCGACCAAGTGTTGCAACAATATGCGGAAAAAGAGGAGGCTAAAAATGGGCGTCTTATCACCAGTTTAAACAGCGGCTTACAACGTTTGGTTGAGCGAATCAGCCAACGCTATTTGCAACAACAAAAAACCTATGGCGTGAATAATCTGGCGGTATTGTTGGTGGATAATCGCACCATGCAAATTAAAGCCTTGGTAGGTTCCGCTGATTATTTTAATCCGCAAATCAGCGGGCAAATTAACGGCACATTGGCAAAACGTTCTTATGGTTCGACCTTGAAACCGTTTATTTATGGCTTAGCCTTTGATCAAGGGCTAGCCCATCCTAAAACGATATTAAAAGATTTGCCGACGAATTTTGCCGATTATCAACCGGAGAATTATGAAGGTAATTTTCTCGGACCGGTCAGCGTGACGCAGGCGTTATTGCAAAGCCGCAATATTCCTGCCGTCGAGATGGCACAACGTCTGAAATATCCTGATCTTTACGATTTGCTGAAACAAGCGGAAATTGTTTTGCCGAAGGAAAAAGCCCATTATGGCTTGTCGTTGGTGTTAGGCGGTGCAGAGCTTTCCATGCAACAGCTGGCCGGTTTATATACTGCCCTTGCCAATGGGGGAAAATGGCAACCGTTGCAATCCCTGAAAGAGATTTCAGCGGAACAACGTGTCTCGCTATTAAGCCCGGAAAGCAGTTATATGTTGGGTGACATTTTAGCGCAAAATATTCGCACCGATATTTATAACAAAGCCATCAAAACCAAGTTACCAATTTATTGGAAAACCGGCACGTCTAACGGATTGCGCGATGCTTGGACAGCCGGCTACTTCGGCAATTACACGTTGGTCGTGTGGTTTGGCAATTTTAACAATAAAAGCAACCCGCACTTTATCGGGCGTCGCCTGGCGGCACCGTTATTTTTACAGCTAGCAGATGCTATTATTGCGCAATCTCCGACGATGCAAGATCCACTTAGTCGTGAAAAGTTAACTTTAAAAGATGTACCGGTATGTGCCGCTGACGGCAACTTACCGAATAAATACTGTCAACAACTCACCAATACCCTGTTTATTCCTGGTAAATCGCCGATTCAAGTAAGCAATATCTATCAGCAGTTACGCGTACGTAAAGGCACGGATGTTTTAGCTTGTGCAACAGATCCGATAGAGGAAACGGAACAAAAAATTTATGAGATCTGGAGCAGTGACTATCAAAAATTGTTTGCTCAAGCCGGAATCATGAAACGTAGCCCGATGGTCAATGCCGAATGCCCTTATGAACAGCAAACTCAGTCTTTACAACAGATTACGCATAATCCGCTGAAAATTACCTCACCACTGGAAAATCGGACTTATTTTATTAATGCGAATAGCGTAGAAGACCATATTCCGTTAATTGCCACGACCTCAGGCGAGGTTCAGCATCTTTATTGGTTTGTGAATAACGCGTATTTAGGTGAGAGCAGAGCAGACGAAACATTTTTATGGAAACCGGCAGGCATCGGCACCTATCAAATAACGGTTGTTGATGAAGCCGGCTATCGGACAACCATTAATGTGACAGTGAAAATCACCCGTTAAGGAAATGAAAGTGCGGTCGAAAAAATAGGTAAATTTTCTACCGCACTTTGAGATTTGAGATAGGGTTTGGGGATTAATTATTAATACCCAGTGTTTTAGTATTTTTATCGAATTTTAAACCGGAGTGAGAACCTTCGGAGCCATTAAAATAAATATCTTTTGGCTGAGAACAGGCGGTGATGGTTAAAATTGCCGTAAAGACTAAAATAAGTTTTTTCATGCGATACCTCTATGTGTCAAAAATATGGTTGTAATTATAGCATAGGGAAGGCAGATTTAAGGTGGCGAAACAAGGAAACCAATAATTAAAAGTGGGAATATTGATTTGATATAAAAAAACAAAAGGCTTAGTTTTCTAAGCCTTTTGTCATTTAAAGTGCGGTTGATTTTATATGTATTTTCGCTTATTCATCAAACATTGCAGAGATGGATTCTTCGTTGCTGATACGGCGAATCGCTTCTGCAAGCATTTTGGATAATGTTAATGAGCGAACTTTACCTAATGCGATAATTTCGTCCGTCAACGGAATGGTGTCTGTTACGACAACTTCATCTAACGCATCGCTGGCAAGGTTTTTCGCGGCAGAACCTGAGAATACCGCATGTGTAGCGTAAGCGAAGACGCGTTTAGCACCACGTTCTTTTAAGGCTTCAGCCGCTTTGCATAAGGTGCCGCCGGTGTCGATCATGTCATCAACTAAGATACAATCACGATCTGCTACATCACCAATGATGTGCATTACTTGAGAAACGTTAGCACGTGGACGGCGTTTGTCGATAATCGCCATGTCGGTGTCATTTAATAATTTAGCCACAGCACGGGCACGTACGACACCACCGATATCCGGAGACACAACGATTGGATTCACTAAGTCGGTTTTTTTCAAAATGTCATCGATTAACACCGGGGAACCGAATACGTTATCTACCGGCACATCAAAGAAACCTTGGATTTGTTCTGCGTGTAAATCGCAGGTTAACACACGGTCAACGCCAACGCCGGATAAGAAGTCTGCCACGACTTTTGCTGTAATCGGTACACGAGCAGAACGAACACGGCGGTCTTGGCGGGCGTAACCGAAATAAGGGATTACGGCAGTAATACGACCGGCAGAAGCGCGACGTAATGCATCAACCATAACCAATAATTCCATTAAGTTGTCATTTGTTGGTGCGCAGGTTGATTGAATGATAAATACATCGCTACCGCGAACATTTTCATTGATTTGCACTTGTACTTCACCATCGCTGAAACGACCAACGGTTGCATCGCTTAATTTCGTTTTTAAGCATATTGAAATGCGTTTGGCGAGTTCCGGTGTAGCGTTACCGGCGAAGAGTTTAATATCTGGCATTGTAAGTTTGACCTCAGGTGTTAGATGATAAAATTAGGGGGTTAACGGAGAAACCGGGTTTTCACTTTTAAGCTGTTTCAACATCGTGCGTAACGGTGAAACGTTTAATCCTTTGGCGACAAATCCAAAATACGCTTTTGGCATGTCGTCGAGCACGGATCGCGCGGATCTTTCATCGTCAAATTCCGCAAAAACACAAGCGCCGGTTCCTGTTAATCTTGCTGGAGCATATTCTACCAACCAGTTCAGTATTTCTTCAACCTCTGAATAGTGATCTCGTACAACTTTTTCGCAATCGTTTACATATTCTTCGGACAATAATTGTTGTAGTGATTTTTTCGGGGTATTTCGCGGCAAATCGGGTGAGGAAAAAACCACGGCGGTAGAAATAGACACATTTGGCTTGATCACGAGATACCACTTCTCCGGTGGTTCGCAATAGGTGATTTTTTCGCCTACGCCTTCGGCAAATGCGGCTTTGCCATGCACGAAAATGGGAACATCTGCACCTAAGCTTAAACCAAGAGCGGCAAGTTGCTCGGTGTCTAAATGGGTTTGCCATAAATGATTTAAGGCAACGAGAGCCGTTGCCGCGTTAGAGGAGCCGCCACCCACGCCCCCACCGATAGGCAGAATTTTATCTAATTGCAAGTCTGCGCCGAGTGAGCAACCGGTTTTTTGTTGTAATAAATGTGCCGCACGATAAATCAAATTATCTTCAGGTGCCAAATCAGCGATTGGCGAAATTAAATTGATTTTGCCGTCATTTCTTACCTTAATCGATAGCCAATCGCCAAAATCCACAAATTGAAACAGCGTTTGTAATTCGTGATAACCATCCGGGCGTTTTCCGTTGATATACAAGAACAGATTTAATTTCGCCGGGCAAGGGAAACGCAGGCCGGCTTCATTATTTAAGCTTTCTGGCACTAAAAGTGCGGTGGAAAATTGGTATGTTTTCATTTTAAGTTCCATTCATCCACACGAATCTTCAGGGTTTGCCCTTCGGTTTTCAGCAAGATATTTTCCGGCATTGGTGGCTGTCGATTGAGGTGATAGGACAAATAATCTGCCGTCCATGTTTTGCCGTCAACGAGATGAGTAAAAGAACCGAGGAAATGATTTTCCGCCACTAAATAGTCGCTGTTATCTTTCGGTTGGCCTTTTAGCCAAAAGACAAATTCATCCAATGGGAAATCCATGCCGATAATTTCTCTGAGTAACATTTTTGCATCGGCTGCAGAACGTTGACGACCTTTATTGTCGGAAATCGTCATGCCTTGTGGGTGCATTTGAATTTGCAGGGTTTCGCTGCTGAGCGTGGAATAAAGTTTCAACGTGTAATTTTGTTGATTTTGGTATTGCCAGTCAAAACGGGTAGAGAAACGTTCTTTCGTGCTGATATAGCCCAGTTGGCCTAAAGCTTGGTAACTTTTGATTTGTTGTAACTGTTTTAAATGCTGTTGCCATGTGGGATCTGTTTTTTCGATGTATTTTACATCGGTAGGGCGTTGCTGATCGACGGTACAGCCGCACAATAACAGTCCGGCGAAGAGAATCCAAAGAGAAAATTTAATGGTTTTCATACATGACCTGTTTGATAAAAAATAACGCTGATTTTACGGCTCGATTTTTATGGCGTAAAGCATTCAACGCCGGTTTAGGGTTTAAAGTGCGGTAGGATTTCTTGGCGTTTTTGTTTGACGGCAAAAATACGTCCGCGATTAAGTTGATCACGAATGGCTTTGTTTTCAAAACCGGCAGCAATAATAGATTGAATATCTACTTTTAATGCGGCTTGATACAAGGCGATGGCAAATTCCTGTTGAGGGTATTGAATGTGTTCAAATCCTTTACGGCCTCGTGTATCGGCAAAACAAACAAGAAGAAACTCCATAAAACGCAATGGCTTACGCCATACATCAAAAGTATTAAACAGTTTTACAATGGTTTCCGGGCGTAGCTCAAACACTTTGTGAACATGTGAATGATATTCGCAGGTGAGTTCTGCCAGTTGTTGATAATATGTTGGTACTTTTAAACGTTTACACAGGCTTTTTGTCGGTACAACGCCTAATTTTTCGTGGCCGTGGTGATGGGGCCAGTTTTGTTTTGGGGTACAGGCTTTGCCTAAATCATGACAAATGGCGGCAAAACGGACCGCACTTTTATGGCAATCGACCTGTTCTGAAAGCAGAGTTGCTTGTTGTAATACCATCATCGTATGCACGAAGCTGTCGATTTCCGGATGATATTTTGCCGGATTTGGCACGCCATAAAGGGCATCCAATTCGGGAAAGAGCACTTTGAGTGCACCAACTTGACGTAAGGTTTCAAAGTAAATTTCAGGATTTTTTTCATTTAAGGCTTTTTCAGTTTCAGCCCAAACGCGCTCGGCTGTCAGATGTTGCAGCTCGCCTTGCGCACTAAGTGCGGTCATTAATTGTAGAGTTTCATCAGCGATGTTGAAGCCTAAGTAATGATAGCGAGCAGCAAAACGGGCGACCCGCAAAACGCGTAAAGGATCTTCCGAAAATGCGGGGGAAACATGGCGCAAAACACGTTTTTCTAGATCTTCCACGCCATGATATGGATCGTATAAATTGCCGGCTAAATCTTGCGCAATAGCGTTAATGGTAAGATCGCGACGAACTAAATCTTGTTCTAACGTGATGTCAGCAGAAAAATCGCAAATAAAGCCGGTATAACCGTTGCCCGCTTTGCGTTCAGTACGCGCCAAAGCATACTCTTCTTTGTTTTGTGGATGGAGAAAAACCGGGAAATCTTTACCGACTTGTTGATAGCCTTGATTCAGCAAATCTTGTGGCGTGGCGCCCACAATCACCCAATCCCGATCTTTGACGGGAAGGTTGAGGAGCTGATCGCGAACTGCGCCTCCGACTAAATAGACGTGAAATTTTTCCGCCATTATGACCAACTATCGCGACGACGGCGTTTAGGCATAATAAACGGTAATACTAAGCCGAGAACCAATCCCACGCCCAGTACCGAACCGCCGTAGATAAACCATTGAATGGCAATTTCGCGTTTGCCGGCATCTAACATGGCTTCTAAATCACGATTTTTATTTTTGGTCATTTCCAATTCCCGTTTTAGTTGGGAGTTTTGTTCCAATAATTCGCTGCTTTGTTGCTCCGCCTGTTTGGTACGACGTTGCATTTCTACGGTGCGTTTTTGCCAATCTCCGTCTAAACGATTGAGTTTTAGACTCAACTCTTGAATTTGATTTTTTAATCTCGGATTTTCATCTTTGCTACTGGCGTTAGTACTGAGTTCACTGCTTAAAATCCAGGCTTCACGGTTTTTACTGTCGCGAACCAGCGTGTAACGATCTTTTTTATCTAATACGGTAACGGCTTCGCCTGCTTGAATGGTGCCGGCAATTTTAAATTGTTCACCGGCGCCTTTGCGTAAAAACGTGGAGAGGTTTTCTGTGACGTATTTTGTTTCTCCTTGTGCGGCAGACATGCCAACGGTGAAGCAAAATAGTGCAAGCAGTGTAGATAAAGCTTTTTGCATAGGGAAATCCTTTATAAAAAAACGAAAAGTGCGGTGAAATTTTAATGTAAATATTGACCGCACTTTTCAGACAGGATTAATGGAAAATAGTTGTTAAGAGGTAATAAATAATAATAGCGAAGAACGCACCGGCCGGTAGCGTAACCACCCAAGAAACAACAATATTACGAATAACGTTTAAGTTAATGGCCGCGATACCGCGCGCAAAACCGATACCTAACACCGCACCAACAAGGGTTTGCGTAGTGGAAATCGGTAATCCGGTACCTGAGGCGATAACCACCGTGGTCGCGGTAGCAAACTGGGCTGCAAAACCACGGCTTGGTGTGAGATCCGTAATGCCGGTGCCGATGGTTGCCATCACTTTATAACCCATAACAATTAAACCAACAACAATCCCTGCGGCGCCTAAAGGTAGAATCCACCAAGCAAGGGGAACGTTGTTAACAATCTGACCGCCACTTTCAATAATGGCAACAACCGCAGAAAGTGGGCCAATCGCATTGGCTACATCGTTTGAACCATGGGCAAATGCCATGGCGCAAGCGGTCATCAACATCAGAATACTGAAGACTTTTTCTACGCCGCCGAAGGAGCCGCCTTCCAACATTTTGTATTTAAATTTGATGCTACGGAAATAAAAGTGGCTGTAAATAATGGAAATAATGCCGATAGCAAAAGAAATCAGTAAGTTCTCTGTGCTACTTAAATTCAATCCAACGTGTTTTAACCCTTTGTTTAAGGTCACGATACACAAAATAAAAATGGTGATGCCCATGTAGTAAGGGCCGTATTTTTGTGCATTTCTAAAAGGGCTTTCTGTATCGAAAATCAGTTTTTGTGTGCTGATAAAAATAGCGTAAGCGAGTAAACCGGCAAGTAAGGGGGTGATAAACCAGCTACCTACAATATTTTTAATGTTGCTCCAGTCAACAGAGTGCGGTCCTGCAGTCACGCAAGCGAAACCGATGATCGCACCGACGATAGAGTGAGTTGTGGATACCGGCCAGCCCATACGGGAGGCAATTAATAACCATGCGCCTGAAGCGAATAAAGCTGACATCATGCCAAAGACCAGAACTTCCGGCTCAGCAACAAATTGCATGGTGTCGATAATGCCGCTTTTGATGGTTTCGGTGACTTCGCCACCGGCAAGATAAGCACCTGCCGCTTCAAAAATCATTGCAATAATAATGGCTTGTTTTGCTGTGATTGTTCCTGAGCCAACGGATGTTCCCATTGCATTTGAAACATCGTTGGCTCCTACGCCAAAGGCCATAAAAAAGCCAAAAACGGCTGTAATGAAAATCAATAATGAGCCGTATTGATGAAGTAGTTCCATTGAAAAATACCTAAGTAAATGGAAATTATGAGCGAGCCAGCATTAATTCAATGCGTGAACCGACTCGTTGTGCTTGGTCAGCAAGCACGCCAACCCATTCAATAATTTTATATAAGAACATGACATCGATTGGGTTGTAACGACCTTCAACCTCATAAAGCATTTTTCTTAATTTGATTTGCATTTGATCGGTATCATCTTCAATGATATCTAACTCGTTAATCATTTGATTAACAAAGTTTAATTCACGACCTTTGAAACCGGTTTCTAATAATTGATCCATTTCTTCGATCACTTTATGGGCTTGTTCGGTAGCATCTAAGCTGCGTCTCACATAGCTCATAAATTCATCATGCATTTCCGGTGGAATGCCAAATTGACGTCCAACCATACGACCGGCGATGTCCTTTGCGTAATTCGCTAATTTGTCTTGTTGTGTGACCAATTCTAATAAATCGGTACGTTCAATTGGCATGAATAAACCGCGTGGTAATTTCAAACGGATCTCACGTTTTAATGCATCGGCTTGACGCTCATGTGCGGAAATATCTAAACGGAATTGTTCAGCAGCATTCCAGTCTTCACGGAAGATTGCTTCAAAGAAAGGAACCAATAATTCACAGCATTCAGTGACTTTATTGGAGTGTTTTTGTAACGGCTTTAAAGGGGAGTGGGCAAATAATCCAAGGATATTATTCATTGCCATGAAGATGACTCCTAATTAAGGTTAATAATTCACGCGCATATTACCTGATGTAAATGAAAAATTCACGATTTTAATCGAAAAAATCAGGCTTTTATTGGATAATAAAACCCGTGAATTTAGAGTAAATACAAAACTTTATGATCTTAAAGGATTTTATCATGGCAAACGAAATCGAATTAAAATTAGCGGTCGGTGATATTCATGAGGAACAGCTCAATACCCTGCTACATCATTTTCACATTATTGAGCAGCAAAAAGCCTTTTTAGCCAATACCTATTACGACACTGCCGATAACTATTTCACTCAACAGAAAATGGGCTTGCGTGTGCGTCAGCAAGATGACCATTACACCTTGACCTTAAAAACCGATGGTAAAGTATCCGGTGGGTTGCATGTTCGCCCGGAATATAACGTGGAATTACCGACATCAGAACCTAATTTAGCGGCGTTAATCCGTCAGCACGGGCTTGTATTAGAAAATGTTGATGAGCCCTTACAGCCGATTTTTAGCACCGACTTTGAACGCCAAAAATGGCTGGTTCAATATACGCCCGATTGTCAAATTGAAGTGGCATTCGATCAGGGAAATGTTATAGCAGGTGACAAACAACAGCCTATTCGTGAAATTGAGTTTGAAGTGAAGTCTGGTGAATTGGGGCCATTTTTTGCCTTTGTCGCTGATTTTTTAACCCATTATGCAGACAAGGTACATTTTTATTCTCTCAGCAAAGCAAAACGTGGATATCAGTTAGCTCAAGGAAAAACCACGAAGTCCAGTGAGTGGATTGAGCAGTGGCGGGGCTTTTTGTATTCGGAAAAACGGATGCCAAAAACAACGGAAAAATTGACCGCACTTTTAGCTTATGAGCAGTCTTTAGTCGAAGAAACATTGGCTTTAGGGGCTCATTTTTTTGCATCAGATTTTATTAAAACTGTAGAACGGGTAGGGGCTTTTTTCAATTTATATCATTATTACGAAGATAATAAATCTTTGTTAGAAGCAGCGTTGAATGAACAGCTGGCAGCGAATCAACATTATGCACAGGAAAATGTGTTGAACGATTTAACCGAAGCGAACGCGGATGTTTTGGCGAAACTGCATGACGTCATTCGTTTGCACAGTGAGACGAAAGATAATGCGCTGGCGATGAATAAATTGCTCGACCTTATTCAAACGCCGCAATATGCACAACGCATGCTTCACCTGATTACGTTAACGATCGGCGGATAACCCTATGGCGAAAACAAAAACGGCTTATGTTTGTAACGATTGCGGCGCGGAATATTCCCGTTGGCAAGGGCAGTGTGGTGCCTGTAAAGCTTGGAATACCATTACCGAAGTGCGGTTGGTTTCTACGCCGAATAATAAAGCGGATCGATTTAGTGGCTATGCCGGTGAGACTCGCGCCAAAATTCAAACGTTAAGTGAAATTAGCCTACAAGAAACCCCGCGTTTTAGCAGTGGTTTTTATGAACTGGATCGCGTGCTGGGCGGCGGGGTCGTGCCGGGCAGTGCGATTTTAATCGGGGGACATCCGGGCGCGGGGAAAAGTACGTTATTGTTACAGGTGATGTGTTATTTGTCGCAAAAAATGACCGCACTTTATGTGACCGGTGAAGAATCTTTGCAACAAGTCGCCATGCGTGCCAAACGCCTCGGGTTGCCGCCGGAAAAACTGAATATGCTGTCGGAAACTTCCGTCGAGCAGATTTGTAATTTGGCGGATCAATTAAAACCGCAAATTATCGTCATTGACTCTATTCAGGTGATGCATTTGGCGGATATTCAATCGTCACCGGGCAGTGTGGCACAGGTGCGTGAATGTGCTTCTTTTTTAACGCGTTATGCAAAAACTCGACAAGTGGCAATCATCATGGTGGGGCATGTCACCAAAGATGGTACCCTTGCCGGGCCGAAGGTGTTAGAGCATGCCATTGACTGTTCCTTATTATTGGAAGGCGAAACAGATTCCCGCTACCGTACCCTGCGTAGCCACAAAAACCGCTTTGGTGCCGTGAATGAGTTAGGCGTATTTGCCATGACAGAACAAGGTTTGCGTGAAGTGAAAAACCCATCGGCGATTTTTTTAAGTCGCGGTGATGAACAAACGCCCGGTAGCTCAGTGATGGTGCTATGGGAAGGTACGCGCCCGTTGCTGGTGGAAATTCAAGCGCTAGTGGATCATTCTATGCTCGCTAATCCACGCCGTGTCGCTGTGGGGTTAGAACAAAACCGTCTTGCTTTATTACTGGCTGTGTTGCATCGCCACGGGGGATTGCAAATGGCGGATCAAGATGTGTTTGTGAATGTCGTTGGCGGCGTCAAAGTGACCGAAACCAGTGCTGATTTGGCTTTGCTTCTGGCGCTGATTTCCAGCTTCCGCAATCGTCCGTTACCGCAAGATCTTGTGGTGTTTGGCGAGGTGGGATTAGCCGGTGAAATTCGTCCTGTACCAAGTGGGCAGGAACGTATTAGTGAGGCAGCAAAACACGGTTTTAAACGTGCGATTGTCCCGTTCGGGAATAAGCCAAAACATGCGGTGGAAAACATGCAAGTGTTTACAGTGAAGAAATTAGTTGATGCGCTGGGAATCTTAGATTCGCTTTAAAAAAGCACCGCACTTTTGAAAATGCGACTGAATGAAAAACGATAGATAAAAAATAGCCCTTTTGAGAAGGGCTATTTTTATGTAGAAATGTTTCTTAAATCACTTCAACGTCAACTGCTGTCGGACCGCGTTGGGAATCTTGTACGTTAAAAGCAACACGGTCGCCCTCGTTTAAAGTACGGAAATTATTGCCCACGATGCCGGAGAAGTGTACGAAAACATCTTTAGAACCATCTTCAGGTGCGATAAAACCGAAACCTTTTGTTGAATTGAACCATTTTACGGTGCCGTTTAATTTAGACATGTTGTCTTCCTTATTTGAAATAATGAAATTGTGTGCTCATGTTCAGCACGAATTGCTAGCGATTTAACTTAAATAGAGATGGATAAATTGAATCTTCAAAGCACAAATTCAAAACTTGAATGAGGAAGAACCGAAATAACTAACTTACTGAAGTGATTGTCTAGCGGGTGCTCATTAGAACACGCAAAGGGAATGAAAACAATCTCTTTTTACTTAGATCTGCATTGTTCTTTGATTGAATGCAAAATAGAGTTAAACAAATTAAATTTTGTATTAAATGAATATTGGAGAGCTTTCTACTTTCTTACTGCAATATTGGGTCAAATAAGCTAGAATTAATCACTATTTTCTCTCATTCATACGAACGTCACACATGGAAAAGAAATTAACAAAAGCTTTAGATGCCATTGATATAAAAATACTCAATGAATTACAACGCAACGGCAAAATTTCCAACATTGATTTGTCAAAAAAAGTGGGATTGTCCCCAACGCCTTGTTTAGAACGTGTAAAACGTTTGGAGAAACAAGGGGTGATTATGGGATATCGCGCCTTACTGAATCCGGAATTATTAGATTCGCCATTGTTAGTGATCGTAGAAATTACTTTAGTGCGCGGTAAACCCGATGTCTTTGAAGAATTTAATTTGGCAGTACAACAGTTGGATGAAATTCAAGAATGCCATTTAGTTTCCGGTGATTTCGATTATTTATTGAAAACCCGAGTGGCGGATATGGCAGCGTACCGTAAATTGCTGGGGACCACTTTACTACGGTTGCCCGGCGTAAATGACACCCGCACTTATGTGGTAATGGAAGAAGTCAAACAAACCAATTTTTTACAGTTGAAATAGAGATAAAGTCGTAACGCATGATTAAACGTATTACCGAACATTTTTCCCCGAAATATTATTTATTAAATTTGTTGCTAGGTATGACCGCACTTTTCGGGTTTTATCTGATCATTGCTTGGTCGGGATACACACCGTTGGATAATTCTTGGGCGACCTCCAGTTTTGCACCGGATACTATCAACAAAGCCGGCGCATTCGGTGCATGGTTTGTAGATTTATTTTTTGTACTTTTCGGTTACGTGGGGAATGTTATTCCGTTCATGTTGTGTTTTATTCCCGCGTATTTAATTCGTACTAAACGAGTGACTTCGCTGACATGGACGAAATTTAGTTTGCGGACATTCGGTTTTATTTTATTGCTTTGCGGGTTAACGGTCATTTGCACATTGTCTTTTAACAACACGGCAAATTATTTATCCGGTGGCGTGTTAGGCGGCTGGCTCACTTTAACGTTCTATGAAGCGGCCGGAAAATTTGGGTTGCTTGTCTTCGCGGGCATTTTTGCCCTCGCTGGCTTTATTTTGTGTTCCGGTGCTTCGTTTATTCGCCTGTTGCTTCGTTTCTATCAATGGTTAACCATGCAAACGCCACTAGCGGAAGAAACGCAACCGCAAGCAGAAGAAAATGCTCCTGCTGAAGCGAAAGAAGAAATTATTTTGGTTTCTCAAGAAAGCCTAATGACGCAGGCAAAAGGCTTGGCTGAAGAAAATTCAGCAGAAACAAATACGGAATCAAATCATCAGCTTCATATCACCGGACTCTCTGAAGAAACGACATCAGTGTCTTCCGACAATATGACTATTGCTGTGGAAAAAGAGGGTGATACTTCTGACACGTTCATTCCTTATGACTTTGAGCAGCAAGAGGTATTACCGAATGTGACCATTGCTACACCTGCCCAAGACGCTCTACCACTGACACAAGTACCTGTTGAGCCAAAGACTGAGATCCAAAGTGCGGTGGATTTTTCCCATGATTTTTCAGAACGGGAAATAATGCCAACGGTGTCTTTAGCATCGCCACATGCGAATGCGCATGAAGAGACGTCACAACTGACTCAAATTCATCATGAAACAACCGTGGTTACTCCGTCAGTGAGTGACACAGAAGAAGTCGAAGCAGGCGTACCTCACATTACACCACAATATAAACCTTATGGTGATTCTCTTGTTCATCCGGCATTTCAGCAGCATAAAGCTAACGTAGAAAAACCGACCACACCATTGCCGAGCTTGGATTTATTGGAGCGTCACCAAAGCAAAGCTCAAAATATTACTCAAGAAGAAATTGTGGAAACCTCGCAACGTATTGAACAACAGTTACGCAATTTCAATGTGAAAGCCAAAGTAAAAGATGTGTTGGTTGGGCCTGTGGTAACCCGTTATGAATTGGAGTTAGACCCAGGCGTAAAAGCCGCCAAAGTCACCAGTTTGGATACAGACTTGGCACGCGCGTTGATGTTCCGCTCAATTCGTGTGGCGGAAGTCATCCCAGGTAAACCTTATATCGGCATTGAAACGCCGAATGATCATCGTCAAATGGTACCGCTTCGCGATGTGCTGGATAGCGATGAATTCCGTAATGCCAAAGCGTTGCTTTCCATGGCGTTAGGTAAAGATATTAGTGGTAAACCAATGATTGTGGATCTCGCAAAAATGCCTCACTTATTGGTGGCGGGAACCACCGGTTCCGGAAAATCTGTTGGCGTGAATACGATGATTTTAAGCTTGCTTTATCGCGTGAAACCGGAAGAGGTCAAGTTCATCATGATTGACCCGAAAGTTGTCGAACTTTCTATTTATAACGACATTCCACATTTGTTGACGGAAGTGGTGACCGACATGAAAAAAGCCGCCAATGCGTTGCGTTGGTGCGTGGATGAAATGGAGCGTCGTTATCAATTATTGTCTGCTTTACGAGTGCGTAACATTGAAGGGTTTAATGAAAAAATCGATGAATATGATGCGTTGAAAATGCCGATTCCAAATCCATTATGGCGTCCGGGCGATTCTATGGATCAGCTTCCGCCTCCGTTAGAGAAGCTGAGTTATATTGTAGTCGTTGTGGATGAATTTGCCGATTTAATGATGGTTGCCGGCAAACAGGTGGAAGAACTGATTGCGCGTTTGGCGCAAAAAGCCCGTGCAGTGGGGATTCACTTGATTTTGGCAACGCAACGTCCTTCTGTGGATGTCATTACCGGTTTAATCAAAGCCAATGTGCCGAGCCGTATTGCTTTTACTGTGGCAACGAAAATTGACTCACGTACGATTCTCGATGCAGGTGGTGCGGAATCTTTGTTGGGCAAGGGCGATATGTTGTATTCACCGCAAGGTTCTACCGAATTAATCCGTATTCACGGTGCCTTTATGACTGATGATGAAGTTAGCCGTGTCGCAGACGATTGGAGAGCGCGTGGCAAACCGAATTATATTGAAGGCATTTTAGACGGCAATGAAGACGAAGATGCCTTAGAACGCTTAGGTGATAATTCGGGTGAGACCGATGAGTTGTTTGATGAAGTGGTCGAGTTTGTTGTCAGCACGGGCACAACCTCCATTTCTGCGATTCAACGTCGTTTCCGTGTGGGCTTTAACCGTGCAGCGAATATTATGGATCAACTGGAAGAACAGGGAATTGTCTCGCCATTGCAAAATGGCAAGCGTGAGATTTTGGCGCGCGGGGCGGATTATTAGAATTAATCTCTCCTTTTGAGGTCAAAGGGTTACTTTATTTTTGGCTGTTTATCGGTGCATAAACTGAAGCGGCTAAAGGTAATCGGTTTAAACAAGGAATTGAATAACATGAAAAAAACGTTTCAAAAACTCACCGCACTTTCTCTTTTGGCAATGGCGACCCTTGCTTGGGCAAATGCTGATATTGAGTTACAGAATCGCTTAAATAAAGTGGATACGTTAAGTGCCGATTTTGCACAAACGGTGAGTTCGGCAAATGGTAAAAATGTGCAACAAGGCAACGGAAAGTTACAAATTAAGCGTCCGAATTTATTTCGCATGGATACCAAATCACCACAAGAAACCCAAATTATTGCCGATGGACAAACCCTTTGGTTCTATGATCCCTTTGTGGAACAAGTGACGGCCAATTGGGTAAAAGAGGCGGTAAATAATACGCCGTTCGTGTTGCTCACCAGCAATGACAAAAGCCATTGGGCGCAATATTCGGTAGAACAAAAAGATGACACTTTCGTGTTAAAACCGAAAGCTAAAAACAGCAATATCAAGCAATTTGATATTCGTATCGATCAAAACGGCGTATTAAAAGGTTTTAGTACCATTGAAAAAGATGGGCAGTCTAATCAATATATTTTGCGCAATATTACTAACCAACATTTAGATGGCGGTTTGTTTAAATTTAGCATACCCAAAGGCGTAGAATTGGACGACCAACGTAAAAAATAAGCGAATTGAACCATGTCTAACTTTAGCTTTGATTTCAACGAAAATGACTTTCGCCCTTTAGCGGCCAGAATGCGCCCAACCACCTTGGCGCAATATTGTGGCCAGTCTCATTTGTTGGGCGAAGGTAAACCGTTGCGTAAAGCGATTGAGGCAGGCTATGTTCATTCCATGATTTTCTGGGGGCCACCCGGCACCGGCAAAACTACGTTGGCGGAAATTATCGCGCAACGCATTCAAGCGGAAGTCGAGCGTATTTCTGCTGTCACCAGCGGCATTAAAGAAATTCGTGAAGCCATTGAAAAAGCGAAACAAAATAAATTGGCGGGTCTGCGTACCATTTTGTTTGTGGACGAAGTGCATCGTTTCAATAAAAGCCAGCAAGATGCGTTCCTGCCTCATATTGAAGATGGCACCATTATTTTTATCGGTGCCACCACCGAAAATCCCTCCTTTGAATTAAATAACGCGCTGCTTTCCCGCGCACGGGTTTATATTCTCAAACCGCTTTCCACGCAGGAAATTGAGCGTGTGTTGCAACAAGCCATTGATGATCCGGAAAACGGCTTGGGCAAAGTGCGGTTAGATTTGCAGGCGAATTTGTTGTCGCTTTTGGCGGAATATGTCAATGGCGATGCACGCCTTGCGTTGAATTGCCTCGAAATGATGGTGGACATGGCCGCCGAATCGAAAAACGGTAAAATTTTAGACCGCACTTTACTCACGGAAGTCTTAGGTGAACGCCAAGCGCGCTTCGACAAACAAGGCGACCGATTCTACGATTTCATTTCTGCGCTACATAAATCCATTCGCGGATCCGCACCGGATGCGGCACTCTATTGGTATGCCCGCATTATCACTGCCGGCGGTGATCCGCTTTATATAGCGCGCCGTTTATTAGCAATTGCCTCGGAAGATGTGGGCAATGCTGACCCGCGGGCAATGCAAGTCGCCCTTGCCGCCTGGGATTGCTTTACCCGTGTAGGTGCCGCCGAAGGTGAACGCGCCATTGCACAAGCTATCGTGTATTTAGCCGTTGCACCGAAAAGCAATGCGGTTTACCTTGCTTTTAAAGCAGCGAAAAAATTGGCGACGGAATCAGCTGATTTTGATGTGCCGGAACACCTCCGCAATGCGCCAACCAATCTCATGAAAGACCTCGGTTTCGGTTCTGAATATCGCTATGCCCACGACGAACCCAATGCCTACGCTGCCGGTGAAAATTACTTCCCGCCAGAACTTAAAGACGCACAATTTTATTTTCCGACTACAAGAGGGATGGAAATTAAGATGAAAGAGAAATTGGACTGGTTAAAAGGATTGGATCAGGAAAGCCAGAAGAAACGTTATAAGTAGGGTTTCTATTGGCATTCGAACCAGATAAAAGTGCGGTTGATTCTAGAATTGTTTTTTGATTTAAACACACATAAAAAAGGCTACTTCCAACGAAGTAGCCTTTTTATTTGGGATTAAATCTAATCTAAATTACAAGTATCCAAACAGGGTTGTGAAAATATAACCGAAGATACAGGAAGTAATTACACCAATTAAGCCCGGTAAAATAAAGCTGTGATTGATGACAAATTTACCGATGTGGGTGGTACCGGAGCGGTCAAATTGAATTGCTGCCAAGTCGCTTGGGTAGGTTGGTAAAATGTAGTAACCGTAACAAGCCGCTGCGAAGGCAAGAATAATCGCCGGGTCAACACCGATACCTAATGCAAGTGGTACGAATGCCACCAATGCAGCAGCTTGGGAGTTAACGAATTTAGAGATTAATAGTAGCATCACAGCATAAGTCCAAGGGTGCGCTTTTACGACGTCCCCTAATGCTGCTTTCATCATCGGTGTATGGACGGTAAACATGGTTTCTGCCATCCAAGAAATCCCGAATACTGCCACTAATGCAATCATACCGGAGCGGAAGATTTCATTTTTACTGATTTTGCCGGCATCGGTTTTTGTAAAGATGATGATTAATGAACCGGCCAATAGCATGAAGATTTGGATAACGTGGACCATGCCTAAAGTGACTTTTTTCTTCGCCGTGTCTTTTAAACCGATTGTTGCGTTTTCAATGGTTTCTGTTTTATCGCCAGCAGTAATGACAACATTGTTATCTTGTAAAGCAACAGTTTGGGTTAATGTACCTTTGTTGTCGTAAATCTCAACGCTGTCATAAGCGGTTTTTGCTTTGGCTTTGTTGTCTTTAACATCAAGCGCGACTTTACCGTCTTTGGCTACGGCAAGAATTTTACCGTCTTTTACGTTAAAGCTTTTGACTGCTTTATCACCTGAAAGCACTTCAACTACTTGCGCTGGTGCACTTTTCTCAAAAGATGGACGCAATTCTTTGAAATAACCTAATAAGGCAACCACTAAAATGGCACCGAAGAAAATCCACATCGCGTTCCAGCTAGATTGTGGTAATTTTTTATCGAGTAGGGAAGCACTGTCGCCATACACATATTTTTTGAATTCAGGATCTTTTAATTTTTCTTGGAATTCTTGGTCTTTATCTAAATCTTTACCGCGGAACCAGCTGAAGATACCGATAGCTAAAACACCACAAAGGGTGGATGGCACAGTGATTTTTAATAAGTCTAAGTAACCGTCAAAACCGGCTAAATGGTTTTGTGCATTCACTAAGAAAGCCGTTAAGGTGACTACTGCAACGGAAACCGGGGAAGCGATGATACCCATTTGTGAGGCGATAGAACTGGCTGCCATTGGGCGTTCCGGACGAATATCGTTTTTAATCGCGATATCGTAAATAATCGGTAACATGGTATAAACCACGTGTCCGGTACCGCAAAGAATAGTCAGGGTGCAGGTAACGAACGGAGCGAGAATACTGACGTATTTCGGGTTTTTACGCAGTAATTTTTCTGCGATTTGCAACATAACATCCAAACCGCCACTGGCTTGTAACGTTGCAGATGTTACCACCACCGCAAGGATGGTTAACATCACATCGATTGCCGGTTTACCCGGTTCAATGCCGAAGCCGAACACCAAGACAATAAGACCGATACCGCCTAATAAACCGAGAGCGATACCGCCTTTTTTGGCGCCGTAGAATAAACAGATTAAGACGATCGCAAGTTGAATAGCAAATTGCGAACCTTCACTTAAGTTCATTAGAAATTCCATAGATACTCCAGAAAATAATTTCATTTGGTGATGAGAAAATCAGCGCTAGTCTAACATTAAGGCTACTTATTAAGTAGTAGAATTAGGAAAATTGTTGCGTTACATCAAAATTTTATTGGCGTACTTTTAAACTCATAGGGAGTATCCGATGACCTCTTTTTGAGTAGAAAATAAAGTAGTACGAAAAAACACGGCGATTTCTGACCGCACTTTACTCCATGTTTTTGCTAGTTTATTGGTTGAATACGATATAGAATAAACGCAATTTTTAACACGGTATTAATAAACAGAAGAAGAAAGGTAAAAGTATGATCGATCCGAATTTACTTCGTAATAATTTGGCAGAAGTTGCAGAAAAATTAAAAATTAAACGTGGTTTCACGCTTGATGTGGCAAATATCACGCAATTAGAAGAACAACGCAAAGCCTTACAGGTAAAAACCGAAACGTTACAAGCAGAACGTAATGCCCGTTCTAAAGCAATCGGTGCGGCAAAAGCCCGTGGAGAAGACATTGCGCCGTTGTTGGCAGAAGTAGACCACATGGCAGCAGAATTAGAGCAAGGTAAAGTTGAGTTAGAAAAAGTACAAAATGCCTTAAATGACATTGCCTTGAACATCCCAAATATTCCAGTAGATGAAGTGCCTTTGGGGAAAGATGACAGTGAAAATTTGGAAGTATCCCGTTGGGGTGAACCACGCAAATTTGATTTTGAGGTAAAAGATCATGTTGCGTTAGGCGAAAATTTACAAGGCTTAGATTTTGCTTCTGCGGTGAAATTAACCGGTTCCCGCTTTGTGGTGATGAAAGGCCAAATTGCCAAATTACATCGTGCTCTCGCGCAATTTATGTTGGATTTACACACGGAACAACATGGCTACACGGAAGCTTATGTGCCTTATTTAGTGAACCATGATACGCTTTATGGCACAGGTCAATTACCTAAATTCAGTGAAGATTTATTCCACACGAAACCGCTAGAAGGGCAAGATCCAAATGAAGTGCAACGCACTTATGCATTGATTCCGACAGCAGAAGTGCCGGTTACTAACTTGGTACGTGGTGACATTTTAGAGGCGGAAAATTTACCGTTAAAAATGACCGCACATACGCCATGTTTCCGTTCTGAAGCAGGTTCTTACGGTCGTGATACACGCGGTTTAATTCGTATGCACCAATTTGATAAAGTGGAATTGGTACAAATCGTAGAGCCGGAAAGATCTATGGAAGCGTTGGAAGAGCTTACCGGTCACGCGGAAAAAGTCTTGCAATTACTTGGCTTGCCATATCGTAAAGTGTTGCTTTGCACCGGTGATATGGGCTTTGGTTCTTGCAAAACTTACGACTTAGAAGTTTGGGTACCGGCGCAAAATACGTACCGTGAAATTTCTTCTTGCTCTAATATGTGGGATTTCCAAGCGCGTCGTATGCAAGCACGCTGTCGTTCAAAAGGCGACAAGAAAACCCGTTTGGTGCACACCCTTAATGGTTCCGGTTTAGCCGTGGGGCGTACCTTAGTGGCAGTTTTGGAAAACTATCAAAATGCTGACGGTTCGATTACCGTACCGGAGGTTTTACGTCCTTACATGGGCGGATTAGAGGTGATTGGTAAATCTGCAAACTAAATCAGTTAAAAAATAAATATGGGTGCGGTTATACGCACCCATATTTTTTCTCTTAAAAACGCACTGAAAATTCACCGCACTTTTATACCTCAAAATATTCTAATTTCACCTCACATACGCTGGCGAGTAAGGCTTCTGCCATTGCTTTGTAGTTTAAGGTATGCGATTTTTCTACCATCACAGCACGGGTAATATTTTCCACAGCTTCACCACTCAATATCAGATAATTCAGCGCCACTTGCATAGCCGGTAGGCTAGGGTTAAATGCCGCATTTTCAGCATAACTGCCGTGATAAATGTGTTGATCTTGCGTTTGTAATGCAATGCCATGGAAGGCGTTTGAATAAGGCGCATGCGCTTGGTTAGCCATCGCAAGGGCTTGTGAAATCACCGGGTCGTTGCTGTTTAAGGATAATTGATTGTCATGTTGATCCAGCAAATGTAGCTGAATGTTTAAGTTTTTTGGCCCGAATGCATCAGGTAAATATTGGTGCAACGGATTATTCTGGCTATGCGGTAAATGAATTTGTAATTTTTCTGCGCTATTTAATTCATTCATAAACTGACGACAATGACCACATGGCGTGTAGTTGACGCTAATATCGGTGATTTGTTTTTCTCCACGCATCCAAGCATGAGTAATCGCACTTTGTTCGGCGTGGATGGTTTGTTGGATATCCGTTTGGCAAAACTCCTGATTCGCACCGAAATAAAAATTACCTCTCCCCCCTGTGGCGATCGCGCCGACATTAAAATGTGAGATGGGCGTGGTGGCATAAAAAGCGGCAATAGGGAGCAGTTGAAGGGAGAGTTGTTGAGGAGTGATTTGATGTTTGTTGCACAAGTGCTGTACGGCAAAGTGCGGTAGAAATCCCACAAATTTTTGCTCTTGTAAAATAAGCCAAATATCCTGAGCTAACAGTTCATTATCAATTTGGGACAACGCGTGGTGAATTTTGTCTGAAATTGGTGTTGTCATAATCCTCTCCTTTTTCGTTTTTAATGTCCTTATCTTAGCACCGGATAAAAAAAGTGCGGTTGAAAATTAATATAAATTTCGACCGCACTTTTGTGATGGCTATGAGAACAAATTATTTCGCTGCTTTCAGCTCTTGATAATATTGTTCGTAGTATTGAATCGCATCACCCACATCATCTTGCCAGTGGCTATTTTTTAATACTTCAGCCGTTGGATAGATTGCCGGATCTTCAGTGATTTCTTTTGGTAACACTTTTTTCGCTTCAAGGTTAGCGGTTGGGTAACCAATAGCCAGTGTCAATTTTTCTGCCGCTTTCGCACCTAACATATAGTTGATAAGTTTATGTGCGCCTTCCGGGTTTTTAGATGTTGATGTAATGGCAAGGTTATCCACCCAAAGCACCGGGCCTTCTTTTGGGAATACCATGTTTAGAGGCGCTTGTTCTTTTTTCGCGATGCGCACGGAACCATTCCATAATTGGCCCACTTCTACTTCACCGGAAATAAAAGAGTTCGCCGGGTTATCAGAGTTGAAAGAAAGTACGTTTGGACGTAATTTCAACAATTCTTCGTAAGCCTGTTTGATAATTGCCGGATCTTGTGTATTAGGATCTTGACCAATTTTCAATAAGGCAATGTTGAATACTTCACGGGCATCATCTAATAATTGTACTTTATTCGCAAATTCCGGTTTCCATAAATCGCCCCAAGAGGTGAAATCGGTGCCTTTGTAAATATTGGTATTAAAGGCAATTCCCGGTGCACCTAATAATTGCGGAAGGGAATATTTATTGCCTTTGTCATAAGGTTTGTCGAGCCAATCAGGATCTAATTCTTTAATAACAGGTAATTGGCTGTGATCAAGTTCTTTTAGCATCCCTTCGCGTGCCATTTTAGACACGAAGTAGTTAGACGGTGCAATTACATCATAACCACCGGATGCGCCTTGCGTTTTTAATTTCGCATACATTGTCTCGTTTGATTCAAGACTTGACACAATCACTTTAATACCGGTTTCTTTGGTGAAATCATCTAAAAGACCATCCGGTATATATTCAGTCCATGTATAAAGATACACGGTATCATTTGCAGGCGCTTCAGCTTTAGGGGCTTCCGGCGCGGTTTGCGCTTGTTTGTTGTCTTTCTCGTTACAACCTGTCAGGGCAACAGCGATCATACTTGCGGTGAATAAACCGGCAAATTTTTTCATTTTTGTTTGTTCTCCGTAAAAGAGGTGAAAAAAAACCACCTGCATAAAATGCAGGTATAAAAAAACGCCTTGATTGTGCGTCAAGGCGTATTGTATGTGATATTAAATTATTTGTGAAACATTATTACCGCTAGATGTCTTTGTGTTTTCTGCCGATAAATTGGCTGGCAACTACGAGTAATAATGAAAGCACGATCATGATGGTTGCAAGCGCGTTTACTTCCGGTGTCACACCAGTTTTCACCAAGGAGAAAATACGCAATGGCAGGATTTCATAGCTTACACCGCTCACGAAAGAAGACACCACAACATCATCGAGCGAGATGGTAAAGCTTAATAACCAACCGGATACTACAGCAGGTAATGCAAGCGGCAGGATGATTTTGCGTAAAATCGTCACTTCACTGGCACCCAAATCTTTCGCAGCTTCTAACATTCTTGCATCGAAACCGTTTAATCGAGAGAAAATGGTGACGGTGACATACGGCAAACAGAAGGTGACGTGGGCGAGTAATAGCGACCAGAAACCTAAAGAAATACCAACTACCATGAATAAGGCAAGCAAAGATACCGCCATGACGATATCCGGCGACATCATCACGATAAACAACATACCACTCACAGCTTGTTTGCCACGGAAACGGTAGCGATAAAGGGCGATAGCAGTTAAACCACCGATAATTGTCGCTAAGGTTGCGGAAAAGAAGGCAATCGTCACAGAGTGTACTGCCGCTTGAATAAGCGTGTCATTATTGAAAAGACGCTCATACCAGTTCCAGCTAAAGCCTTTCCAACTTAAACCATAACGGTCTTCGTTGAAGGAGTTAGTCACTAAAATAATAATCGGGATATACAAATAAGCGTATACCACAAACATAAAGATATTACGTAGTAAACGGCTCATTATTCTAACTCCACTTTCTTATTCAATAGTTTATTTGCACGGTAGTACACGAAAATCAACAATGCCATGAGAATGGTCAATCCGATACTGATGGCAGAACCGAACGGCCAGTTGCGGGAAATTAAGAATTCACTCTTAATCACGTTACCCACAAGCAACACTTTCGCACCGCCAAGTAAGTCGGCTACATAGAACATGCCCATTGCCGGCAATAATACCAATAAGCAACCGGCAATAATGCCCGGCATGGTTAACGGTAGAATCACACGGAAGAAACGTTGGAACGCATTCGCACCTAAGTCTTTTGCCGCTTCTAATAAACGTCCGTCTAATTTTTCAATCGCGGAGTAGAGTGGCAAAATCATAAACGGTAGAAGCAAATAGACTAAACCGATGATCACCGCCACTTCTGTGTTTAGAATACGAATCGGTTCACTCAAAATGCCCATGTCCATCAACATGGTATTCAACACACCTTTCACACCGAGGAACACTTTCATGCCGTAAATACGAATCAGCGAGTTTGTCCAGAATGGTAACACCACAAGGAACAATAAGAGCGGTCGATATTTCGGGTGAATTTTGCTGACCATAAAGGCGAACGGATAGCCAATGAGTAAGCAAACAATGGTGGCAATGCCCGACATATACAATGAGTTCCACACCACCTGCGCATAAAGCGGATTAAACAGGTTGATGTAGTTATCAACGTTAAATGGCAAGGCATAAAAGTTGCTACCATCTCGGGTTAAAAAACTTACGACTAATACCAATAAGTTTGGGATCAGCACGAAGAAGATTAGCCAGCTGAAGATAATCGCAACAGTAATTTTTTGGAATTTATTATTGATTATCTTCATCGTTGAGTACAACCTCCCAACCTTCGTGCCATGTAATGCCTACGCGTTGACCGACACTGTGATCCATATGTGGGTCATCTTCATTAAAGAATTCGCTGACCAATACGCGTTTACCGTTATGTTCGAATTCCACGGTAGATTCCAATGTCATGCCTTTATAAGTGCGGTCGATAATATGACCGATAATGGCTTTGGATTGTTCGTGTTCATCTAATTCTTCAATCACGATATCTTCCGGGCGAAGCAAGACTTGAAGTTGCTGATCTTTTTCGACCGGAATATCGGTATAAATATCGCAAATGCGACCTTCCACATTAGCAAGGACCACGTTGTCTGATTTGCGTTCAATGACAGTCGCATCAAAAACGTTAATTTCGCCGATGAAACGCGCCACAAACAAGTTTGCCGGATCTTCATAAATCTCACGTGGAGAGCCGTCTTGTGCAATTTTACCTTTACGCAATAAGACAATACGATCAGACATCGTAATCGCTTCTTCTTGGTCGTGCGTAACGAAAATAAAGGTAATGCCTAATTGGCGTTGTAATTGTTTTAACTCGTATTGCATTTTTTTACGCAATTTGTAGTCCAACGCAGAAAGAGATTCGTCAAGCAATAAGACTTTAGGTTTATTGACGACCGCACGAGCAATCGCAATACGCTGTTGTTGTCCGCCTGAAAGTTGGGTTGGTTTACGTTCCGCCATTTCTTCCAACTGTACCATACGCAATGCCTCTAACACACGAGGTTTGATCTCGCTTTCCGGCACTTTTTGCATACGCAAACCGAAAGCTACGTTTTCAAAAATCGTCATGTGCGGGAACAAAGCATAGCTTTGGAATACGGTGTTGATGTGACGTTTTTCTGCCGGCACATTGGTAATGTCTTCACCGTCCAAAATAATGTTGCCTGAATCTAATTCTTCCAATCCGGCCAATAAACGCAATACGGTAGTTTTACCACAACCGGATGGGCCAAGAATGGTGACAAATTCACCATTATTAATGGTTAAATTAAAATCGTTAATAATGGTATTGGAACCGTAGGATTTTTTGATTGAACGAAGCTCAATAATTGGCTTGTTTTGAACCGAGTTTTCCACTTTCTTTGGTTTTCTCCCTAATGTACCGAAATTTTTCGGTAAAAATTAGAAACAAATGCCCACAAAAATGTAGGCGGCGACTGTAAAATAAGCGCTAATGATATAGTGAACGGGAGATAATGAAAAGGAATTAATCAGGTTTTTTCATAAAAACTAAAATAGTTGTGATATATCAAGGATTTTGGCCCTATTTATCGCTAGACTTAGCGCAGTTTTTTATTGTTTTTTCGGAAAGTCAAATTAGATAAAAATAAGGGAGAAAAAGAATGCAAGATTTATTATCTCGAGAACTGGTATTGGAGCGTTTTTTTAATTATGTGAGTTATGATACGCAAGCCAAACCCGGTGCTAAAATTTCTCCTAGTTCGGCAGGTCAATTAGCCTTAGCCAAACTGTTACAGCAAGAATTGGTGGCACTCGGGTTGCAAGAAATTGAGCTTAATAAACACGCTGTATTAACCGCATTTTTACCCTCCAACATAGATCCTCACGCGCCGACAATTGGTTTAATTGCCCATCTTGACACCTCGCCGGATTGCAGCGGCAAACATGTACAACCTGAAGTGATTGATAACTATCGTGGTGGTGATATTGCTTTGGGGATCGGCGAAGAGTTTATCAGCCCGGTATATTATCCTTTCTTACACCAACTAGTCGGCAAAACCTTAATTGTCACAGACGGCAAAACGTTGTTAGGCGCGGATAATAAAGCCGGAATAGCGGAAATTATGACCGCACTTTATCGCTTAAAAACTGAGAATTTACCTCACTGCAATATTCGGGTGGCGTTTACCCCGGATGAAGAAATTGGTTTAGGAATGCAATTTTTCCCGTTTGATCGTTTTTCTTGTGATTGGGCGTATACGATAGATGGTGGCGCAGTCGGTGAATTGGAATATGAAAATTTCAATGCGGCCTCTGCAAAAATTACTTTCCACGGATGCAACATTCATCCCGGTTATGCAAAGCACAAAATGATTAATGCGCTTGCTTTGGCCTGCGAATTTCAAAATGCGTTCCCGGCGACGGAAGTGCCGGAACAAACGGAACAGCGAGAAGGTTTTTTCCATTTGCATCACTTTGACGGCACGATTGAAAAAGTGGAATTACAGTATTTAATCCGCGATTTTGACAGCGCTAATTTTGAAAAGCGTAAACAATTTATCCGTGATTTAGTGGAAAAATTTAACCGGCAAAAACGCTTGTTAAAACCGATTGAACTGGTTTTAACCGAAAACTATAAAAATATGTATGAGGTGGTTAAACAGGTTCCGCAAGCCATTGAGCTAGCCGATTTAGCCATGAAACAATGTAATATTACCCCTAATCATAAATTGATTCGTGGTGGTACAGACGGCGCGTGGTTGGCGGAAAAGGGTTTGGCTTGTCCGAATATTTTTACCGGCGGTTATAACTTCCATAGTAAGCATGAGTTGATTACGCTGGAAGGTATGAAAGATGCCGTGAATGTGATTGTGAAGTTACTTGAATTAGCGACACAGAAATAAAATAAATTCATCTCAAAAACAGACCGCACTTTGGTTTTTTAAGTCAAAGTGCGGTTTGTTTTTTGGTGTGTTTGTTGAATATAAAAAAACACCGCCGTAAAGGCGGTGCTTGAGTGAATTATTGAATTTTTTGAATTTGATGTACTTCAATACTTGTCGGTTCACCAAAATCTTTATCAACGGAACCTTGAATGCGAATGCGATCGTTTGGCGTGACATTGACGCCTTTCCATGCGTGATCATCAACATCCACTTTGATTTCACCGGTGCTATCACGGAAAATAAATTCATCGTCATCGATTTGACGAACAAAGTTGCCTTCTAAAGTGACTGGTGCGTGATCAGCCATTTTTTGTGCCGCTTGTACGGTGGTTAGATTATTACTTGCGTTAGTGTCTTGAAAACCGGCAAATGCGGTGGAAGACATGGCTAATAATGCTACTAAGGTTACGATTTTTTTCATAAAGACTCCTAAATAATACCAGATGGAATAGTCACGCCACATCGCTGTTTGTGTCGGATGTGGCGCATTATAAGTGATGTTTCTTAAGAAATTCTTAAAATATTAAATATTTTTATTCAACATTTAAAATAAAAAACACTTGGAAAAATGACCGCACTTTAATGGCTTGGTGGCAATGCACCCTGATTCCATTTCTGGCTATCTTGCGGACGTTTTATTTGCAATAAGAAACGTTGATTCGCCTTTGCCGGTTCCTGAACGACTGTGCCGGATGGTGTAGAGAAAGAAATTCCGCCTTTGAGCAATTGCTGCACACTGCCTGTGTTAAATTGTGCCCCAGACAAGCTCAGATTGAAATCATAGCCCGAAGCAATCCAGAATTCAGAGTTTTTGCGGACTAAATGTTGGTATTTTGACGCAATGACAATATGAATTAATACGCGATCGCCGAGGGAGTTTAGCTCTAAATTTTTAATTGTACCTACTTCTACACCGCGATACATGATCGGCGAACCGGTAGTAATGTTTAACGCATCTGTCGTTTCCAAGACAAGCGGCAAGCCATTGGTGTATTTGATGTTATTGTTGACGGATTGGGTTAAGGCAAATTGGGTTTTCGTTTTGCCGGAACCAATCTCCACATCAATATACGGTTGCAATAGGCTGTCGATATTTTCAATACCACCAGCGGAAATTTGCGGTGAAATCACTTTGAAACGGGAGCCTTCTTTGGCAATTAATGCCATATAGTTCGGATGAATCAACGCTTTGCTGATGATTTTATTATTCTTTTGATCTAATTGAACGCTGTCAATTTCGCCGATCGTTAAGCCCAAATAACGTAGCGCCATGCCTTTACTTAAATTCGTCGCATCTTCTGCCGTGAGGATAATTTGTTGTCCGGCAGATTTTGCTCGAAGTTCATTCGGATAAAGGGTGCGATTATGTTTGCTACCACTGTTATCAAAACTGATTGCGCCTTTTAGTGAACGGGTAATCGGTGTTGCTTGAATGCTGATACCTTTCGGCGTAATGTCAATTTGCGCCGCACTTTCCACCCAGAACAGGCTTTTATCAGTTAATAAGTGTTGGTATTTCGGATAAATAAATACATCAACTGCAAAGTTTTGCTGTTGTGGACGGATATCTAAAATTTTGCCCACTTCATATTGGCGATAAAGTACCAATGAGCCTTTGTTAATACTTGGCAAATTAGACGTCGTCAGGGTGAGTGTTGGGGTTGGGCGATTATCGGTAATGCCAGCTTCTGCACTAGCTAAATCGCGATAAAGTACGTAATTTTCTTTTGCTTTACTTTGTTCTTTGCCCGCAATGACTCGAATGCCGCCTTGTAACCATCTTTCTGGCGTGGCAGCTTCAAAGCGTAAGCCATCAACGCCAATACTCACATCAAAATTGGATGCTGCAACAAATAACGTATCACTGTGGATCAAATGGCGATAATCAGCGGCAACGGCAACTTTAAATTGCACCCCATCGGAAGCGACATGTTGCGCGACCACTTCACCAATTTGAATATTGTTATAGATCAGCGGTTGTCCTTCACTAATGCCGTAAGTTTCCGGCGCGGTTAAGTTGAGTACTAAGGTATTCGGTTGTTTGAGCAATAACTCGCTTTCTTTAATTACATTAAAGGCGGTTTGAGTATCGCCATTGCCCGGCAGAACTTCAAAATATTGACCGCGTAAAAGTTTTTGAATATCGGTTAAATCGCCTAAGCCACTTTTTTTCGCACGCAATACAATGTGAGTATTCGTTTTAAATAAATTGGTTAGGTTGGGATCAATGAGCAAGGTGCCACTTAACATTTCATCGTTATTTTCTACCGCACTTAATTTGGATAGCACACCAATCTCGGTGTTTTGGTAATACACTTGTGTTTTACCTGCCTCAAGCCCGGCGACATTCGGAATATTCACGCTGATATTAATGCCGCGTTTTGCCGCTTGTAAGTTGGAATAAAGCGTATAGGTTTCGTTCATTTCTGCAATCGGACTGTCGTGCGGTGAGTCAAAAGCGGCGGCACCTTGCACAACAGCATTCAGACTATCTATGTTCACATTTAAACCGGATACACCGATATTGGCATTGATGCCGCTGATGTTCCAAAAGTGGCTGTCTTTTTTCACAAATTTTGCATAAGGTTTATCGATGACAATATCGATTTCTACTTTTTTACCGTCTTCGGTGAAATGGTAGTCATAGACTTTCCCCACGGGCATTTTTTTGTAATAAATGGAGGCGCCAATAGAGATAGAACCAAGATCATCAGCAATTAAATGGATCAATAAATCGCCCGGGTTTAATTGCGCAATAGGGCCTTCTGTTTCTGCAATAAATTCGTGTTTAGCATCGCCATCACCAGGTTGTAACGTGATGTAGTTACCTGACACCAAGGCATCCAGCCCTGAAATCCCGGCTAAAGAGGCACTTGGCTTGACCAACCAAAATTTAGTGTTTTCGCGCAGGATGCTTTTGGCCTCCGGATAAATATTGGCCACTACATCGACTTTTTGCAGGTTGTCGGTAAAGTTAACTTTCTTCACAACACCGATTTGTAGCCCCTGATAGCGAATTTGGGTTTTATCTGCGACTAAACCTTCACCGTTTGCGAAAGTAATACGAACGCTGACACCTTGTTCTTGAATTATTTGAAAGAACAAAATAGCACCGATACAAAGCGCAATGAAAGGAAGAAGCCAAAAAGGTGAAATACGTCTATTTTGAGTGACGTTGGCATCGACTTCAGTGTGTGTTGTGTGTTTTGTGTTGTCTGTCATAAATTTCCCAAATTAAGCGGCTATCAAATTGTTCCGCTGCAATCATTGTTAAGAAAACTGCGGCGCCAAAATACAGCGCAGCAGTGCCTACAGAAAAATCAATAATTTGCCCTCTGGTGACTAAGGACATCATGAGTGCTAAAACGAATAAATCCAACATCGACCAGCGACCGACAAAATGGACCACATGCAATAAACGCATTTGCCAGCGGATGGAGTGTTTCAGCTTAAAATGTACACAAATCAGTAAATATAAAATAATCAATACCTTACTGACGGGCACGAAAATACTGGCGGTGAAAACGACAAAGGCAATGAAATAGCTTCCCATGTCAATAAAACTTAGCACGCCGGACATTAGCGTATCGGCACTTGGTGCGCCATTGACATAGATTACCGAGATGGGCAGCAGGTTTGCCGGGAAGAGCATGATAATACCGGCTAACAATAACGCCCAAGTCCGTTGTAATTTTATGGCAGAAGGAATATCAATTTGCGAATAACAACGCGGGCAAATTTCTTTGCCTTTATTATCCGTCAAGGGATTAAGGAAACTGTATTGGCAATAATGACAGTAGCGCAAATCCTCTGCTTTGGTGATGTCGTTGACCGCCTTACTTTGTGGGTAAAAATCATTCCACACTTCTGCCGGGTTAATTTTGATAAATAATAACGTGGTTAAAAGTGCAGTAAAAATAAAGGCGATTAAATAAATATCCAATTCTAACGTGGCGTATTCTTTTACTTTGAACATCGTCACCCCCAGCGCCACTAAATATACATCAAACATGACCCACGGTTTAATGTAGCCTAAGGAGATTAAAAGGTTGCGAGGTTTGGCTTTGACCATTTGCGCTAAGCGCAACAAAATGACTAAAAGCGCAAAGGCAATAGGCATAAAAACAGCACAAATAAAAATTAAAAATGCCGTATAAGAGAAGCCTTGTGTTGCCATTTTCCAAACCCCTTGCCATACCGAAGCATTAATTTTTTCACCGAGCAGGTGAATGCTCAACAGCGGGTAGGTGAGCGCAAAGGGCATGAGTATCAAAATTGAAAGGGCTATAATGGAACAGCGTTTAAGGCTCCAGCGGTTGGTTGAGTACAACACATTATGGCAGCGCGGACAGACAGCGCGTTGGCCTTTTTGTAAGGGCAGAATTTTGATCACGGCATTACAATCGCCGCAGCGGGCTATGCGGGAGTAATTTGCCTTGGTCAAATCGGTTTGTAACTTGCCTGTCATGAATTGTTATTCCTCATTAAAGAAACGCGTATTTTATACTGGTTCTTTTCTTTTGGCACGGATTTGCTGAAGATGGCATAAAAAAGTGCGGTCGTTTTTGCCGGCGTTTATGATTTCTCCACGCTAAAACTGATTATTCATTGTCATTTTTAGCCAAAGTGGCTAAAATGTGGCAAGTTTTTTCTATTCAAAATCTATATAGGATGTCTACAGGATTTCGTCATGACAGAAGTACAAAAATTAACTAATAATAAAGAAATAATTGCTTATTTGGCGGAAAAATTTCCGCTCTGTTTTTCTCTTGAGGGCGAAGCAAAACCATTAAAAATCGGTTTGTTCCAAGATTTAAGTGAAGCATTAAAAGATGATGAACGCGTAAGTAAAACACAATTACGTCATGCTTTACGTCAATATACGTCTAACTGGCGCTATTTACATGGTTGTAAAGTGGGTGCCGTGCGTGTGGATTTACAAGGTAATCCGGCTGGTGAATTAGAACAGGAACATGCGGATCATGCTGCTCAACAATTAGCGGAAGCTAAAGCATTGGTTGCACAAAAACGCGCAGCGGAAAAAGCCGCCAAGCCGGCAACGGAGAAAAAGCGCCCGGCGCGTCGTACTCCAAAACAGGGTGAAAAAATGGCACGTAAACCTAAATTAGCGCTGACCAGCGTAAACATGGCAGAGTTACAAGAAGGTCAGCTGGTGAAGGTCAAAGTGGGCGACAGAGCGCAAAATGCTAAAGTGTTGGAATTCTCCAACGAGGCCGCCCGCGTAGAATTAGATAACGGTTTGGTCGTAAACGTCACAGCAGATCGCTTATTTGCTTAAACCAACTTTTAATGAAGTTATCTGTGCAGATAACTTCATTTTGTTTTTGCCGTATATATTAGGAAAGTTTGAATGAAATTGACTAAAACGAAAAATTATTTGACCGCACTTGTATTAGGAACATTGTTTCTTAATGTGGGTGTTGTTGACGCGGTGCAACCTAAGTTAAAGCCTTCAGATATTGTTGCACTGCAACCTTCTGAAGCGAATATGTTTGCCACGAAACGGGCAACAACACGTTTGACACAGTCTCATTATCGTAAATTTCAATTAGATGACGAATTCTCTGAGAAGATTTTTGAGCGTTATCTCAAAGGATTAGACTTTAACCGTAATACTTTTTTACAGTCGGATATTGATGATTTACGCGCAAAATATGGCAAAAAAATTGATGATGAATTGAATGCAGGCAACTTGGATATTGCGTTTAATATCTATGATTTAATGATGAAACGTCGTTATGAGCGTTATCGTTACGCATTGTCTTTGTTGGATAAAGAGCCTGCTTTAAATGACGATACGCAAATTGAAATTGATCGTGAAAAAGCCGCATGGCCTAAAACGGAAGCGGAAGCCGATAAATTATGGGAAGCGCGTGTTAAAAATGACATCATCAATTTGAAATTAAAAGACAAAAAATGGCCTGAAATTAAAGAGAAATTAGTTAAACGCTATAACTTGGCCATTCGTCGATTGACTCAAACCAAAGCGGATGATGTGGTACAAACCTACTTAAACGCATTTGCCCGTGAAATCGATCCACACACCAGTTATTTGGCACCTCGTACGGCAAAAAGCTTCAATGAAAGTATGAATCTTTCTTTGGAAGGTATTGGTGCTACGTTACAGTCTGAAGACGATGAAACCAGTATTAAATCGTTAGTGCCTGGCGCGCCGGCAGAACGCAGTAAAAAACTTAAAGCTGGCGATAAAATTATTGGTGTGGGCCAAGAAAAAGGTGAAATTGAAGATGTAGTCGGTTGGCGCTTAGAGGACATTGTTGACAAGATCAAAGGTAAAAAAGGGTCTAAAGTTCGTTTAGAAGTTGAATCGGCTAAAGGTGGCAAGTCCCGCATTGTTACCTTGGTACGTGATAAAATTCGTATTGAAGACCAAGCAGCAAAATTAACGATTGAGAAAATGGATGGCGTTGATGTTGCGGTGATTAAGATTCCTAGTTTTTACTTGGGATTAACAGAAGATGTCAAAAAATTACTTAACGACATGAAAGCGAAAAAAGCGTCTGCATTAATCGTTGATCTTCGTGAAAATGGCGGTGGTGCTTTAACGGAAGCCGTTGGTTTGACCGGTTTATTTATTAGCGATGGCCCGGTTGTTCAGGTTCGCGATGCTTATCAACGTATTCGTGTACATGAAGATCCGGATAATGCGCAACAATATACCGGTCCGTTATTGGTTATGATCAATCGTTTTAGTGCATCAGCCTCTGAAATTTTTGCTGCGGCAATCCAAGATTACAATCGTGGTATCGTTATTGGGCAAAATTCTTATGGAAAAGGCACCGTTCAACAAAGCCGCTCTTTGAATTTTGTTTACGACTTGGATCAAACGCCACTGGGTTTATTGCAATATACGATTCAAAAATTCTATCGTATCAATGGCGGTAGCACACAGTTGAAAGGTGTTGCACCGGATATTCAATTCCCAGATGTCATTGATAGTAAAGAATATGGTGAAGAAAAAGAAGATAACGCATTGCCATGGGATAAAATTCCGTCAGTGAATTATTCTGAGGTGAGCGAAGCACGCGAACCGGTCTCTGAATTGGTGCAAAAACATAATGCCCGCATGGCGAAAAATCCGGAATTTATTGCACTTAACGAAGATTTAAAAGTGCGTAATGAACGTCGTGAACGTAAGTTCTTGTCGTTAAATTATCAAAAACGCAAAGCGGAAAATGATAAAGATGACGAGAAACGTTTGAAAGACATTAATGAGCGTTTCAAACGTGAAGGTAAAAAGCCATTGAAAGATATTGATGATTTGCCGAAAGATTATGAAGCGCCGGATTTCTTCTTGAAAGAGGCCGCTGCAATTGCGGCAGATATGGTTAAATTTGAGCAGAAAAAGGCTGAAATAAAACAGGCTGATAAGTCTGCAAATCAATAAATCTCTTGTTTTTGGATCGCACTTTTATAAGTGCGGTCGTTTTTAAGAAAGTTTATAAAAATTAAGGTAAGTTGATGAATACTCGAACGTTTAAATTAGTTACTCTCGCGATGATAAGCGCGCTTTATGTGGGGAATGTCGCTGCAGAAGAATTACAGCAAAGTGATTTAACTCTCGCCACACAGCAGTTGGAGCTAGAAAATAAGGTCGAGGAAGCGCGTTTAGCTGCTGAGAAAAAAGCCGAAGAAGAACGTTTGGCGATTGAAGCTGAAAAACTTTTCTCTGAGCGTTTTGGTGATATCTCTCTTCAATTTAAACCTTTAATTGCCAAAATTTATGTTGAGAATCATTTTTCTCCAATTTGGACAGATAATCAGGCCAAGCAGCAATTTTTACACGATTATGCCTTAGCGATTGCCGGGGGAATTTCAAAACGCTCAGCAAATGCTTTAAATGCGATCTATGAAGCCGCTGGAAAAGGCGAGTTAATTGAAGATGTTCTGTTAACCGATGCATTTTTAGATTATTTGTTTTATGCCACCAATGTAGCGGAATCCGCCCAAAAATGGTTATATGCAGGCAATAGCTATAAAGCCGGTCAGTTAAGTGATGAGCAAGTGTCTGCATGGTTAAGTGCGGTCAAAAATAATGATAATTTCACTTTTGTGAAAAATCTTTCCGGCGAAAATGCGCTCTTTAAGCAAACATCGGCGCGCGTTGCTCATATGATTGAAGCGGGTGTTGATAAGCATAATATGGTTGAATTGCATCGTTTGGCGATTAATGCTCAACGTTTACGCATTTTACCGGTATTCCAAGATGGTATTTTCGTGAATATTCCAAGTTACGAACTTAATTATTATCGCGATGGACAAGTGATTTTAAGTTCTCGTGTGATTGTTGGACAATCAAGCCGTAAAACGCCGGTGATGTCTAGTCGTTTGAGTAATGTGGTAGTGAACCCGCCTTGGAATGCGCCAACCCGTTTGATTAACGAAGACATTATTCCAAAAGTACGTAAAGATCCGAGTTATATTTATCGCCATGGCTATACGATTATTGATGGTAGCGGCAATACTATCGATCCTTACACTATCGATTGGGAAAATATGTCGGCGAAAAGATTCCCATATCGCTTGCGCCAAGCACCAAGTGATAACAGTGCATTAGGAAACTATAAATTCAATATGCCGAGTTCTGAGGCAATTTATTTGCACGATACACCGAAACGTAATTTATTCGGCAATAAAAACCGCGCTTTGAGTTCCGGTTGTGTCCGTGTGGAAAAATCTGATCAGCTAGCGACAATTTTACTCAAAGAAGCCGGTTGGACGGATGAAACAAAACAAAATGTACTGAAAAGTAAAAAAACAACCTCAGCGGGTATTAAATCGGATAATCCGGTCTTTTTGTATTATGTCACTGCATGGGTGGATAAAGATCAAGTTCACACATTGCCGGATATTTACGGTTATGACAAAACGCCTGATTTAAGTTATATTAATTGGGATATTTTAAAACACTATATTCAACGTTAATCCGTGGAATTTAGCTTGGTAACCTTAATCAAGTAAGCGGATTGTTATCATATTTAGGAAATACATAATGAGTCATATTAACCATGGTCGACGTAAATGGTTATCGCTAGGAGGAATTGTATTAGGCGCTTCACTTTTGCCGAATACGGTTTTAGCGGCTGTATCAACGCCAAAACCACGCCTACTAAGTTTTCGTAACATTAATACCGGTGAGAAACTGAGTGCAGAATTTGCGCTTGGACGTGGTTTCAGTAATGCCACGTTGCGATTATTAGACCACCTTCTACGTGATAAGCGTACCAATCAGGTTCATCGAATGGACCCAAATCTTTTTACCAAATTCTATAAGGTGCAGCAAAATCTCGGCTTACGCAACACGGAAATTCAAATTATTTGTGGTTATCGTTCTGCTGCCAGCAATGCGGCAATGCATCGTCGTAGCCGTGGAGTTGCAAGTAATAGCTATCATATTCGTGGACAAGCCATTGATTTTCGCATTGATGGCATTCCGTTAGCGAAAGTACGTGATGCGGTTGATGCGCTACAAAATGGTGGTGTTGGCTTTTATCCACGCAGTAATTTTGTGCACATGGATACCGGCCCGGTGCGTACTTGGCGCGGTAGTTAGTAAAAACATCTGATATTTAGACCGCACTTTTGTGCGGTTTTTTTACCGAAAAATATGGCGAGTATCGTATGAACATTGAAATTATCCCTGTAACGACATTTCAACAAAATTGTTCTTTAATTTGGGATGATGAAAAAAAAGCGGCAATTATTGATCCGGGTGGCGAAGCGGAAAAACTGATTAAACGGATTGAAGAACTTGGGTTGAATTTACAAGTGATTTTATTAACTCACGGCCATTTAGACCATGTGGGGGCGGCAGAAAAATTAAAACAGCATTTTAATGTCCAAATTTGGGGGTCTAATTCGCAAGATGATTATTGGTTTAAAAACTTGCCACAACAGTCAGAAAAATTTGGCATGCTGTTTGAGGTGTCTGCTTTTGAACCGGATCGTTGGTTAAATCAGGAAGGTGAAACGCTCAATATCGGTGATTTCACGTTTGAGGTTTTACACTTGCCGGGACACACGCCAGGGCATATCGGTTTTATTGAACATCAAAAACGTATTGCTTTTACCGGTGATGTGTTGTTCAAAAATGGCATTGGACGCACGGATTTCCCGGGAGGCAGTTATGAAGAGATTCTGTCGTCTATTCGCAATAAATTATACCCTTTGGGGGATGATATGATTGTGGTACCCGGGCATGGGCCTTATACCACTATTGGTGAAGAAAAACGAACCAACCCTTATGTCAAAGCGAGCGAGTAAATTACCTCTTTAATTTTTTAGAAAGTGCGGTGAGAAATGAAAATATTTTCACTGCTCTTTTTTTACACAAAAGTTAATTTTTTGTAAAAATTCAAACCTAGATCACAGTATCAAATGAATGCTTTTGGCATAATGCAAGCATTCAAAGCGCAGAAAATTCTTCTGTATTTTATTTACCGTTACGTTGTTTGTTAGCGTATTTAAATCTTAAGGTGGTATGTATGCAGCATTCTTTACATGAATGGCTCTCCTCCAGTGCACTAGGTGGGGCAAATCAGTCTTATATTGAGGATCTTTATGAAAGTTATCTTGAAGACCCGAACAGTGTGGATGCCAGTTGGCAGGAAATTTTTAAAACGCTGCCAAAATCCACCGCACTTGAGCAACCCCATTCAACGGTGCGCGATTATTTCCGCCGTTTAGCGCGAGAAAATCATGGGCAGAGCGTGACCGTGATTGATCCGGAAGCGAGCGCCAAATTAGTCAAAGTTTTACAATTCATTAACGCATACCGTTCTCGTGGTTACATTGAAGCCACACTCGACCCTCTCAATTATTACCGTTGGAAAACTTCCTCGGTGCCTGAATTAGACTATCACCAACATGGATTAACCGACGCTGATCTGGACGAAAGTTTCAATATTGACTATGCCGTTTATGGCAAAGAAAGCATGAAACTGCGTGATTTAGCCCGCGACTTGAAAGCGACCTATTGTGGCAATATTGGGCTGGAGTTTATGCACATTCATGATATGGAACAGCGTAATTGGTTGCAAAGTAAACAAGAAAAATGGATTCAACAGCCACTTTTCACTAAAGACGAAAAAATCAATTTGTTGAAAGAATTAACGGCAGCGGATGGCTTAGAGCGTTACTTAGGCGCGAAATTCCCAGGCGCGAAACGTTTCTCGTTGGAAGGAAGCGATGCGTTTATTCCGATGATGAAAGAGATTATTCGTCACGCCAGTCGTAACGGTATGGACGATGTGGTCTTGGGCATGGCTCACCGTGGTCGTCTAAATATGTTGGTTAACGTGTTTGGTAAACGCCCGAGCGACTTGTTTGATGAATTTGCCGGTAAACACGCGGAAGATAATCGCACCGGTGATGTGAAATATCACCAAGGTTTCTCCTCCGATTTTGCGGTAGATGATAAAAAAGTACATTTGACACTTGCCTTTAACCCGTCTCACTTAGAAATTGTGAGCCCGGTTGTGATTGGCTCCGTCCGCGCAAGACAAACCCGTAAACAAGACACCGAACATAACAAAGTGTTGGCGGTAACGGTGCACGGTGACTCCGCAGTTACCGGTCAAGGTATTGTGCAAGAAACTTTGAATATGTCTAATGCACGGGGTTATAAAGTGGGCGGCACGATTCGTATTGTGATCAATAACCAAATCGGTTTCACCACCTCTAACCCGAACGATACTCGTTCTACCGAGTTTTGTACTGATATCGCCAAAATGATTCAGGCGCCGATTATTCATGTGAACGGCGATGATCCGGAGGCCGTTGCTTTTGCTGCCCGTATGGCGGTGGAATATCGTGCGGTCTTTAAGCGAGATATTTTCATTGATTTGATTTCCTATCGCCGTCATGGTCATAACGAAGCAGATGAACCGTTGGCCACTCAGCCGATGATGTATGGCATTATCAAAAAACATCCAACACCACCGAAAGTATACGCCAATCGTTTAATTCAAGAAGGCGTGATTACGGAAGAAGATGCTACTGAAATTTCCAATTTATACCGCGATGCCTTGGATAATGGCGAATGTGTCGTGCCGGAATGGCGTGCGATGGATATGGCAAAAGTGGACTGGTTGCAGTATCTCAACTATGACTGGACAGCGCCGTATGAAAGCAAATTCCCGGAAGAGCGGTTTAAAACCTTAGCAAAACGTGTATCTCACTATCCGGATTATGTGCAACCGCACCCTCGTGTTGAAAAAATCTATGCCGACCGCCAAGAAATGGGGCGAGGCGAAAAATTATTAGACTGGGGGATGGCGGAAACCATGGCGTACGCCACCTTGTTGGATGAAGGCATTCATGTGCGTCTATCCGGTGAAGATGCCGGTCGTGGTACGTTCTTCCATCGTCATGCCGTTGTACATAACCAAAAAGACGGTACCAGCTATGTGCCATTGACCCAATTACACGCCAATCAAGGTCGCTTTGAAGTATGGGATTCCGTTTTAACCGAAGAAGGGGTGCTTGCCTTTGAATATGGTTATGCCACCACGGATCCGAAAACTTTAACCATTTGGGAAGCGCAGTTTGGTGATTTCGCCAACGGGGCGCAAATCGTGATTGACCAATTCATCAGCTCCGGCGAACAAAAATGGGGCAGAATGTGTGGCTTAGTGATGTTGCTACCACACGGTTACGAAGGACAAGGCCCGGAACACTCATCTGCCCGTTTAGAGCGTTATTTGCAACTTTGTGCACAACAAAATATGCAAGTTTGTGTGCCTACAACGCCGGCGCAGGTGTATCACATGTTACGTCGCCAAGCTATTCGTAAAATGCGCCGTCCGTTGATTGGTATTTCACCGAAATCCTTGCTACGTCATCCGCTAGCGGTGTCCAGTATGGATGAATTGCTTAACGGCACATTCCAAACGGTCATTGGTGAAATTGACAACCTTGACCCGAAAAATGTGAAACGTGTGGTGATGTGTGTCGGTAAAGTGTATTACGATTTATTGGAACAACGCCGTAAAAATGAACAGGATAACGTGGCTATCATTCGTATTGAGCAACTTTATCCGTTCCCGCATGACGATGTGAAAGCCGCTTTAGCGCCTTATTCACATGTAACGGATTTTGTATGGTGTCAAGAAGAGCCACTGAACCAAGGGGCTTGGTATTGTAGTAAACATAACTTTGAGGCTGTGATTCCGGACAATGCCAAATTGTCTTATGCCGGTCGCCCGGCTTCTGCTTCACCGGCGGTAGGTTATTTGTCATTGCATGCCAAACAGCAAAAACAATTGGTGGAAGATGCATTGACTCTTTAATCCGTTAAAGTGCGGTGTGTTTTTCGTTTGTTTTAAAAAACACCCTAAAAAACGACCGCACTTTATGCTTAACAACATTGATACTTAGCTAAATGAATACAAAAAAAGGAATGAAATTATGACTATTGAAATTCTTGTCCCGGATTTGCCCGAGTCGGTTGCTGATGCAACAGTCGCTACTTGGCATAAAAAAGCAGGCGATGCGGTGAAACGCGATGAAGTGATTGTGGAAATTGAAACAGACAAAGTGGTGCTTGAAGTACCGGCGCAAGCAGATGGCGTGATCAGTGAAATCGTGCAGGATGAAGGTGCCACAGTGGTGAGCAAGCAGTTGTTGGGTAAATTGGAAGCTTCCGCAACAGCCGCTGCAGCAGCCATGGAAAAAACGGCAGAACCGACACCGGCGGATCGTCGCACCGAAGTGCCGGATGAGCCTCATAGCACGGATGCGTTAAGTCCGGGAGTTCGTCGTTTATTGGCGGAACACGATATTCAAGCTTCCGAGGTGAAAGGCACCGGTGTGGGCGGTCGTATTACCCGCGAAGACGTTGAAGCGGTTATCGCAAAACGTGCAGCAGCGCCTAAACCAGCAGAAACAACAGTCAGCACAATGGCATATTCCGCACGCAGTGAAAAACGCGTGCCGATGACCCGTTTACGTAAACGTATTGCAGAGCGTTTGTTGGAAGCTAAAAATAATACGGCGATGTTAACTACGTTCAATGAAGTGGATATGAAACCGATCATGAATTTGCGTAAACAATACGGTGAAAAATTTGAAAAACAACACGGCGTACGTTTAGGTTTTATGTCTTTCTACATCAAAGCCGTGGTGGAAGCCTTGAAACGTTATCCGGAAGTGAATGCCTCCATTGACGGTGACGATGTGGTTTATCACAATTATTTTGACGTGAGTATTGCGGTTTCCACGCCACGTGGTTTGGTGACCCCGGTGTTGCGTGATTGCGACAACCTTTCTATGGCAGACATTGAAAAATCGATTAAAGCCTTAGCGGAAAAAGGACGTGATGGTAAGTTAACCGTGGAAGATTTAACCGGCGGTAACTTTACGATTACCAATGGTGGTGTGTTTGGTTCTTTGATGTCCACCCCAATTATCAACCCACCGCAAAGCGCGATTTTGGGTATGCACGCCATTAAAGAGCGTCCGGTTGCTGTGGATGGTCAAGTGGTGATTCGTCCAATGATGTATTTGGCATTAAGTTATGACCACCGTTTAATTGATGGCCGTGAGTCTGTCGGTTTCTTGGTCACCGTGAAAGAATTGTTGGAAGACCCAACAAGATTATTGCTAGAAATCTAAAGAAAGAAGAACCGCGTGTGCGTAAGACAGGCGGTTCTTTGTTTCAACAGACGATAAAAATTAGGGCATTTAACAGAGGATTTTCTATGAATCTACATGAATATCAAAGTAAGCAAGTTTTTGCCGAATACAAATTGCCGGTGGGCAAAGGCATTGCCTGTAAAACCGCAGATGAAGCGGCAGAGGCGATTAAACAGTTAGACGGTGATGTTTGGGTGGCGAAATGTCAAGTGCATGCCGGTGGACGTGGTAAAGCGGGTGGCGTGAAACTTGTACGCAACGAAGCGGAAGTCAGAGAGTTTGCGAATAAATGGTTAGGGCAACGCTTGGTCACTTTCCAAACGGATGCTAATGGTCAGCCGGTAAACACGATTTATGTAGAAGAAGGCTCACAAATTGAACGTGAATTGTATCTAGGCGCGGTGCTCGATCGTGCTTCTCAACGTGTTGTGTTCATGGTGTCCACTGAGGGTGGAATGAATATTGAAGAAGTCGCGGCAAAAACACCGCACTTATTACACAAAATGGCGATTGATCCGCTTACCGGTGGTATGCCATATCAAGGGCGTGAGCTGGCGTTTAAATTGGGTTTAAAAGGCGATCAAGTGAAACAATTTGCCCATATTTTTACCCAAATGGCAAAAATGTTCGTCGAAAGAGATTTGTCCTTATTAGAAGTGAATCCGCTGGTAGTCACCAAAGAAGGCAATCTCCTTTGTTTAGATGCCAAAATCGTGGTGGATGGCAATGCGTTATATCGTCAGCCGGCTTTAGCGGCAATGCAAGATCCAAGCCAAGAAGACCCGCGCGAAGCCCTAGCGGAAAGTTTCCAGCTTAACTATGTGGCATTAGACGGCAATATTGGTTGCATGGTGAACGGCGCAGGGCTTGCCATGGGGACTATGGATATTGTGAAGTTACACGGCGGTCAACCGGCGAACTTCTTAGATGTGGGCGGCGGTGCAACCAAAGAACGTGTTGCGGAAGCCTTTAAAATCATCCTTTCTGATAAAAATGTAAAAGCGGTACTCGTCAATATTTTCGGTGGCATTGTACGCTGCGATCTGATTGCTGAAGGGATTGTAGCGGCTGTGAACGAAGTGGGTGTCAACGTGCCGGTGGTGGTGCGTTTAGAAGGTAATAATGCCCCGTTAGGCCGTGAAATTTTAGCGAAGAGCGGTTTGAATATTATTGCTGCCCAAACGTTGACTGATGCGGCGGTAGAGTCGGTGAAAGCGGCAAAGGCTAACGCATAAGGAGCAATAGCATGTCAATTTTAATTAATAAAGATACAAAAGTGATTTGCCAAGGTTTCACCGGCGGTCAAGGTACATTCCACTCCGAACAAGCATTAGCTTATGGCACTAAACTGGTGGGGGGCGTTTCACCAAATAAAGGTGGCACGACCCATTTAGGATTGCCTGTGTTTGACACCGTACGCGATGCAGTCGAGGCAACCGGTGCCACAGCAACGGTGATTTATGTGCCGGCGCCGGGCTGTAAAGATGCGATTTTAGAGGCCATTGATGCCGGGATTAAATTGATTATTTGTATCACCGAAGGCATCCCAACCTTGGATATGCTGGTGGTGAAACAACGCTTGAACCAAACCGGTGTACGCATGATTGGGCCAAACTGTCCGGGCGTGATTACACCGGAAGAATGCAAAATCGGCATCATGCCGGGCAACATTCATAAAAAAGGAAAAATTGGCATTGTTTCTCGCTCAGGCACGTTGACATATGAAGCCGTGAAACAAACCACTGACGAAGGTTTGGGCCAATCCACTTGTGTGGGTATCGGCGGCGATCCAATCCCCGGTTCCAATTTTGTGGATATTTTGAAACTATTCCAAGAGGATCCGCAAACGGAAGCTATTGTCATGATCGGCGAAATTGGCGGTTCAGCCGAGGAAGAGGCAGCGGCATTTATTAAAGAACATGTGACCAAACCGGTAGTGAGCTACATTGCCGGCGTGACGGCGCCGAAAGGCAAACGAATGGGGCATGCTGGTGCCATTATCAGTGGCGGAAAAGGGACTGCCGATGAAAAATTCGCAGCACTGGAAGCCGCCGGTGTGAAAACCGTGAGAAGTTTGGCAGAAATCGGTTCAGCGTTGAGAGCAATGTTGAATAAATAATTGGGCAGAGCTAAAAAGTGCGGTCGGTTTTAAAAACGTTTTTAAAATAGGCCGCACTTTTTCTTTTTATTATTTCCGCTTATTGAAACACATGTTGATGTTCAAGCAATTGGGCTTTGGTTAAGGCGAATACGCCCACGCCGCCATTGGCAAGTTCAAGCCAGTTAAACGGCACTTGTGGGAATTGTTCAATTAAATGCACCATGCTGTTACCAACTTCGCAGACTAATACGCCATCGTCAGCTAAGTAATTCGGCGCTAGACGTAGGATTTCTTTGGTGATAGTTAACCCATCATTGCCGGAGCCAAGAGCCATTTCCGGTTCGTAGTGAAATTCCTCCGGCATATCGGAGAGATCTTCTAGATCTACATAAGGTGGGTTAGTGACAATGAGATCGTACTGTTCTTCCAATAAACGGGAGAATAAATCCGACTGAATCGGGAAGACACGATGAGTTAAATTGTGGCGTTCAATGTTGATTTCGGCAACATTCAATGCATCAAAAGAGAGGTCAACAGCATCCACATCTGCTTCAGGGAAGCGCTCCGCACAGGCGATGGCAATACAGCCGCTGCCGGTACACATATCTAAAATGCGTTGCGGTTCACGCGTTAATAAGCCGGCGAACCCTTGTTCAATCAAGGCGCTGATGGGAGAGCGAGGAACGATCACGCGTTCATCCACATAAAATTCTAAGCCGCAGAACCAAGCACGGTGAATTAAGTAGGCGACAGGAATGCGTTTTTCAATGCGGATGATAACCAAACGGATGATTTCAAGCTTTTCTGCCGTCGTGAGTCGAGTGTCATACAATTCGCTTGGGAAATCAGCAGGGAGGTGAAGGGTGGTTAAGACCAATTGTTGTGCTTCATCCCAAGCATTGTCGTAGCCGTGTCCGTAGTAAATGTCGGCACGATTGAAGGTACTGTAGCACCAACGTAGAAAATCTTTGATCGTGTGTAGTTCTTCTTGTACGTTGGCGGAATAAATATCGTCAATAAGTTCCTGATTGAAGGTAATTTGGTTCATGATTTGCTCGTATCAATGTTAAAATTGCGCGTAGTTATACCATATTTGAGATAGGAAACGAAATGTTAGATGAGGAAGCAATTTCCCTGTTTCGTGCTGAAATGAAAGGCGTGAAACCGTTAAAACAGGATACTTTTGTGGCTGCACGCCCCCATAAAAAGAAAGCACTGGCAACGATAAAAGAACAGCGTGAACAACAAGACACGTTATTTTATTTTTCTGATGAATATGAGCCGTTATTAAATGAGGAAAGTGCGGTCAAATATTTGCGTGAAAATGAAGATTCCCATTTGTTGAAACAATTACGGCGTGGCGATTTTTCACCGGAGATTTTTTTAGATTTGCATGGCTTAACACGTGAACAGGCAAAATTAGAGCTGGCGGCATTAATTCAAACCTGCGAGAAAGAACATCTTTATTGTGCCAGCGTGATGACAGGTTATGGCACTTATACGTTAAAACGCCAGATTCCCCGTTGGTTAGTACAACATCCGAAAGTACGGGCATTGCACCAAGCCCCAAAAGAATGGGGCGGTGAAGCGGCTATTCTGATCTTGATTGATGTCTAGCAACATTTCTGAATGGCTTGGTAAAGCAGCGGTAAAATTTGATTGATCATGCTGAGTTGCTGCATTGGAATGTGTGCTTGCAGCTGTGCCGCTTTATTATTTTTTTCAAAATGGCTTTGAGCCTGTTTCAAACTCACTTCAATATTATTGTGCAACGTCTCAAACTGTGTTGGTGTCAGTTGCTCAATATTTTCTAGGATATGAATGATTTTCTTCGCAGCAGGATAGAATTCCGCTAAAAAGAAGGTGCTTTGTTGCATTTGTTTCATTTTGCTGCGGTAGGCGCCCAGCGTAGAAATGTAACTAAGCAGAGAATAGTTAATTTTTAAAAGCTCAAATCCCGCCTGTAAATGCGCCTGATATTTTTTCGGCTCATGGTTCATATTGGAGATGGTAGCACTTAATGCCGAGGCATATTCATGGGCATAACGACGGGCAATGCGGTATTTCAAGTTATCGCCTTTGCCGAACTGTAATTGACTGACAATATACAGCAAATATTGGGCATCGCTTTTGATTGCCTGACGGCTGACTTTATCCAACTGCAAATATTTCCAATCCGGCCATAAGTAAGACACGGCAAACCAAGAAATGGTCGCGCCGATCAGCGTGTCAATCACACGGGAATAAAGTGCTTGTTCCACATTAAAGCCCATCACATCAAAGCTGAAAATAACCTGTAAGGTAATGAAGAAAGTGGAAAAGCTGTAATTATTGGTACGGAAAAAGAAAAACAGGGTGCTGGTGAGCACGATTAAGCCTAATTGTAATTCCAGTGTCGGATTCGCATAAGGCAGAAGCGAGGCAATAATCACACCGAGAATCGTGCCGATAATTCGCTGTTTTAGACGCAGTTTAGTCGCTGTGTAGTTGGGCTGACAAACAAAAACAGCGGTTAATAAAACCCAATACGCCCGATCTAACGGCAAAAATTCGCCGATGGTGCAACAAATAAACACCACAATCGACAAACGCACCGCATGACGAAACAGTTGTGAATTGAAATTAAAGTGGCTACGCAGGGCAAGTAGGATATTTTTAAAACCGGTTATTTGTTCTGTATAAATTTGTGCCGTATCCGTTTGTTCTAATTCATTCACTTCTTGATCAATATGGCGTAATTGGTAGTCAACGCTTTTTAAATTATCCAGTAATGTTTGGAGATTAATGAGGTTTTCGGTTTCTTCGATATGGCTATTGCTATAAAGCTCGAAAGATTGATTTAGCCCGTTAATGGCTTTTTCTAAACGCAGGTCATAACGGTAGGTTTTATTTTGTTGCAAGCTTAGCGCAATATCACGGCAAGCTTGGGCTTGGAGTTCCAGTAAGCGTTGAATACGAAAAATTAAATCGGTATTTTTCAGGTGTTCCGCAAGGGTTTGGTAATCAAAATGATTAGAGCTGATGCGCTCATGAATATCTTGAGCGGAGAAATAATAGCGAATCATTTTAGTTGTGCGGCTGTGGCGATGCTGCCCCCGAATACGATAAAAAAGTGCGGTGCGTGAATCATTAAATGCACTGATCAACACGCTGTTTTTCATCGCCATAGCAATGTGTTTATTGTCAATTTGCTCAATATCGTCGGGATCGAAAAACGTTGATTTAACATCGAGGTAATTGGCGAGGGCAAGAAAGGATTTGGCAACGCTTTCTTGCACCGGGCGATTCGGAAAAAATAAATGCACACATAATGTGGTGATGCTGTAAAGCAAGGTGCCGCAAAGAATCATCAGCGGATTCATATACCACACAGTTTCCGGCAAATACGTCAATGTGGTGTATAGCGCCACGACCAACGTGCCGAACGCGATGGTGCTATAACGTTGTCCGATGGCACCAATCATGGTGAAAACAAAGGTCATCGCCGTCATCAACAACATAAATTGGAAATTATGGTTGATGCTCAGTTGCACGCTGATGGTAGAAACGGAAAACGCGAGCAGCGTATAAAGCACGTTCTTGATTCGACCGGTTAATCGGTTATCTAAATCGACCAAACCGCCTGCAATAATGCCTAATACCAAGGGCATACTTTGTTCGGAAATATCAAAATACCAAATGGCAATCACCGCCAAATTGACAGCGATAAAAATCGGAATGGAGGCGATAACTTTTGCATTGAACCAGCTATGCATGCTTGACCTTTGACGTGGTGAATTATTGATAAAAACGCTGATATTTTTCTGCAGCTTGTCGGCGAATCAGGTCAGCCATTTCTTTCGGAATGACCCGTTGTCCGACCGGAAATAACGCAATTCTGGCGATATGGAAATTCGCCAAGCCGGTTGGGATGCCGATGATGGTTAGACATTGAGAAATGCCACAAAAAACATGGGCAAGAAACAACCACCACCCGAAAAGAATGAACCAGACAACATTGAGTAACGATCCGAGGGAATTTCCCACCGCACTTTTAGGTTCCAAATACTTCACATGAATCAAATCGTTGCCGAAGGGAACCAATGACATTTTACAAATTTCCCAACAGCTTCGAGTATAAGGCAATGTGACGATCAACACGGCACTCATAAGGGTAGCGAATAACCACCCTAACGTTGTTGCGAAACCGCCAAGGACAAAGTTGAGAATATTGAGAATCAGGCTTAAATTCATAGCAATATCTATTTTAAGCGTTCGTTTAAATAACCTTGATAGTCAGGAATACGAATATCGCAGGTGTCATTAAAGAGTGGTGAAGAAACCAGAAAATCGGCACTTGCCATATTCATTGCAACAGGAATATTCCAAACGGTGGCAATACGCATCAATGCTTTGACATCGGGATCATGCGGCACGGCATTCATCGGGTCCCAGAAGAAAATCATTAAATCAATTTTGTTTTCAGCGATTAACCCACCGAGTTGTTGATCCCCGCCCATAGGGCCACTGAGCAAGCTATTGACGGTCAAACCGGTTTCACGATGAATAAGATTCCCTGTGGTGCCGGTGCCATAGAGCGTGTGGTTTGCTAAGAAAGTGCGGTGGGTTTTACACCAGTTTATCAGATCGGCTTTACAGTGATCGTGTGCGACTAAAGCGATATGTTTATTGACGGGTAGAGTGCGATAAGTTGTTTGCATGGTGACTCCTAAATAAAAAGTGAGCGGGCAGGCTCACTTTTTGGATATAAATGAATTGGCATAGAACACCGAATTATTTTTGTTTTTTCGCCCAATCAATGAAACGTGTTTGTGTTTCTTTATCGGCTTGTTGATACCAATATTGCAACATTTGTTCCGCCACGTTTTCACCTTGTAATGTTACTTTGCCTTTGTTTACTTTACCGGTTGCAGCAGGACCGCCAACGACTACCGCTGTTGCAGCTGAGGTGGTGATTGTTGCTAAAGAAGGTAAAGAGGCCGGTGCGCCAGACGCGTTATATTCGTTTAAGTCTTTGATAAGGTTCATGCCCGGGAATAAACCTTCTTGTTTTAAGTATTCTTGTTTATTTTCTACGTTGTGACCGGATTGAGTTTTTACGCTAATCACAGGAGATTGTTTGAAGTTACTTACATCACGTTCATTTTGTAAACGTGGGGCTGAAATTACGATATCTTCACTTGAACCTTGGAATGTCACAACAATCGGATCAGATTCGAATAAGGAGCGATCGGAACCCACTTGAGTAATTTCGGATACACGAACAACAACTTGGTGTTTTTGTGTATCGTTGATATTAAATGCGTTAGTTTCTTTCAATAAAGATTTGTTTGCTTTTTGACCGTCAATGGCTAAAAAATCAATATTAGATGAGCTGGTTACCATGCCGGCAAAGCTCGCCGTACTGGCTAAAAGTGTTGCAGTTAAGACAGCAAAACGAAATTTCATATTTACTCCTGTTTTGAAGGACATTCATTAAAATTAGATGACACTTTATGGAATAAAGCGTAGTTTGTATGCTATTCCAAATTGGGAAAAATGAAAATAGAAAATTGTATTTAAGCGCTAGTTTTTTGTTTTTATTCAATTTTAAGGGGAAATTGTATGGTCAAAAAACGTTTTTGTGTTCACGGTTATGTGCAAGGCGTTGGGGTTCGTTATTTTACGTGGAAACAAGCGCTGAAGATCGGCGTAACCGGCTTTGTGCGTAATCTTGCCGACGGCTCCGTTGAGGTGGTCGCCGTCGGTTCGGAAAGTCAAATTGACACATTAAACGCTTGGTTGCAACATGGTCCCTGCACTGCCATCGTAAATAACGTATTGGTGGAAGATTATCTTGGCGACAAAGAATTTACGGCGTTTCAAGTGCTACACTGAAACGCAGTTTGATTTTGCTATAAATAAGTGCGGTTAAAAATACCGCCGCTTGTAACAAAATAATGCAAGGACCTGTGGCGCCATCAATATGGTAGCTAATAATCGTTCCGAAGATACTGGTGCTGATAGAGGTTGCCAAGGCAATGACAATCATATGATCAAAGCGCTTGCTTAAAATAAATGCGGTAATGCCGGGGGAAATAAGCATCGCAACGACTAAGATTACGCCGACTACTTGCATGGCACTGACGATGGTTAACGCGAGAAGAATCAGTAAACTGTAATGCAAGAGTCGAGGCGATAAGCCAACGATTTTGGCTTGCGTAGCATCAAAACAATAAAGTAAAAAATCTTTTCGACGTAAAAAAACAACCCCAAAAACGACCGCACTGATGACTAGCGTTTGCAACATTTCTGCATCGCTCACGCCAAGCAAATTACCAAATAAAATATGGGTTAAATGTTGATCCGTTTCAATTTTGCTAAACAAGACAATCCCGAGCGCAAACATCCCTGAAAAGACAATGCCCATGGCGGTATCTTCTTTGATTCGGCTATTTTCTTTTAAATATCCCACACAGACAGAACAGAGCAATCCGGCGACAAAGGCACCGATGGTTAAAGGCAAACTCAACCAGAAAGCCACCACAATGCCCGGCAGAACAGCATGCGAAATCGCATCCCCCATCAACGACCAACCTTTCAACACTAAATAGCAGGAGAGCATGGCGCAAATAATGGAGACTAATAACGCCGTGATTAATGCGTTTTGCATAAACGGATAGGCAAAAGGCTCGGTGAACCATTGATAAATAGCGTTCATTGTTGCACCTCTTCTTTCGTTATTGGTTTACGCTGGCGAATTAAGCCGTATTTTGGCGAGAAAATAAAAGCCAATAGGAAAAGTGCGGTCTGAATACAAACAATAACGCCACCCGTTGCGCCATCTAAGAAATAACTGATATACACGCCAATCGCGCTGGAAAGAATGCCTAGAATAACGGCAATCATGGCAAGTGTTTTAAAACGATCAGTAAGCAAATAAGCGGTGGCGCCCGGTGTGATCACCATGGCGATGACTAAAATCGCACCAACGGTTTGTAATGCGGCGACGACACAAGCACTGAGTAACGTAAAAAACAGCACTTTGTAATAAATTGGTGTGAGTCCTACGGAAGTGGCATGGACTTCATCAAAGAAAATTAATAACAGATCTTTCCAAAAAATGAGTAATAAAATCAGACTGATGCCAATGATGATTGCCACTTGAAGAATATCTTCATCTGCAATACCTAGGATGTTACCTAACACAATATCTTGCACATTGACGGAGGTTGGGTTGAGGGAAATGATCAACAGACCAAGCGCAAAAAATGTCGTAAAAATGAAGCCGATAACCGCATCTTCCCGCAGTTTGGTAATGGATTTCACCCATAAAATAGACACGGCAGCTAAGATACCGGAAAAAAAAGCGCCGAGAGCATAAGGCAGAGAAAGCGCATAAGCGATGGCAACACCGGGAACAACTGAATGGGAAAGGGCATCACCAATGAGGGACCATCCTTTCAGCATTAGGTAAGCTGACAAGAAAGCACAAACGCCTCCCACGGCAGAACTGAGCAAAATGGCTTTCACCATATAATCATAGGAAAAAGGTTCCAGTAAGAGCGCTAGCATTAGGATTTTTCCTCTGATTTGCACTGTCTCACAATCGGTGCTGGAGGATCGACTTTGGTTTTACCATAGAACACCGCCGCTCGCTCATCATCGGTAAGTACGGTGACTGCGCGCGGATCTTCATCATCGTGTAGGTCTGTACCGAGCAATTTAATGTGACGCAATACGCCACCAAAGACGAGTTCTAAGTTATGTTGGTTAAACGTGGTTTCTGTCGAGCCGGCCGCAATGACGGTGCGATTAATCATCACCACCTGGTCACAGAAATCCGGTACTGCTCCCAAGTTGTGGGTAGAAACCAAAATGAGATGACCTTCGCTACGTAATTGCCCAAGTAAATCGACAATGGCATTTTCTGTTTGCACATCAACGCCGGTAAAAGGTTCATCCAGTAAAATAATCTTACTTTGTTGAGCAAGCGCACGAGCTAAAAATACGCGCTTTTTCTGTCCGCCGGAAAGTTCGCCAATTTGACGATGGGCAAGGTGTTCAATGTTCACCCGTTGCATGGCTTCTTGCACTTTTTGCTTATCGGTTTCACTTGGGCGGCGCAGGAAATTCATATAGCCGTAGCGTCCCATGAGTACCACATCATAAACAGACACCGGGAATTGCCAGTCCACTTCTTCCGATTGAGGCACATAAGAGACCAAGTTTTGTTTTAATGCCTGTTTTATTGGCAAATGACACAACGTAATATTGCCTCGTTGTGGATGAATCAATCCCATTAGGCTTTTAAACAAGGTTGATTTTCCGCTTCCATTTACGCCCACGAGGGCACAGGTGGTGCCGCCTTCTAAACGAAAGGTGACATCATGGATGGCGGTGTGGCCGTTGTTATAGCGAACCGTGACATCTTCAACACAGATCGAGGCAATATTCGATGACATTATTTTTCAAATCCTTTTGCGATAGTAGAAACGGTCGTGTTCAACAAATCGATATAGGTTGGTACCGGCCCTTTTTTGTTGGAAAGAGAATCCACATAAAGTACGCCGCCGTATTTTGCGCCGGTTTCTTTCGCGACTTGTTTTGCCGGTTTAGGTGAAATAGTACTTTCACTGAATACAACCGGAATGTTGTTGGCTTTAACGGTTTCAATCACTTTGCGAACCTGTTGTGGCGTACCTTGTTGTTCTGCGTTAATCGGCCATAAATAGGCTTCTTTAAAACCATAGTCACGGGTGAGATAGCTGAAAGCGCCTTCACTGGTGACCAACCAACGTTGAACTTCCGGCACTTGTGCTAATTTTTCGCGAAGCGGTTTATCCAACGCTTTGATTTTTTGTGCATAAAGTGCGGCATTTTTTTCGTATGTTTCTTTATTTTGTGGATCGTATTTTACCAACGCATTTTTAATGTTCTCAATATAAATCAATGCATTGGAAGGGGACATCCAAGCGTGCGGATTTGGGTTGCCGGTATAAGGACCTTCATTAATAGACATTGGCTCGATACCCTCAGTCACAACAACCGCCGGTTTATCTTTCACGTTTTGGAAGAATTTTTCAAACCAACGTTCAAGGTTTAAACCGTTCCATAATACGAGGTCGGCAGATTGGGCTTTCACGATGTCTTTTGGGGTTGGCTCATAATCGTGAATTTCTGCTCCCGGTTTGGTGATTGATTCCACGGTAGCCGCATCACCGGCGATATTTTGTGCCATGTCTTGAATGATGGTGAAGGTGGTAACGACTTTAAATTTTGCATAAGCCAAGCTAGAGCCTAAACTTAATGCAAGTACACTGATTAATGTTGCGAGTAAACGCATGTTTTTCTCCTTAGAAAAGTTTTAGTTATAAAATAACAACATAAGTTGCGGGGATGATTATATTCTTTTATTTTTTAAATGCAAATAATTCGCAAATATCTTATAAGCATTTTGCCGGTTTGGGTAACCCGGCTAATTTGGTTGCTTGTTTTGCCGGGCCTTCGGGGAACAAACGTTGTAAATAACGGCTGTTGCCTTTATCTTCACCGAGTTTTTGTGCTGTGGCTTTTACCAACATACGAATAGCCGGTGAGGTTTTGTATTCCTGATAAAACGCCCGCACAAAATGAATGATTTCCCAGTGAGCGTCAGTTAATTCCAAATTCTCTAATTTCGCAATAGCTTGCGCGACTTCAACATCCCAATCATCAATATTGAGCAAATAACCCGAAGCATCGGTTTCAATATGTTTATTATTGACTTCAAGCATGATAATAACCTTAGTATTTATGAGGACGGATTATATAAAAACGCCCCAAAAAAGGGGCGTTGAATTTATCTATCAAATTAATAATTAATCTCTAGAAGAGAAGAATGAAAGTAAGTTTAACAAACTGATAAACAGGTTGTAGATAGACACAAATAAGCTGACCGTTGCACGAATGTAGTTGGTTTCACCACCGTGAATGATGTTACTGGTTTCATACAAAATTCCCATGGTGGAGAAAATCACGAACAGCGCACTAATTCCTACATAAAGGGCCGGGAATTGGAAGAAGAAACTCGCGACCATGCCAAGTAATAACACCACGAATAAGGCTAGAATCGTGCCGGATAAGAAAGACATGTCTTTCTTCGTAGTTAAGACATAAGCGGAGCAAGCGAAGAAAGTTGCTGCGGTGCCGGCTAACGCTAACACGATAGCATCACCCAAACCAGCGCTCACATAGGCATTTAAAATTGGCCCTACGGTGTAGCCTAAGAAACCGGTGAAGGCAAAGGCAGATAAAATCCCTAATGCGCTATTTGCTAAGGCATTGGTTAAGAAAAGCAGCCCATAGAAACCCACAAGCATGATGATAAGCCCCGGTCTTGGTAAATTCATCGCCATAGATACATAAGCTACCACAGCGGAAAAGGCTAATGTTAACGCTAACAAGAAATAGGTGTTACGCAACACTTTGTGCGTGCTAAGTAACGATTCTTCTCTGCTGTCAACAATAATACGAGATTGCATAAAAACTCCTTTAAATTTAAAGAAAATAAGCGGTTATAACGTTGCTGTAAGGTAAGGGCAGAGGGGAGAAAAGTCAATTATTACAAGGAAAATATTTTTTGCTGATGGATGATTAAAAGTGAAAGACAGAAAAGTGCGGTTGTTTTATTTGCAATTTAGCAAAACCGATTTGTTTATTTTGAACCTGTCGGTAATCCGGCATCTCAAAGATATTGAGTTTTATTCCTGACGTTTTTACATTTCAAAAATATGCTCAAAACCCACCGCACTTTCTTTTCATCAAAATAAAAAGCTGAACCTCTTTCGAGATTCAGCTTTTCTTTTGGGGTTAGATCATTTTAACCGCTCTTTTGGTTTATCTATGTTTGCATATTGTTACATTTTCGGAATTTCAACGCCTGAAGAGAGTAGGTCTTGAATATCCGATTTCAGTACATCAGCTTTTGGCCCGTAAATAGCTTGAATGCCTGTGCCTTTAACAATGAAACCCATTGCGCCTGCTTGTTTCCAAGCCGCTGCATCGCCCACTAATTCAGGATTATGCACAGTGATGCGTAAACGGGTCATACAAGCATCCACCTCGGCAATATTGTTGCGACCACCGAGAAGATTGATGATTTGCACCACTTGTGCACTGGCATTAGCGACTTTTTTCTCCTCAGCAGGGGCTTCGTCAGTGCCTTTTGCATCGTAGTTGCCGTTGCGACCGGCGGTGGCTAAGTTGAGTTTCTTAATCATGAAATTCGCAATTAAGAAGGCCGCGACCGCAAACACACCGGATACCCAAATGAAGTTGATGAGATCCATGCCGATGCCCGCTTTAATTGCCATTGGGGTACGGGTTAAAAACTCAATGTTACCGAATGAGTGAACGCGTAAGTTCACAATATCCGCCATGGCAAATGCACAACCTTGGATAACCGCATAAACAAGGTAAAGCGGTAGCGCAACGAACATAAACATATATTCGATCGGTTCTGTTACGCCGGTTAAGAACACGGCAAGAGCAGAAGAAAGGAAAATCCCTTTGTAGATGGTTTTTTTATCCTGATCAACGTTTACGTACATGGCGAGTGTAATTCCCATTAGAATACCGCTTGAGCCGATCATTTGGCCCACTTTAAAGCGCGCCGGTGTCACTGTTGAGAGGAGCTCGTTATATTGCGTCATATTGCCCGCATCTTTCAGGTTGATTAAATCACTGATCCAAGCGAGCCATAACGGGTCTTGTCCGAATACTTGTTTGCCTTGTTGCATACCGGTTAAGAATTCATAGGTGCCGCCCAATGAGGTGTAGTTCATCGGAATGGTGAGCATATGGTGTAAACCGAAAGGCAGTAAAAGACGTTCTAATGTGCCGTAAACAAAAGGCGCAAGGATAGGCGCGGAGTCTTGTGAGTTGGCAATCCATTCACCGAAATGATTGATCCCGGTTTGCACTACCGGCCAGAACACCGCCAACACTAACGACACTAAAACGGAACGATAAATCACCACAAATGGCACAAAGCGTTTACCGTTAAAGAAGGTAAGTACTTCAGGCAGTTTGCGGAAATTATAGTAGCTATTAAAGGTAGTTGCCCCTACAAAACCGGCGATGATCCCTACAAAAACGCCCATATTTAATGCAGGTTGTCCGAGAATATTCACAAAGTAGTTAGCCACCGGAATGTCGCCTGCCAAGATGGTGCTGACGTGGGCATTCGGATCGGTCAACATTTCAATTTTTACGCCGAAGAAATGACCGGTAATTAAGTTGATTAAAATAAAGGCAAGACCTGCGGCAAACGCACCACCTGCACGCTCATTCGCCCAACTACCACCAATGGCTAGAGCAAATAACAAATGCAGGTTGCCAATAATGCCCCAACCGATTTGCGCGATAATATTACCCACGCGCGCCAGCCATTCGACATCGCTAATTAACGGTAATGAGTTACCGATACTTACCATCAAACCTGCGGCAGGCATCACGGCAATCACCACCATCAGGCATTTGCCGAATTTTTGCCAAAATTCAAAACTGAGCAATTTTTTCATGTATGTTCTCCTACAATGTAAGCTCGACTTCCAAACCGAAATGGTCGGAAACTACCGGTTTATTTTTGCCATTAAAAACCACCTGACTCGATAAAACCCTTTTTGTTTGATTTAAAAAAATATAGTCTAAGCGTTTTTCTTCACTGTGGCCTTTCCAGCCATCAATTGCTTTTTCAACAGTAATCCCGCTATCTTTTTGTTCCGCCATCTCAAAAGTATCAAGTAAACCGAGAGATTTGATTTTCTGATAAGCGTTTGGATCGCTGATTGCATCCGTATTGAAATCGCCCATCAAAATTTTAAGGTTTTGGCTTTGGCTGCGCTCCACGATATTGAGAATGTTGTCCAGTTGATTTTCACCCGCGCAATTCGGCAAGTTGATATGGCAGGAATAACAATCTACAAGTTGACCTTCATATTCCACGGTTAAGCCAAGGATTTTGCGTGAGAGGATAGAATCGAGGCGCTGATGTTGGCTGCAATAAAATGCATCCACTTCATAAACCGGCAAGCGGGTTAAAAAGGCGATACCTTCGTCATATTTATCGTAGCCAATATGCGAATTGCTCCAAAATAGCGAATATTTTTGCCTTGCCCGTTGATTGATTTTATTCAGTAACACAACACCATAGTTATCTTGCTTTAATGCTTGTGAAATCGCGGGCGCTGACATTAATTGGTTCACCTCTTGTAGGGCAACGATGTCGTAGCCCTTTTCAACAATGGTGTCGGCAATAATGTCGATTTTTTCCGCTTGGTTATCTTCTAACCAAGCGTGTACGTTGAGGGTGAGTAGTTTCATACGTTCCCCTTAATCCTCACAATGCCAGATATCGGTATTATATTGCGCAATGGTGCGATCCGATGAGAAGAAACCGGCTTTGGCGATGTTATGAATCACTTTTTTGTTCCAGCTATCTTGATCTTCATAATCCGCCAAAATTTGTTCTTTCGCCGTGACATAAGCATCAAAGTCAATTAAGGTCATAAACCAGTCTTTATTAAGCAACTCATCATGCAGGCGTTTTAAACGCTCTTCATTGCCCAGTTTCACCAGCGTAGAATCAAGGATAAAATCGACCGCTCTTTTAATGTGTTTATCCTTTTTATAGTAATCTTTTGAAACATAACCGGCAGTTTCATACAGTTTAATAATGCTTTCCGAATCTTTACCGAAGGTGTAAATGTTTTTCGCTCCGGCTAATTCGGCAATTTCCACGTTCGCACCGTCCATCGTGCCCAAGGTTAATGCGCCATTCAGCATAAATTTCATATTGCCCGTTCCGGAAGCTTCTTTTGAGGCAAGGGAAATTTGCTCTGAAATATCTGTCGCCGGAATCAATTTTTCCGCCACGCTAACATTGTAGTTTTCCACTAAATAGACGTTTAAATACTGATTCACATCCGGATCGTTATTGATTAACTCAGACAAGCAAAGAATTAAATGAATAATATCCTGTGCAATCACATAAGCCGGTGCGGCTTTCCCACCAAAAATTACGGTAATTTTACGTTTCGGCAGTTTGCCTGCTTTGATTTCAAGGTATTTATGAATCACATAAAGCGCATTCATTTGTTGGCGTTTATATTCGTGGAAACGCTTAATTTGTGTATCGATAATGGAATTCTCATCCAATTCAATGCCTTTATTTTCTTTAAGATAAGTTTTTAGCGCTAATTTATTCTGGAATTTAATTTCAGCTAATTTTTGATGCACTTTTTTGTCATCTTTAAAGGCAAGCAGTTTTTCCAATTGCGTTGCATCGTGTAAGTACTCATCGCCGATAAGTTGTTTAATATAAGCGGATAACGCTTGGTTAGAAAATTCTAACCAACGACGGAAGGTGATTCCGTTAGTTTTATTATTAAACTTCTCCGGATAAATTTCATAAAACGCTTTGAGTTCGGAGTTTTTCAAAATCTCCGTGTGTAATGCCGCCACACCGTTTACGGAGTTTGAAAAATGAATATCCATATGCGCCATATGGACGCGTTTTTGCTTATCAATAATTTGTACATCAGGATTCGAAAATTCTTTCTGCACTAATTTATTTAGTTTTTTGATGATCTTCACTAAATGTGGAACCACTTCTTCTAAATAAGCTAAAGGCCATTTTTCTAAGGCTTCGGCAAGAATCGTATGGTTTGTGTAACCCACCATATTGCGCACGATTTCTACCGCTTCTGCAAATTTAATACGATGTTTTTCCGTTAATAAGCGAATCAATTCCGGAATCACCATGGAGGGGTGAGTGTCATTAATTTGCACATAGGCGTAATCGGCTAAATCATGTAAATTACTGCCACGTTCAATGGCTTCATCAATTAATAATTGCGCCGCATTGGAAACCATAAAGTATTGCTGATAAATACGTAATAATTCACCGTTTTTATCGGAGTCATCCGGATAAAGGAACAAGGTCAGATTTTCTTTGATGTTTGTTTTATCAAAGGTGATACCTTTTTTAATCAATTTATGATTAATGGATTCAATATCAAATAAGTTGAGATAATTTTTGGTGTCTTTTTTGTAACCAAGAATATCAATACGATCTAATTTAGAGGTTAACGTGAAGTCTTTAAATGGCACTTCATAACGGATATTTGTCGGGATTAACCAAGACTCTTTTTCAATCCAATCATTCGGTTCGGCATGTTGCTCATTGTTTTTAAAGACTTGTTTAAACAAACCGCAATGGTAATTCAAGCCTACACCTTCCGCATTTAGCCCGAGTGTGGACATGGAATCAATAAAACAGGACGCTAAACGACCTAATCCACCGTTCCCTAAAGACGGTTCCGGCTCAATATCTTCAATATGGCTGAGTGATTTTCCTGCCTGCGCCAATTCATCTTTGATTTCTTGATATACGCCAAGATTAATTAAATTGTTAGACAGCAATTTGCCAATCAAAAACTCTGCAGAAATATAGTAAACCTTACGTTTAGCTGTATTTTTTCCTTTATTCGCAGCAAGGGTTTTAACATAGTTTAATAACTGTACGTAAATGGCATGATCACTTAACTTTTCAAGTTTTTTGTTTGTTGTTTGCTGTACAAATTCACTAAATTTAGTCATTCTTTTTTCCTTATTGGCGCGTCCATATAACGTGGTTATTTGGGTTAAGAAATCTTTTTTGGCGTTGGTTAAATCACTTTCTAGCATTCGCCACTCCCAGTTTCCACCTATAGTAGAAGGAATATTCATTCTTGAGCTGGCAGGCAAATCTAAAATATCTTGCATGGTGGCAATCGCCGTATTACTTACGGTAGCAAATAATTGGCGAATCATTGCCTGACAAACAGATTCATTCGTAGCACGATGGGTATAAGCATTGATATATTGTTGCTGTTTCGACGTTAATCCGTCATACCAACCATTTGTGACATCATTGTCATGTGTGCCTGTGTAGGCGATACAATGCGGAATGCAATAATGTGGGCTATCCAGGCTTTCACCACTCACATCTTCAAAACCAAATTGCAAAATTTTCATGCCGGGATAACCGCAATCAACCAGTAATTTCTTCGCTTTTTCATCAATATTACCGAGATCTTCAGCGATAATCGGCAAATCGCCTAGCTGTGCTTTTACTGCTTTGAACAAATCATATCCCGGGCCAGGTTGCCAGCTACCATATTTGGCAATATCTGCTTTACCATCCACTTGCCAATAATCGGAGAAACCTTTGAAATGATCGATACGAAGTATATCGTAAATTTTAAAGCTTTCCTCAATACGATGAATCCACCAAGCATAGCCTTGTTTCTTATGTTCAGCCCAGTCATAAAGCGGATTGCCCCAAAGCTGTCCGGTGGCGCTAAACTGATCGGCAGGAACACCGGCAACGAAAAGCGGATTGCGTTCTTTATCTAATTGGAAAAGTTCTGGCATTGTCCATACTTCGACGCTATCCGACGCCACATAAATCGGCATATCGCCGATAATTTTAATTCCTCTTTGATTAGCGTAATTTTTCAATGCTAACCATTGTTGGAAAAAGAAATATTGCGTTACCTTGAAATACTGAATTTGTTCTGTCAGCATCGTACGGTATTTCCCAAGTGCTTTGGGTTGACGAGCAACAACCTGTTTATCTTCCCATTCTTGTAGGGCCTTATTGCCGAAATGCTCTTTGATTGCCATAAATTCCGCATAGTCTTCCAACCAAGTGCGGTTGTTTTTTTCAAAGTTTTTGAAGTTTGCTTGGTGTTTTTTATCGGCAAGGAAATGTTTGACTGCGATTTCTAAGATCGGCCGACGTGCATAAAAAATGCGCTCGTAATCTACTTTTGTCGGATCATCGCCAAAATTAACCGAAGCATAATCCGTTTCTTGCAATAAACCCATTTGGGTGAGTAAAGAAAAATCAATTAAATGTGTGTTACCTGCAATCGCAGAGAAGGATTGATAGGGGGAATCACCGTAGCTGGTGGTGGTTAATGGAAGGATTTGCCAATAGGTTTGTTTCGTTTCAACTAAAAAATCTACAAAATCATAGGCAGATTGCCCAAAGCTACCAATTCCAAATGCATTGGGTAATGAGGTGATGTGCATTAAAACACCACTTGACCGAGTAAGCATAATTTTTTCCTTCAGAAGTAAAAGTTGTAGAGATTCTAATCTAAATTTTATTTTACTCAATAACTTTTACGTAAAAGTTTAAACATTAACGTAAAAGTGTGATTTTGATCACAAAAACTATACGTATAACTATGAGGGTTTATGGTATTCTATTCGCGGTTTAAAGAAGGGAATAAAAGTCCAAAATGGAGTGGAAAAGTGAGTAAATACAAAGCGGTTTATAATGATATAAAAACCAAAATAAACGATGGAATTTTACCGCCAAAGCAAGAATTACCCAGTGAAAGTGAGCTTATGCAAGAATATGGTTTTTCTAAAGACACTATTCGCAAAGCCCTTTCTCTGCTTGAAATGGACGGTTACATTCAGAAACAACAGGGGCGAACTTCTATTGTTCTCGAGCATAATTTATCAACGCCTCAACAGCTTTCCGAGATCAAAACCGTTGGTGAGCTGAATCGCCCTTTAACCCATCAAGTGAAAACAACCTTAACCAGCTTGTATATTGTGCAAGGGGAAGAGGAATTAATGCAGATCTTTAATGTAAATGATCAAATTGATTTTTACCGTATCGGTCGTGTTCGTGAAATTGACGGGGAAGCGGTGGAATACGAAGTCTCTTACTTTGATCGTCGTATTGTTCCTTTCATTAATCGTGAGATTGCGGAACAATCCATTTATCACTATTTAGAAAGTGAACTGGGTCTGAAAATTAGTTATTCACAGCGTGAAATTGTGTTTCGTTATGCCAATGAAGAAGAAAAAAGCACCATGGATCTCGGTGAATATAATATGGTTGTGAACGTTACCAGCACCACTTATTTAGCCGACGGACGCCCATTTCAGTACGGTAGCATTAGTTATCGCCCTGATAAAATTACCTTTGCTTCCACAGCGAAGCGACATGTTTAAAAAAGAGAGCACTTTTCCATATTTTGTTGAATAAAACTCTTTTAAAAACAACCGCTCTTTTCTCTTTCCTAAAACGAAAAAGCTGAACCTCTCTTTGAGATTCAGCTTTTTTTACCTGTGAACAATTATCTGTGAATTAGGCTAATTCCGCACGTAATTTCTTCGTGACATCCACCATCACTTTTAATGCGGCAATGGTTTCCGGCCAGCCGCGGGTTTTTAGGCCGCAGTCCGGGTTTACCCATAAGCGTTCTTTTGGCACCACTTGCAACGCTTTGCGAAGAAGATGTTCAATTTCTTCTGCGGTTGGTACGCGTGGGCTGTGGATGTCGTACACGCCCGGGCCGATGTCGTTCGGGTATTTGAAATCACCGAATGCGGTAAGCAATTCCATGTCGGAACGGGAGGTTTCGATGGTGATCACGTCGGCATCCAGGGCGGCAATAGCCGGTAGAATGTCGTTAAATTCGGAATAACACATGTGTGTGTGAATTTGCGTATCATCTTTACAACCCATTGAACTTAAACGGAAAGCTTCGCCTGCCCATTGTAAATAAGCGTCCCAATCGGCACGTTTGAGCGGTAAGCCTTCGCGGATAGCGGGTTCGTCAATTTGGATGACTTTGATGCCTGCTTTTTCTAAATCTAACACTTCATCAGAAAGCGCTACGGCAATTTGTTTACACACCGTGGAACGTGGAATGTCGTTACGCACGAAAGACCATTGTAAAATCGTTACCGGGCCGGTCAACATCCCTTTCATCACTTTGTTGGTGAGGCTTTGGGCATATTGCGACCAACGCACGGTCATCGGTTCCGGGCGGGTCACATCACCGTAAATGACCGGTGGTTTTACGCAGCGGGAACCGTAACTTTGTACCCAACCGAATTTGGTGAACGCAAATCCATCAAGCAATTCGCCGAAGTATTCCACCATGTCGTTACGTTCCGCTTCGCCATGCACTAACACGTCTAAATCCAATTTTTCTTGTTCACGTACCACAAATTCAATTTCTTTTTTCATTGCCGCTTCGTAATCCGCCAAGCTGAGATCGCCTTTTTTGAAGGCGGCACGGGCATGACGAATTTCCGTGGTTTGCGGGAAGGAACCAATATTGGTGGTTGGCAGCAATGGTAGATTTAACCACGCATTTTGTAATTTAATCCGTTCTGCAAATGGCGATTTACGTTGATCGGCATTTTTCGGCAGATTTGCCAAACGTTCCGCCACACAAGTGCGGTGGATTTCACGGGAGTTTTTACGCGCGTCAGCGGCTGCTTGGCTAGCATCAAGATCTGCTTGCACAGCTGTTCTGCCTTGCTCAAGTGCGGTTTTAATGACGCGTAATTCTTGAATTTTTTGCAAGGTGAACGCCAACCATTGATAAAGCTCCGGCTTGTTGGCTTGCAGTTGGGTTTCCACCGCCAAATCATAAGGCGTATGGAGTAGGGAACAGCTTGGTGCAATCCATAAACCTTCGCCTAATTTTGCTTTTAATGGTTCAACCACATCTAACACTTGGTTTAAGTTCGCACGCCAAATGTTACGGCCGTCAATCACGCCTACGGAAAGGATTTTGTCGTAATCGGCAAAGGCGGAGAGTTGTTCCGGTGCACGCACCAAATCAATGTGAAGACCGGCTACTGGTAAGGCTTTCAATAAATCGGCGTGTTCCGCCACGGAGCCGAAATACGTGGCAAGCAACAGTTTGGCGTTGACTTTTGCCGCAAAAGTCGCGTAAACCGCTTTATAAGCGGCAATCCATTCTGCCGGTAAATCTAGAGTTAAGGCAGGTTCATCAATTTGAATGTATTCCACGCCTTCAGCGGTTAATGCGTTTAAGATGTCCACATAAACCGGCACGAGTTTGTTTAATAAATCGAAACGATTGAAGGCTGCGCCTTTTTCTTTCCCTAACCAAAGGAAGGTTAATGGACCAACGATGGTGGGTTTTACCTTGTGACCAAGGGCCTTGGCTTCACGGATTTGTTGCACATAGTGCGCCGGGTTGGCTTTAAATTGGATGTCCTTGTGGAATTCAGGCACGAGATAGTGATAGTTGGTGTCAAACCATTTGGTCATTTCAATGGCGAATTGTGTTTTATTGCCACGCGCTAATTGGAAATATTGATCCAGGGTTAAGTTTTGGCTGTCGAAACCAAAACGCGCAGGAATGGCGCCTGTCGCCACTTGCAAATCTAAAATATGATCGTAGAAAGTGAAATCAGCAACCGCCACGAAATCCGCATTCGCATTGGCTTGATGTTGCCAGTTAATTTCGCGCAATTTTTTTGCAATGTCTAATAAATCAGCTTCAGCGATTTCACCGCGCCAGTAACGTTCTTGGGCAAATTTAAGTTCACGCTTGGCACCTACGCGTGGGAAACCCGATAAATGAAATGTTGTCATCATAATTCCTTGTTTTGTGTTAAATGATTTAGACGGCTAAACGTCTGTACGAGGCTAGAATGACGGAATCAAGTTTATTATGCAAATTAATAATTTTCTGAAAGTTTATGAAAAATTTTAATGATCTTATGATTCATGGTATTAAGATATGTGACGAGCAAAAAAACACAGTGAAAACACACCGCACTTTTCTTCTAGGTAACATTAAAGTACAGGGCATTTTCGTGTATTATAGGGTTTCATCATTTTTCTCATAAGTATGAATCTTTCTCATGAAACCAATCTTCCTTGAACTCAGACATTTAAAAACCTTGTTAGCCTTAAAAGAAACCGGCAGCGTTTCGTTGGCGGCCAAACGGGTTTATCTCACCCAGTCAGCCTTGTCTCACCAAATTAAATTATTAGAAGATCAATACGGCTTGCCGTTATTTGAACGTAAAACCCAACCCTTGCATTTCACTGCCGCAGGGGAGCGTTTGATTCAGCTTGCTAATGAAATTATGCCGAAAGTGATTGAAGCAGAACGCGATTTAGCGCGAGTAAAACAAGGCGATGCAGGGGAATTACGCATTGCCGTGGAGTGTCATACTTGCTTTGATTGGTTGATGCCGGCAATGGATTCTTTCCGTAAACATTGGCCGTTGGTGGAACTGGATATTGTGTCCGGTTTCCATACGGATGCGGTTGGCTTGCTATTAAGTCATCGTGCCGATTGGGCGGTGGTGCAAGAAGTGGAAGAAAATCCGGGCATTGTGTATAAGCCGCTGTTTTCCTATGAAATGGTGGGGCTGTGCGCGAAAGATCATCCGTTAGCAGCAAAAGACATTTGGCAGGCGGAAGATTTTATTGATCAAACGCTGATTACTTATCCTGTACCGGATGATATGTTGGATTTGCTACGTAAAGTATTGCATCCGAAAGGTATTAATCCGACCCGTCGAACCAGTGAGCTCACTATTGCCATTATTCAGTTGGTGGCCAGTAAACGTGGCATCGCCGCATTGCCGTTTTGGGCGGCGAAACCTTATTTGGATCGGGGTTACATTGTGGCGCGCAAAATTACCGACCAAGGTTTACACAGCAATTTATATGCGGCTTTTCGTGAAGCGGATGCACAAGTTGCTTTCGTGGATGATTTCTATGAAACCGTGAAAGCACAAAGCTTTTCAACCTTACCTGAACTATCTGTATTAGAAGAGAATTAGTTGTATGTCTGATGTTAAGACAACGCCTCATCCTATTTTTGCCGCAGCCAAAGCGGCATTGCCGTATAGTGCACCGATGATTGCCGGTTTTTTATTCCTCGGTATAGCCTACGGCATTTACATGAAAGCCCTTGGGTTCAGCGTGTGGTATCCGTTTTTAATGGCATTATTGATCTATGGCGGTTCTGTTGAGTTTATTATCGCCGGTGCGCTCACCTTGTCTTTTGCGCCCCTCAATGCTTTGCTGATTACCTTGATGGTTAGCGGACGGCAGATTTTTTACAGTATTTCCATGTTGGAAAAATACGGTAAATTTTTAGGTAAAAAGCGCCCGTATCTTATCGCAACGTTAGTTGATGAGTCTTTTTCTCTTAATTATATGGCAAAAATCCCACCGCACTTGGATCGTGGCTGGTATCTGTTTTTTGTCAGCTTTTACCTGCATATGTATTGGGTGATCGGGGCAGTCTTGGGCAACCTGTTTGGCAATATTATTCCGTTTAATTTGAAAGGGATAGAATTTGCAATGACTGCGTTGTTTCTGGTGATTTTTGCGGAAAATTGGACGAAAGAAAAATCTCACGAAAGTTCCCTGTTAGGTCTGGCGATAGCATTTATTTCGCTGCTGATTTTTGGTCATGACTATTTCTTATTGCCAACCCTGATAGGCATTTGGATGGTCTTAACATTCAGTCGTCCGAAGCTGACCACGAAATTAGAGAGGGTGCAATAAATGAGCTTGATGGAACAAATCCTTACCATTGCTATTGCCGTGTTGGCCGTGCAAATTACGCGTTGGCTGCCGTTTTGGATTTTCCCTGCCAACCGTCCGATTCCTGAATATATTCGTTATTTAGGGCGCGTGTTGCCTGCGGCGATGTTTGGCATGCTGGTGGTCTATTGCTATAAAAATATTGATGTATTGAGCGGTTTTCATGGCTTGCCTGAGTTTATTGCAGGCGCAGTGGTGCTGGCATTGCATTTTTGGAAACGGAACATGTTTTTGTCCATTGCCGCCGGTACTTTATTGTACATGTTCTTAGTGCAGCAGGTCTTTGTGGCATAAAATACCCGTGAAAATGACCGCACTTTTTCTCTTCGAAAAGATAAAACTATAAAGTGCGGTCGTTTTTTTCTACGTTTTTACAGCCTATCGGCGCATTTAAAAGCAACTGCCTTTTTGCTATAATTTTGCACTTAATTTATTGAATTCTTTTTGAGGTTTGTGGTGACGAAATTCCATTTTCCAACATTTCATGAAATGTTTCCCGTAGAAAAACGCAAATTAAAATTGTTGCGGGAATGGCTACGTTATCGGGCGCGCCGTTTGGTTTTTGCAGTGCAATGTCAGGCGTTAGTCGATTTTATTCATGAAAATCCCTTGTGGCAGCCGGTTTTTGCTCAGTATCCTTATCGTGTAAATACGCTATTAAGCCAGTACTGTGATAAACACTTTAATGCGACACAGCGTTTAGACTCTATTAAGACCAATTTTGCCATGGCGGAAAAACACTTTGGTGTGTCGTTATGCGAGACATTAATCTCACAACAGCCGGTACTGTTGGCACAGTTAACGGATGAATTGGCATTAAATTTAACGCTCAACCATATCGATCCTTATGAAGGCTTTTTTGCTATCGGTTTAACCGATGCGAATCAACGTACGATTTATTCTGCCAGCTTTACGTTTTTAGCGGATAACCGTTTATTGATCGCCTCAATTCAAGGGCCAAAAGGCGATAAGGCGCAAGATTTAGTGCGTCAGGCGACAAAATTGCTGCATGGTGTTCGTCCGATGTTTATGTTGGTGAATGCCTTTAAAGTTTTTGCGGAGACGTTGAATTGTCGCTTGGAAGGCATTCCACATAAACGTCAGGCAAAATATCGTTGGAATGATTCGGCAAAATTATTATTTAACTACGATGAATTTTGGCAGGAAAATGAGGGCAAGTTGGCAGAAAATTATTGGCAAATTCCGACCGCACTTGAGCGTCGTCCTTTAGAAGAAATTCAAAGTAAAAAACGTTCCATGTATCGTAAACGTTATGACATGTTTGACCAAATGACGGTTGAGATTCAATCCCTTTTGACAGAGAAAAATCATGAATAAAATTATTACGGTTGACGGACCAAGCGGTGCCGGTAAAGGCACTTTATGTTACGCATTGGCAGAAAAACTAGGTTTTGCGTTGTTGGATTCCGGCGCAATTTATCGTGTGACGGCATTGGCCGCGTTAAAACGCCATGCCGATTTAACCAATGAAACGGAATTGGCTGATCTTGCCCGTCATTTAGATATTCAGTTTGTGCCGAAAAATGGTGAGGTGAATGTATTATTAGGTGGCATGGATGTCAGCCATTTAATTCGTACGCAAGAAGTGGCAGATGCGGCATCAAAAGTGGCAGTTTTCCCGCAAGTTCGTGCTGCATTACTACAACTCCAGCAGGATTTTGCCAAAAATGAGGGTTTAATTGCGGATGGTCGCGATATGGGAACGGTGGTATTTCCTGATGCGCAAGTGAAATTATTTTTAGATGCGAGTGCGGAAGAACGTGCAAAAAGACGCTATAACCAGTTGCAAAATAAGGGGATTAGTGGTAACTTTGCACAGATTTTAGCCGAGATAAAAGAGCGTGATTTGCGCGATAGAAATCGAGCAGTCGCCCCTTTAAAACCCGCTGATGATGCGTTTTTACTTGACAGCACGACATTGAGTATCGATGAAGTGATTTGTCAGGCCTTAAACTATATTCAGCAGCGTATTGGTATTAAAGCTTAAATTTTTACGGTTTATTCAAGGATGGATAAACTTTGTTATCAGCCCCACTTTTTATGGATTAGAAGTGGACGTTATTTACTTAAATTGAAGATTAATTATGACAGAATCTTTTGCTCAACTTTTTGAAGAATCATTGAAAGACCTTGAAACCCGTCAAGGTGCAGTTGTTAAAGGTACCATCGTTGCTATCCAAAAAGGCTTCGTACTTGTAGATACCGGTTCTAAATCCGAGTCTGCAATTCCTTCCGAAGAATTTTTAAATGCACAAGGTGAATTGGAAGTTCAAGTTGGTGATGTTGTTGATGTTGTGCTTAAAGCTGTGGATGATGGTTTCGGTGAAACTGTTGCTTCCCGTGCTGATGCAAAACGCAACGAAGCTTGGATTGTATTGGAAAAAGCTTACGACGAACAAGCAACTGTACTTGGTTTAGTTAACGGTAAAGTGAAAGGCGGCTTCACAGTTGAGTTAAACGGTGTTCGCGCATTCTTACCGGGTTCATTAGTTGATACTCGCCCAGTTCGTGATGCAGATCACCTACTTGGTAAAGAATTAGAATTCAAAGTAATCAAACTTGATCAAAAACGTAACAACGTTGTTGTTTCCCGTCGTGCAGTAATCGAATCTGAAAGCAGCCAAGATCGTGAAGAAGTATTAGCGAACTTATCTGAAGGTGCTGAAGTTAAAGGTACTGTTAAAAACTTAACTGACTACGGTGCATTCGTTGATTTAGGCGGTGTTGACGGTTTATTACATATTACCGATATGGCTTGGAAACGTGTTAAACACCCAAGCGAAATCGTTAATGTTGGTGATGAAATCATCGTTAAAGTATTGAAATTCGATAAAGATCGTACCCGTGTATCTTTAGGCTTAAAACAATTAGGTCAAGATCCTTGGGCGGCAATCGCTGAAAATCACCCAGTAAACAGCAAATTAACCGGTAAAGTAACTAACTTAACTGACTACGGTTGTTTCGTTGAAATTTTAGACGGTGTTGAAGGTTTAGTTCACGTTTCTGAAATGGATTGGACTAACAAAAATATTCACCCATCTAAAGTGGTTAGCTTAGGTGATGTAGTTGAAGTGATGGTATTAGAAATTGATGAAGAACGTCGTCGTATTTCTTTAGGCTTGAAACAATGCAAAGCAAACCCATGGGCTCAATTCGCTGAAACTCATAACAAAGGTGATAAAGTTGTTGGTAAAATCAAATCTATCACTGACTTTGGTATCTTCATCGGTTTAGATGGCGGTATTGACGGTTTAGTTCATTTGTCTGACATTTCTTGGAATGTTCAAGGTGAAGAAGCTGTACGTAATTACAAAAAAGGTGATGAAGTTGCCGCAGTTGTATTACAAGTCGATGCAGTGAAAGAGCGTATTTCTTTAGGTATCAAACAACTTGAAGAAGATCCATTCAATAACTTCGTTGCTATCAACAAAAAAGGCACTGTATTAAACGCTAAAGTTGTTGAAGCCGATGCGAAAGGCGCTAAAGTTGAATTAGACGGTGGTGTGGAAGGTTACATCCGCGCAGCTGATTTAACGAATGAAGTTGCTGCAGGCGATGTGATTGAAGCAAAATACACTGGTGTAGATCGTAAAGCTCGTATTGTTCACTTATCTGTTCGTGCGAAAGATCAAGCTGAAGAAGCAGCTGCAGTTGCAACTGTGAATAAGCAAGAAGATGTTGCTATTCCAAATGCAATGGCTGAAGCTTTCAAAGCAGCAAAAGGTGAATAATTCGCTTTGTTAATAAAACCGGCATAGTAATATGCCGGTTTAAAGAGTTAGGAGAATTGTATGACTAAATCAGAGCTGATTGAACTTTTAGTACAGAAAAATCACAATGTACCTGTTAAATCTGTTGAAGAAGCAGTAAAAGCGATTTTAGAACAAATGTCATATGTATTAGAAAGTGGTGAACGTATTGAAGTACGTGGATTCGGTAGCTTTTCTTTGCATTGTCGCCAGCCTCGTTTAGGTCGTAATCCTAAAACTGGTGAACAAGTAAAATTAGATGCAAAATGTGTACCTTACTTTAAGGCAGGGAAAGAGCTAAGAGAACGCGTTGATGTTTACGCATAATTTATTTGACTAACTTTTTATAACGGCACTTTTAAGTGTCGTTTTTTATGCTCATTTTTGGCATAATGAAAGCAACTTTATTTTAAGGAGAAAGAAAATGATTAAATATATTTTCGGATTAATCATCGTGTTAGCTATTGTGCTAGTTGCAGTCACCGTCGGTGCAAATAATGATCAAGTTATCACGTTCAACTATATTGTCGCACAAAGCCAATTCCAACTTTCTACCTTGGTTGCTATTTTATTCGGCTTAGGACTTATCCTTGGTTGGTTCATTACCGGTTTTTTCTACATCAAACTAAAACTTAAAAATATTGCATTAAATCGTCAGATCAAACGACAAACCCTACAAATTAATGAATTAACAAACAGTAGAGATAAGGTTTCTCAATAATGCTTGAATTGCTTTTCCTTCTTTTACCTATTGCTGCCGCTTATGGGTGGTATATGGGGCATCGTAGTGCTAAAAGGGATCAGGAGGACATAAGTAATAAACTTTCCCGTGATTATGTAACTGGGGTTAATTTCTTACTAGCTAATCAAACAGATAAAGCAGTTGATTTATTTTTGGATATGCTCCAAAAACAAGAAAGTGAAAATGAAATTAATAGTTCATCACAATTTGAGGCTGAGTTAACACTGGGAAATCTTTTTCGTTCGCGTGGCGAGGTAGATCGTGCATTACGAATTCATCAAGCATTAGATAACAGCCCATATTATACTTTTGAACAAAAATTGCTTGCTAAACAACAGCTTGCAAAAGATTTTATGGCGGTGGGTTTTTTTGATCGTGCTGAACATCTTTATATTTTAATGGTTGATGAGCCCGAATTTGCCGAGGCGGCATTACAACAACTGGCGATTATTTATCAAAAAACGAAAGAATGGAAAAAAGCCATTAACGTTGCTGAAAAGCTTGCAAAAATCTCTCCTAAAAAAAATCATATCGAATTGGCACACTATTATTGTGAATACGTGCGCAATTTACCCCAAGATAGCAAAGAAAACCCTCAACAGATTTTATTGCAAGCCTTAAAGGTTTCTCCTAGTTGTGCTAGGGCATCCATAATGCTTGCTGATTTAGCGATTAAACAAGAAAACTATAAAAGTGCGGTCGATATTTTAGAAAATATTTTGACGCAAAATTCTGATTATATAGGTGAAGTTTTAAACACCTTGAAATTCTGCTACCAAAAATTAAATCAGTTAGATAATTTTGAGTTATTTCTCATCAAAGCCAATCAAAAAAATCATAATAGTGCGGTATCCTTGATGTTAGCTGATCTTATTGAAGAAAAAGATGGGCTTGCTGCGGCACAACTTAAGCTTTACCAACAACTCCAACAAAATCCGGCTACGCCTATTTTTCACCGTTTTATTCAATATCAAATTGATGATGCAGAAAATGGAAGAGGGAAGGATAGTTTGATTTTGTTACATAAAATGGTGGGAGAGCGCATTAAACAAACTTTTGATTATCGTTGTAGTAATTGCGGTTATCAAACCCATAAATTAATTTGGTGTTGTCCCTCTTGTCGTCAATGGGAAACGATTAAACCGGTTAGCGCGATTGAACATGATTAGCCGCTAACATTGCTTATCTGTAAGGAGAAATATATGACAAATAAAGTCATCATCGCATTAGATTATGAAAAAGAAGTAGATGCTTTAGCGTTAGTTGATCAGCTTGACCCACAAAATTGTCGTTTAAAAGTCGGGAAAGAAATGTTTACCACTCTTGGAACAAATTTTGTGAAGCAATTACATTCGCGTAATTTTGATGTTTTCCTTGATTTGAAATTTCATGATATTCCGAATACCGTGGCAAGAGCGGTTCGTTCTGCAGCTGATTTAGGCGTTTGGATGGTGGACTTACACGCAAGCGGTGGTTTGCGCATGATGGAGGAAGCGAAAAAAATTCTTGAGCCTTATGGAAAAGATGCACCGTTATTAATTGGGGTGACTGTGTTAACGAGTATGGAAGATTTGGATTTATTGCAAATTGGCATTAATGCCTCGCCAATGGAACAGGTGATTCGTCTAGCGCATTTGACCCAACGTGCAGGTTTAGATGGCGTGGTATGTTCTCCGCAGGAAGTGGAAATTTTACGTCGTAACTGTGGTGAAAACTTCTTGCTTGTTACACCAGGGATTCGTCCGATTGGCGCCGATTTTGGTGATCAACGTCGTGTGATGACACCAGCTGCTGCCATTCGTTCCGGTTCTGATTATTTGGTCATTGGACGTCCAATTACGCAGGCTGAAAATCCGGCAGAGGTATTGAAAGCGATTAACGCTTCTATCGCGTAATTTATTATGACAAATCAATTAGTTTATTCTACTGAAGTAGGACGGATTAAAGCCGATAAACCGCAGGAAGAGATTCCACAAAGTGATGGTATCGTACGAATTCAACTGCAAAAAAGTGGCCGTAAAGGTAATGGTGTGAGCATTATTACCGGGCTTGCATTAGCCGAAACCGAATTGAAAACCTTAGCCGCGGAACTAAAAAAACGTTGTGGATGTGGGGGTTCAGTAAAAAATCATACTATCGAAATTCAGGGTGAAAAACGTGATTTACTGAAACAGCTGCTGGAAAATAAAGGCCACAAGGTGAAATTAGCCGGGGGATAAAAAAGTGGGTTTGATACCCACTTTTTTATTTTTAGTGAAAATAGCCGATTAGGATCGTGGCTATCAGTAATACAAGCGCCAAGAAGAAAAAGTGCGGTTGATTTTGCAATTGTTTTTTGCTGAAAAATTTTGCCGAGAAGATGACATAGCCGATCAATAATACCGTTTTCGCAATAATCCACACCGGTAAGCCGTAGTTAAACATAAATAGCATGATAATACCGCTTAAAATCAATAGAGTATCTATTAAGTGCGGTAGAATTTTCAACAATTTGACTGCTCGCCAGTCTTTCTTCGTTAACTGCATAGCACCACGAATAATGAGTAATCCGAGGCTGACGAAGGCACAAATAATGTGCAAATAAACTAAATAAATATCCATTTATCCCCCAATATTTAAGGCAGCAATAAAACACTGCTGCCTTAAAATGCTCTCATGTTGTTATTCTTCGGTATTTTCTACCGCACTTTCTTGTTCGCCTTCCTCGTCATCGACATCGCAGATACGCTCCAAGCTCACAACGTGCTCATTTTCGCTTGTGCGGATTAAGCGAACACCTTGCGTGTTACGTCCGACGATGCTGACCTCACTTACTCGGGTACGAACCAAGGTACCGGCATCGGTGATTAACATGATTTGGTCCGTATCAACCACTTGGGTTGCCGCAACGACTTTGCCATTACGTTCACTTACCTTAATGGAAATCACCCCTTTGGTATTACGGGATTTGGTCGGATATTCTTCTAATTTCGTCCGTTTGCCGTAGCCGTTCTGTGTTGCGGTGAGAATTTCACCGTCATTTTTCGGAATGACTAACGAAACGACTTTATCGATGTTGAGATCTAAGGTTTCTTCTGTGTTGTCATCAGAAACCTCTTCAATTTCACCCGCACTTTCATCGTCATTCAGATCATTGGTTAAGGCAAGTTTGATACCGCGTACCCCTGTCGCCAAACGCCCCATTGCACGGACAGCGGATTCGCTGAAACGTACCACGCGACCTTGGGAAGAGAACAACATGATTTCATTGTTGCCATCGGTGATATCGACACCGATCAATTCATCTTCATCGCGTAAGTTTAGCGCGATGATACCGCTAGAACGTGGGCGGCTGAATTCGGTTAACGCAATTTTCTTCACAATACCGCCGGCGGTTGCCATGACGACGAATTTATCTTCCTCGTAAGCGGTCACCGGTAAAATGGCGGTAATACGTTCATTTTCATTGAGCGGTAAAATATTGACGATTGGTCGTCCGCGCGAGCCACGGCTGGCTTGTGGAAGTTGGTATACTTTTAACCAATATAAGCGTCCACGGCTGGAGAAACAAAGAATGGTGTCATGGGTATTGGCAACCAAGAGTTTCTCAATGAAATCTTCTTCTTTCATTTTGGTCGCGGATTTGCCTTTGCCACCTCGGCGTTGTGCTTCGTAATCGCTAATTGGCTGATATTTCACATAACCTTCGTGAGAAAGTGTTACCACCACATCTTCTTGGGCGATTAAATCTTCTAAATTAATGTCGCCGGAAGCGGCCGTAATTTCTGTTCTGCGCGGGTCGTTAAATTGTTCGCGGATTTGTTCCAGCTCTTCACGAATCACTTCCATTAAGCGTTCAGGACTGCGTAGGATATAGAGCAATTCGCCGATGGCTTCCAATAATTTTTTGTATTCGTCTAGAATTTCGTCATGACCTAAGTTGGTCAATTTTTGTAAACGTAAATCTAAAATGGCTTGGGCTTGGACTTCGGTCAAATAATATAAACCGTCACGGATACCGTATTGTTCGTCTAAATCTTCCGGGCGAGCAGCATCGACACCGGTTGCTGCCAACATCTCTGCCACATGCCCAAGTTGCCATGGACGGGCAAGCAATTCACGTTTGGCGCTTTCCGGATTTGGTGCTTGACGAATTAGCTCAATAATTGGGTCCACATTGGCTAACGCAATGGCAAGACCTTCCAAAATATGGGTGCGTTCACGTGCTTTGCGTAATTCAAAGATGGTACGGCGGGTCACCACTTCGCGGCGATGTAACACGAATGCTTCAATGAGTTGTTTTAAATTCAAGAGTTTCGGCTGACCGTGGTCTAATGCCACGATATTAATCCCGAAAGTGACCTGCATTTGCGTGAGGGCATACAAGTTGTTTAATACCACTTCACCCACGGCATCGCGCTTGATTTCAATGACGATACGCATACCGTCTTTATCTGATTCATCACGTAAACCGCTAATGCCTTCAATTTTTTTCTCTTTGACGAATTCCGCAATTTTTTCGATTAATTTGGCTTTATTAACTTGATACGGAATTTCGTTAACGATGATGCTTTCACGGCCTTTTTCATCAGTTTCAATTTCCGCACGGGCGCGGACATAAATTTTACCACGACCGGTCTTATAGGCTTCTTCAATGCCTTTACGGCCGTTAATGAGTGCCGCAGTGGGGAAATCCGGACCGGGAATGTGACTCATCAATTCATCAATGGTGATATCGTTATTTTCGATATAAGCCAAGCAACCGTCTAATACTTCGCCTAGGTTGTGTGGTGGGATGTTGGTTGCCATCCCCACTGCAATCCCGGAGGAGCCGTTGACCAATAAGGCTGGGACTTTGGTTGGTAATACTTCAGGAATTTGTTCCGAACCATCATAGTTTGGCACAAAATTGACGGTTTCTTTATCGAGATCTGCCAATAATTCGTGGGCGATTTTGGTCATACGGGCTTCCGTATAACGCATCGCCGCCGGCGCATCGCCATCTACAGATCCGAAGTTACCTTGACCGTCCACTAACATATAACGCAAGGAGAAAGGTTGCGCCATACGCACCAAGGTATCATATACCGCGCTATCACCGTGCGGGTGGTATTTACCGATAACGTCACCCACAATACGTGCAGATTTACGGTAAGGTTTATTGTAGGCATTGCCCCCTTCGTGCATAGCAAATAACACGCGGCGGTGTACCGGTTTTAAGCCGTCACGTACATCAGGCAAGGCACGTCCTACAATAACGGACATGGCGTAATCGAGGTATGAAGATTTCAGCTCTTCTTCAATACTGACCGGCGTAATATCTTGGACGAAATCAGACATTTAGAACTTCCTAATCATTAAATTTAATAGTGAAAAAATTGGCGTAATTATAGCACAACAAGGCATTTTCCCCTAAGGAAAATCTTGTTTTTAGATGAGAAAAGTGCGGTAGGTTTTTGATGTGTTTTTAATATGAATAAGGCGGTTCGAAGACCGCCTTATTTGTGACTATTTTTTGTTATTTTCTGAACATTGATGGATATCGCTGCATTTTCCGTAAAGGTACAGGCTGTGGCTGGAAAGCTCAATGCCATGTTGTTTACTGATTTCTTTTTGGCGACTTTCAATTAATTCGTCATTGAATTCAAACACTTTTCCACAATCGGTACAAATAATGTGGTCGTGATGTTGTGTCGGTGCTAATTCGAAAACGGATTTATTCCCTTCAAAGTTGTGACGAATTAAAATTTTTGCTTCATCGAATTGGTTTAAAACACGATATACCGTGGCCAAACCGATGTCTGCACCATTTTCTAATAGCATTTTGTAAACATCTTCCGCAGAAAAATGCTGTTCACTGTGTTTTTGCATTAAAGCAAGAATCGTCAAACGGGGTTCAGTAATTTTTAATCCTGCTTTTTTTAATAATTTGATGTTTTCTTCAGACATAACAGCTCCTTTTTTGCTATTAAGCTAACTCAGCTAAACACATTTCGTCATAAACTTGTTTAACCCATTTGTTGACACGTTCAGACGTTAATTCCGGTTGACGATCTTCATCAATACATAATCCGACAAAGGTATTATCGTCAACTAATGCTTGTGATGATTCGAATGTATAACCTTCGGTTGGCCAGTGACCAACGATAATTGCACCGTGAGGTTCAACAATATTGCGTATTGTTCCCATGGCATCACAGAAATAATCGGCGTAATCTTCTTGGTCACCACAGCCGAAAATCGCAACAAGTTTATCAGTAAAATCAATTTGTTCTAATGTTGGGAAAAAATCATCCCAGTCGCATTGCGCTTCACCGTAATACCAAGTTGGGATACCAAACAGAAGAAAATCATACGCTTCGATATCTTCTTTGCTACTTTTTGCAATGTCACGAATATCAACTAATTCGCTACCTAATTGTTTTTGAATCATTTTGGCAATGTTTTCAGTATTGCCTGTATCACTACCATAAAATAAGCCGACAACAGCCATCTTGTTACCTATTTCTTAACGTTAAAATAATCTTGTAAAATTGTTACGATTAGCTCGGAACGATTCACGTTTCGAGTGGATGCTAAATCTTCTAGTTGTTGAACCAAATCCGCATGCAATTTCAATTCGACACGCTTTAATCCACAGGATTTATCACGTTTTAATTGATTGCGTTTATTAATACGAATTTGTTGCTCCCGACTCAGTGGATTGGTTTTCGGACGCCCAACTCTACGAATTTCACTAAATAAATCTAAAGTAATGCAGTCAGAATCTTGTTTTGCCATTTTGTTAACCACTGGCGTATTCATCACATCGAATAAAGAATTATTCAGAAAGTGATAATGATAAGCCACAACGAAATTTGTTGCGAACTATATCATAAATTCCACACCAAATGAAATTCTATTTAGATTCATCTGAGCTATTAATTCTATCTAAAAAATGCGTGATCGCGCGGATAACAAATTGCGGTTTTTCTGCGTGAACCCAATGCCCGCTGCCGTTGATGGTGAAGGAGGTCGCCTGTGGACATTGGGATAAAATGCGATTGGTATATTCGGGCAATATATAAGATGAATTGCCGCCTTTGATAAACAAACAAGGTTGTTTGATATGGCGAGATTCCCAGCCCATTAAGTGAGGGTAATTGCGCTTAAGTGCGGTCAAATTAAAGCGAAAATAATCGTTACTTGAGGCATCAAAGGATTTCAACATAAATTGTTGTACGCTTTCATCGCGAATATGCTGTGATAAAATGGGTTTAGCCTCTTGACGGGTATGGGGTTGAGCATTTTTTACAGCAAATAAACCGTTAAATACGTCATCGTGCCCATGTTCGCCATAAGCGACAGGTGCAATATCAATCACGACTAAGCCTTTGACGAATTTAGGGTAATTTGCGGCACAAACCATAGCGCTTTTTCCACCCATGGAATGCCCGACTAAAATCACTTCATGAATGCCCAAAGAATGAATCACGTCAACTACATCTTTCGCCATTAAATCATAATTCATGTCTTCGCTATGAAAACTCAAGCCGTGATTACGTAAATCCATCCGTAAAATAGAATAATCATCACTAAAGGCGCGAGCGATGATGCCCAAGTTATTCATATCGCCGAATAAACCATGAATGAACACCAAAACAGGTTTGTTAATTGCTTGTTTTAATTCATTAAATTGAAAATTGAGTAATTTTTTCATCGGCTAAATTTGGGGCTAGAGAATTTGCTAATAGCTCGCTATAATGTGCGAAAAGCTTAAATAGATCAAGCAAGTGGAGAAAGAAAATGAAAATTATCGAAGTGGACGAAGAGCTTTATCAATACATTGCCGGCAACACGCAATCTATTGGCGAAAGTGCATCGGATATTTTACGCCGTTTATTAAATCTTTCTCCGCGCAATGCTTATTTTAGTCTTCCGGAAAGTCAATCGACGACGGTCACTACGTCTTCCAATGAGTCAATTCAGATAGCGGAACAACCACCTGTTTTCGAAGAAGAAATTAACAAGCCGGTGATTAAAAAGCAATCCGATGAGGTTATGCAGAAAACCATCACAAAATTAGAAGCGTTACTCAACTCAGAAGCATTTAAACAAGAAAATAAAGCGGTCATTCGTTTCTTAAATATTCTGACAATTTTATATCGCACCAACCCGGAAGGGTTTGCCCTCGCCACCGAGTCATTGCAAGGGCGCACGCGCGTTTATTTTGCCCGTGATGAAGGCACCTTGTTAATGGCAGGGAATCATACGAAACCGAAACAAATTCCGGATACGCCGTATTGGGTGATCACAAATACCAACAGCGGTCGTAAAATGCTTATGTTGGAAGGCGCGATGCAGTCCATGCATTTGCCGGAACAATTAATTGATCAAGTGCGGTCATTTTTTACGGCAAATTAACGCTTATGGCACTGGGTCAGCAATTTGCACAATCTCCTTTATTTTCCAAGCGAATCGCCTTGCAAGTTTTGCAAGGCGACGCTTTTACATGGCCGCAACTCCTCGAAAAAACACAGCAAATCTCCACGTATTTACAACATCTTGGTGTGAAGCCACAAAATGGCATCGCATTGTGTGGGAAAAATCGCCTAGAACTGGTGTTATTTTATTTATCGGCGATTCAAATCGGTGCCCGCGTTTTAATGCTCAACCCCATGTTTCCACTGGAAAAACGTATTGCACTTTGCCAAGCCTATAATGCGGATTTTTTCTTTACCGCAGACCACGCAGAATGTGTTGCAGAATCCCAAAAGTGCGGTGAGATTTTCAGGTGTTTTTTTACTTTTTCGGATGCCATAAAGCAGGCAGAGAAAATAGACTCTTTCGGCGATTTTCCCGTTAATTTGACGCAACCGGCTACCATGACGCTCACATCAGGATCTACGGGCTTACCCAAAGCCGTTGTGCATAATGTGCAAGCACATTTGGCAAACGCTCAAGGCGTATGTGATTTAATGCAATTTGGTGCGGCAGATTCATGGTTGCTTTCATTGCCGTTATATCATGTTTCCGGTCAGGGAATTGTGTGGCGTTGGTTGACGACAGGGGCAACCTTGGTGTTACCCGGCGAAGATTTTTATGCGGCAGTCAATCAGGTGACTCATGTTTCTTTGGTGCCAACGCAAGTGCAACGCTGGTTACAGTATTTGCAAGAAAAACCAACGGCAATACAAACACGCGCTGTATTGCTTGGCGGGGCACATATTCCTTTAGCACTGACGCAAGCTTTGCAGCGTCTTGGCGTGAAAAGTTATTCCGGTTATGGCATGACAGAAATGGCCTCCACGGTGTTTGCTAAACAAAGTGATGAAAAAAACGGGGTAGGGCAGCCTTTAGCCGGACGTGAATACTGTTTGCACAATGAGGAAATTTGGTTGCGCGGTGCAGGCTTGGCGTTAGGTTATTGGCAAGAGGGCCGCATCGTTTCTTTTCTTAACGAACAAGGTTGGTTTGCCACGAAAGATAAAGGTATTTGGCACGACGGCGAACTTGTGATTTCAGGGCGAATTGATAATATGTTTATTTCCGGCGGAGAAAACATTCAGCCGGAAGAAATTGAAAAACTGATTTTACAGTCTGATTTAGTCAAACAGGTTTTTGTGTTGCCTGTCACCGATCCGGAGTTCGGTCAACGACCGGTAGCTATTGTGGAATGGCGAGAGCCGACAAAAAGTGCGGTGGAAAATCTGAAGGGATTTTTACAAGGGCGATTGGAACGTTTTAAACAACCTGTTGCCTATTATGAATTGCCGTTAAATTTAAGCGACGGTGCAATCAAAGTTTCTCGGAAAACGTTAGCAGGCTGGCTAGCGAAACAATTAGGATAAATATGAAAATAAAAACGTTTTTAACCGCACTTTGTGCTGCCTTATTTTTAAATATGGCGGTGTCACAAAGTGCCTTTGCCGATCAAAATACCCTGTCTTTGCCAACCGAAAAAAGTCTCAAGGCAGATCTTGCCGCAGCACAAAAAATGCCGGATGGTGATGAAAAACAAACGTTGGTCACAGACATTCAAACCTCTTTGGATTTATTGCAACAAATTCAAGCGCAGCAAAAGGCCAATGAGGCGCTACAAGCTACATTGAATGGGGCGGAAGCTGAGATTCAGAAGAATAATGCCGAATTACAAACGTTGAAAAAACAATTAAATACCGCCACAGCCGAGGATTATCAATCTCGCCACTTAGCGGATTTACAGGCTCAGCTTGAAAAATTAATCGAACAACAACAGGAAACGCAATCGGCGTTAGGGGCAGTGAATAGCCAATTGGCGGGGCAAAGCTCAGTATCCGAGCGGGCGCAAGCCACATTAACCGCCAATTTGAAGCGTGCGCAAGAGCTTAATCAAAAGCTTGGCGATAGTACGACTTCAGCAGCATTGAAACAGCAGGCTCAGTTAGAGTTACAACTGATTGATCTGAAAAATAATTACAATCAAATTTTGTTGAAAAACAGCGATCAGTTGACGGTGTTATATCAAAGCCGTTATGACTTATTAAACGCTCGTGCGCAAGTGCTACAACAACAGATTGCAGCCATTCAAGAGGCGATTAATCAACAGCATTTGGCACAAACACAAAATCAGGTTGATCAAGTACAGCAACAAAGTCAAAGTGCGGTCAAAAATAATTATATTCAGAAAGAATTGGAGCGTAATGCGCAACTGAGCCAATTTTTATTGGAACAAACGGAAAAAACCAACGCCTTGACGCAAGATGAATTGCGTATGCGTAGTGTGTTGGATAGCTTAACCCAAACGCAGCGCACCATTGATGAGCAAATTAGTGCGTTGCAAGGCACATTAGTGCTATCACGGATTATTCAACAACAAAAACAAAAATTACCGACAAACTTGAATATCCAAGAATTATCAAAACAAATTGCCGATTTGCGTGTACAAATTTTTGATATGACCCAACGCCGTAATGAGTTATACGATTTAGATGCTTACTTAGCGAAAGTTCAAGCGGATCAGAATCAAACCTTTACTGAGGCGGAAAAAACACAGCTCATCAATTTGTTGACAGAGCGCCGTAAAATTGCTTCAGATGTGATTAAGTCCTTAAATAATCAGCTGAATTTAGCGATTTCTTTAGAATTGACACAGCAACAAATTACGCAAATCAGTGATCAAATTCAAGCCAAATTGGATCAACAAAGCTTTTGGGTAAAAAGCAATAACCCGATTAATTTAGCGTGGTTTAAGAATTTACCTATGTCGCTTGGCGAGCAACTTGAGGGAATCAGTAAAAAATTAGGTTTTCCGAGTAATTTTGATAATTTGCCTTATTTGCTGACCTATGTGGCGATTTTAGTGCTTATTGGTGGCATTATCTTTAGATTTAAAACCTTTATTAAACAAAAATTAGCCTCTATCAACAGTGAAATTAATCGCCTTAGAACCGATAGCCAGTGGCACACCCCTATGGCGTTATTGTTTACCGGCATTATTTCGTTATCGTCAACATTATGGTTCTTGGCCGTTTGTCAGTTGTTTGGTTTCTTCTTCGTGAGAAACCCTGCGGAATTTTGGCAGTGGTCGTTGAGTATGGCGGCGTATTGGTGGTTTTTTACTTTTGTCCTTGCGGTGTTACGTCCAAATGGCATTTTGGTACACCACTTCGGTTTCACGCAGGATGCGGCTGAAAAACTGCAAGCCATTACAAAACGCATCATTGTTACCGTGGTGTTGTTATTGAATACTTCGGTATTTAGTGACGTAATGGAAAGCGGTTTGGCGGATGATGTGCTTGGAGAAGTGAATACCATCATCGCATTAGTTTTCTGTATCGTCATCATTGCACCACGTTTTAGCAAAGCGTCAAAAGCCTTTGGTCAAACAAGCCACGATCATCGCGATAAACTGCTTTTAAAAATTGTCCGCATCTTGTTGCAATTAGTGCCGGTCGGGTTAATCGTATTGGTGGTTCTCGGTTATTACTACACGGCACTAAACTTAATTAATCATATGATTAACACCTACATCGCTTGGGTGGTTTGGTCGTTGGCGCGCCATACGATATACCGTGCGATCACAGTATCTTCTCAGCGTTTGGCTTATCGTCGTTTACAAGAAAAACGTCAGCAAAAAGCGGCTGAGTTGAATGATGGTTCGCCTTCCGATGATGTTGTGGTGGTGAGCGAGCAAGAAGAAGGCATGGCGGTCAACCAAGTGCGCAGTCAGTTGTTACGTTTTGCCGATTTATTCATTTGGACGGCATTGTTTGCGATTCTCTATTATGTGTGGTCGGATTTAGTCACCGTAGCAAGTTACTTACGCGACATTACCTTATGGCAGCAAACAACGACAACAGAAGCCGGTGTGGTAACCGAAAGTATTTCGCTGTTTAACTTACTTGTTGCGTTAGTGATTATCGGTATTACTTACATTTTAGTGCGCAACTTGCCGGGGATTTTAGAAGTGTTGATCTTCTCCCGCGTGAAGTTATCACAAGGTACGCCTTATACTATCAACACGTTATTGACGTACACGTTAGTTGCCATTGGTGGGGCTTGGGCTTTTGCCACCTTGGGCATGTCATGGTCAAAATTGCAGTGGTTATTCGCCGCACTTTCTGTAGGTCTCGGTTTTGGTATGCAGGAAATTTTTGCGAACTTCGTGTCGGGTATCATTCTCTTATTTGAACGTCCGATTCGGGTTGGTGATACCGTGACCATTAACGATGTGACCGGCACGGTAGCGAAAATCCGTATTCGTGCGATTACGATTATCGATCCTGATCGTAAGGAAGTCATTGTACCAAATAAATCTTTCGTGACCGGACAGGTCATTAACTGGGCATTGTCTAACACGATTACTCGTGTGGTGATTTCCATTGGGGTGGCATATGGCTCTGATTTAGACTTGGTCAAACGTTTATTGCTAAAAGCGGCCTCAGAACAAGCTAATATTATGAAAGATCCGGAACCGCGCGCCTTATTCCTCAGTTTTGGCGCTAGCACTTTGGATCATGAATTACGAGTTTATGTTTCTCAAGTCTCTGAGCGCACCAATACCATTGATGCGTTAAACCGCCGTATTAACGAATTGTTTGCGGAAAATAACATTGAGATCGCTTTCAATCAGCTTGATGTCTTTATCAAAAATCAAGATACCGGCGCGATTATGCCGTTGGTGGAAGTGAAATCATAAATCGAATTAAAGAGAGAAGATTATGGCTGGAAATACGATTGGGCAATTGTTTCGCGTCACCACCTTTGGTGAATCTCATGGCATCGCATTAGGTTGTATTGTTGATGGTGTGCCACCAAATATGGCGCTTTCGGAAGCAGATATTCAGCCGGATTTAGATCGCCGTAAACCGGGTATCTCTCGTTACACGACGCCACGTCGAGAAGACGATGAAGTGCAAATTTTGTCCGGCGTCTTTGAGGGCAAAACCACCGGTACCAGCATTGGCATGATCATCAAAAACGGCGATCAACGCTCGCAGGATTATGGCGAAATCAAAGATCGTTTTCGCCCGGGGCATGCTGATTTCACTTATCAGCAAAAATACGGTATTCGTGATTATCGCGGTGGCGGTCGGTCTTCTGCTCGTGAAACCGCCATGCGTGTGGCGGCAGGCGCTATTGCAAAAAAATATTTACGTGAACAATTCGGCATTGAAGTGCGAGGCTTTTTAAGCCAAATCGGCAAAGTGAAAATTGCACCACAATCCCTTGAAAACATTGATTGGGCGGAAGTGAATAGTAATCCGTTTTTCTGTCCGGATAAAAGAGCGGTGGAAAAATTCGATGAATTAATTCGTGACTTGAAAAAGCAAGGTGATTCCATCGGCGCCAAATTAACTGTCATTGCCGAAAATGTGCCGGTGGGCTTAGGCGAACCGGTATTTGACCGATTGGATGCGGATTTAGCCCACGCTCTGATGAGCATTAACGCGGTAAAGGGCGTAGAAATTGGCGATGGTTTCGCCGTCGTAGAACAACAGGGCAGTGAACATCGTGACGAAATGACACCGGAGGGCTTTCTTTCCAATCATGCGGGCGGCATTTTGGGCGGTATCAGCTCAGGACAACCGATTATTGCGACCATTGCGTTAAAACCTACCTCTAGCATCACCCTTCCGGGGCGCTCAGTCAATCTTAATAACGAACCCGTAGAGGTGGTGACCAAAGGTCGTCATGACCCTTGTGTGGGGATTCGCGCCGTGCCGATTGCCGAAGCGATGATGGCGATTGTGCTATTAGATCATTTATTACGATTTCAGGCGCAGTGTCGATAATTTGCAACAGGGACACCATAATGAATAAGATTTTTCATCAACTCATCAAAAGTGCGGTCATTTTTAGCAGCGTTTTTTTTGCGACCTCCACTTTTGCTGCACCACAAGATTGGCAACAGATCAAACGCCCGATTCCGGCAGAAAACGGCAAAGCCGAGGCGATTGGCAGCTATTCCAACGGCTGTATTATCGGTGCGGAACCCTTGCCTTATAAAGGCGAAGGCTATCAAGTCATTCGTATGAATAAAAACCGTTATTATGGTCATCCGGACATGATTCGTTATTTGCAACGTCTTGGGCAACGCGTCAAAGCGGCTGGTTTACCAACGATGTTGGTTGGGGATATTGCTATGCCGGGGGGCGGACGTTTTTTGACGGGGCACGCCAGTCATCAAATGGGCTTAGATGCTGACATTTGGTTGCGCATGGGCAGTATGTCTGACACTGATGCCTTGAATTCAGATGGAAAAGGTTTGTTGGTGGTGAATCGCAAAGCACAACGGGTGGACGAAAGCATTTGGACAGCAAATCACGCAAAACTGATTAAGTTAGCCGCGGAAGATCCGAAAGTGACGCGTATTTTTGTTAATCCGGCGATTAAGTTAAAGCTCTGTGAAACGGCAGGTTCGGATCGTGCTTGGTTGCATAAAATCCGTCCGTGGTTTGGGCATGACTCGCATTTCCATGTGCGCCTCACTTGTCCGCCGGGAGCACAACACTGCGAAAACCAAGCACCGGTGCCAGCCGGAGATGGTTGTGATAGCGAACTTTATTCTTGGTTTGAACCGCCAAAACCCGGGGCAACACCAAGTAAGCCAAAAGTCACACCGCCGGAACCTTTTTTGTGTCAACAAATCTTGAACTCACCAAATCGGAGTGAATGGTTGGAGTAAGGGATGGAATTCGGTCTTGATATTTTAGCCATTTTATTTGTGGTCGCTTTGGTTGCCGGTTTTATTGATGCGATTGCCGGCGGTGGCGGATTAATTACGATTCCGTCGTTGCTGATGACAGGCATTCCGCCTGCGGTCGCGTTGGGGACTAACAAGCTACAAGCTTGTGGTGGTTCCTTTTCCGCCAGTCTTTATTTTTTACGTAAAAGGGCGGTCAATTTTTCGGAAGTTTGGTTAATCTTGCTGATGATTTTCTTTGGTTCTGTCGCTGGAACGATTTTAATTCAGCTGATTGATGCCTCCGTCATTAAAAAAATTCTGCCATTTTTAATTTTAGCCATCGGTGTTTATTTTTTAGTGACCCCTAAACTGGGCGATGAAGATCGTAAACAACGCCTGTCTTATCCGGTTTTCGCTTTTTGTATCGGCACATTGATGGGTTTTTATGACGGATTTTTCGGGCCGGGCACCGGTTCGATTATGAGCTTGGCATGTGTGACCTTATTGGGTTTTAATTTAGCCAAGGCAACCGCCCATGCCAAAGTCATGAATTTTACCTCTAACTTGGCTTCCTTAATTTTGTTCCTTATTGGGGGGCAAATTTTATGGACGGTCGGTTTGGCTATGATGGCGGGACAATTTATTGGCGCCAATTTAGGCGCTAAAATGGTGATGACAAAAGGTAAAACGTTGATTCGCCCAATGGTGGTGGTTATGTCTTTTATCATGACGATAAAAATGGCCTTTGATCAAGGCTGGTTTAATTTTTAAGGGGATAAAGTGCGGTGAATTTCCGCAACGTTTTTTATGGCAGATTCTCAACAAAATATTCGTTTAACGGCACGTGTCGGCTATGAGCCGCATTTCTCGTGGTCTTATTTAAAGCCTAAATACTGGGGCATTTGGCTCGGTATTTTGGTTTTGCTGTTACTGGCGTTTATTCCTTTTCGTTTGCGCGATAAATTCGCCGCCAAGATTGGTCTGTTGGTTGGACATAAAGCGAAAAAGCAACGCAAACGTGCGCAAATTAATTTGCAATATTGTTTTCCGCAATGGTCGGAACAACACCGCGAACAGGTGATTGATGACATGTTTGTTGTATTGGCGCAAGTGATGCTAGGGATCGGCGAGATTGCGGTGCGTTCAAAAAAACATTTGCAACAGCGCAGTGAATTTATTGGCATTGAGCATATTAAACAGGCAAAAGAGCAGGGTAAAAATGTGATTTTGCTGGTGCCGCACGGTTGGGCGATTGATGCATCAGGGATTATTTTGCACACTCATGGCATTCCGATGACATCCATGTATAACCCGCATCGCAATCCGCTGGTGGATTGGCTTTGGACGCTGGCGCGTCAACGTTTTGGTGGCAAAATGCATGCGCGCCAAAATGGTATCAAACCGTTTTTGAGTCACATTCGACAAGGACAAATGGGTTATTATTTGCCGGACGAAGATTTTGGTGAAGAACAAAGCGTGTATGTGGATTTCTTCGCGACCTACAAAGCAACCTTGCCGGGCATTAATAAAATGGCGAAGTTGGCAAAAGCTGTTGTGATTCCAATGTTTCCGCGTTATAACGCGCAGCTGGGTAAATACCAAATGGAAATTCATCCGGCAATGACACTGAGTGATGATCCGCAGCAATCTGCTCGCGCCATGAACGCAGAAATCGAAAGTTTTGTCACCGAAACACCGGAACAATATGTATGGATTTTGCAGCTTCTGCGTACCCGAAAAAATGGCGAAGATCTTTATGATTAATGTTCGGCAATCTTGCGATTTATGATAATATGCGCGCCGATTTATAATTTTAATTTGTGTGAAAAAACAACCGCACTTTTAGGTAAAAAAATGGAAAAACAACTTGCACTTATTGCTTCCTCAATTAAATCCATTCCTGATCATCCGAAATCGGGAATCATTTTTCGTGATATTACCAGCTTAGTAGAAGAACCGGCGGCGTTTCGCGCGGCGATCGATTTGATGGTGCAACATTGCAAAGATAAAGGCATTAATAAAGTCATTGGGACGGAATCCCGTGGCTTTATTTTTGGTGCACCGGTGGCATTGGCATTAAATGTGCCTTTTGTGTTGGTACGTAAACCGGGTAAATTGCCGCGTGAAACCATTGCGCAATCTTATGAATTGGAATACGGACAAGACACCTTGGAAATTCATGTGGATTCCATTCAAAAAGGTGATAACGTATTGATTATTGATGACTTATTGGCAACAGGCGGAACCGTTGAAGCCACGGTTAAATTAGTACAACGTTTGGGCGGCGAAGTGAAGCATGCGGCATTCGTGATTAATTTACCGGATTTAGGCGGCGAACAACGTTTACGTGGCTTAGGCGTAGAACCTTATACTTTAGTTAATTTTGCCGGTCATTAATTTTCTAAACGGGCAGGGATAAAGCATGAGTTATCAAGTATTAGCAAGAAAATGGCGACCAAAAACCTTTGCTGATGTTGTCGGTCAGCAACATATTTTGACCGCACTTGCTAACGGCTTGCGTGAAAATCGCCTGCATCATGCTTATTTATTTTCCGGCACGCGCGGCGTGGGAAAAACCTCCATTGCCCGTTTATTTGCCAAAGGGCTAAATTGTGTTAACGGTGTGACTGCCGAGCCTTGTGGTGTATGTGAACACTGTAAAGCCATTGAAGAAGGCAATTTTATCGATTTAATTGAAATCGATGCGGCATCCCGCACCAAAGTGGAAGATACACGCGAGCTGTTGGATAACGTGCAATACAAGCCGGTGTTGGGGCGTTATAAAGTGTATCTTATCGATGAAGTGCACATGCTTTCCCGCCATTCTTTCAATGCGCTCTTAAAAACCTTGGAAGAGCCGCCGGAATATGTGAAATTCCTGTTGGCGACTACTGATCCTCATAAACTGCCGGTGACGATTTTATCTCGTTGTATGCAGTTCCATTTGAAAGCCTTGGAGCAATCCCAAATTGCCGAGCATTTAGGATACATCCTAAATCAGGAACAGATTCCCTTTGAGTCTTTAGCATTAGATAAACTTGCCAGTGCGGCACAAGGCAGTATCCGCGACAGCCTCAGTTTGACAGATCAAGCCATTGCAATGAGTAACGGCAATGTCACGCTCAATATTGTCAATGAAATGTTGGGTTTATTGGATGAAACCCAAGCCATTGAGATGATTTATGCCTTGCAACAAGGCAATGGCGAAAAACTCATGCAAGTTGTCAGTGAGGTGGCGAATAAAGCAGGTGATTGGGATGAGCTGTTGCGTGAAGTTGCAGAAAATTTGCATAAGATCGCAATGCAGCAATTATTACCACAAGCCTCGTTAACGGAAGCGGATCACATTAGCTTTTTAGCGAAACATATCGCACCACAGGACGTACAGTTTTTCTATCAAGTGGTGGTAAGCGGCCGGAAAGAATTAAGTTTGGCACCAACAGCGCGCATGGGCGCAGAAATGGTGTTATTGCGTGCGTTGGCGTTTCATCCGAAATTCATTGGTCAACCGCTAAACCTTGAAAACAGCACGCAAGAAAGTTCACCAAAAAATCCATCAAGTGCGGTGGAAAATCATGTTAAATCTTCTGGGCAAACTGCTTCAGCGGCAATTGAAATGCCAGTGGTTTCTCAGGCGATAAAAGCGCATTATCAAGATCGTAAAAAATCCACTACGAATGAAACCGTGGCAAAAAGCGCGCAACCTCAATTCACGCAATCGGCAGAACCCTTGGTGAGTTCGCCTGTACTTGGCGCATTAAACGGGTTAGACCAACTGGATGCGATGCCGAGTAGCCCTTCTCAAGAAAAAAAAAAGTCTGAGCGCCTAGCACAACATTCCTCTGAAAAACTGACCGCACTTTCTCATGCTTCTGACACCTTGGATGCTAAAAGTGCGATGGAAAATCCGAATGAATCGGAGAGCGAAGAAAACGATTCAGATGGGCTAGGCGAAGATTACCGTTGGGAGTGGAGCAACCCGGAGCTAGCACAGGTTGAACAAGGCCCCAAACCTTCGGACATTAAGGCCGCCATTCTGCAAGACATCACTCCTGAATTACAGCAAAAAATTGTCCATTTAACGGAAGAACAAGATCGCTGGGCACAGTTAATTGAACAAAGCGGTGTGGAAAATCTCACCAAAGAATTTGCCTTAAATACCTTTATTTGGACGGAAAGCGAAGACGCGTTTAAATTGGGCGTACGTTCCAGCCATGCACATTTGAATCAAGATAAGCATTGCAAATTGTTGCAGCAGTCGGTTTCACATGTGTTAGGGAAAACCATTGTATTGACCGTTGAAATCAATGATGACGAGCACTATCTCACGCCGACAGATTATCGCCGTAAAATTTATGCTCAATTACGGGAGCAGGCGAAACAGGATTTATTGCAGGATCAAAAATTGCAATTATTGGAACGCGAATTTGATTGTAGCGTTGATGTGAAAAGTATTCGTCCGGTGTAATGATGTTTAGAAAACATGCCTTTAAATTCCTCGCGTTTCTCATTTTTCTTATAGCGGCGATTACCGGTTATCTTGTTTATAGCTTAACGATTTTCTCTCCCGTCAATATTCACTTTAGCACGACGCCAAATCTCATCTATCATCCGATAAAAAAACAGGATGAGTTAATTTGTTATCAAGCAGAGCAGACTCCACCGGAAATACCACAAAAGACATTTCGTTTATTGGTTTGGAATTTGCATAAAGGACAAGATGCCGGTTGGCAAGAAGCGCTGGAGCGTTTTGCGCAAGAGCGGGATATTTTGCTATTGCAGGAAGTCTTAAATACGCAGGGGTTGGCTGCGCAATATTCATTGTCATTTCCTACCGCACTTTACGCGAGCGCCTTTGCTTATTTACAACAACAATCAGGCGTTGAAATTCTCTCTCAATTTGCACCGCACTTTTACTGTGCCGGCTCAAAACCCGAACCTTGGATTCGTATTCCCAAAGTGGGCGCGGCGATGAGTTTGCCTCTGCCCAACAGGCAAGCGCTGTTATTGGTCAACGTGCATTTGATTAATTTTGAAATAAACCCGACGGCTTATGAAGAACAACTTCGCACACTGATGCAGTTAGTTTCGCAACATCAAGGCCCGCTTGTGTTATCCGGTGATTTTAATTCTTGGAACGGTTATCGTATGCGGATCATCCGAGAATTGATAAAGGAATTCGGTTTGATTGAAGTCCCTTTTGCACAAGATCACCGATTACGTTTTTTAGGCAATCCGTTGGATCATGTTTTTGTGCGTGGGCTGAACGTATTAAATGCGACAACAGAACCAACGGAAAGCTCTGATCATGCCCCGTTGTTATTGGATCTGGAATTAGCCGATTAAACATTGAATGCAAGTTAGTTTGTTTTTCGTAATAAAAATAATTCGCAAGAGCTATGTTCATCTAAATGAAAAACCTCTAAAATTCGTAAACTTATTAACCAATCACAAGTCTTATTTATGAAACTATTGATTTCGAATCAACACGGTGCCATCGTCATGGCGCTCATGCCATTTTTATATGGAATGTTGCTCAGCAACCCGATTTGGCAACACATTTTCTTTTTGCTAGCATGGTTTTCCTTGTATTTAATGACCTATCCGTTTCTGAATTTATTTAAAGGCAGAAATTTGGAACTGTATATCAAATGGTCGTGGATTTATTTCTTCGCCTGTGTCATTTTTGCTATTCCGGTTTTGATTTATAACTGGCATACGGCGTTATTTGTGGCAGCCATGTTGCCGTTCGTGTTAGTCAGTATTTATTACGTTAAGCAAAAAGATGAGCGCGCTTTTTTAAATGATTTAGCGGGTATTGTGATTTTTGCCATTGCCGGCATGGGATCCTATTATTTTCCTGACCGCACTTTTGATGACAAAATTTGGCTAGTAGCGCTGTATCCGAGCTTATTTTTTATCGGTACGACCTTATATGTGAAATCCGTTATGCGCGAGCGTAAAAATCCGTTATATTTAAAATTGTCCATCGGCTTTCACGCTCTTTGTATTCTCGGATTTATTCTCGTAGATCAATATCTCATGGCGTTAGCATTTGTGCCGCCATTCATCCGAGCCATTTGGCTGCCGCAGAAAAAAATGTCGGTAAAACAAGTGGGCTTCACCGAAATCGGTATTTCCCTGTTGTTTTTTGCTAATTTGCTTTATGCCACTTTATAAAAAAATGATGAAAAAACGGTTAAAGCATTTTGCAATCGGTCTGGGCTTATTTAGTTTTTCTGCACTTGCTGTAGAAACGCCGGTTTTTTCCGTGGTTCAAACCGTGGAAGAAAGCGGGAAACTGTTGCGTAATGAACTTACGAATGATCAGCTAAGAGATTGGGGGCGAGCTTTTTTTCAACGCAATGATATGCCCTCCGTGTTTAATGTGATGTATCTTCTTGCATTGAAAGGTGATCGACGCGCACAGTTGGATCTTGGGCGACTTTATTTTCGTGGAGAAGGTGTCGAACAAAACTATGAAAAAGCCTATTGGTGGTTCAGCGAGGCCGCAGAACAGGGAAGCAGAATTGCGGTAACCAATTTAGGTATTCTTTACGCCGGTGGTTATGGTGTCAAAAAAAATCTTAACCACGGGATTTATTTATTGGAGAAAACCGCGTCAGCTAATGACTCACAGGCGATGCTCGTTTTAGGCACTCTGTACTATAACGAAATTAAAATTAGAGACTTTAATAAAGCTTTCAAGTGGTTGGAAAAAGGGGCTAAACAAGGTAATGAAGAGGCTATTTTCCGCTTAGCGTTAATGTATGAACGAGGCGAAGGAACAAAACGCAATCGACCGATGGCGATTTCTATTTATAAAGATTTAATCGCACAACAAAGCCGTTTTTCAGAGGAAGCAAAAGAGCGATTAAATATATTGAGTGATGATTAGCAAAGATAAAAATCCACCTTTTAAGGTGGATTTTTTGTTTGTATTACCGTGATAATTTCAATAAAAAACAACCGGAAAACCCACCGCACTTTTCATATAAAAAAGGACGCCAATCATGCGTCCTTTTAAATCTTAACTTAGTCTCATTCCTGCGGTGTCACCACTTCAATTTCCACATTGCTATGTAAGCCTCGCGGTAACTGCGTCCCTTTGCGACCCCGTTCAGCGCGGAATTTCTGTAAATCTTCCGGCTTCAAGGTCACTTTACGTTTTCCGGAATGGAAGACGAGGCTGGAATTTTCTTCAATTAACAATAACCGCACCAGCAATTCAGAACGTGCTTTTGCGTTGGCGGATGGAATTGTGACGATTTTGTTGCCTTTGCCTTTGGACAGTTCCGGTAAATCTTGTGCAGGGAAAATCAGCATTCTGCCGGCGGAGGTGAGTGCCACCAAAAGTGCGGTCGGATTTTTCAGTGTTAACGGTGGTAACACTTTGGCATTTTCTGGTAAGGAAATGAGCGCTTTACCGGCTTTGTTACGGGCGACTAAATCGGCGAATTTACAAATAAAGCCATAGCCTGCATCGGATGCCATGAGCAACGGTTGATCTTCATTTTCAATCAGCAGCTGATCAACGGTTGCGCCTGCCGGCAGGGTAAGTTTACCGGTGAGCGGCTCGCCTTGGGAGCGGGCAGACGGCAGACTTAGCGGATCCAGTGCATAACTGCGTCCTGTGCTGTCGATAAACACCGCCGGTTGATTGCTTTTACCGTAGGCATGCGCCAAATATTTGTCGCCGGCTTTGTAGCTTAAGCCTTGCGGATCAATGTCATGCCCTTTCGCACAACGCACCCAACCCATTTCCGATAAAATCACCGTCACCGGTTCTGTCGGCAGCATTTCATTTTCTGCAATGGCTTTGGCTTCCGCTCGTTCAACTAACGGCGAACGGCGTGGGCTAGCGTACGTTTTGGCATCTTGTTGAATTTCTTTTTTCAACAGCGTATTTAAACGGCGTTCGGAGCCTAAAATCTCTTCCAAAGATGACCGCTCTTTTTCCAGCTCCGCTTGTTCCGCTTGCAACTGATGTTCTTCCAGTTTCGCCAAATGACGCAAACGCAAGTTCAAAATGGCTTCCGCTTGTGCATCGCTTAAATTGAAACGTGCCATTAATTCGGCTTTCGGCTCATCTTCGTGACGGATGATTTCGATGACTTCATCAATATTCAAAAAGGCAATCATCAAACCTTGCAAGATATGCAGGCGTGCAAGCACTTTGTCTAAGCGATATTGCAAGCGTCGGGTCACGGTGGTACGACGGAAAGTCAGCCATTCGGTGAGGATTTCCAACAGATTTTTCACTGCCGGTTTGTAATCCAAACCAATCATGTTCATGTTGACACGATAGCTTTTTTCCAAATCGGTGGTGGCAAATAAATGCGCCATCATAGCATCGGTATCTACGCGATTCGAACGCGGCACGATCACAATGCGCACCGGATTTTCATGATCTGCTTCATCACGAATATCTTCTACCATCGGCAGTTTTTTCGCGGTCATTTGCTCGGCAATTTGCGCAATCACTTTGGATGGCGAGGCTTGGTGCGGCAGAGCGCTGATAATGATTTCCCCATCTTCTTTCTTCCATGCGGCGCGCATTTTGATAGAGCCGCGACCTTGTTGATATATTTTGCGAATTTCTTCTTTCGGCGAAATGATTTCTGCCTCTGTTGGGAAATCCGGGCCTTGTACTACGGTCAACAAATCATTCAAGGTCGTTTTCGGATTATCCAGCAACATCACTGCAGCATCGGCGATTTCATTAATGTTGTGCGGAGGAATATCCGTTGCCATCCCCACCGCAATCCCTGTCGTGCCGTTGAGTAAAATATGCGGCAAACGTGCCGGCAAATATTGCGGTTCTTCTAAGGTACCGTCAAAGTTCGGTTGATAATCTACAGTACCTTGACCGAGCTCTGCCAATAGAACTTCTGAAATTTTAGATAAACGGGATTCCGTATAACGCATCGCCGCGAAAGATTTCGGATCGTCCACCGCGCCCCAGTTGCCTTGTCCGTCAACTAATGGGTAACGGTAAGAGAAGGGCTGCGCCATCAACACCATAGCTTCATAGCAAGCGCTATCGCCGTGCGGGTGGAATTTACCCAACACATCCCCCACAGTACGGGCAGATTTTTTATATTTTGCCGCTGCATTCAGCCCAAGCTCGGACATGGCATAAATAATGCGTCGCTGTACCGGCTTCAAACCATCACCGATAAACGGCAAGGCGCGATCCATGATGACGTACATGGAGTAGTTGAGATACGCCCTTTCGGTGAAGTGGCGTAGTGGCATTTGTTCGATGCCTTCGTAGTTGATGGAGTCTGTCATGATTTATTTTTGCGTTTTATTTATGTCGATAATGTTCATTTAATTTATTGGTTTCGCCAAATTTCCCCTCTTTTGTAAAGAGGGGCGAGGGGGAGATTTAAAGTGCGGTTGATTTTTGAAATGTTTTGAGGTGTTTAAAAATGTTACCGCACTTTTCTTCTTACACAGCCAAATCCACTTGATCCCCTTTCGCTTGCAACCAGTTTTTACGGTCTTCAGCGCGTTTTTTGGCCAGTAGCATATCCATGGTTTCGATCGTTTCTTGGCTTTGTTCGCCTTGTGCTTCAAAGGTGAGTTGCACTAAACGACGGGTGTTCGGATCCATTGTGGTTTCGCGTAATTGCATTGGGTTCATTTCGCCCAACCCTTTAAAACGCTGTACGTTTGGCTTGCCTTTTTTCCCTTTCAGACGATCCAAGATAGCGTCTTTTTCACTTTCATCGAGGGCATAGAACACCTCTTTGCCTAAGTCGATTCGATAGAGTGGTGGCATCGCCACATACACATGGCCTTGTTCCACCAGTTTCGGGAAGTGGCGTAGGAAGAGGGCGCAAAGTAGGGTGGCAATATGTAATCCATCCGAATCAGCATCGGCGAGAATACAGACCTTGCCGTAGCGTAATTGGGATAAATCATCGTTGTCGGGGTCAATACCCAATGCCACGGCAATGTCATGCACTTCTTGTGAGGCTAACACTTGCTCCGGTGAGACTTCCCATGTGTTCAAGATTTTACCGCGCAACGGCAAAATCGCTTGGTATTCACGTTCTCGAGCTTGCTTGGCAGAACCGCCTGCGGAATCCCCTTCCACGAGGAATAGTTCGGTTAAATTGATATCTTGTGAGCTGCAGTCGGCGAGTTTTCCGGGTAGCGCAGGGCCGCTCACCAGTTTTTTACGCACCACTTTCTTCGCTGCACGCAAACGGCGTTGGGCGGAACTGATCGCCATATCTGCCAATAATTCGGCAGTTTGAACGTTTTGGTTTAGCCATAAACTGAAAGCATCTTTCACAACACCGCCAATAAACACCGCACTTTGACGGGAGGAAAGGCGTTCTTTGGTTTGTCCGGCGAATTGTGGATCTTGCATTTTAAGGGAAAGTACATAAGCACAACGATCCCATAAGTCGTCAGCGGTGAGTTTCACGCCGCGCGGCAATAAATTGCGGAATTCGCAGAACTCACGCATGGCATCTAATAAGCCTTGACGCAAACCGTTGACGTGCGTGCCGCCAAGTGCGGTCGGAATAAGGTTTACATAGCTTTCGCCAATGAGTTCGCCACCTTCCGGCAACCATAATAACGCCCAAGATACCGCTTCTTTTTCGCCTTTAAATTCACCGATAAACGGTTGTTCCGGTAAGGTGACTAAACCGTTTACCGCTTCCATTAAATAGTCGTTCAAGCCGTCTTGATAAAGCCAAGTGTCTTCGGTGTCATTCACTTTATCGATAAATTTAATTTCTAGCCCTGAGCACAACACGGCTTTGGCGCGGAGTAAATGACGCAAACGGCTGACGGAGAATTTTTCGCTGTCGAAATATTTAGGATTCGGTTTGAAATGCACAGTGGTGCCGGTCGTGCGACGACCGCAGGTACCGATAACGGTGAGGTCTTCCACTTTTTGACCATTTTCAAAGGCGATTTTATACACTTCGCCGTTACGTTTAACGGTGACATCAACTCGCTCGGATAAGGCGTTCACCACAGAAATTCCCACCCCGTGCAAACCACCGGAGAACGTGTAATTTTTATTAGAGAATTTACCGCCGGCGTGCAGTTTGCTCATGATCACTTCTACGCCGGATACTTTTTCCACCGGGTGAATATCTACTGGCATACCGCGCCCGTTGTCAGTCACTTCAATGGATTGATCTTTATGCAAAATCACTTCGATTTTCGTGGCAAAACCGGCAAGGGCTTCGTCCACGCTGTTGTCGATAACTTCTTGTGCGAGGTGATTTGGGCGAGTGGTGTCGGTGTACATACCCGGGCGGAGTTGTACCGGTTCAAGGTCTTTTAAAACGGTGATTTCGTTGGCGGAATAATTCGTTGTCATAGTCATTCATTCATAAAATCTTGGAAGCAAAATTGCGCGGGATTATAGCAAAAAACAACGGGATTTTTAACCGCACTTTTCGTGCTGAGAGAAGAGAAAAGTGCGGTCATTTTGGTGAGTGTTTTTACTGTTGTTTGAGCAGCGTTTCGTAGCGTTCGTCCGTTAAGGTCTTCAGAAAGGCTTCAAGGTCATCCAGTTGTTCGTCGCTTAACGGTGGCGCTTTGAGTTCTTCAAGATTCATCGTTGCGGCGTATTCCGGTGCTTCCCAAGGTTGCTGGGTTTCAGGATTCAGTTTACGTGCAGGGTTGTTAAAATGATCGAAATATTCCAACACGGTGCGCAAATGTTTAAACACGCCGTTGTGCATATAAGGTGCGGTGACGGCAATGTTGCGCAGGGTAGGTACTTTGAATTTTCCCTTTTGGCGTTGATCGCCGTTGACCATTGGGTTATCCAACAAACCGTTATCGATAAAATCCTGGCTGAGCTGATTATGTGCGATTAAACGCTGATTTTTAGGCACGCCCATGTTGTAGTAGCGATAATTGGTGAAAGTTTCTTCCTTATGTTCGGCATCTTGCGCTTGATGGCAGTTGCTACAGTTGGTTTTGGTGTTATCAAAAAATAATTGTTTACCACGTTCTTCTTGGGCGGTCATCGCATATTTACCTTGTAGCGATTTATCGTATTTGGCATCAAAAGGATGCAATAAACGTTTTTCTTGTTGGAATACAGCGAGGGCATCTTCCATGGCAGAATAAACACGATCTACACTTTCCCAAGTTTCTTTACCGTAATGTTGAGTAAAGAGCGTGAGATACATTGGTGTATTGAAAATTCGTTTAGCAACGGAAAGTTTGTCCGGCATCCCCATTTCCACCGGATTGATTGGCGGCCCGCCGGCTTGTTCTGCTAAGTTCTTAGCACGCCCATCCCAGAATTGACCACCCACATAATCCTGAATTTTTTCATCGTAATGAAATTCCGGTGCATAGCTTGCATAAAGCATGGTTGGCGCATTCCGCGTGCCGAACCGCGTCGGATCATCACCTTGAGAGACCATTTTGTCTGCGCTGTTTTCTCGTAAGTCCACAAAGGCAGTGTCCGGGCTGTGGCAACTGGAACAGTTTTGGTTGCCGTGTAGAGAGAGGTTGTTATCAAAAAATAAAATTTGTCCCAATAATGCCTTATCAATTCCGCCTTTCGGCATTTCGCGGGCTTCTTTTTCTAGCGCCAAGGCAGACATTGGCAGCCATGCGGCAAGTAGCATTGTAAATAAACGGTTCATGGTTTGTCCTGGTAATAAAATGATGTTCTTTAGCATACCCTTTTTTCCCTTTTTTCTGTCTTACTCTTTTAAGGTATGACTTTTGACCTGAATCATACAAAATCACTTTTTTTGAAAAAGTGCTTTATCTTCCCGTTAAATAGTTTACTATTTCAGTCGGTTTTTTTGTTATCCACAATTATGGGGGAAATTATTATGTCTTTTGCCGATAAAAAATTAAGTGAAATTGCGATTTCAATTCCGGGATCAACCGCACTTTTACGTGAATATGATTTAGATTTTTGTTGTGGTGGTGCCGATACATTAGGTGCTGCAGTAGCAGAGAAAAATTTAAATTTAGCGGAAATTGAAGCGCGTTTAACAGAATTGCAAAATAGTAAAAAACAGGACGATGAACAACGTTGGTTGACAGCACCTTACGCAGATATCATCGAGCACATTATTCATCGTTATCATGAACGTCACAAACAACAGCTTTCTGAACTTTTTGTCTTGGCTGAGCGAGTAGAATCCGTTCACGGCGATCGTGATGATTGTCCAATTGGCGTTGCGGCTGAAATTCAAAATATTTATGCCGATTTAACAAGCCATATGATGAAAGAAGAGCAAATTTTGTTCCCGATGATCAAAATGGGTAACTATGCGATGGCAAGAATGCCGATTCAAGTAATGGAACATGAACATGCTGAACACGGTGAGCATTTGGATGTATTGAAAGCGTTGACCAATAACTTAACGCCACCGGCAGATGCGTGTAATACTTGGCGTGCCCTCTATAGTGGGATTCAAGAATTTATGGATGATTTAATGATGCACATTCATACAGAAAATAATATTCTGTTTCCACGTGTGATTGAGGAAGGCAGCAGATAAACCCTGTTTTAACAATTTGACGTGTATAAAGAAAGCCATTAAATGCGATGTTTAATGGCTTTTTTATTTGTAACGATATAAAAAGATTAATTCAGTTGAAGTTGTCTTTGTGAAGCAAATAAGGATTCTGTAATAAAGCTGGCAGTCACAATTTCTGCTTCAGGATAAAGGCTTTCTTCGGATACGCCGTTATGTTGCATACAGGAAGAACACACAGCAATTCTACCACCTTTTGCAATAAAGGTATCAATGAGTTCACGAACCGGTTTGAACGGTGCGCCAATATCGATTTTATCGCCGTAACCTTTAGCGCCGAGATGAACGGCATCAGAAAGCAATAAAATAACAGTGTCTTTGCCTTTTTCTAGGGCGTTTATTCCGACAGTAAAAGCAATAGTAACATTATTTGGATCGCGCTCATGGGCAGTTAATGTAATTAATAAATCAATGTTTTTCATGATGTTTCCTCTACGTTTTGGCCTGTTAAATAAAATAATTTATATATTTATATTTTTTGATTTTAAAGAGTTTTATTTCATTTGGCTGTGATTAAAATCACAAAATGAGAAATAAGTGAAATGTGGTTGTAAATATGTTGAGGAAATATAAAAAATAACCCCAGATTCAATGAAGTCTGGGGTTAAGGGTAAAACAATAAAGGCTTACTTATTTCGCAATACGTTTATATTTCATGCGATGTGGTTGAAGGGCTTCAGCACCGAAGGTTTTCTTCTTCCATTCTTCATAATCGGAGAAGTTGCCTTCATAGAAGGTTACCTTGCCTTCATCACCGTAGTCTAAAATATGTGTAGCGATACGGTCCAAGAACCAGCGGTCATGGGAAATGACCATAGCACAGCCCGGGAATTCTAAGATAGCATTTTCCAATGCGCGTAAGGTTTCCACATCAAGGTCGTTGGTCGGTTCGTCCAGTAACAATACGTTACCGCCGGCTTGTAACAATTTTGCTAGATGCAAACGACCGCGTTCACCACCGGAAAGTTCACCCACGCGTTTTTGCTGATCCACGCCTTTGAAGTTGAAGCGTCCTACATAAGCACGGCTTGGAATTTCAAAGTTGCCGATGGTTAAAATATCTTGTCCGTTAGAAACTTCTTCCCACACGGTTTTCTTGTCATCCATCGCATCACGGAATTGATCTACGGAAGCTAACACGACGGTTTCACCTAAGGTGATGGAACCTGAATCCGGTTGTTCTTTACCGGAAAGCATACGGAATAAGGTCGATTTACCCGCGCCGTTCGCTCCAATAATCCCAACGATAGCGCCTTTCGGAATACTGAAAGACAAATCGTCGATTAAAGTGCGGTCGCCGTAGGATTTACTTAAATGCTGCACTTCAATGACTTTATCGCCTAAGCGTGGACCAGGTGGAATAAAGAGTTCGTTGGTTTCGTTACGTTTTTGATATTCGCCGGAATTAAGTTCCTCAAAACGGGCCATACGCGCTTTGCTTTTCGCTTGACGACCTTTTGGATTTTGGCGTACCCATTCCAATTCTTTCTCAATGGATTTTTGGCGGGCAGATTCTTGCGCTTGTTCTTGCGCCAAACGTTTTTCTTTTTGTTCCAACCAAGAAGAGTAGTTGCCTTCCCAAGGAATACCTTCACCACGGTCAAGCTCCAAGATCCAACCGGCAACGTTATCTAAGAAGTAACGGTCGTGGGTAATTGCCACAACGGTGCCTTCGTAGTCGTGTAAGAAGCGCTCTAACCAGGCCACGGATTCTGCATCCAAGTGGTTGGTCGGTTCGTCTAACAACAACATATCCGGTTTTTCGAGCAATAAACGGCAAAGTGCCACACGACGGCGTTCCCCCCCGGATAAATGCTCGATTTTGGCATCCCAATCAGGCAAACGTAACGCATCAGCTGCGCGTTCTAATTGGTTATCTAAATTATGCCCGTCATGCGCTTGAATGATGGCTTCTAATTCTGCTTGTTCGGCAGCGAGCTTGTCGAAATCTGCATCGGGATCGGCATATAAGGCATAAACTTCATCTAAACGCGTTAACGCACGTTTAACGTCACCCACGGCTTCTTCAATCGCTTCACGCACAGTTTGTTGCGGTTCAAGTTTTGGTTCTTGAGGAAGATAACCGATTTTAATGCCGGGTTGCGGACGAGCTTCCCCTTCGATTTCTTTATCAATGCCCGCCATAATGCGAAGCAACGTGGATTTACCTGCGCCGTTTAAGCCGAGCACACCAATTTTGGCTCCCGGGAAAAAGCTCAGGGAAATATCTTTTAGAATATGACGTTTCGGCGGAACCACTTTGCCTACTCGGTGCATCGTGTAAACGAATTGTGTTGACATAATTTTTCTCTGGTTAAGGGAAAAGTGCGGTCATTTTTATCGCTGTTTTTACATGCGGAATGACCTAAGGAAACAATAAATCATAAAAATCGTTGTCATGATTCTGGCGGCTCATTCTACTTGATGTTTGCCGTTGTGCCAATTTATCGCAGTAAAATTTTAGGCATAAAAAAACCTCTCCGAAGAGAGGTAGGAAAGTAGTTTAGCTATTTATGATTATTTTATTTAGGAACTTTATGAATATCAAGCAATCACTTGATGGTGCTGAATGTTATCGATTTTTCAGTGAGAAGCAAAATGCAAAATTAGGTTTGTTTGATATAAATCAGAAAAAACGGGTGATTTTTTCATGATGGATGCTTTTTTGAGCGCACTGTGGTGCATTTTTATTTATGCTAAAATAATGAAGTCAAATTTACCGGGAAGGTGAACCAGTGAAAAAAATAAGTTTATTTTTGATAACCTTAATTTGTGCCCAAACGCTTTTTGCGCATCCTCATGCGTTTATTGACATGAAAACGAAGGTGTTGGTGGACAAACAACAATTAGTCGGTTTTTCGATGCAATGGATTTTAGATGAGCCCAGTTCAGCCGCTGTGTTATATGATGTAAAACAAGCAAAAGGTGACAAGAAAGCATTGCAGAAATTGATTGATGAGGTTATCGGCAATGTGGTCAATGAGCATTACTTTAGCTATTTATTTGATAAGCAAGGTAATAAAGTAAAATACAGCGCGAAACCAAAAAATTACGGCATGAAGAGCAGCGGGGCGCAGGTGTTGTATTATTTTGATTTTATGTTGTCAAAACCGCAGCTTTTGCAGGATAACGAATTTACATTAAGTACTTACGATCCGACTTATTATGTTTCTATGTATTATGATCAGCCTTTTCATTCGGCTGTCGATTTTTCTCAATTACCGGAAAATTGTCATGGTGAGGTGCTGGAACCTGATGTTAATGAAAAGCTTAAAGCCTATGCTTCCTCGTTAGATCAGTCTCAACGCAACGAAGATGACACCCTTGGCGCGCAGTTTGCACAAAAAGTGCGGTTAATTTGCAAATAGTTTTTAAGAGATTCATGAAATTCCGTTTATTTTATTTCCTGTTGTTAGGCATATTGCTACTTGCCTGTGTTTATTTGTTTCCATGGTTATTTTCCCATGTTGTACTCTGGCAACGGGAATTTAATCAGCTCATTTCTGCCTATTTACATGCTATAGAACTGCAGCCCGTTTATGCCGGCAGTTTGCTCATTTTAGTGAGTTTTTTATATGGTGTGTTTCATGCCTTGGGACCTGGGCATGGCAAGTTTATTATTGCCGGCTATTTGGCAACTCATCAAACGAAGCTTGCACGTAGCATGCAAATCACTTTCTTCTCTTCTTTAGCACAAGGTTTCGTTGCCATTTTGGCGGTGTCTGTGGTGGTATTGATTTTTCAGCTTTCCTCCGCCTACTTCAATTTAAGCCAATTATGGTTGGAACGAACCGCTTATGTTCTGGTGATTTTGCTTGGGCTGAGTTGGTGTTGGAAGAGCGGGAAAACGCTGTATAAACAGCATCGACAGAAGAAACAAAAATTACACATTAATACGATTCAACGCCCTATCAAAAATGAGATGCGAATTGCTGAAAAAAGTGCGGTAGGAATTTCAACTGTTTTTGCAGAAACACATACGGAACACCATGCTAACTGTGGTTGTGGTCATCAACATATTCCGGATCCTGACGCTTTGAATCAAAGCACAAATATAAAAGAAAGCGTATTGATTATTTTGAGTATCGGTATGCGTCCTTGCTCCGGTGCGATTTTTGTTTTGTTCCTTGCTTATATGTTGGATTTGTTCCCTTGGGGCATCGTGGCAACATTAGCGATGTCGCTTGGCACGGGAATCACGTTATCGGCATTTGCTTTGTTGGTGCGTTATGCTCGCTCAACGGCGATTAAAATCGGCCAATGGTATCGTCGACCTTTTGCTGACATAAATATTGAAACTGTGGCGAAATGTCTTGCCGGTATCATGTTGATTTTCTTTGCACTAGCGTTGATTTATGGAACGACCTTGCCGGTAAGCGGAGGTGCGACACTATTTGCGAGATAACGAGATAAAAAGAGGCGAGAATAAAAAGGATTCAGCAGAAAAAAATAAAAGCCCATAAGGAGGCTATGGGCTCAAATTCTTTCGGTATGCTTTAGTTTTTATAAAAGGAGACAAATAAAAACTATCCAAAAGAAAAAACTGGCTCCTCCTGCTGGACTTGAACCAGCGACATATGGATTAACAGTCCACCGTTCTACCGACTGAACTAAGGAGGAATAAATTTGGTATCAAAAGATAGGCCGCGTATGTTACTTATCCCTCTATAGGTTGTCAACACCTAAAATAAAAAATATTTCCCCGTTTTTAGTGTGATATTTCTATCCACAAACTCTGTGGATAAGTTTGTGAGTTATTATTTTAAAAAGCATCCCGCCCCCGATAAAATCAGGCTTTATTGAAATTCGATATAAAATTGATTGTAAAATAACATTTTTTTATTTTTCAAATAGTTAACAAAAATCTAGAGAATTTTTTAAAATTTTTTTATAAATTTGTGATTCAGGCCACTTGACAAATATAACTCTGTGTAAAACTTCATTTTTTATCACTCAATGTGGCGTGATAAATGTGTTAAAATGCGCAGCATTTAGAATATACCGTAAAAAAATGACCGCACTTTATGTCAGAGAAAATTAATACCAAGCCTTTTATCCTTCATTCCGATTTTAAGCCCTCCGGCGATCAGCCACAAGCCATTGCCAAGCTCGCCGAAAATTTAGAAGACGGCTTGGCGCACCAAACTTTACTGGGCGTTACCGGCTCCGGAAAAACCTTTACGATTGCCAATGTGATTGCGCAGTTAAACCGACCGGCCATGTTGCTTGCCCCGAATAAAACCCTCGCGGCGCAGCTTTATGCGGAAATGAAAGCCTTTTTTCCTGAAAATGCGGTGGAATATTTCGTTTCTTACTATGATTATTACCAACCGGAAGCCTATGTGCCGAGCAGTGATACCTTCATTGAAAAAGATGCGTCTATTAACGATCAAATCGAGCAGATGCGTTTGTCGGCGACTAAGTCTTTTTTGGAACGTCGGGATACCATTGTGGTCGCCTCAGTTTCCGCTATTTATGGTTTGGGCGACCCGGATTCTTACTTGCAAATGATGTTGCACTTGCAGCAAGGGGCGATAATCAATCAGCGTCAGATTTTGGCGAAGTTGGCAGAATTGCAATATACGCGTAACGATCAGGCGTTTCAGCGCGGTACATTTCGTGTACGTGGGGAAATTATCGATATTTTCCCGGCAGAATCCGACGAGCGCGCAGTACGTATCGAATTATTTGATGATGAAATTGAGCGTTTAAGTTTATTCGATCCACTCACAGGAAGTAGCTTTGGTGCCGTGCCACGTTTCACCGTGTATCCAAAAACGCACTACGTCACACCGCGCGAGCGCATTTTAGATGCCATTGAAAAAATTAAAGTGGAACTGGCGCAACGACGGGAATATTTCATTAAAGAGAATAAATTGTTAGAAGAACAACGCATTAGCCAACGTACTCAATTTGATATTGAAATGATGAACGAATTGGGCTATTGCTCGGGGATTGAAAACTACTCACGTTATCTGTCGGGCAGAGATGAAGGCGAACCGCCGCCAACCTTATTTGACTATATGCCGTCCGATGCCATTTTAATTATCGATGAATCTCACGTCACCGTGCCGCAAATCGGCGGGATGTATCGTGGCGACCGTTCCCGTAAAGAAACGTTGGTGGAATATGGCTTCCGTTTGCCTTCAGCGTTGGATAACCGTCCGTTGCGTTTTGAGGAATTTGAACGTTTGGCTCCGCAAACTATCTATGTTTCGGCTACCCCGGGGCCTTATGAGCTAGAAAAATCCGGTGCAGAAATTATCGATCAGGTTGTGCGTCCAACAGGCTTACTCGATCCGCAAATTGAAATTCGTCCGGTGTCTATTCAAGTGGATGATTTGCTTTCTGAAGCGCGTCAAAGAGCGGATAAAAATGAGCGCGTTTTAGTGACGACGCTGACTAAAAAAATGGCGGAAGATTTAACGGATTATTTGGATGAACACGGGATTCGAGTGCGTTATTTGCACTCCGATATTGATACCGTAGAGCGGGTAGAAATTATCCGTGATTTGCGCTTAGGCGAATTTGATGTGTTGGTCGGGATTAACTTATTACGGGAAGGCCTGGATATTCCTGAAGTATCACTCGTGGCTATTTTAGATGCGGATAAGGAAGGCTTCTTGCGCTCCGAACGTTCTTTGATTCAAACCATCGGACGTGCCGCGCGAAACTTGAATGGTAAAGCGATTTTGTATGCGGACAGCATCACCAAGTCTATGGAAAAAGCCATTACGGAAACCAATCGCCGCCGTGAAAAACAAACGAAATACAATGAAGATCACGGCATTGTGCCGCAGGCGTTAAATAAAAAAGTGGGCGAATTGTTAGACATCGGTCAGGGCGCCAATCAAAAAGCGAAAGCCAATAAACAACGCGGAAAAATGGTGGCAGAACCGACCGCACTTTATACGGTGCCAACCTCACCGAAAGAATATCAACAACAAATCAAGAAACTGGAACAGCAAATGTATAAATTTGCGCAAGATTTGGAATTTGAAAAAGCCGCTGCGGTGCGGGATCAATTACAGCAATTGCGGGAAAGTTTTATGCTATCAGGCGAGTAAAAGTGCGGTCGTTTTTTCCGGTATTTTTAATAAAAAAGGCGAAATCAATTCGCCTTTTTTGTTTTTTAAAGATGCTTATTGCACTAACAAATAGAAGTTGCTGTCACCACGGATAATGTTTAATGCAATGGCGGACGGTTTGCTATCCAAGGCTTTGCGCAATTGACCTAAGTTTTCGACTTTTTGGCGGTTAATGCCAATGATGACATCGCCATTTTTCAAACCACGTTGTTCCGCTAAAGAATTTGGTTTGATTTTTCCAATAGACACGCCTTTCATGCCTTTTTCATCGTAGTTATTCAATTCTGCGCCATCCAATGCCGGTAATAGGCTATTGGCGGTGGTTTGGGTTTGCTCGTCTGATTGTAACGTAACTTTGGCGGTATTGGATTTGCCATCACGTAAATAGGTCAGCTCAATTTGTTTACCTGCGCCGGAAGTCGCGATTTTGGCACGCATTTCCGCAAAGCTAGAAATCGCTTGACCGTTCATTGCTGTGATGACATCGCCTGCTTTTAAGCCGGCTTTATCGGCAGCAGAGCCCGGCATCACTTCGCTCACGAAAGCACCTTTTTTTGCTTCGATATCAAAAGCTTGAGCTAAATCGGCATTTAATTCTCCGCCTTTAATGCCTAACATACCGCGACGAACTTCACCAAATTCAAGAATTTGTTGCACGAGATTGTTCGCCATGTTGCTCGGAATCGCAAACGCAATACCCGCGTTGCCGCCACTTGGAGAAATAATGGCGGTATTAATGCCGATGAGTTCGCCGTTTAAATTGACGAGCGGGCCACCGGAGTTACCACGGTTTACGGCAGCATCTGTTTGAATATAGTTTTCGTATGTGCCGCTGTCAGAGCCCATGGAGCGACCTAAAGCAGACACGATACCGGAGGTCACGGTTTGTCCTAAACCGAACGGATTACCAATAGCAACCGTGAAATCGCCTACGCGTAATTTATCGGAATCCGCGAGTTTAAGTGCGGTCAAATTTTTCGGATTTTCTACTTGAATCAATGCCACATCAGACATTTCGTCAGCACCGATCACTTTCGCTTTAAATTCGCGGCCATCGTGTAATTGCACGGTAATTTTGTCGGCATCTTTAATCACGTGGTTGTTTGTTAATACATAACCTTTTTCCGCATTGATAATGGCGCCGGAACCAATACCTTTGAAATTACGCGGTGCGCGATTGCGATCGAACATGTCCGGGCCAAAGAAGAATTTAAATTCTTCCGGAATATCATCATCCATTTCAGCTGAACTGCCTTTTTGTTTTCCTTCGACGGAAATAGACACCACGGAAGGTAATACTTTTTCCAGCATTGGTGCCAAGCTTGGAAGTTGCTGTCCTGCTACGATGGAAACTGGTGTTTCTGCTTGGCTCATCATTGGGGTTGTTAAAATGCTTAATCCGAGAGCAATGCCGGTTAAAACAAAATGACGTTTTTTCATTAAATGTTCTCCAATCAAAAAAAATAAAAAACGAAATCTCAATGAGTTTCGGTGATGACTATGACAAGTAAAATGGTTGAATGTTCTTGGTTTTTTATTTAATTCATGAGGAAAAAGAAAAGTGCGGTGAGTTTTTTTAATAAATGTTCAAACAATAAAACGCCCTTCAATTGAAGGGCGCTTATTGAATTATCTTTCTGCCTTGAATAAACCTGAAGAACCTTCGGAATAGTCTTTCGGTGGATCTTCTGTTTTAGACGGGGAAACGTTGCCTTTTTCATCCAATAAACTGTGTTGGAACAAGGTGCTGTCGTTCAGTTCCGGCAGTAGTTGAGTCGAGGAGCGTGCAAGATGTTGGTACAGTTTTTGATAATCTTGCGCAAGAGATTTCAACAAATCGGCGCTTTCCGCAAAATGTTTTTCCAATTGTTGTTTTTGGCTTTCCAATTGCTCTTTTGCGACTCGCAATTCCGCTTCGGTTTTCACTTGTTTTTTGGTGGACTCTTTTGTGAGTCGTAATAAGAAATAACCAATAACAAAACCCACCACCAAACCGATTAACGCGGCTTGCCACATTTCAGCTGTCCAAGTTTGCATAAATAACCTCCTCTAATTTATGTGAAACAATTGGCTAAATCATAGCCTGAACCGCTTTCTATTTCCATGTGTTAGATCACAGAACGAAAATTTTCCGGGAAATAAAAGGGCGAATATTCTTTCGCCCTTTAAAAACATTTTGAAAAATGACCGCACTTTATGACCAATTTTCGCGTTTTGCTTTTTGTAATTTGGCGTAGGCAGCCAGTAATTTTTGATGCTCATCGAAATTGGCAAGGGTTTCATCGCTAGCAGGCAAATTATAGAACGGATTTCCACCTTGAATCGCGCCCCACGCAAATGCTACCGCGTCTTTGCCGTACATTTTCTCGAACACCGAACGATATTGTTGCGGATCGCGGTGTTCATCCATAAACAATTCAAGGCTGCTGATTAAGCAACGATAATAGTTGGCGCGTTCGGCGGTGAACACGGAGCTGTTCATGTTATATGTCCAGTTCGCCCAGTCTAATGCCATGGCCAAGTCGCCTAACGCGAGATAAAGCATGGATTTTAATTCGCCGATGCGCAAGGTTGTCCAGCCGCTGGCTTTCGGTGCCACGATGCCGATAAATTCGCGTACGCGGGTGGCATCGTCAATGCCTTGTTCATCCAGTTCCCCCAGCAGTTCTTGATAGGTTTCTTGGTCGTGGTGAAAGTGCGGTAAATCCAACAGGATTTCACGCCAGTCCATGCCCATGTTGCTGTTGGCGTAAATTAAGTCGTCTGCCGGATAAATATCGGACATGCCCGGCACGATGATGCGGCAGGCGTAAACACCTAAGTGGTTATAGTCCATGATGTAAACCTCTTTGCTTTCCTCGCGGAGAATCGTCATGAGGTTATCATATTCTTCATGGGTATCTTTGCCGGAGAAGTTCCAATCGGCGAACTCGTAATCCGGAGTGTCTTTGAATAAATCCCAAGAAATTAAACCGCTAGAATCAATGAAGTGGGTTTCCAAATTGGCGTGTTCGGCCACATCATCGTTATTGAATGACGGCGGGGCGAAAACGTCTAACTCTTTTAGGCTACGACCTTGTAATAATTCCGTGACGGTGCGCTCTAATGCCACTTGGAATTTTGGGTGTGCCCCGAAAGAGGCAAAACACGTGCCATTGGTCGGGTTGAGCAAAATGACACAAATCACCGGATATTTGCCGCCAAGAGAGGCGTCATACGCCAAAATCGGGAAACCTTCCTGTTCCAGTTTGTCGATAGAGGCTTGAATGGAAGGATAATGAGCCATCACTTCCTGCGGAATTAACGGCAGGCTGATCGCTTCGGCGATGATTTTATTTTTCACATAGCGCTCAAACACTTCGGACAATCCCTGCACGCGCGCTTCAAATTGGCTGTTGCCAGCGGACATGCCATTGGAAACATAGAGGTTAGAGATAATATTTTGCGGAATATACACCATCTGTTGATCTGATTGGCGTACATAAGGCAGCGCGACAATACCTCGCTCATAGTTGCCTGATTGTAAATCCACCAAAAGTTCAGGTGTCAGCTCCTGATTCGGATCGAAATGTTCAAATAAATGATCGTCTAAAATGCCTTGAGGCAACAACGCCTCGTCTTCAATCGGGAACCATTTTTCGTTTGGATAGTGCACAAAATCGCTGTTGGCAATGTCTTGCCCTAAATAGAAATCCGTCCAGAAATAGTTGGTGGAAAGACGCTCAAAATATTCGCCCAATGCGGAAGCTAATGCCGCTTTTTTACTGGCGCCCTTGCCGTTGGTGAAACATTGCGGACAGTCTTTGTCGCGAACATGTACCGACCACACGTTTGGCACGGGATTTAACCACGAGGCTTCTTCAATGTTAAAGCCAAGTGCGGTCAGTTTTTGTTGAAATTTTTCAATACTTTCCTCAAGGGCGGCATCTTTGCCGGGAATAAAAGTTTGTTCGGTCATAATGTTCCTATTTTTGATGTATTTTTTTCTTGAATCGCCAAGAAAATATGAATTTTTCCCCTCTTCCGTAAATGGGTGAGGGGAAAGTGTAACTAAATTTAAAGCGGCAGCCCGGCGAGCACGGCATAACCTTCTTGCATGCCATGTACGCGATAGTCTGTATCTGCTTCAATAAACGCCGCTTGCCCTTGTTTCAACGTGAGTTTTTGTTGTGCGGCTTCCAATGTGATTTCGCCCGCCATCACTAAGAGAATCGTGCCGTTTAAAGTGCGGTCGGAAATCTCGGTGTTTTTTGCGTAAGGCATATTGCTCAAGGCAAAATCGGCAATGGGCGTGGGGTAGGTGTAAACCTGATTTTTAGGCGCCGGCGCGATAATTTGAGGGACGATTTCACTGCAATCAATGATTTTTAGTAATTGTTCGATATCAACGTGTTTTGGCGTTAGACCGCCACGAATGACGTTGTCGGAACAGGCCATTAGTTCAATATTTTGTCCGCGTAAATAAGCATGTGGCACACCAGCTGCTTGGAAAATACCTTCGCCGACCTGCAAATTAACAATGTTGAACAAGTAGAAACTCATTAAACCTGCATCTAACTTGTCGAGGGAAATCTGCATGGCGTGTAATGTGTAAAGCATCCAGTAGTCTGGATCCTGCATGGCAAGCTGATTTTGCTCGTAAGCCTTCTGTTGGCTATCAATAATCGGCAAGAGCCATTGTGCTAATTGATCTTGTGTTGCCAACATAATGTCTGCGTAAAAATCCGCTAAATCTTGCGAGGCTAATTTTGTTGCCAGATCCGCAAGTGACGGGCGTTGACGTAACGTATCGAGAATTTGGGCTTTGGTTTTAAAACCATGTAAAAGCCAAAAATCGGACAAAGCAATCATCATTTCCGGCTTATGGTTATCGTCCTTATAGGTGCGCTTCGGATCATTTAACGGAATGCCTACTACATTTTCTTGCGCGAAGCCGATTTTAGCTTGTTCTTTGGTTGGGTGTAACTGAATGGAAAGCGGATTGGCAACATCTAAAACTTTCAGCAAATAAGGCAAATTATCCCCAAATAATTGGCGGCTTTGTTGTCCAAGTGCGGTGGGATTTTGGTGTAAAAAATCGTCTAATGATATTTCCTCTTTTGTGCCAATAACCTGTGACGGTGCCGATGGGTGAGCGCCAAGCCAGTATTCGGCATAGTGAGATTCAGTTTTATCAATATGCAATAAATGAGGAATATAACGTTCACCGCCCCACACATAATGTTGAAGGCGACCATTCAGCGGATAAATACCTGCCATAATTTGCTCTCTGTTAGATTTGCTGTTCTATAAAATCGGGGCGCATTCTAGCATATTCTCACCTTTGGCTGTTGCTATAGAAAAGCTTTTTTTATACATTTAGCAGCGTCTAACATTTCTTTTTTAACCAAATTAAATGTAGACGTTTCAGACCATTGAATGAACCCTAGGAGGAATAAACATGGCACAAGGACATTATGAATTAAAAGTCGCGAAAGACGGTCAATTTATGTTCAATTTGATTGCTACTAACGGACAAGTGATCTTAACCAGCGAGCTTTACAAAACCAAAGCCTCTGCGCAAAACGGCATTGCCTCCGTGCAGAAAAATGGCGTTGATGAGAAAAATTTTGAATTTCGCACGACAAAAAGCGATCAACCGTATTTCGTGTTGAAAGCGGCTAACCATCAAGAAATCGGTCGTAGCCAATATTATTCCTCACAGGCCGCCGCACAAAAAGGCGTGGAATCCGTGATGAATAATGCTTCAACCGAAGATATTCGTGAAATTGCGGCATAACATGCAAGAATAAATAAACATTATCGGCACTGAGGTGCCGATTTTTTTATCTAAAATCAGTGTGTTAATCAGAAAACAGGTTTTCTTTTTAAAATGCGATCTTCATCATATTTTTTACTGACGTATTGAAGTAATATTCCACAAAGCACTTTGCCTTTGAAGGGAAAACACCAGATCTGGTAAGTGTGGTATTTGGGGCATAAACCATGTCGTAAATTAAGGAGAAAACGTATGTTTAAACAGCTTCAACAGGTTGGTAAGGCATTTATGTTGCCGATTGCCATTTTACCTGCAGCCGGTTTGTTACTAGGGATTGGGGGCGCATTGTCCAATAAAGCCACCGTGCAAGCCTATCCATTATTGGATCATTCTGTTTTGCAAGGTGTGTTTCAGATCATGTCGGCAGCCGGTTCGGTGGTGTTCGGCAATTTGGCATTATTGCTTTGTATCGGTTTGGGCATTGGTTTAGCCAAACGGGATAAAGGGGTTGCGGCGTTGGCGGCAACCGTCGGCTATTTGATCATGACCGGTACGATTGCAGCATTGATTCCGCTGTTCTCACCGGAAACCAAAGGAATTGATACAGGGGTGATCGGTGCTTTGGTGATGGGCTTGATTACCGTCAAACTGCACAATAAATATCATAATATTCAATTGCCTCAAATTTTAGGCTTCTTCGGCGGTTCACGTTTTGTACCGATTGTCACCTCCTTTGCGGCGATTTTTGTCGGCGCCATCTTCTTTTTAATTTGGCCGACATTTCAAAATTGGTTGTTGTCTGCCGGTGAACATATTGCTTCTATGGGCGCAATCGGAACATTCTTTTATGGCTTCCTCATGCGCTTATGTGGTGCAGTAGGCTTACACCACATGATTTATCCGTTATTTTGGTACACCGAATTAGGCGGTACGGAAATCGTGAATGGTGAAACCATTATCGGCGCACAAAAAATCTTCTTTGCCCAATTGGCGGATCCGAATCACCAAGGTTTATTTACCGAAGGTACACGTTTCTTCGCCGGCCGTTTTGACACCATGATGTTCGGCTTGCCGGCAGCTTGTTTGGCGATGTATCACTGTGTGCCGAAAGCGCGCCGTAAAGCCATTGGCGGGTTATTCCTTGGTGCAGCGTTGACCTCTTTTATTACAGGAATCACCGAGCCTATTGAATTTATGTTCTTATTCGTTGCACCTTGGTTGTATGTTTTCCACGCCTTTTTAGACGGCGTTTCCTTCTACATTGCCGACATTTTGAATATTTCCATCGGTAACACGTTCTCCGGCGGATTTATTGACTTCCTGTTATTTGGGATCTTACAAGGCAATGAAAATACCAACTGGTTTAATGTGATTTGGGTCGGCGTATGTTGGGCGGCGCTATATTATTTCAGCTTCCGTTTCTTAATTACCCAATTTAATGTGATGACTCCGGGACGTGCAGAAGAGCAAGAAGAGAGCGTGGAACAACAAACCTCTTCTTTAACGGAAAACGCCCACGAGATCATCAGAGCCCTAGGTAGTGCAGAAAATATTGAGAACGTGGATGCTTGCATTACTCGTTTGCGGGTGGCGGTGAAAGATGTCAAATTAGTGGATAAACCACGCTTAAAAGCGTTAGGTGCCGTTGAAGTGTTGGAAGTCGGTGGTGGCGTTCAAGCGGTTTATGGTGCTAAAGCAGTATTATATAAAAGCGAGATTAACCAGATTTTAGGTAAAGAAGATTAATTTTTTCTTCGCTATGAATGTGAACGGTCAGAAATAGATTTATTTCTGACCGTTATTTTTTTCTTCAAAGACTAAAGATCTTCGGCTTGTTTCAACGCTTCTGCCGGTTGTAAAAACGCCGGGATTTTTGACCGCACTTTTTGCGGATTAAGCGTCAACGGGTAGGTGCGTTTTTGCGTCACGATAACCGTCAGCGGGGCAAACCAACCGGCGGTTTGATGGGATAGCGCCAAATTCCGCTGTTCCAAAATATCAAAGTTGAGTAATTCCAACCAATCGATGATCCGCCAAATGCAATAATGACGCGCGGGGAAGTCTCCCATTTTTGATTTAAAAAATAGGCCGTTAAGCGGATTAAACAGACTGAGAAATAAATAGCCGTCATCATTGAGAACGCGGTGAGTTTCTCGCAACACTTGATGGGGATCTTGGACAAAATTCAGCGTGTTGGCCAACACACAAGCATCCAACTGCTGTTGAATAAAGGGGAGTTCGGTGAGCTTGGCTTGTACAACTGAATGATGATCGTCTAAAAGTACGGTCAAATTTTCCGCTATTTTTTCGCTGAGGCTAATTTGGTGGCGCAAGGGCAAATCACATTGGATTTCTGCGCTAAGTCCGCCAATTTTCAGAATCTGATAACCACAAATTTTTGTAAACCAAGGGGCAAAATAAGCGTTTAATGCGTTACAATAAGCGCGCCCATTTGGCAGTTGTTGCCAACCGGTGGGCATCGCCAGTGACTTTTCATATTTAGCACGCCACATCATGGTAACTCCGAGGTTCTATGTTAATTCCGATTCCTGCGTTAAACGATAATTATATTTGGCTTTATGCACGGGAAAATTTACCGTTGCTCATCGTTGATTTGCCTGAAACCGACAAGCTGTTTCACTTGTTGGAAGAACAACATCTCTCCGTTGATGCGTTGTTGCTCACGCACAACCATGCGGATCACACGAACGGTGTTGCGGCGTTCAAGCAACGTTTCCCACAAGTACCGATTTATGGTCCGGCAGAGTGTGCTGCTTGTGGGCTGACGCAGGTGATTAATGAAGGCGACCTTATCACCGAACATTATCGAATTCAAGTATTGCCCAGTGGCGGGCATACGGCGCAGCATGTGAGTTATTGGGTGGATGGGCATTTGTTTTGCGGTGATGCGTTATTCTCCGCCGGCTGCGGACGGGTGTTTACCGGTGATTATGCGCAAATGTTCGCTACCATGCAGCGTTTTGCAGCGTTGCCTGACGACACCATCGTTTGCCCGGGGCATGAATATACGTTAAGCAATTTGGCGTTTGTGCAAAACATTTGGGCAAACAAAAGTGCGGTGGAAAATCATCGTGTTTTGGTGGCGCAATTACGGGCTGAAAATAAACCAAGTCTACCCACCACGATAGGCTTGGAAAAACACATTAATCCGTTTTTAACGGCAACTAACTTGGCGCAATTTACCCAATTACGCCAAGCAAAAGATACGTTTTAGAAATTTGATGCTTCGCAATAAAATTGCAGATTAATGGCTTTTTTCTTGCGCTAATTTGCCCAAACATGGGCAATTCAGCTAGAATATAGCCCGTTTTTATGTCTATTTTTTATATTTTAGTGGGATAAATGTTGCCGTATTTGTTGTGTCAACATAATAAAGTGCGGTGATTTTTCATGTATTTTTTATGACGATTTTAGTTCTTGGTATTAATCACAAAACCGCCTCTGTTGCCTTACGGGAAAAAGTTGCTTTTTCTGACGAAAAACGTGCTTTTGCTTTGCGTCATATTCGGCAAATTGAATTAGCCGAAAGTGCAGTGATTTTATCCACTTGTAACCGAACTGAAGTTTACCTGCACAATAAAACCGTCCCGCCACAAGAAACGCAACATTGGATTCGCCAAGCTGTACAATGGTTCGCTGAAATTCATCAACTGGACTTAGCCGAGCTTCAGCGTTGCCTTTACACTTATGAAAACCTGCCTGCCGTCAATCACTTAATGGAAGTGGCGTGTGGCTTGGATTCATTGATTTTAGGCGAGCCACAAATTTTGGGACAAGTGAAGCAAGCTTATCAAATGAGCGAGCAGCACTATCAACAAGAACAGCAAGCTATTTCCGGCGAATTATCCCGTTTATTTCAAAAAACATTTTCCACGGCAAAACGCGTGCGTACAGAAACCAATATTGGTGAAAGTGCGGTATCTGTGGCATACGCTGCTTGCAGTTTAGCGCGCCAAATTTTTGAATCGCTGAGCGAATTAACCATTTTATTAGTGGGCGCAGGGGAAACCATTGAATTGGTTTGTCGTCATTTATTGCGTCACGGTGTAAAAAACATGGTGATTTCCAACCGCACTTTAGCCCGCGCAGAAGCCCTCGTGGAGAAATTGGATACAACGGCGAATATTCAAATCCTGCCGTTAGAACAGTTACAGCAGGGCTTAAATCAAGCGGATATTGTGATTAGCTCTACCGGCAGCCCGCATATTCTGATGAGCCGCAACATGGTTGAAAAGGCGCAAATCATGCGCCGCTATCGTCCGATGTTGTTGGTGGATATTGCCGTACCGCGTGACATTGAAGAAAGTGCGGCGGAATTAGACAGTGTTTATCACTATACGGTAGATGATTTACAAAATATCATTCAACATAATTTAAACCAACGGGAACAAGCCTCTGCGCAGGCAAAGGAAATTATTCAGGCGGAATGCGCGGATTTCTTTGCGTGGTTGAAAGTCCATCAGTTTTCTAATTTGATCCGTCGTTATCGTGAAGAGGCGGAGCTTACTCGTCAGGATTTGCTGGAAAAAGCGATAGCTTCCTTACAACAAGGCGAAGAGGCGGAACAAGTACTACAAGAATTAAGTTATAAATTAATGAATAAATTGATCCATTCGCCGACAAAAGCCATGCAAACCATGGTGAAAAACGGTAATGCGGTGGGTCTGCAAACCTTTTCTAAAGCCTTGGGAATGGACGATGAATAGCCGTTCCGAATGTATTTAAATGCCGTTTAAAATCAGTCAATTTACTTTTACGGGAGAAAAAAATGCGAGAAAGTCCTCAAATCGCGAACGTTGATCTAGTAAAACAAATGAATAGTGCGGTGGTGTATAAGCTCATCGATCAGCAAGGTCCTATTTCCCGTATTCAAATCTCTGAAATAAGCCAACTTGCTCCGGCAAGTGTGACTAAAATCACCCGTCATTTACTTGCTCGCGGTTTAATTAAAGAAGTAGAACAACAAGAATCTACCGGTGGGCGTCGTGCAACCTCGATTGTGGCGGAACATAAACATTTTCGTTCTATTTTAGTGGGCATTGGACGTGAGCATTTAACGTTAGCCATTATGGATTTGTCCGCCAAATTAGTGAATAAATCCGTTTTTACGCTTGAGAATTACCCAACACCACAAGCATTTGAACAGTTTTTATTTCAACGCTTGGATGAATTTATTCAAGAAAATCAAAAACGTAGCAGTGAGTTTATTGCTATCGGTATCACTGTTCCTGGTTTTGTGGATGTTAAAAGCAACATGATTGAACAGGTTCCGCACTTTGACTTAAGCACGCCTTGGGACTTGGCAAATCACGTTGCCGAACGTTTCAATTTACCTACCTATATCGGGCATGATGTGCGTAGTTTAGCTCTTGCGGAGCACTATTTTGGTGTCACGAAAGATTGTTACGATTCGTTGCTATTGCGTATTCATCGCGGTGTTGGTGCGGGAATTGTGATTAATCACGAACTCTTTTCCGGCTATAAAAAGAATGTGGGCGAAATTGGGCATATTCAGGTGGATCCGTTAGGAAAACGTTGTATGTGTGGCAATGTGGGCTGCTTAGAAACCGTTGTGAGTAATTCAGCGATTGAAAATAAAATGTCAGAGTTATTGGAAGACGGTTACCAAAGTAAATGGCTTTCTTTGGAAGCCCATGACATTGAGGCAATTTGCAAAGCCAGCAATAAGCAAGATGCGGTAGCCACAGAGTTAATTGAACACGTTGGTACACAAATCGGGCGTGTGTTGGCAATGAGCGTCAATATGTTTAATCCGGAAAAAATCGTGATTTCCGGTGAAATAACCCAAGCCAAAAATGTCTTATTTGCCGCAATTCGTCGCACCTTGGAAAGTCATGCCTTGCCGGCGTTTGTCCAAAATACGCCATTAGTCGCATCAGAGCTTAGCAATGAAGATGTGATAGGGGCTTTCGCCTTAGTGAAACGTGCGTTGTTTGACGGCAGTTTATTGCGCCGTTTAATTGAAGAATAAATCTTCAAGAGAAAAGAGCGGTCCTCAAAAAGAATATTTTTGAGTGTCGGAGTGACTAAAAATCATTTAGGTTGAGTGAGGAGTAAACTAAGCGTTGAGTAAAATTAACGCGATTTGTTTAATCTCTATCCGAATGATCTAATTTTATTTATTTTCCCAAAAAAATGGTTGACGAGTAGGGGCAATATCCGCATAATACGCCCCGCAAAGTCAATGAGATGATTGCAAATAAATGGCTATGTAGCTCAGTTGGTTAGAGCACAACACTCATAATGTTGGGGTCACAGGTTCGAATCCCGTCATAGCCACCATATTTGCGGGACTGGCGAAATTGGTAGACGCACCGGATTTAGGTTCCGGCGCCGCGAGGTGTGTGGGTTCAAGTCCCTCGTCCCGCACCATTTATTTCATTGATATCAATATAGTAGTTGGGGTATCGCCAAGCGGTAAGGCACCGGGTTTTGATCTCGGCATCCCTAGGTTCGAATCCTAGTACCCCAGCCATACTATTCTCAGTTTCTACTTCTAATAAAAATCTATTGGGGTATCGCCAAGCGGTAAGGCACCGGGTTTTGATCTCGGCATCCCTAGGTTCGAATCCTAGTACCCCAGCCACCTTCTTTTTCTTCCCTCTAAGTTAATTCGACTTGAATTGATTTAATGAAAATTTTTATCGCAATTACCTACCGCACTTTTTCTTATTGAAGGCATTGGATTTTTTAGTCTTGGTATTTCTCCCAAGAAGAGTCATCCAAAATTTTACCAAAATGGCTTTCGATTAGTCGTTTAGTAATATCCGTTTGTGGATCGGTGAAAATTGAACGTGTCTCACCATATTCAATCATCACGCCGTCTTCCATCACTAAAATTTCATCGGCAATATGCTTAATAATCCCCAAATGCTGACCAACATAAATATAGGCAAGTCCCAGTTTGTTTTGTAACTCGAGCATTAAATTAGTCAGTTGGGTTTTGACCGTGGTATCTAATGACCCGACCGCATCATCAATAATGATAATTTGTGGATCTAAAATTAACGCTCGAGCAAGGGCAATACGCTGTTTTTGGCTCACGGAAAGCGTATTAATTTTGATGTTGGCATGATCAGGATGCATTCCCACTAATTTCAAAATGTTAAAAATTTTCTGATTTCGTTCTTGCTCGTTTAGATGGGTGGCTAATAACAAGGGGGTATCAAGAATTTGCCCTACATTGAGACGTGGATTAAACGCCGTATTCGGATCCTGAAACACCATGCGGATATGTTTGGAGCGATAGTTGTAATCACCGAAAGTGAGTGGTTTATCTTTGAATAGGATTTTGCCTGAAGTGGGTTCGGTGATGCCTACGATCATTTTTGCCAGGGTAGATTTTCCTGAGCCATTACGTCCGATAATCGCCAATGTTTTGCCCGCTTCGAGGGAAAAACTGATTTCTTCTACTGCGCGAAAATGACCGGGGTTAAGCAGACCGAGCGTATTTTTAAATGATTTTGTGAGATCTTCCACTTGTAATAATGGCATTTTCTTTCCTTTATTCTTGATCGGAGCTTAAAGTGAGCGGTTGAATCAATTCTTTTTCTTTGATTTTCTTTTCCCGTAAATTGATTGGGAAATGGCAGAAAAATTCATGCTGTTTAATACGAAGTGCGGTTGGTTTTACGATACATTTTTTCTGCGCAAATGGACAACGCGGGCCAAGACGACAGCCAATCGGCATTTGTTCCAGTAGAGGAACCGAACCTTTGAGGGTGCCAAGCTGACCTTTAAAAGGCAAAGGTTGGGTGAAATCCGGAATGGAATGCAACAAGGCTTGAGTATAGGGGTGATGTGGGGTTTCTAAAATATTCTCTTTAGGGCCGGATTCCGCATTCTGTCCGCAATACAGCACAATAAACGAATCACACCATTCGCTGATAGTGTTGATGTCATTACTGGCAAGTAAAATGGATGTACCTTGGTTTTGATTCATACTTGAAAGCAGACGGAATATTTGCACTTTTGTAATCGACTCCACTGAATTTGCCGGTTCATCGGCAATCAACAAACGAGGTTGGTTTGCCACGGCAATGGCAATCATGACTTTTTGCCCTTCTCCTTCCGTTAATTCATGAGGGTAACTGCGCATGATATCTTTGTGTTCTTTGATTCCGACGCGGTGCAGTAACTCAATGGCGCGACGTTTTTTCCAATTAAATAAACGTTGCCACCAACGACCTTTAAATGTCCATCCCGGGATACTTTGGATGAGTTGTTTACCAATTTTCTGGCTAGGATCAAGACAGGTTAACGGGTCTTGGAACACCATTGAAATTTCTTTACCCACAAGTTTACGACGTTGTGCCGGTGTGAGTTTTAGCAATTCAACATCATTAAAACGGAAACGATCAGCGGTAACAATCCAAGAATCTTTAAAGGCATTACAGATAACTTTAGCAATGAGGCTTTTGCCCGAACCGGATTCACCGACTAAGCCGCAAATTTCCCCTTCATCAATTGTAAAACTGACATTATCGACAATACGAATTAACCCATTTGGAGTTTGGATATCAATGCGAAGATTGCGAATATCTAAGAGTGCCATAGTTATCTACTCATAATATTTGGTAATTGCTCGGCATAGCCCATTGGTAAACACCAAGCCAATTAATACGCTGATGATAATTGCAAGTCCCGGCAGAATAACCGTCCAAGGGGCTAAATAAATTAATTCTAAGGAGTCTTTTATCATCGCCCCCCATTCCGGTGCAGGGCGTTGCGCGCCGAGAGAAATAAAACTGAGGGCACTAATATCCAAAATGGCAATTGTAAATGCGCGGGAAATTTCTTGAATATATTGTGGCGCAATGTTGGGTAAGATGGTTTCTTTCAGTAATACGCTGTTAGAGATGCCGTCTAAGCGTAACATCAGTACATATTCTTTTTTGAGTTCAGCTTGAATACTACGATAAATTTCATGTACGAAATAAGGCAGTAATGCCAAGGTGATTGCCAACATGGCGTTAATTAAACTTGGTTCCATTAAGGTAGCGATAATGATTGCCACGAGTAACACCGGAATGGTGAGGAACGCATCTAAAAAATGCCCCAGTACACGAGATTTAATGCCTTGCGACATGCCTGCCCAAATGCCAAGCCCACCGCCAATAAGGGCGGTCAGAATAACCACAATAATCGCCGTGCCAACGGTGTAGGTGGTGCCGATAATAATACGACTGAGCACATCCCGACCAATATCATCGGTTCCTAAAAAATAGGCGATCTGGCCGTTATTGGCCCAAGAAGGCGGCATAAGTTCTTGTCCGATAAATTGCATTTCAGCAGAGTAGGGGGCAATGAATGGACTAAAAAGTGCGGTCAAAATCAGCACTAAAAGAGCATAGAAACTGAAAAGCGCAATGCGATCTTCTCGGAAGAGTGCCCAAATATGCTTTAATGTGTCGCTTTCGCGAAAATCTTCAGGTTCTCTATCTTGCATGCCAACCCTTCTTATTTAACGGATCCAAAATAAAGATTAAGCTTTCAGATGCCACTTTAATGATAATAATACAAAGCCCGATAGTAATGATGCCGGCTGAAATACTGTTGTAGTCTTGCTGTGTGACGGCATCAATTAACCAACGTCCGATTCCCGGCCAACCTAAGGTATTTTCAACCAACATACATTGTGTAATCACCAACGTAAATAAACGGGTGGTGTGAGGAATTAACAAAGGCAAGGTGTTGCGTAAAACGTATTTACGTAACACGCTAAATTTCGACCAACCTCGTGTAGAAGCAACTTTGACGTAGTTTTGCTGGAAGATAAATTCTGCTCGCTGTTGTACTAAACGTACGATTTCCATGGTGGGTAAAATGGTTAAAACTAAGGTTGGTAATGCCAAGTGTTGTAAAACGTTTTGGATGATTTTAATCCGATAAGGCGCTTCAACAAACCAAACGTCAATAATTGGGAAACCGCTAATCGGCTTGATTTCATAAAGTAAATTGTATTGCCCGATTGCAGAAATTTCCCATGCATTAATTGCAGAAAAATACAGTAAAATCGGCGCAATCCAAAATACCGGCAAGGAGAGGCCAACAGCAGATAAAGTGCGGATGGTTTTTCCGATAAAATTAGCAGGATAAATTGCACCGATGAGCCCAAGGGGAATACCGAACAATGTTGCCAGTAAAATCGCACAAAAACAGAGTTCTAATGTTGGTGGGAGCACGGTAAAAATAGTCGATTTAAGGGCTTCGCCACCGTTATAGCTGATGCCTAAGTCACCTTGGATAAGGCGCACCAAATAATGAAAATAGCCACTGTAAAAGTGCGGTGTCATTAATTCGGCATTAAGCGGATCTTGCATCAAAATCAGGTAACTGATTAATGTTAGGATAAGGAACGTTAAAACGAGAAAAACACATTGTCGAATCAGAGAATTAAACATTACTTGTGTCCTTTTCGTAGTGATAGCGTCGAGAAATTCAAAGTGCCGAAGGGGCTCATCTCAATATTTTGTACGCGCCCATTGGCGACCAAAACTCGTTTGACGTTTGCAATAGGGATGATCGGCAATTCCGATAAAATTAATTCCTGTGCTTGGTTGTAAGCTTCGGAACGAATCTGTTGATTGGAACTATCTAATGCACTATCCATGATGTGATCGAATTTTTCGTTGCACCAGTTGGATAAATTGGTAATTTCGTTTGAGGTGCTACAACTTAAAATCGGGCGCATAAAACTGTCGGGATCTAAATTTCCCCCGAGCCAACCGGTTAAAATCATGTCGTAGTCTTCAGATTTATTATGTAATTGCTCAATTAAAAATGTTCGTGTAACCGGACGAATTTTCACTTCTACGCCGGCATTCGCAAGATCTGATTTAATTAATTCTGCCATTTTAAGCGGAGCCGGGTTATATACCTGTTCTTCATTAATCACCCACATCGTCAAGCTTAATTTTTTATCTTGTAACACTTGTTTGGCTTTCAATGGCATAAAGTCATACTCAAAATCCGGCGTATTCACGCTTGAAGCCCACGAAATATTCGGAATAATATTATTCGCCACTGTCGCTGTGTTGTGATAAATCGTTTTAATGATTCTTTTTCGATTAATGGCTTGTGAGATTGCGTGTCGCAATGCTGGATCTTGAATTGCTGTTTTTTGGAAATTAAACGCCAAATACGACAAATTCATCCCTTCAACACTTTTCATATAATAGCGTGCGTCATTTTCCTTCAGTAACCCTAACTGACTGACTTCCGGATAGGAGGCAATTTGGCATTCACCGTTAAAGAATTTCACTAAGCGCCCAGTGCGATCTGCGGATAAATCAATCAGAATGTCATGAATTTTAGCTTCTTTTTTCCAATAGTCTTCGTTTTTTTCTAAACGCACATATTGATTGCGGAAATAGTTTTTGACTTTATACGGGCCGGTGCCGACAGGCAAGGTATCCAGTTGCACTAAATTATCATCGGCATTGAGCTGTACGGCATATTCTTGCGAGAAAATAATGGCGTATTGACTTGCTAAGTGAGACAAAATAGAAGCATCAGGTTTGAATAAGGTAATCTCTACCGTATGCGGATTGATGGCTTTCACCGATTCAATTTTTTGGTTTAGCTTAATGCTTTCAAAATAAGGAAAGCGCACCTTTTTCGCCTGTTCATGGAAAATACGATATTGCGGATTTTTATAGCTGACGGAGGTTTGTTCTAACGTCGGTAAGTATGTCTCATAACCTAACACCCGATTGAGCGAAAACACGACATCATCCGCATTAAAATCACGGGTCGGTTTAAACCAATCGGTCTGATGGAATTTAATCCCGCGACGTAAATGAATGGTAATCACTTTGCCATCTGGCGAAAGCGAGTAAGATTGTGCCAATACAGGGATTGGCTCGGCAGCCGTATTCGAAATTTCAAACAGTTTATTGTAAATCTGCTCTGTTACCACGTTCATACTGGTTCCCGCATCCGCCGTTTGCGGATTAAAGGAAAAGCCGGAGGCGTGTGTGCAATAAATTAATCCATTGTCCGTCAGTTCTTCGGGCACGCGCGGTGCCGCCATCGCAGAATTTACTGCAAAAGCAAACAAACAAACGGGCGCAATCAATTTTTTATACAACATCATAAACGGATCAACAGGCTAAAATGAATGCCAAATTGTAAGATATATTCCGTGGATATTCTAGCGAATCTGCCGCTTCTGGATATTTGTCGCCCAAAATGACCGCACTTTTTTCAGTAACTTAAGCAAGTCGGTTGGTATTACGTGAGATGTGGGGGGGGATTTTTCGATGCATTTTTAGTATCTAGGCTAAAAAGTGGCTTGGCATAAATTGGCCTAATCAGATTACTGTCATGTTGATAAGACTGAATCGTGTCTGTTCAGCTTAACCTAATAGATGAAAGCAAATTGCAAGGCGTTTTTTGTATTTGTTTGAATAGTATTGAATATGTGAACAAATTCCAGTTGTTTTTGCCCCCAGTATACTGGGGGTTAGTTTCTTTACATAGAGACTAACAAAACATCTTGCTAAATAAAATTTTCTTAATACAGAGGATAATATGCTAATCCCGATTTTTGTTAATGGTCAAAGAAGATACCAAGATAACCGAGGTAATCAATACAAGTACGATCTTTCTCAACCAATGGATCAAATAAGTTATTCAACTGATATTGATGCGCAAATGCGAGATCAGACATCAACTAATCCAACTCGTAATCCAAATGGCGGTGGAATTTATGAATAAACGCTTAAAAACGGGTATATATATTATAGGACTATCTTTAATTTCAAGTGGCTCAGCCGTTTCAACACAGGTTGTTGCAAAAGAAAATAACTCAGATATTTCTCTGGTTGAAGTAAAAAACATTATTCAGATCAAGAAATTATCGATTTTATGATTAAAAGTGGATTTAAGTTTATCTCTGATGCTGACGATTCTTTAGTCTTTAAATTACGTGGTGAAAAAAATGCAGTAATTATTACGAGCGACGATATGGGTTTTGAATTTTTATCTTGGGTAATCTCTGAAAAAGGGTTTTCGTTGGAAAAATTAAATAAATTTAGTCTTGAGTCTCAACAAATGCCGAATCTTTTCGTAGATGAGAATAAAAAAGTTATTTTTATTAAATATAATCTGCCTTCGAGAGAGGGGTTTTCTAGCAATCAGATTGTTGATGCAGCTCTATATGTTACAGCTATGGGAGCCAAAATTAATAAAGCCAAAGATAGGTTAGAAAATTAATTGTATAAAAATGTTAACCAATAGTAGATAGTGTTTCATCAAATTAGAGACATCTAAAATTGGAAAAGGGAATACATCGATTTATTCTTGTTGGTACTCTTTTAAAATAGTTCTTTCCTAGAACTTGGGATTATAGTGATAGCCTTGTAACACAACAAATTTTTCATTTCTAAATACTACTGACTCAACACAGATCATGTATCAGCACTGTTTTTTGTCAGAATAAAACATATGCTTTTTCCACCGCACTTTTCTTCCATTATTTCCTTAATCCCAAGCAAATTAAGCGCCTCTTCATTTTTTCGGTATAATATCGCCCATTATCTAGTCATATAGCCTTAATCATAAAGAACGAAAACTATGCTAAATCACCTGCAAAAAGAATTAAATGAACTGGTTAATCGCGGTTTGGATCGTACGTTACGAATTGCCGTGACGGGGTTGAGTCGAAGTGGGAAGACTGCCTTTATTACGAGTTTAATTAATCAGTTGTTACATATTAATCACGTCGATAATAGCCATCTTCCTTTGTTTGATGCGGCACGCCGACATGGCATTATTGCGGCAAAGCGTATTCCGCAATTGGATTTGTCCGTTCCTCGTTTTGATTATGAAGGCAATCTTAACTCATTGTCGCAACAACCACCGAAGTGGCCACAGTCCACCAAAGGCGTAAGTGAAACACGTCTGGCGATTCGTTATCAGCGCAGTGGCGGTTTATTGCGTCATGTGAAAGAAAAAGGGACGTTGTATCTGGATATTTTTGATTATCCGGGAGAGTGGCTGTTGGATTTGCCGTTGTTGGATTTGGATTTTCAGCAATGGTCGCTGGAGTTGCAACGACAGTTTAATACGACACATTTGAAATTGGCGCAAAGTTGGTTGGAAAAAACTCAAAACGTGAATTTAACTGCGCCGGCAGATGAGGATATTTTGGCGCAACTTGCCAAGGATTACACCGATTATTTATGGCAATGCAAACAGCACGGATTGCATTTTATTCAGCCGGGGCGATTTGTGTTACCAGGTGAATTAGACGGTGCGCCGGCTTTGCAATTCTTCCCTTTGTTGCATTTAACCGAATCACAATGGCAACAATTGAAGAATGAAGCGAAAGAAAACAGCTATTTTGCAGTGTTGCAAAAACGCTACGATTATTACCGTCGGCACATTGTGAAAGATTTTTATCAACAGTATTTTTCCACCTTTGATCGGCAAGTAATTTTGGCAGATTGCTTAACGCCGTTGAATCACAGCCGCGAAGCGTTTGAGGACATGCAATTAGCGTTACATCAACTGTTTCGTAATTTTCATTACGGCAAACGTAATTTCTTGAACCGTCTTTTTTCGCCGAAAATCGATAAATTGATGTTTATTGCCACAAAAGCAGATCATATCACCACCGAACAGTTGCCGAATTTGGTCAGCCTCATGCGCCAGTTAGTCCAGGAAGGCGGGCGTTACGTGGAGTTTGCCGATATTACTACCGATTACACCGCCATTGCGTCTATTCGGGCAACGCAACAGATGGTGGTAAATCAACATGGTCGTCAATTTAAAGCGATTCAAGGCGTGCGGAGTAGCGATTTGCAAAAAGTCACGCTTTATCCCGGCAGTGTGCCGAGTAAATTGCCGAGTGCTGATTTTTGGCAACATCAAAAATTTGAATTTGATCAGTTTGAACCGCGCCGTTTAGAACAAGGCGAAAACATACCGCACTTACGAATGGATGCCGTATTACAATTTTTACTGGGCGATAAGTTATAACAGGAGCAAGCAGAATGGAAAAAACGATTTTTAGTCAACAGGAGCAGGTTGAACAACAGGATGCTTTCATCGCCAAGCAGGAATTTCATGAAGAACAGGCTGTGCCGGATACGGATGCAGACAATGTGCCGTTGGAAGGTGAATTGTTAGAAGTGCAATTTGAACAAAGTGTTCAACCGCCACCGCGTTGGTGGAAACGTGCCCTGATTGGCGCCGCACTTTTATTTCTTACGGCGACAGTGGCGCAGTCCGTGCAATGGCTGGTGGATACTTGGCAGCAAAATCAATGGATCTATTTTGCCTTTTCCTTGGTGTTATGTTTAGCGGTGTTACTTGGTATTTCTGCCATCATCGGAGAATGGCGACGTTTGGTGTACTTGCGTAAGCGGGGTGAAATGCAGCATCAAAGCCGTGAATGGCTAAAAAGTGCGGTCGTTTCTCACGGTGAATTTCCAGTAGAAAGCCATCAACAAGCGATCGCATTGTGTGAGCAAATGGGCAAATTAATGAAGCTTGATCCACAACAAAGCGATTTGGCGAAGTGGCGTCAGCAAATGAACGAATCTTATTCCGTGCCGGAAGTATTGCATTTGTTCAGCCAAAATGTATTGCTCCCTTTTGATAAACAGGCCAAAAAACTGATTAACAAAGCAACGACGGAATCGGCCGCATTAGTGGCAATTAGCCCGCTGGCGTTGGCAGATATGTTTTTTATTGCTTGGCGCAACATCCGTTTGGTCAACCAAATTGCACGGCTTTATGGCATTGAATTGGGCTATGTCAGCCGCCTTCGTTTGTTGCGCATGGTGTTGGTGAATATGGCCTTTGCCGGAGCGACAGAATTGATTCAAGATCTTGGCGTGAATTGGCTCTCGCAAGATCTTACAGCTAAACTTTCCGCCCGTGCCGCACAGGGAATTGGTGTTGGTTTACTGACAGCGCGATTGGGTATTAAAGCCATGGAATTTTGTCGTCCGTTGGCATTTGAGGCGAATGAAAAACCGCGTTTATCTCATATTCATAAAGAATTATTGAGTCATCTCGGCGCGAGTATTTTTGAGAACTTGAAAGTGAAGCAAAAAGATAAAGTGTAAACTGTAAATAAAACTTGCCAAAGTGGTTGGCGATTTTTTGTTGTAACGGTATCATGACAACCGTTTTCTATTGAATGTGCTTTTTACTTCTCGAGGCTTTTTATGGCAACGTCCCCAAATATTGATGCTTTTTCTCATATCGTGACGCGAAATCCGCAAATGCAGGACATTATCGCCAAAGCGAAAAAATTTGCCTTATTGGATGCGCCATTATTGATTCAAGGGGAAACCGGCACAGGAAAAGATGTGATTGCCAAAGCTTGCCATGATTTTAGTGTGCGTCGGAACAAGGAATTTCTTGCGGTGAATTGCGCCGGTATTCCGGGAGAAGATGCGGAAACGGAAATGTTCGGGCGACGCAATAAAGATGGCGAATTTATTGGTTTTTTTGAATATGCGGATGGCGGCACGGTGTTGTTGGACGGGGTAGAGGAGTTGCCCTTAACCTTACAGGCAAAGCTGCTCCGTTTTTTAAGTGATGGCACTTTTCGTCGTGTGGGTGAGGAAGAGGAACATTACGCCAATGTTCGCGTGATTTGCACCACACAACAGCCACTACAACATTATGTAGAACAAGGCAAAATGCGCAGTGATTTATTTCATCGATTAAATGTGCTGACGTTAAACTTGCCTCGGTTGCGAGATCGCGTGGAAGATATTGAACTACTAGCTCGTCAATTTATTCGTGAAATCAGTGAAAGACTCGCCATTTCCGCACCGCACTTTGATGCTGAATTTTTACATTATCTTCAACAATATCCTTGGTTCGGTAATATTCGTGAACTCTATAATGCCTTGTACCGCGCAGTTTCTTTAACGAAAGACAATCAGTTGCGCATTGAGGATCTAGGCTTGGAAACATCAGTCTCTGTATCGCAAGAGGTGGAGGGCTTGATGATGGAGGGTGCAACCTTAGAGGAAATGGTGGGACGATTTGAAGCGGCAGTGCTGACCAAATTTTATGCCCAATACCCTAGCTCCCGAAAACTTGCCGCGCGTTTAGGGGTTTCCCACACGGCAATCGCCAATAAATTACGCCAATACGGGATTGGCAAATCCTAGTCTTCTTCCGGCTAAATTGGATTAAATGCTTCAAGTGTCGGAAAACGTTTCACCAGTTTCAGCCATTCTGTTTTTTCAAGACGAATACTCAATAAAAACTCACCATATTCACTGATTTCTTCTTTTTCCACGCAATTGAGTTCATACAGCGCATGACGAATTTTTCCTTCTGACGGTGAAAGTTGAAGTGGGAATTGGAGAATATAGTCTGTTAAACGAACACGAATAGCTTCCAATAAAAGTTCAAGGCCATCTGCAGAATTAGCCGAAATATAGACCGCACTTGGCTGGTGTTTTTCATCGTATTCGATGTGTGGCGTTACGTTTTCCAGTTGATCAATTTTGTTGTACACCAATAATCGTGGCACATCTTGTGCACCGATTTCTTCCAGCACTTGATTCACCGCCTCGATATTTTCTAATTTGCGGGGATCGGCGCAATCAACCACATGGAGCAATAATGCGGCTTCGGTGGTTTCCTGTAGGGTGGATTTGAAAGCAGAAATTAAATCGTGGGGCAAATCCCGTAGAAAGCCTACTGTGTCCGCCAAAATCGTTGTGCCGACATCTTTTAAACTGAGACGGCGTAATGTGGGATCGAGCGTAGCAAATAACTGATCCGCCGCATACACATTGGCAGCGGTCAATAAATTAAACAGGGTAGATTTTCCGGCATTGGTGTAACCCACTAAGGAAATGGTCGGGATATCTGCTTTTTGGCGCGTTTGACGATTCTGATTACGTTGCTTGGCAACTTTTTCCAAGCGATTTTGTAACTGGTTGATACGCACTTTAATTAAACGGCGGTCGGTTTCCAGTTGAGTTTCACCGGGACCACGCAACCCCACCGCACCTTTTTGTTGATCTAACCCGGTTTTACGACGCACCAAACGTGTGGCGAGGTGTTTTAACTGGGCCAGTTCCACTTGTAATTTCCCTTCGTGAGAGCGGGCGCGTTGAGCGAAAATATCTAAAATTAAGCCGTTGCGATCCACCACGCGACAATCACACAAGCTTTCTAGATTACGGGCTTGTGCAGGCGTTAACGTATGATTTACTAAAATTAAATCGGCTTGGTATTGTTTGACCGCATCGGCAATTTCTTCCGCTTTGCCTTGCCCAACAAAATACTTGGCTTGTGGCGAGCTGCGGCTACCGGTAATGACGGTGAGAATCTCTGCCTGGGCAGATTTGGCGAGGAGTTGAAATTCGTTTAAATCATCTAAATTTTTCTGCCCATCAAAAAAACAGTGCACGATAATGGCATAGTTCAATGCGTGATGTTCATTTTTTTGGGGATTTTCAGACGCAAAAAGTGCGGTGGAAATTTCTGCAGAATCCACCGCACTTTCAGTTAAACGTTGTTGAGTTAAATTACCGAGTAAATTAGCCAATATTTTCCGCTTTGTTATTCTGCTTGAGCATCAATATTGTTTTCTACAGAAGGAGTTTCCTGTTGTTGTACTTGGTGTTGTTGCTGTTGGTTCGCATTGTGATGCGCGACAGAACGTGCTGGAACAACAGTTGAAATTGCGTGTTTATAAACCATTTGATTTACGGTGTTTTTCAACAAAATCACGAATTGGTCAAACGATTCGATTTGCCCTTGTAATTTGATACCGTTTACTAAATAGATTGAAACGGGAATGCGTTCACGACGTAGTGCATTCAAGTAAGGATCTTGTAGAGATTGTCCTTTTGCCATTTTTCTTTCCTTCTTTTTGTAAAAGATGATGAATTAAAACAATACAGCAAGCTGTATGCCTCCGCGAATCAATATAGCAACAATTATATTGAAAGTCACTAGGCGCAATCTGTGTTTTACGCTTTCGTTGAAACCGAGGTTAATACTTTTTCAAGGGCTTGAGCCGGTTGCAAACTATCCAACCATTGAATCGGTGATGTCCAACCACGTAGCCAAGTGATTTGGCGTTTTGCTAATTGGCGGGTGGCGCAGATACCACGAAAAACCATCTCATCGTGGTCATAATCACCGCGTAAATATTCCCACATTTGGCGATAACCCACACAGCGAATAGACGGCAGGTTCTCGTTTAAGTCGGGACGACGGTACAATTTTTCGACCTCTTGCTGAAAACCAAGTTCAATCATTTTGTGAAAACGCTGCTCAATTCGAAGATGTAAGACCTCTCGTTGTTCCGGTGCAATCGCAAATTGCAGAATGTCATACGGCAAGGCTTCGCCTTTTTGTGCTGTTAATTGCGTTAAGGTCTTACCAGTTAAATAAAAGACTTCTAATGCGCGGTTAATCCGCTGCGAGTCATTCGGGTTAATACGTTGTGCTGAAATCGGATCGATTTTACTGAGTTCTTGATGTAATCCACCCCAACCGATAAGTGCTGCTTTTGCCTCAATTTCCGACCGCACTTTGTCGTCTGCGGAGGGGAGGGGCGACAGACCTTCCAATAAGGCTTTGTAATACAACATTGTGCCGCCCACCAATAAGGGAATTTTGCCTTGTGCGCTAATCTCTTGCATTTCGCGTAAAGAATCTGTGCGGAAATTCGCCGCAGAATAACTTTCCGCCGGATCGCAAATATCAATTAAGCGATGAGGTGCCAGTGCCAGTTCGGCTTTTGAGGGTTTCGCCGTGCCAATGTCCATGCCGCGATAAATCAGGGCAGAATCGACGCTGATAACTTCCACGGGAAGCTGTTGGTGCAACTGGATCGCCAAATCCGTTTTACCGGAAGCGGTTGGCCCCATTAAAAAAATCGCTAAAGGTTTGTGTTCTGAATGCTGCATAGTTAGCGGGTTAATTGAGTTAAATAAGGCTGCCAGTCAATTTCGACGAGTAAATCTAACAGGCGAATTTGCTTCTGTTTCGCGAGTAACTGTTCTGTTTCGGTGAGTAAATTTACCGCATCGGCAAGCACGGTGATTGGCGGGGAGGCTAAAGGTGCCAAAAGTGCGGTCAAAAATTCAGGTAAATTTTCGAAAGATTGATCTAATAACGACACAATCATGTGTTGTAAGTTTTGTTGGCGCAAATGTGCCGATACTTTTTGTAACGTAATTTTATGTTGCGCTGCTTCTTCCATAAAAACAAAGCCGACTTGCTCGAAATAGGTTTTTTGTTGAAGCCATGCCTGCCATTGCGCATCTGATAAACGGAAAATAATCGGAATCAACAATGGTTGAGAGGTTGGTAACAAAGTTAAATTCAGCGTTTGTTTGAGTTGTTGCAAACGCGCAAGCGAGAGCAAATAAAAACGTTGTTCTTGCTGTAACAACAAGGCTTCATGTTGAATTAATGCAAGGGCGTGCAAGAAATTGGTATTTGGTTTTTTGACTTCGGTTACGTTGCTTTGCACGAGTTTTTCCGAAGACGTCCACAATGCGTTATGCGCCTCGAGTACCTTCGGTGTTATCGGCTCACGAGGGGACGAACCACCATAAAAGTGCGGTGGATTTTTTTGCTGTTTTGGCTGTTCGTGATATCGGTTTTCCGAGTAGGCATTCGCAGAATAAACTGTTGTCGGTTGGGCAAATATATTTTGTCCCGCAGCCGAGCGATTAGGTTTTGTCTGTGTGGAAACTTCCCATACACCGGCAGGTTCTTCCACGCCACATTCTGTTGGCGGTGTATTCAACGGTATTGGCTCGGAGGCTAATGCATTGCTGATGCCTTGGGTGATGAAATCATGTACCAAACGAGATTGCTGGAAACGCACTTCATGTTTGGTAGGATGTACGTTCACATCAATATCATTTGGATTAAGATCAATAAACAGCACAAAAGCAGGGTACTGCTCGTTGGTTAAATAGTCGGCATAGGCTTGTCGAATAGCGTGGGTAATGATTTTATCGCGCACCATTCGCCCATTTACATAACAATAATTTAAGTCATTTTGCGGACGATGAAAGTGGGGCATAGCTACCCAGCCGGACAAATGCAGATCATCGTGTTTCCAATCAATTTGCAACGCATTCTGAATAAAATCATCGCCACAAATCGCCGCAACACGTTTTAATTTTTGTTCATTCGTGACCGCACTTTTGTATTGGCGTAATACTTTGCCATTATGTGTGAGGGTAAAGTTGATATTAAATTTGGCTAATGCAATACGGCGAATGACTTCATCAATATGAGAAAATTCGGTTTTCTCGGAACGTAAAAATTTGCGGCGGGCAGGGGTGTTAAAAAATAAATTTGCCACCTCAACCGTTGTCCCCACCGGATGGGATGCGGGTTGAATGGTGGTTTCCATGTCGCGTCCTTGGGCATAGACCTGCCAAGCTTCGTTTTGTTCTGCAGTACGAGAGGTGAGGGTTAAACGAGAAACGGAACTGATACTGGCAAGAGCTTCGCCACGGAATCCCAAGCTTAAAATGGCTTCCAAATCGGCAAGATCAGCGATTTTACTGGTGGCATGACGGGCAAGCGCTAAAGCCAATTCTTCCTTGGCAATGCCAATGCCGTTGTCGCGAATCCGAATAAGGCTTGCGCCACCGTTTTCTATATCAATTTGAATTTTATCGGCACCGGCATCCAGGCTGTTTTCCACCAATTCTTTTACCACCGAAGCAGGGCGTTCTACCACTTCTCCGGCAGCAATTTGGTTGGCTAATTGTGGCGATAAAATACGTATAGTCATTATTTTTTCCCTGGATTATCGTCAAGCAGTTGGATTTTTTGTCCGCTTAACACTTTGCCATCTTTTAATTTAGGATTTAATTTCAACAGTTTATTCGGTGAAACTTTATATTCACGCGCGATGGAGTAAAGCGTTTCATTTTTTTGCACCGTATGGAATTTCGGTATCGCTTCTTTGACTTCCACCTTATTTTTACTTTGCTCTTTCGGCTTAGTAGGGCTGTTATTGGATTTCTCTTGTTTTTTATTTTTTTCTGTAGCCTTAGTTTCTGCCGGTTTGGTTTCCTTGGCGTTTGGGGCGTTTGTTTTTGGTGTTTTCTCTGTTTTTACCGACTGAGTTGGTTTTGCTTCTTCTATTTTTGCATCTCCTGGAATTTTGAGGGTTTCACCCACCAAGAGTTCTTTTCGCTTGAGTTTATTGAGCGTAAGGATGTCAGCAGAGGAAACTTTATATTTTAGGGCTAATTTACCTAAGGATTCGCCTCGTTTTACGCTGTGACGAATGCCACTATCTTTAATGTCGACAGATTTAATCTCTTGGGGTTTTTCCTGAGAAACTTGTGTTTGACTCTCTTTTTCTTCAACGTTTTCCTTGACGTTATTTTTGCCGTTACTTGGAATTTTAATGGTTTCGCCGATTCGTAATTCTTTGTGTTTTAATTTATTCAAAGCAAGAATGTCCGCTGCTTTTACGCCGTATTTGGCGGCAAGTTTTGTTAGACTTTCCCCAGATTTTACGGTGTGGCGTAAGGCGCTATCGTTTGTCTCAAGTGCGGTAGATTTTTCATCTGTTTTTGCCGTGGCAATTTTAGGTTCGTCTTTATAGTTTTTACGGCGGTATTCCACTAGACCGTTGTAAATGACTTGGGCGATTTTTTTACGGTATGCCGGCGTACTTAATTTAAGCTCTTCTTCTTGATTCGATAGAAAACCGGTTTCTACCAAAATGGAGGGAATATCCGGTGAGCGCAAAACACCAAGGCTGGCATGACGTGGTGTTGGACGGCTTAAAGAGGCAATTTGGGAAAAATGGCGTAAAACGATATTGCCCAATTCATATCCTACGCGTTGGCTATGACCAAATTGTAAATCCAATACGGTTTGATCTAAGTATTTTTCATTATGTGAAGCAAGCACGTTACCGGCACCGCCGAGTAATTCCGAGCGTTTTTCATGATCTTCCAGCCATTGCCCCATTTCATCATTGGCGCGGCGATTGGAGAGAACCCACACAGAAGCGCCGCGTAAATTCGGGGTTTCGGAGGAATCGGCATGGATGGAAACTAAATAGTTGGCTTTATATTTGCGGGCGATTTCTGAACGCTGTGGCACGGAAATAAAATAATCGCCGTTACGGGTAAGTACTGCACGGAAGTGAGGATCTTTATCCAGTAACGCTTTCAATTCTTTGGCGATGGAAAGTGTGACATTTTTTTCATAAATTTTGAGATTGTGTCCGATTGCGCCGGGGTCTTTTCCGCCATGGCCCGGGTCGATCGCTATCGTCCAAGTATTATTTGCAAACGCCGAGAGTGCAAAAAAGAAAAGGCTGTTAATCAAAAGAAATCTAAACATCGTTTTGGGTTTCATTGTGATAAAAGGTTAATTCAGTTTTTCAATAATGTGTCGACCGGTTTCAGATTTAGCAATTAATTCAATATTGCGGGCATGTTTGGCGTAATGAATATTGACGAGTAAATCCGGTGCAGAGAGCAAACCGACACCTTTTTCAGCCCACTCAATTAAACAAATTGTGTTTTCTGCGAAGTAATCTCGGATGCCCATAAATTCAAGTTCTTCCGGATCAGACAGGCGATATAAGTCAAAATGATAAATATTTTTTCCTGAAATTTTATATTCTTCCACGAGCGTATAAGTAGGGCTTTTTACATTGCCTTGATAACCCAACGCTTGAATCATGCCACGGCTTAGTGTGGTTTTTCCCGCACCGAGTTCTCCGTTTAGATAAAGTGTAATGCCTTTATGATTTGGCACTTGGCAAATGGCATCAATGAGTTTTTTGCCAAAATCACACATGGCATTTTCATCAGAAATATATTGAATTAATGTTTCAGTCATCTTCTTCGCCGATTGAAAAATAAGGCTGGATTGTACCGCACTTTGAGGGAATTATGTAGTTTTATGATTGCGTAACGTTGCCAAGAGTCATGGCGCAAATTTCATCATTAAAGTTGCGAACTAGGCAAAAAAAATCCCCCGCAAAAGCGAGGGATTGTGAATTTGGAGCGGGAAACGAGGCTCGAACTCGCGACCCCGACCTTGGCAAGGTCGTGCTCTACCAACTGAGCTATTCCCGCAGAGATTTGATGTTGAGAATGGAGCGGGAAACGAGGCTCGAACTCGCGACCCCGACCTTGGCAAGGTCGTGCTCTACCAACTGAGCTATTCCCGCATTCACATCAAATGAATGAGACGGCATTATACGAATATTTTTAGGCAGTGCAAGTATAAAATCATGAAAATGATGCGCTTGTTTATATATTCGTCGATTTAGTCCATCTTTAAAAAATGTTCTCGATAGTAAGCGAGTTCTTTGATGGATTCGCGAATATCGTCTAAGGCCAAATGGGTGTTTTGTTTACTAAAGCCGTCCAGAATTTCCGGTTTCCAGCGGGCGGCTAATTCTTTTAATGTACTGACATCAAGGTGGCGATAGTGGAAGTAGTCTGCAAGCTCGGGCATATATTTAAAGAGAAAGCGTTTGTCTTGTGCCACACTGTTGCCACAAATCGGTGATACCCCTTTCGGCACGTATTTTTTGAGAAAATCTAAGGTTTGTAATTCGGCGGCGCGTTCGGTTAATTTGCTGTTTTTAACACGTTCAACCAGCCCATTGGCGGTGTGGGTTTTCACGCACCAGTCGCTCATTTTATTGAGTAATTCGTCAGATTGATGGATGGCTAAAACAGGGCCTTCGGCAAGAATATTTAAATTTTTATCGGTCACAATCGTCGCGATTTCAATAATGCGTTCTTTTTCCGGATCTAAGCCTGTCATTTCAAGATCAATCCAGATCAGATTTTGTTTATCTAATGTCATTATATAAGGTATCCTATGCGAAAATTTTCCTTATTCTAGCGAAAAACGCGAGAAAAAACGACCGCACTTATATGAGTAAACCTAAATTAACGCAAAATCAAAAACGCCGAATTCAGTCCAATAATCATAAGGTATTACATCGCCATCAGAAGAAAGACATTGATTGGCAGGATGAGATGTTGGGCGAGTCGCAGGATGGCTTGGTTGTTACACGCTATGCCCGTCATGCGGATGTAGAAAATGTGCAAGGCGAGATTTTTCGTTGTAACTTGCGTCGTACATTAGCGAGCGTTGTTGTAGGGGATCGCGTGATTTGGCGGCAAGGCAATGAACAATTGCAAGGGGTGAGTGGCGTAATTGAAGGGGTTCATGGGCGCAAAAATGAAATTTCCCGTCCGGATTATTATGATGGCATTAAAGTCATCGCTGCCAATATTGATCGTATTATTATCATTTCTTCCGTACTGCCAAGTTTGTCACTGAATATTATTGATCGTTATTTGGTGGTATGCGAAGAAGCCAACATTGAACCAATTATTGTGTTGAATAAAGCCGATATGCTGACGGAAGAACAATGGCAAGACGTGGATTCACAGCTGAAAATTTATCGTGATATCGGCTATCAAACGTTGATGGTTTCAGCGCAAAATAAAAAAAATCTGGAAAAACTGACCGCACTTTTATCGGATGGCGTGTCTATTTTTGTAGGGCAATCCGGTGTGGGAAAATCCAGTTTGATTAATGCCGTTTTGCCGAATGTGGCGGCGCTGGTCGGGGAAATTAGTTCAACCTCGGGTCTTGGACAACACACCACGACCTCTTCTCGTTTATATCATTTACCGCAGGGTGGTAGTTTAATTGATTCACCGGGCATCCGTGAATTTGGTTTGTGGCATTTGGAAGATGAGCAGATTACAAAAGGTTATCGAGAATTCCAAACCGTGCTGGGCACCTGTAAGTTCCGTGATTGTAAGCATTTAAATGATCCCGGATGTGCCTTACGTCAGGCGGTAGAAGAAGGCAAGATCAGTGCTGTTCGCTATGAAAACTACCATCGCTTGTTGACCAGTAAAAAGGAAATGAAATCGCAGCGACATTTTTCTGCTGAATAAAGGTGGTTTACCATTTTTTAGGTATGACATGTTAACTTTTAGTTAATGAAATGACCGATTTTTCTTTTTTTTTGTGATCTAATTCAAATTTTAAGCCAAATCGCCTTGCGCATTCATTGTGTTCGTCTGATACTGCATCATATTTATTTTTATTATTTAAATAAATATTTAACGAATCCCATCCACTTTTTCCAGAGGAAAATCATATGTATTCAAAAGATGTTGAAATCACAGCACCTAACGGCTTGCATACTCGTCCGGCGGCACAATTTGTAAAAGAAGCAAAAGCATTTGCCGCAGATATTACAGTTACTTCTGCAGGAAAAAGTGCGAGTGCAAAAAGTTTATTTAAATTACAAACATTAGCCTTAACTCAAGGGACGGTGATTACGATTTCTGCTGAAGGTGAAGATGCGGAAAAAGCGGTTGAGCATCTTGTTGCATTAATTCCTACGTTAGAATAATTCTGTCGCCATAATTTGCGTTCTTATGTTTTTAATAAAAGCATGGAGAGCCGTGAGTTATGGCTTTGTTTTATTTGTTCGGTGATTGATTTTTGTTCAATTTACATCAATGAATTTAGATAATAGAGAAGGTCATTATGATTTCAGGAATTCCAGCCTCTCCCGGCATTGTTTTTGGTAAAGCGCTTGTCCTTAAAGAAGAAAAAATTGTTCTGGATACGCAAAAAATTAAAGAAAGCCAAATTGATGCCGAAATCGCGCGTTTTTATGAAGGGCGCAGTGCGGCAGTTGAACAATTAAATTCAATTAAAGATCGTGCTTATGCTTCTTTAGGGGAAGAAAAAGCGGCGATTTTCGAAGGCCATTTAATGATTCTGGAAGATGAGGAGTTAGAGGAAGAAATTCTTGATTATCTTCGTTCAAATAAGGTGAATGCTGCCGTAGCTGCCAATGTAATTATTGATCAGCAAGTCGCCATGTTGTCTGAAATTGATGACGAATACCTAAAAGAACGTGCCGGCGATATTCGCGACATTGGCAATCGATTGATTAAAAATATTTTAGGTATGCACATTGTTGATTTAGGCGAAATTAATGAAGAAGCGATTTTAGTTGCCTATGATTTAACGCCGTCTGAAACGGCACAGCTAAATTTAGACAAAGTGTTAGGTTTTGTGACGGATATCGGCGGTCGCACATCACATACGTCCATTATGGCACGTTCTCTTGAGTTGCCTGCAATTGTAGGGACGAACAATGTTACTGAGTTGGTGAACACAGGTGATTTCTTAATTCTTGATGCCTTAAATAATGCGGTTTACGTTAACCCTTCCCAAGACGAAATCCAGCGTCTAAAAACGTTACAAGCGAAGTTAGCAGAAGAAAAAGCCGAATTGGCAAAATTAAAAGATTTACCGGCATTGACGTTAGATGGACACCGCGTGGATGTGGTGGCCAATATTGGGACCATTCGCGATGTTGAAGGTGCCGAGCGTAACGGCGCAGAAGGCGTGGGTTTATATCGTACTGAATTCTTATTTATGGATCGCGATCAGCTACCAACCGAAGAAGAGCAATTTATTGCTTATAAAGAAGTAGTAGAAGCCATGAATGGTAACTTGGTGATATTGCGTACCATGGATATCGGTGGAGATAAAGAATTACCGTATTTGAATTTGCCGAAAGAAATGAACCCATTCCTCGGTTGGCGTGCTATTCGTATTGCGTTGGATCGTCGTGAAATTTTAAATGCGCAATTAAGAGCGGTGTTACGGGCATCCGCTTACGGTCGATTAGCCGTTATGTTCCCGATGATCATTTCTGTGGAAGAAATTCGAGAACTTAAATCTGTGATTGAAGAATTAAAAGTTGAATTACGTAATGAAGGCAAAGATTTTGATGAAAATATTCAAATCGGTGTTATGGTGGAAACCCCATCCGCTGCGGTGAATGCCAAATTCTTAGCAAAAGAGGTCGATTTCTTCAGTATTGGTACGAACGATTTAACCCAATATACGTTGGCTGTGGATCGTGGCAATGAACTCATTTCTCATTTGTATAACCCAATGAGTCCGTCTGTGCTGAATTTGATTAAACAAGTCATTGATGCGTCACATGCGGAAGGAAAATGGACCGGTATGTGCGGTGAATTGGCTGGTGATGAAAATGCCACGATCTTACTATTAGGTATGGGCTTGGATGAGTTTAGTATGAGTGCAATTTCTGTGCCACGCATTAAGAAATTAATTCGTAACGTCAATTATCAAGATGCAAAACTCTTAGCTGAAAAAGCGTTACAGCAACCAACGGCAGCAGAAATTGAGCGCTTAGTTGCTGATTTTTTAGCAGAAAAAGCATTAAATTAGATACAATTTTCGCTTTTTAAGCTAGAATACGACTAGATTTTAAACTTCAGGAGATGATAAAAAATGGGTTTATTTGACAAACTATTTGGATCAAAAGATAAGAAAGCAGTTGATGTAGAAATCTATGCGCCGCTTTCCGGTGAAATTGTGAATATTGAAGATGTTCCGGATGTTGTTTTCTCCGAAAAAATTGTTGGTGATGGTATCGCAATTCGCCCAACCGGTAACAAGTTGGTTGCTCCGGTGGATGGCGTCGTAGGTAAAATCTTTGAAACCAATCACGCGTTTTCTATGGAATCCAAAGAAGGCGTTGAGTTATTCGTTCACTTTGGTATTGATACCGTTGAATTAAAAGGTGAAGGTTTTACTCGCGTGGCGCAAGAAGGTCAAAGCGTTAAACGTGGTGACACCATTATCGAATTGGATTTAGCTTTATTGGAAGCCAAAGCGAAATCTGTGTTAACCCCAGTGGTGATTTCCAACATGGATGAAATCAGCAATATGGAGAAAAAATCCGGTGAAGTGGTTGCCGGTGATTCCGTTGTGTTGGTGTTGAAAAAATAAATAGATTTTAAAGCAGTGAAAGGCTTACTTGTTATGAGTAAGCCTTTTTTATAAGTTCAAAAACACATTGAATAATGACCGCACTTTGATTGCCGCAAAAGTGCGGTCATTTTTTTCAGCGTTTTTAGTTTTCAATACCTTTGTGACGCAGCAACGCATCTAACTGTGGTTCACGGCCACGGAAGTTTTTGAACAAGGTCATCGGTTCTTCAGAGCCGCCTTTGGTGAGAATTTCATCCAAGAAGGATTGACCTGTTTGTGGATTGAAAATCCCTTCCTCTTTAAAACGCGAGTAGGCATCTGCCGATAAGACTTCCGCCCATAAATAGCTGTAATAGCCTGCCGCATAGCCGCCGGCAAAAATATGGCTGAAACTGTGCGGCATTCTTCCCCATTCTGCGCCAGGGATGACGGCAACTTGGCTTTTCACTTCGTGTAACATCGCTAACACTTGATTTTGCTTGCTCGGATCAAATGTGTGGTGCAAGCGGAAATCAAATAGCGCAAATTCTAATTGACGCAAAACAAACATTGCCGCTTGGAAGTTTTTGGCTTTGAGTAATTGGCTGAGCTTTTCTTTTGGTAGCGGCTCTCCGGTTTGATAATGACCTGAAATGAACTGTAGCGCCTCTTCTTCCCAGCACCAGTTTTCCATAAATTGGCTCGGCAATTCCACCGCATCCCAAGGTACACCGTTAATGCCGGCAACATCGGCTACATCAATTTGAGTCAACATATGATGCAATCCATGACCGAATTCATGGAATAGCGTCGTGACTTCATCATGCGTGAATAAGGCAGGTTGATCGCCAAGCGGGCGGTTGAAGTTACAGGTTAAGTACGCCACTGGTTTTTGTAGGCTGCCGTCAATCTTTTTACGACGACCGATACAATCATCCATCCAAGCGCCACCGCGTTTATGTTCACGAGCGTATAGGTCTAGATAGAAACTGCCGCGTACCTCGTCTTTTTCATCAAGCAAATCGAAGAAACGGACATCTTTATGCCAGGTTTCGACGCCATGGCGCTCTACCGCGCGAATATTGAAAATGCGTTTAATCAATTCAAATAAACCGCTCAATACGCGATCTTCCGGGAAATACGGACGCAATTCTTCATCGTTAATGGCATATAAGTGCTGCTTTTGTTTTTCGCTGTAAAAAGACAGATCCCAAAGTTCAAGTGTGGTCAAATTATAGTGCGTTTTGCAGAAGTCTTTTAATTCTTGTAATTCACGTTCGCCTTGGGCTTTAGAGCGTGTGGCGAGATTTTCTAAGAAATCCAACACCTGCTGAGGATTTTCTGCCATTTTGGTGGCGAGAGATAATTCGGTGTAAGTGTTGAAATCCAATAATTTGGCTAATTCCACGCGTAGGCTAAGGATCTCCTGCATAATTGCCGAGTTATCCCATTTACCGGCATTTGGCCCTTGATCGGAAGCGCGGGTGGCAAAGGCACGATACATTTCTTCGCGCAATTCACGGTTTTCACAATAGGTCATGACCGGAATATAGCTTGGGTATTCCAAAGTGAAGCGATAGCCGCTGACACCTTTGCTTTCCGCAGATTGTTTAGCTGCTTCCAGTGCCGATTCCGGCAAGCCTTTGAGCTGGCTGACATCTTCAACGATCTTTTCCCAGCCCATGGTGGCGTCTAATACGTTATTGCTAAATTGTGAATTCAGTTCGGACAAACGGGCAGCAATTTCGCCATAGCGTTTTTGTTTTTCTGGCGGCAAGGAAATGCCCGATAATTTGAAATCGCGTAGGCTGTTTTCAATGGCTTTCTTTTGCGCTTGAGTATAACCGGCAAATTCAGGGCTATTTTTTAATTGTAAATAGGCTTCATATAATCCCTGATGTTGACCGAACCACGTGCTGTATTCGGCTAATAATGGCAAGCAAGCTTGATAGGCTTCACGTAATTCCGGGCTATTTTTCACCGAGTTTAAATGAGAGATTGGCGACCATACTTTGCTGAAACGATCACCGGCTTCGGTTAACGGTAGAATGAAATTTTCCCAAGTAAAGTGCGGTTGATTTACCACGCGTTCTACCGTTTCGCGGTTTTCTTGAATAAGTTGTTTGATAGCGGATTCAATGTATTGCGGTTCAATTTTAGAAAATGCCGGAAGTGCGGTTGGCGTCAGTAATGGGTTTGTCATTAAGCTATCCTTAATATAAATAAACGTAGTGAGTAAAATTGGGCTCGATTTTATGATTTCAAGCTTGAAAAATCTACCAATTCAATTATTATTGCGAATAATTTTTATTTTGAGGTGTGCAATGAAATACTTTTACATTGGATTAGGGTTTATTTTTTTAGCGTTAGGTCTTATTGGTATTGTTGTGCCTATTTTTTTGCCGACCACGCCATTTTTGCTTTTAACGTTGTTTTTCTTTACAAAAGGTTCGACACGTTTACATAACTGGTTTGTGGGCACAAAGATTTATCAAGCACATTTAAAAGATTTTCATGAACAACGCGCTTTAACTAAAAAAGCCAAAATCTACATTTTGAGTTTTTCCACTACGATGTTGTTAATGGGGTTTTATTTCACACCAAGCATTGTCGGCAAAAGCATTATCATGAGCGTGTTATTGATTAAATATTGGTTCTTCTTTTTCTGGATTAAAACCCTCGAAGCAGAATAAGCTTCAAACATTCGTGTATAATGAGCGCAACTTATTTCATGAATGTATTTCAATGCGTAATTTCCTCTTTAAAAGTGCGGTGCTTTTTTTAGGTGTTTTTTTTCTCAACGGATGTGATGAACACGCTCAAAAGCCCGCCGAATCCTCTCTAACGGTTGATGCATCTGCAACGCCGGAATTCTCTCAATCCCGTCGCCAATTATTGGTTCGCGGTGTTTACTCCGATTTATTTCTCAACCCACAACAAGCATCTAACATTGAGCAAGCTGCCTTTTTGCGTGATCTTTTTGAAGGATTGGTGATTTACGATACCAAAGGCAATATTGTTCCGGCAGTGGCGGAAAATTGGCAAACTCAAGACAATAAAACGTGGCTATTTAGGTTACGCGAAACTGCTAAATGGTCTAATGGTGAATCCGTGACGGCTCAGCAATTCGTGGCAAGCTGGCAGGCATTGGCGAAATCTAACAGCCCGCTAAAAGATTATCTGGCGTACATGAATCTGCTCAATGCGGAGAAAGTATTAAAGCAAGAACTGCCACCAGAGGCGCTGGGAATTGTGGCGGAAAACGACCGCACTTTACGTTTCACTTTAGATAAACCGACACCGTATTTGCCACAAATGTTGGCTCATAGCAGCTTGTTGCCGCAATATTTAAAACCTCATGAAGGCATCGTGACCAACGGGGCGTATCAAGTCAGCGGTCAGCAAGGTGAACGCATTCATCTCGAACAAAATCCTCACTATTGGGCGAAAGAAAAAGTTTCCTTCAAAAACGTGGATTATCAAAAAATCACCTCAACACAGGAGGTGAGTGCGTTAGATATTGTGTGGCAACCGCAACAATACGTTGAACAGACACAATATTTCCCGCAACTCTGTACTTATTTCTACGTGTTTAATTTCAACATGCCACAATTGGCACAAAGTTCGGTGCGTAAAGCTTTAGCGATGCTGACGTCTCCTCGCCGTTTACTGCCTGAAAACCCAAGTCGGTTCTATTTAACGGATAATTTTTTACCGCAGTCTATGCAAACGGTAGAAAGTCGTTGGGAACAAACACCGGTAGAACAATTATTGAGTCAAGGTCAAATTAGCGAAAAAGCCCCGTTAAAACTGACGTTAAGCTACGATCAGTCAGAACTGCAGAACCAGTTAGTTCAAGGGCTGATTCGTATGTGGTCGCAGTCGGATATGATCCGAATTATTGGCGAAGGCATGTCGAAATCACAGCTATTGGAAAATATTGCCAAAGGCAATTTCCATATTGCCCGTTCCGGTTGGTGCGCTGATTATAACGAACCCTCCGCATTTTTAAGTTTGTTTTATAGCCATAGTCCAGATAATAAAAGCGGTTATCGTAACGAAGAAGTGGATCGTTTGTTTGAGCAAAGCTTGAAAGTGATTCCATCGCCAGAACGCACCGCACTTTATAGCAGAATTGAGCAAATTTTGCAGGAAGAAAATGTGGTGTTGCCACTATATCAGTCTCGGGTCCCTGTTTATCTTCATCCAACCTTAAACGGTTACGACTCAGCCAATCCAACAGAGGTTATTTACAGCAAGGATTTGTTCCGACGGATTGAGTAAAGTGCGGTGGAAAATAAGAACATTTATTTAAGTGTTAAAAGTATGCTTGGATAGATATTTGAGATAACCGCCTATAGAAAAACAAAAAGCACAAACGCAATGAACGTTTGTGCTTTTTTATCTAATGTGAGGCTGTTATTTTTTCGGCACTTCTTCTTGGCAATAGGGGCATTCCATTAAATGTTGTTCGCCGTTATGCACGATAAAATGGCCCATTTTTTTAGCTTTGGTATCCAAATAAGCGGTGTTATAGCGGTTTTCGCCAACATTCAGGGGTACACGTTCTACCACATTGATACCGGATTGTTTCATGGTTTCGATTTTTTCCGGGTTATTGGTGAGTAAGCGAATTTGTTTGACGCCCAACAAATCGAAAATGTCTGCACACACGCCAAAATTACGTTCATCGGCAGCAAAGCCCAAAGCCAAATTAGCCTCGATGGTATCCATGCCCTTATCTTGTAAGGAATAAGCGCGAATTTTGTTAATTAAGCCAATGCCACGACCTTCTTCACGGTGATAAATCAATACGCCGCGACCTTCTTGTTGAATTTGGCGTAAGGCGGCGGCAAGCTGGAAACCGCAGTCGCATTTTAAACTATGCAAGGCATCGCCGGTGAGACATTCGGAGTGGATGCGTGCTAAAACGGGTTCCTCTGAATGGCTGATGTCGCCGAAGACTAAAGCAACATGTTCTTTTTTCGTGTCGGGAAATTCAAATCCCACGATTTTAAAAAGTCCGAATTCTGTGGGTAAATTTGCTTGGGCAACGAGTTCAATTTTTGCCATAACGTATCCTTATTTTGTCCTTATTCTTTTTCTTTTGCCGGGTTCTGGTGATAAAATGGCGGCTCAATTTTATCTATGGTTATGAATATGTTAAAAAGGTTGTCATTATATACACTATTGCTTTGTCTTGTCCCTCTTTTTGTCTGGTTGTTCTCTTGGCAGTGGAGTGGCAGTCTCATTTTTGAAGACTACGAGCATCCTTTATATTGGTTGACAGAAAGTGGGAGTGTGCCTTACGCCATTATCACTTGCGGCGTTTTTGCGTTGCTTTTTTTACCATTATTTCCTCAGCGAAAACAATGGGTTTTAGCTGTTGCTGTAATGGCTTTTTCAATGGTTGTGACACAAGGATTGAAATCCGGGTTGAAAAACGCGTTTACCGAGCCTCGACCTTTCGTGACTTATGTTGCTGACCAAACCGGCACAAGTACCGAGGCTTTTTATGCGCAAGATCGTAAAGCTCGGGCGCAATTTGTTGAGCAATTTTATCAAACGCAAGCATCTGTACCGGAATGGATCAAAGGGCATTACGCAAGCGAAGTAGGCTATTCTTTTCCATCCGGGCATACGATTTTTGCAGCCAGCTGGCTTATGTTAACGGTGGGATTCGTACAATTAATCGGTAATCGAAAAGGGCGTGCAAAATTATTAATTGCATTTATGAGCTGTTGGGCGGTGTTGATGCTGGTCAGTCGTTTACGTTTCGGCATGCATTATCCGATTGATTTATTGATTTCTGTGTTAATTGCCTGGTTAGTACATTGGGTAATTTTTGCATTTTTAGCGAAAAAACAGTATTTCCAAAAAACGGAATAAGTAGCTAAAAGTGCGGTAGGTTTTTCAGGTATTTGTTAAGTCGTGTAAAAGGAGAAGCGTATGTTATACGGGCTTGATATTGGGGGCACCAAAATTGAATTAGCGGTGTTTAATTCTCAGTTAGAGAAGCAATATAGCGAGCGGGTGGAAACGCCGAAAAACAGCTATGAAGATTGGTTGAATGCCATTGTCAATTTAGTGAAGAAAGCCGATGAAAAATTTGGTTGCAAAGGGTCTGTGGGGTTAGGTATTCCGGGTTTTGTAAACCAAAGTACCGGTATTGCTGAAATTACCAATATTCGCGTGGCAGACAATAAACCTATTTTGCGCGATTTATCAGCTCTTTTAGACCGTGAAGTCCGCGCCGAGAATGATGCAAACTGTTTTGCGTTATCGGAAGCTTGGGATGCTGAAAATGCACAATATCCTTCGGTGTTAGGCTTGATTTTAGGCACCGGTTTTGGGGGCGGATTTGTATTGAATGGTAAAATTCATTCAGGGCAAACCGGTATGGCTGGTGAACTAGGGCATTTACAGCTGAACTATCACGCGTTGAAATTACTCGGCTGGGATAAGGCGCCGATTTATGATTGCGGTTGTGGCAACAAAGCTTGTTTGGATACCTATTTATCCGGTCGTGGTTTTGAAATGCTATACCGTGATTTGAAAGGCGAAGCGTTACCGGCAAAAGACATCATTCAACGTTTCTATGCGGGCGATAAAAGTGCGGTGGATTTTGTCGGCGTTTTTGTTGAGCTTGCGGCGATTTCTATCGGCAACATTATTACGGCTTTCGATCCGCATCTTGTCGTACTCGGCGGAGGATTATCCAATTTCGATTATTTATACGAAGCGTTGCCAAAAGCGTTACCTCCGCATTTGATGCGTAGCGCCAAAGTACCGGTGATTAAAAAAGCCAAATACGGTGATTCCGGCGGCGTACGTGGTGCGGCTGCATTGTTTTTATCCCGCTAATGATGATTAAAAATAAAAAGGCTGAATTTATTTCAGCCTTTCTTTTTTCTTTGAGATTATGGTTTTAACAAATTATCAATGGTTTCGACTTCCAGTCTGCCTTGTTCTACACGAATGGCTTTGGCGACTTGCTTGATCATTTTATCCCGAGGATTCTTTTCATCCAGCGTATAAATCGGTGTACTGCTCAAGTAAGCGGAAATATTACTGGCAAGTAGGGGAATGAGGTTTTGCACTTGCCCCATATACTGTTGTGGCGAGCCGGACCAACGAAGCACACGAATATCTTTCAAATAGACGGCGCCTTTTTGTGCATCATAATAAGGTACCGTGTCGAAGGTGAGATTCAGTTTGGCAGAAAATTGATCAGTCGGGAGTTGAAATAATCCATCAATGATGCCACTTAACTCCAATCGTTTTTCTGCGTTTTGCCCAATTTTGGCGCTGAAATCATGCAAGTTGTAGTTCACACTAGCTAGGCCGGGAATGCCGTAACTGTTTTTATAATGATTATGTTGTTTGAGTAATTGGTTTATTTCGCTTTCGCCGATAGCTAAGGCAAAAGCGGAAGTTGAGCATGTTAATGTCATAAAACAGGCACAAATGAAAGTCATGCCTTTTTGTTTTAACCATGTAAACATAGATGTTCTCCAAAGTGTAAGGTTTAAAAAAAATCAAAAAACGGTTAAACTAGACCGCACTTTTATTGGTTTCAGGAGTTTTTATGCGTCAATATATCGTCAAAGCAACACTATGTTCTTCAATTTTATTGCTCTCTGCGTGCGGATCTTTATTTCCGTCGAGCAACACTCACAAACCGGGAGCGGTGGTTGAGGCCGGCTCAACATCCGCGCCAACGTTTGATGTTAATGCCTTTGTACAAAAAGCGGAAACATTGCCACGCTTTGAATATACGCACAACAATACTCATTATGTCGCGTATCTTAATGGACAACCGGAATTGATTAAAGTTACGCACGACGGTGAGAATAAATTATTTTTCTATAAAGCCGGAAAAGTGTCTGCTGTGCAAGAAAACGGGAAAGTGTACAGCGTAAATGATGCCAATGAATCGCATAACGCGTTCGTCGCCGAAGGGACTAAATTGTACAAAATGTTGGGAACAAACAGTGCAGATAAAGGAGCGGCTAACGTAAAAACCGGCAATGATGCCAAATTGAATTACCTTTGCATCGCTAAAATTCAGCAGGTTGCACAAACGTCACGTGTATTTCGTAGTTCGGCAAATCATGCTAACAGCGATTCCCGCCTTACCGCTGATGTTCGTTTGAACGGCAATCAATTTTATAAAATGGATTGTCAATTAGCCGGTGATCGTGTAGCTAAATTAAGTTTAATTAAAAAATAGCACGGGCTATTTGCTTAAAAGTGCGGTTAATTTTGACCGCACTTTATGTTTGTGGGGAACGAAAATATGTCGCAATTATCCGCATTACCTTTTGAGGAATATGTTCAGCAAGTGCTTGCCGAGCATAAAGGTGAGCGCGTATATCATTTTACTTATAACGATAAAGATTTTTGGTTGAAACAACCGGAACAATTACACGGTGTGTGGCATTTTTTGAAGCCGAAACCGAAACAAGCCTTTAAAAACGAAATTCAAAGTTTGCAATATCTTGCGGAACATCAAGCGCCGGTTCCTCACCTTGAAATGTTTGGTGAGGATTTCTTGGTGTTGGAAGACGGCGGAAACAGTGTGGCGCATTGGATGGGGCTTCATCTTTCCGAACAACAAAAACGTGTTATTTTATTGGATGCGGCGGTGGCATTGGCTGCATTACATCAGCAAGGGTTGGTGCACGGACGTCCAGCGATTCGCGATATTCTATGGCGTGATGGTCAAGTGTTGTTTATTGATTTTGAAGTGAATGCGACTAAGCGGGCTTTAAGTAAGCAAAAAGCGCGTGATTTGTTGCTGTTTATCTATAATTTATGTCGTGAAGATGAATTGTCCGATGAGATCATTTGCGATGTTATGCGAAAATACCGTGAATGTTGCGAGCCACAGGAGTGGCTGGATATGTTAGCATCCGTAGAGCATTATCGTTGTATTTATTATTTATTGCTGCCCTTTAAATCGATCGCCAAGCGAGATCTTATCGGGATTTACCGGCTATACCGGAATATTGAACAAGTGAAAAAGGAGGACTAAATGAAAAAAATCATTATGACATTATTTATTGTTTTGAGTCTCAGCGCCTGTTCCGTCGGTGTAGGTGTTGGTGGCGGTTCTAATGGTGTCGGCGTAGGCGTTGGTGTTGGCACCGGCGTTCGATTCTAAAAAAATGCCCGATAATGTTTCTTATCGGGCATTTTATTTTTTACTGTTTAACATACGACTTTAATGTCTGTTCCACTTCATAAATCCAATCTAATTCATGTTGCGTGAACCCTGCTTGTAAACGGGCATCAGTATTGATTACCCCTTTAAAAATCACAATACGATATTTATGTAGCAGTTCGGTAAAACATTTCATAGCCTCTAATCCGCGCTTGGCGGAAAGTGCGTGATACCAATGATTACCGATATAAACGTGTCCGATTTCATCCGTTAAAATCACATCTAAAATTTTGACGGCGGCCATATCTTTCCGTTGCGCAATTTTTTCTTGTAACACAGGCGTGGCATCCAGCCCTCGCGCTTCCAGTACACGCGGCACTAATGCCATACGTTCCCAAATATCATGCGCGGTTGCCTGTGCCATTTCCCATAAACCGGCATGGGCTTCAAAATCGCCGTATTGATATCCAAGCGTATGCAAATGCGCGTTGACTAAGGAAAAATGGGTGCTTTCTTCACGTGCGACACGTAGCCAATCCTTTACAAATGCCATGCCTTCGCCTAATTCTTGTTGCGCATTTCGGCCAAACCGCCAAGCTGCATCTAAGCCTAAATTAATGGCATTAAATTCAATATGGGCAATAGCATGCAACGTTGCGGCATAACCTTCTTCTGTGGCGAAAGAACGTTTCGGCACATCTTTCGGTGCAACGAGCAGCGGCTTCTGCGGAATACCGGCAAGATCCATTTGTGGTGTTATTTCCGGAAAATCGGATAATTCCGTCAATTTAATCTGCGGTAATAGCTCATCATAGAGATGATTTACTAAGCGGCATTTTTCTAACGGATCCGTGGTTTGTAGTGCCGTGGTGACGGCATGCCAAAAATCTTGAGCAGCATAAAGTGCGGTCATTTTTTCCCTCATTTTTTTATTGTTCTTCCGGAACGTAACGAATTAACCCTTCTTGTTGTGTGGTGGCAATGAGTCTGCCATCTGCCGCAAAAAATTGACCACGTGCAAGGCCGCGGGCGGCATAGGCGTTGTTGCTTTCAATGGCATATAACAGCCAATCATTCATATCAAACGGGCGATGGAACCAAATAGAATGGTCGATGGTGGCAACTTTCATGCCTTTTTGTAAAAAGCCTTTTTCATGGGGATGAAGTGCGGTCAAAATGCAATGAAAATCGGAGAAATAGGCAAGCAGACATTGTTGAATGCGATAGTCTGTCGGTGCTTCGCCATTGGTGCGTACCCAAGAGTATTGTTGTGGTGGTAGTTTATGTCCGCGGAACGGGTTATTTAAATATTTGGTGCGAATATCAAATGGACGCTCTGCCGTAAATTTATCGCGCACGGCTTCCGGAATGGTTTGTGCCATTTGCTGAATGACCGAGCTTTCTGACATGAGGGCATCAGGTGCTTCTACCTTTGGCATCTCGCTTTGGTGTTCAAAGCCTTGTTCCAAGGTTTGGAAAGAGGCGGTGATATGACAAATCGGTGATTTATGTTGAATAGCTTTTACCCGCATCGCCGTGAAATTTCTGCCCTCGCGTAAAATTTCGACGTCATAAATAATCGGATATTGACTGTCGCCCGGCGAGAGAAAATAGGCGTGGCAAGAATGTAAAAAACGATCTTGAGGGGCGACTTGAATCGCTGCAGAAAGTGCCTGCGCCACGACTTGACCACCAAACACTTGGCGAAACCCGAGATCTTGGCTTGCGCCGCGAAAAAGTAAATCGTCGATTTTTTCCAGTTTTAACAGTTCGATAAGTTGGTTAAGTGCGGTCATGATTTTCCTCATTTGTTTAAAGTTCAGGCTGTTCTGATGTGATCCGGAGATAACATTTGCAATTCAATAGGGCTTATTGCATAATGCGAAGCCTTAATCGCACTATCAAATCTTGCGGTTAATTCAATGGAAACCTTTTCGGTCCCTCGCAATGAAGTCTGGTTTACCAGGTCAGGTTCGGAAGAAAGCAGCCAGAGTCAGAATTTTCGTGTGCCGAGACTAAGCCGGAAAGGTTTCCACCTTTCCAGCCTTTCCTTTTAAATACGTTGTGTCAGTTGCTTGAAAAAGCCATTTTCTTTATTGATCAATTCGCTGTACGAACCTTGTTCAATTAATCGACTGTTATCGATCACCACAAGTTGATCAAACTGCTCAATGGCCGTTAAACGGTGCGTCACCATAATTAAAGTCTTGCCGACACTGTGAGCCAAAATCGCTTGCAGAATATTGCGTTCGGTTTCGCGATCCAAGCCTTCTGTCGGTTCATCTAAGAGTAAAATAGGCGCATCATTTAATAACACACGCGCTAAGCCTAAACGACGTTGTTCACCGCCCGATAACGGACGACCGCCGTCTCCCAGCCATAAATCTAATCCTTGTTCTTGATTCACTAATTTTTCCAAGCCCACTTGTTGTAGCACAGCAACCATTTTTTCATCGCTTAATGGCGCATGGGTAGCCAGTTGCAAGTTGTTACGCAACGTATCGCTAAACACATGCACGCGTTGGGTTAAGAAACAAAATTGTTGGCGTAAACTGCTTTCGCTATAGGCTTGAATGCGATTGCCGGCGAATAAGATTTCCCCTTGATTGGCATCATAATTGCGTACCAATAATTGAAGTAGCGTCGATTTGCCGCTGCCGGTTTTTCCTAAAATGGCAAGTTTTTCACCGGTTTGAATATGGAGATTTAAGTCCACTAATGCCGGGTTATCACGTTGCGGATAAGTGAAATGAACTTGATTAATTTGCAATAACGGCGCTTGAGTTTGGCTTTCAACAAGTTGTGTACCGGAAAAATCCACCAGCGGTTGCTGTTCGATAATATCTGTCACCCGTTCAGCCGATGCTACCATTTGCCCGATGTGCAAAAATGCGGCGCCGATCGGCATCAGAATTTCAAACGAGGCGAGGGCGGCAAAGGCAAACAAGCCAATCAACGCGGCGCGGTATTCATCGCTGCCCAAATCCACTTGTGCGGCAAACCACATCACAATACATAACACCAAGCCGTTGGCGAACAACAAAAGTGCGGTGGAAAATCCTGATAAATTCGCTTCCTGTTGTTGATAGGCTTGCCATTGCTGTTCGGTTTGGCTCAATTTCCCTTTTAGTTTTTCTTCCCCGTTAAATAACAACAGTTCTGCTTGTGCTTGAATAAATTCCACAAATTGCGTGCGGTAAAGCGCGCGCGATTGGGTTAGTTTTGCGCCGAATTTGTTGCCCAGATGGTAAAAGATTGTTGGAATCACCAATAATAATGTCAGTAACGTGAGACCAAGGAACAGTGCAAGTGGCACATGAACAAAACTTAATCCAATGCTAATAAATGTAATCACCACAATGGCGCTGATAAACGGTGCAATCAGGCGAAGATAAAGTCCGTCCAAGGTATCTACATCGGCAACCAAACGGTTTAATAAATCACTGTTACGATAGCGATTGAGCACGCCCGGGCTTAACGGAATAATTTTGCTAAACACTTGCACGCGTAATTTGGCTAACACGCGGAAAGTGGCATCGTGGGTAACGACTTTTTCAAAATAGCGTGCCACAGTACGCCCGATGGCTAAACCGCGTACGCTGGCAGACGGATAGAAAAAGTTAAAGAGCGAACCCAAGCCGGCAATGGCGGTCGCCGCCAAGAACCAACCGGAAAGGGTAAGTAACCCGATGCTGGAGGCAAGTCCTAGAATCATTAACAAACCACCGAAAATTAACGGCAGTTTGGCAAATTTAAATAAACGAATAAAAGGCAATAAAGCACGCATTAGTTAATATCCTGTTGTCGTTGTGCCAATAATTCGGCGAAGAAACCTTGATGTTGCAGTTGGTCAAAATGTCCCTGCTGAATAATTTGTCCGTGGCGCATCACCAAAATGGTGTCGCATTGTTTCAGATCTTCAATGCGGTGGGTTATCATCACGGTTGTTTGTTGGCGACTGATGTGTTGCAAGGCTTGTAATACCTGATTTTCCGATTGCGCATCAAGGCTGGCAGTCGGTTCATCTAATAACAACAAATTGCCTTTACGCAGTAGCGCACGTGCAACGGCTAAACGTTGTGCTTGACCCACTGACACGCCAATGCCGCCTTCTTTAATTTCTGCCTCTAAGCCGAGACGGTCGGTAAATTCTTTCGCTTGCGCTAATGCCAACGCGTGATCGATTTCTTGCGCGGAAGCTTGAATGTCGCCCAATAATAAATTCTCTTTAATTGAGCCTTGCAACAACAACGGGTTTTGTCCAACCCAGGCAATGTGTTTGCGCCATTGGGCTAAATCGACATCGCGCAATTCTTGCCCGTTGATTTTCAGGCTGCCTTCATAAGATAAAAAGCCCAAAATGGCATTGATCAGCGAGGTTTTTCCGGCACCGCTTTGCCCTACAATCGCAATGTGGCTCTGGGCCGGAATATGGAAATTCAGCGCCTCTGTTAGCGGTTTGCCTTGTGGCGACAAGACAACCACATTTTCACCTGAAATTTCCACCGCACTTTGGCTTTCAAATGCCGCTTTGCTGTCGCCTTGGGCGATTAAATAATCTTCTTCTAAGAAATCTACAATGGCATCTGCCGCACCGATACCGGCGGCACGGTCATGATAATAGGTGCCGAGGTCGCGTAATGGTTGGTAAAACTCCGGTGCAAGAATGAGGCAGAAGAAACCGATAAAGAGTGTAATCGGCATGCCGTAACTGCCGAATTCCACTTGTCCTAAATAACTGAAACCGAAATACACTGCCATTAATGCAATAGAAATCGAAGTGAAAAACTCGAGGACGGCAGAGGAGAGGAACGCCATTTTTAGCACATCCATGGTAGTTTCACGGAAATCTTCCGTACTGTTTTCAATATGGCGGGTTTGCTCGGAAGTGCGGTCGAATAAACGTAAGGTTTCCAAACCGTGCAGACGATCGAGGAATTGACCGCTTAACCGCGCAAGGGTATCCATGTTCTTTTGGCTGCTGTCTGCTGCCGCTTTTCCCACCAAAATCATGAAGATAGGAATCAGCGGTGCAGTGCCCATTAAAATCAAACCGGCTGCCCAGTTTAACGGGAACACGGCAATCAGAATAATCATCGGCACAATGGCGGAAAGCGCTTGTTGCGGTAAATAGCGGGCGTAGAAATTGTGCAGGTTTTCCACCTGTTCCAACATGATGGTTGCCCAGCTGCCGGCAGGTTTATTGTTAATCGTTGCAGGGCCAACTTGATGGATTTTATCCAAAATTTGCTGACGAATAATATTCCGCAATAATTGACCGCACTTGAAGCCGATTTTTTCTCGGATCCATAAAATCAGCGCACGTAGCGCAAAGCCGACGACTAAGCCGATAAAGTAAGGCGCTAAACCGGTGGCCGGTTCGCCCAGAATAATGAGCTTATGCAGCAAAGAGGCCAAGAGATAAGTCTGCCCCACTAAAATCACTGAGGAGAACGTAGCGAGCAGAATGTTGAGATTCAAATATTTTTTAATCGGCTTTTGCTGTGTGCGAAGCCATTGTTGCAAATATTTTTGACGAGATTTATCCATAAGTTATGTTGTATCAGAAACAGAAAAACGGAAGGTGGGCGTTATTGCCCACCCTGTATTGCACAATGTGTTGTCTCGGTGCAATGACCGAACAGTTATGCTTTTTGCGCATCCAAATAACGCTCAGCATCTAATGCCGCCATGCAGCCGGTGCCGGCAGAGGTAATGGCTTGACGATAGTTGTGATCCATCACATCGCCTGCGGCAAAAACGCCTTCCACGGAAGTGGCGGTTGCATTGCCGTCTAAACCGGATTTCACCACGATATAGCCGTTTTTTAATTCCAGCTGGTCTTGGAAAATTTCCGTATTCGGTGCATGACCGATGGCCACGAAGACGCCGTCTAATGCGACCTCTTCCGTTGCGGCGGATTGCACGTCTTTCAAACGTACGCCGGTCACGCCCATGTTGTCGCCCAACACTTCATCTAAAGTGCGGTTGGTATGCAGTACGATTTTGCCTTCTTCCACTTTTTTGTATAAGCGGTCGATGAGAATTTTTTCTGCACGGAAACTTTCGCGGCGATGGATTAAATGCACCTCAGAAGCAATGTTGGCTAAATAGAGTGCTTCTTCCACAGCGGTGTTACCGCCACCGATGACGGCAACCGGTTTGTTGCGATAGAAGAAACCGTCACAAGTGGCACAAGCGGAAACGCCACGGCCTTTGAAGTTTTCTTCGGAAGGCAAGCCTAAATAACGGGCAGAAGCACCGGTGGCGATGATTAACGCATCGCAGCTAAAGGTTTGTGCATCGCCGTATAATTTGAATGGGCGAGAAGATAAATCTACACGGTTAATGTGATCGAAGACGATCTCGGTCTCAAATTTTTCTGCGTGTTGCAACATTCTTTGCATTAATTCCGGACCGGTCGTTTCACCGAAATCACCCGGCCAGTTTTCAATTTCACTGGTGGTAGTGAGTTGTCCGCCTTGTTGTAACCCTGTGACGAGCACCGGTTTCAAATTAGCGCGTGCCGCATAAATAGCTGCAGTGTAACCGGCAGGGCCGGAGCCTAAAATGAGTAATTGCGCGTGTTTAATATCCGACATAATCAATCCTTATCAACTTGAAATTTGTGGGCGGTATTATAGAAGATTTCCCATCAGTACAACAACGAATAGAGCAATCGGCGGTATTTATTGGTTACCGGATCGTTGTTGCCGATGGCGGCTAAAATGGATAAAAATTCCTGCTTAATTTTGCCGTCTTCCGCACCTAAATCTTGACGTAAAATGGTAAATAACAACTCCAAGGCTTCTTCGTTGCGGTTAGCTTGGTGTAATTGCAACGCCAATTTCAACGCAAGATCATGGGTTGGCTGTTTCGCAAATTCTTCCTGTAATTGTTGAATTTCCGGTGTATCAGCAGCTTTAATCAACAACTCAATTTGCGCTTGTAAACCTTGCCAGCGACTGTCACGATCTTGCAATGGGATCTTGTTTAAAATCTGTTGCGCAGGCTCAGTTTTTTTCATCGCGATATAGGTTTCCGCATAGAGTAGCGCGATCTCGCTGTTTTTCTGATCAGACAACTCCCACGCCTCTTTTAACAACGGCAATGCCTGCGCATAATTTTCCACTGCAAGCAAATCCAACGCCTGATTAAATTTGATTTCTTCCTCTTTCGGCAAAATCACACTCAAACGCTGTTGCAATGTGGTGTTGTCCAACGCTCCCTGAAAGGCATCCAACGCTTGTCCGTCTCTAAATAAATAAGTGGTCGGCAAGGCTTGAATACGGAATTGCGCCGCCACCATTTGTTCTTTTTCACAATTGACTTTGGCTAACACAAATTGCCCTTGGTATTGGTTGGCATAATTTTCCAAGGTTTTCACAAACGCCACCGAATCTGCATGGCTTGGCGCATAAAACGTGATCGCCAAAGGATGATGTTGTGAAAGCTGTAAAATTTCGTTGAGATTTTGCTCGTTTAGATCACGAATGGCTGGAAAATCAGTCATGTTCTTCTCTTGTTTTGAATGAAATGAATGGCGCGCATTATAGCAAAGTGCGGTGGGATTTTTTAGTGTTTTTCAGGGGATGGCATCTTAAAGGATTGTAATATTAGCGACTCGCATAAAGGCGATCCGGATAGGGTCTAAATACGCAAAACATCCGAAAAATTGACCGGACTTTAAAATAAAAAGATCTAAACATCCTCAATTTGAAACTGCTTACGCCAGCGATTCGGTGAAATCTTATGTTTCTTCAAGAAGTGCTGACGCAAGGCGGTATCGCTATGAAATCCGCTTTGTTCTGCAATATCAGTAATAGATAAATCTGTGCTTTCCAAAAGCTCTCTTGCTCGCTGTAGCCTTGCTTCAATTAACCATTGATTTAATGACATTCCGGTTGCTTTGCGAAAATGTCGGGTGAAAGTGCTACGGCTCATTGACAAACGTTCGGCAAGGCTATCAGTCGAATGAAGTGCGGTCAGATTTTCATTTAAATAAGCAAGCAACGCATTGATATTATGATTAGGTGTGGAACGAGAAATAGGGCGTTCGATAAATTGTGCTTGTCCGCCTTCACGATGAGGGGGGATAACCAGTATTCGGGCAATATGATTGGCAATTTTCACACCATATAATTTACGGACAATAGAAAGGCAACAATCCATTGAAGCGGCTGTTCCTGCTGAGGTAATCAGTCGATCTTCTTCTAAATAAATAGGATTTAAATCCCATTTCACCTGCGGAAAACGATTAGTAAAATCACTATCTCCTAGCCAATGTGTGGTTGCTTTTTTACCGTTAAGTAGACCACTGCACGCCAACACATAGGCGCCATAACATAAACCCACCACTGTCGCACCACGTTGATACGCTTGCCGTAACGCTGTTAATAAAGCCTCGCTCGGCATCACTTGAGTATCATGCCATCCAGTCATCACAACAATATCGGCATTCTCTAACCATTCTAAACCACCATCTAAATGTATGTGAAATAGCGAGTTTGTCAGGTTGTCCGAATCGCTAACGATTTTATACTCAAATAACGGCTTGCCGTTTAAATCCGACATAGAAAAAACGGAATATGCCATCGCAAAATGAATGGGCATCATTTGTTCATACACAATCAAAGCAACTGTGGGTGTATTCATTTTATTTCTCCTACTTTGATATGAGCATAACACAGAAATGACCCGATTATTACGTTTATTGATTTCTTATCCATTTTTGCGCAATTTTGTTCTCACTATAATATGTTTATTCATTCAATAACGTATAGAAAAGGAAAAACAATGAACTTAAAAACCTTAATTAGCACTACAGCATTGGCTATTAGTGCAAATACTTTCGCTGTAGATCTTGCCTCTAAAAACACTGATAGCTACCAACATATCCGCAATGCTACTGGTCGCCTGAACTATGCTGGGAAAACTTTTTTAATTGATCCGATGCTTGCTGAAAAAGGACGTTATGCAGGCTTTGAAGGGACATTAAATAGCCATTTGCGTAATCCACTTGTGGAATTACCGATGAAAACAGAAGATACTTTCAAAGATGTTGATGCCATTATTTTGACTCATACACATGAAGATCATTGGGATGAGGTTGCACAAAAAATTTTACCTAAATCCATCAAAATTTTTGTGCAACATGAACGGGATGGCGACTTACTCAAAGCGCAAGGTTTTACTAACATAACCAGTTTATCGCTAGAAAAACCGGTGGAGTTCGAAGGTATTATTTTAAATAAAACCGGCGGTTCTCACGGCACAACGGAAATGTACGCAGTACCACAATTAGCTGAGATTTTAGATGAGGCGATGGGAGTAACATTCCAAGCGAAAGGTCATCCAACGGTGTACTTGGTTGGTGACACAGTTTGGACTGCCGAAGTAAACAAAGCCATTAATCGTTATAAACCTGATGTAATGATTATGAACACCGGTGATGCGCGTACCTTAGCTTTTCCGAATGACGGCATTATTATGGGGTTACAAGATGTTGCTCATGCTCGTAACATGCTACCGAATACAAAACTTATCACAGTGCACATGGATGCGGTAAACCATATGTCTGTTTACCGTAAGGATTTACGTCAATTTGTCCAAGCAAACAAGCTTGAAAATGTAGTAATTCCAGAAGATGGTGAAACAGTGAATTTTTAAAAACAAGCGGTTGAGTTCTTAGGATAATTTACAAAAAACACCTAAAAATTTGACCGCACTTTTCATCTCCTTTTTTATCTATTATTTCCTATCGGTAAAAAATGTTGTTCATAAAGTGCGGTTTATTGCTTAATCATTTATCCGTACAATCTGCCTCATCAGATATTAAGGAGGCAACGATGAAAAAAATGCCTGTGTTATTTGTCGGACATGGTAGCCCGATGAATGTGTTGGATAAGGAAAATCCTTTCAATCAAAATCTCAGCCTGATTACGCAAAAATTTGCCAAACCGAAAGCCATTTTGATGATTTCGGCGCATTGGTACAGCAGCCGTTTGCAGGTTACATCAGGCGAACAGCCTGAAATGATTTATGATTTTTACGGATTTCCTGAAGCACTCAGTCAGGTGCAATATCCCGCGCCCGGTTCGCCTGAATTGGCGGAGCAAGTGCGGTCGTTATTGCAGCCGGAAAATGTTGAGATGAACTCAACGCGCGGTTTTGATCATGGCGCATGGGCGGTGTTGAAGTTTCTCTATCCCGATGCGGATATTCCGGTAGTGCAACTTAGTCTTAACCGTTTGCAACCGGCACAGTGGCATTTCAACCTGGCGAAAAAATTGGCTGCTTTGCGTGAACAGGGCGTGTTGATTATCGGCAGTGGCAACATTGTGCATAATTTGAGAGCCATAAGCTGGGAATATATTGATCAAATTGGCGCAGGCTATGACTGGGCGTATGCGTTCCGTGATCACATTAATCACGCAATGACCACACAAAATGACGATGAATTGGTGCATTATGACCAATTTGGCGAAAGTGCGGCGCTTTCTGTCCCAACACCGGATCACTATTTGCCCCTCTTGTATGTAATGGCTTTGCGTGAGCCGGATGAAAAAGTGGCATTTTTCAATGATCATTTGATTGCCGGTTCATTGAGTATGACCTCTGTGTTGGTGGGTTAAAATGAACGCAACACTTTATGTTGAAATGCCATAAATTGGTATTGTAATGGGGCGGGGCGGTGGCGGGCATCTCGCTTTCCGTTGCCGAGTTTGAGGTGCCGTTCACGCAAGGATCCGCGCGGTAAAGTAACATGAGAAAGAACAATGAGAGCGCTTCTTGCTTTGAAGGTGACAACAATCACGTTATTTTCTGAAAATTAGTGATTCGTTGTTGAAAATAGATTAATCACCAGCACGCCGGAAATAATCAGGGCAATTCCTAACATAGCGGGCATATCGAGTTTTTGTCCAAAGGCAAACTAGGCAACCATCGCTGTCAAAATGATCCCTACGCCGGACCAAACGGCATAGACCAAGCCGACAGGCAGGCTACGGAAGACGATGGAGACCAAATAAAACGATAAGGCATAAATCAATAACGCACTTATGGTGGGAAGCGGTTTGGTAAAACTATCGCTTAATTTCAGCAAATTGGTGGCGATGACTTCCAAGCCGATAGAGCTACCTAGTAAAAGCCAAGGATTCATATTTTCTCTCCGTTTGTAAAATCTTTCTAAAAAATGACCGCACTTTAGAATGCGATTGAACCGTTCATGAAAAAACGTCAATTTTGAGCTGAATATAGCAAATTTGCATTATGCCGTCGCAATTCTTTTTTAGATAGGGTTTTTGAATTGATTTAATAGATTTTAATCGGTAAAACCTTTCTATATTATGCTTGGCGATATTTACTTCAAGCTAATACTATTTATTAAGGAGTTTTCTATGAGTGCTAAATGCCCTTTTTCTCATTTAACCAGCACGCCTTTAACGATGGGTAACGGCGCGCCTGTTGCCGATAACCAAAACAGTTTAACTGCCGGTCCACGCGGTCCGTTACTTGCACAGGATTTATGGCTAAATGAAAAATTAGCAGATTTTGTGCGTGAAGTGATTCCGGAGCGTCGTATGCATGCGAAAGGTTCCGGTGCATTCGGCACCTTTACTGTGACGAATGACATCACTCAATACACCCGCGCAAAAATTTTCAGTGAAGTCGGCAAAAAAACGGAAATGTTTGCACGCTTTACGACCGTTGCCGGTGAACGTGGTGCTGCGGATGCGGAACGTGATATTCGTGGTTTTGCTTTAAAATTCTATACCGAAGAAGGGAACTGGGATTTAGTGGGTAACAACACGCCGGTATTTTTCTTGCGCGATCCGCGTAAATTTCCTGATTTAAATAAAGCGGTAAAACGCGATCCGCGCACGAATATGCGTTCAGCCACAAACAACTGGGACTTTTGGACATTATTGCCTGAGGCATTGCACCAAGTCACTGTTGTCATGAGTGATCGCGGTATTCCGGCAAGCTATCGCCATATGCACGGTTTCGGTTCACATACTTACAGTTTCTGGAACGAAGCAGGCGAACGTTTTTGGGTGAAATTCCACTTCCGTACCCAACAAGGCATTAAAAACTTAACCGATGCAGAAGCGGCTGCTGTTATCGCAAATGACCGTGAAAGTCATCAACGCGATCTGTATGAAGCGATTGAACGGGGTGATTTCCCGAAATGGACGTTATACGTACAAATTATGCCTGAAGCCGATGCGGAAAAAGTGCCTTACCACCCATTCGATTTAACCAAAGTATGGCCGAAAAAAGACTATCCATTAATTGAAGTAGGGGAGTTTGAACTTAACCGCAATCCGGAAAACTTCTTTGCTGATGTGGAACAATCTGCCTTTGCACCGAGTAACTTAGTGCCGGGGATCGGTGCAAGCCCGGATAAAATGTTGCAAGCGCGTTTATTCAACTATGCCGATGCACAACGTTATCGTTTAGGAGTGAATTACCGTCAAATTCCGGTAAATCGTCCACGTTGTCCGGTGCACAGCAACCAACGTGATGGTTTTGGTCGTGTGGACGGTAACTACGGTAGCTTACCGCACTATGAACCGAATAGTTTTAATCAATGGCAACAACAACCGGATTTTGCCGAACCACCACTTCGTATTAATGGTGATGCGGCGCACTGGGATTTCCGTAACGATGATAACGATTACTTCAGCCAACCGCGTGCATTATTTAATTTAATGAATTCGGAGCAAAAACAAGCGTTATTCAATAACACGGCAGCCGCAATGGGGGATGCACCTAATTTCATCAAATATCGTCACATTCGCAACTGTCATTGGTGTGATCCGGCGTATGGTGAAGGTGTTGCCAAAGCATTAGGCTTAACTGTTGAAGATGCTTTAAAAGCACGTGAAGTAGATCCTGCTTTAGGTCAACCAGGATTGTTGTAATTTCAGGTTTTAATGCATATAGGTTGAGCGACAAAAAAACACCTGAAAAATGGATTGGGCTTTATCATAAAAAAACATCACCTGAAATCTTAATAGCCGTGATATGCAATTTTTCGATAGAGCTCAGTCAAAAATTACTTATAAAAAATCCCCTAAATTAAACATTTAGGGGATTTTTGTTTTTAATAAGGTATGATTATTTCATGCCTTTCTTAACCAAATCTTCATAACCGCCATGGTTGGTAACGTTGGTGTAACCTGCTTTTTTCAGTGCGTTTAACGCCACTTCTGCACGGCGACCGCTGCGGCAGTAGAGGTTGATAGGTGCGTCTTTATCCGGGCTAACGGATTGGATGCGTTCAAGGATTTGATCGTGTGGAATGTTCACCGCATCTTGTAAATGGCCCGCGTTAAATTCTTCAGCAGAGCGAACGTCAATCCAAACGCCTTTTGTATTTGCTTGTTGTGCCACCGCTTTTTCAGTTTCAGGTATAGAGGCTGCAGAGGCAGCTAAGGGTACTGTCATCCCAGCAGCAAAAACGATCGCAGTTATCAATTTTTTCATGATTTAATCTCCTTTTATATGGATGGTTATGTGTTTTGAATCGCCCATTATGTTACTCACAAACACGGCAGTAATAAATGGCAAATTAGTCCAAAAATGAGATGTTTTATGAATCGTTTTGATAGAAAATTTTAGGGGATTTAGGCAGATCTCAAGCGATCAGATGTTGAGTTTTGAAAAACATCTAAAAATCTGACCGCACTTTGAACTATTTCACACTCAATCTCACCGCCACGGTTTCGCCAGCCTCAAGATAGCGATGGATCCTTGCGGTTTCTACGCATACCATGGTTTGATAGCCATTTTCAGCCATGCTGCTTGTGGCTTTATGCCATGGGTTCCATAACACCACATCGCTGGCATTTTGATGTGTCACGAATAGGGTGCGTTGGTTGGCTTGGTCGTGAATTTCCGTTGGCTGTGGTGGCGCGGTATAAATGCAATCCACGTTTTCATTGATGGTGCGTGGTGAGGGCACGGTTTCCTGCGATTTAGTGAGAGAGTTAAAACAGGTTGTTGGCAGGTTGGCGATACTCGTGTTGGCGATGTTGCCAATGTTGAAATAACTGTGTAGCGCTAGTTGTACGTTTTCCATGCCGGTTTCGCCGTAGTGAGTAAAGCGTAGATCGCAATGTTCGGTGAACAGCATTTCAATTTTAGCCAAGATGATGTTGTGTTTGGAAAATAACGAAAAAACCAACTGCACTTTGTCGTTGTTAATCTCGTAGTCGCTTAATTGCCATAGGCTGGTACGAGCGAAGCCGTGCGCAGGCGTGCCGGCATTACCAAACCATGGGTAGCAAATAGGGATGCCGCCACGAATGGCGTTACCGGCTTTAAACGGCTCAATGTCACTTAACCACAATACGTCTTGTTTGCTGTGTGTCGGTTGCCAGCTGAATAAATGTGCCCCTTGTAAGGCGATTTTGGCGGTGCCGACAGCGTGGTGTAAATGTAAAACGGGAATGTCGTTATACGCATATAAGCTCAATTCCGGTGTGATTTGTTGTTGTAATTGAATGTTCATCATCTTGTCCTTGTTGATTCAGTAAGAAGGGGAAATCTGCTATACTGTGCCGACTTTTTAACAGGTGAAAAATAATGGCGTATTCAAAACAAATTAGCAAGGCGTTTTCCCCAGACGGTGCATTGAGCGCCCATATCAAGGGCTTTCGTCCCCGCGCAGAACAGGTCGACATGGCGACGGCGGTGGGCAATGCCATTGAACAGCAAGGGGCGTTAGTGGTGGAAGCCGGTACGGGTACGGGCAAAACCTTTGCGTATTTGGCGCCGGCGTTATTGGTGAAAAAGAAAACCATCATTTCCACCGGTTCCAAAAACTTGCAAGATCAGCTGTTTAATCGCGACTTACCCGCTATTCAAAAAGCTCTCGGATATAGCGGCAAAATTGCTTTGCTCAAAGGACGTGCCAATTATTTATGTTTAGAACGTTTGGAACAGGTGATTGCGCAAGGCGTGCTGGGTGATCGCAGTGTGCTGCATGATTTATCTAAAGTGCGCAAATGGCGCAACGCCACGAAGACCGGCGATTTGTCCGAATGCATTGAGATTGCCGAAGACAGCCCGATTTTGCCTCAACTCACCAGCACGGCCGAAAGTTGTTTAGGGAGTGATTGCCCCAATTATGCGGATTGTTTTGTGGCATTGGCGCGTAAAAAAGCGCTGAATGCCGATTTGGTGGTGGTCAACCATCATTTATTTTTTGCTGACATGGCAGTGAAAGAAAACGGCTTCGGCGAATTGATCCCGAATGCTGAAGTGATTGTGTTTGATGAAGCGCACCAACTGCCTGATATTGCCAGCCAATATTTTGGTCAATCGGTCACCTCCCGTCAACTTTTTGATTTATGTAAAGACATTCAAATTACCTACCGCACCGAAGTGAAAGATATGAAACAGCTTGGTGTGGCGGCAGATCAACTTTTAAAAATCGTGCAGGATTTTCGTTTAATGTTGGGTGAAGGCAATTTGCGCGGTAATTGGCGACAAATGCTGCAACAAAGTGCGGTTAAAAAAGCCTTTGATTTTTTACTGGAAAAACTGAATTTTACTGCCGAAGTGGTGAAATTAGGCTTGGGGCGTTCACAAACGCTAGACAGCATTTTTGAGCGCATCGCGCAGTTACAAAATCTACTTAAACGCCTGACGGAAACAGAAATCACCGGCTATTGCTATTGGTTTGAATGTATCGGTCGCCAGTTTGGGCTACACATTACGCCACTTACTGTGGCGGACAAGTTTGGTGAGCAAATGGCAAAACAAAAATGCGCCTGGATTTTCACTTCTGCCACCTTGGAAGTGGGCGGCACTTTTGCCCATTTTTGCCAGCGTTTAGGTATTCAAGATGCGGAGCAGAAAATTCTGCCAAGCCCTTTTAATTATGCAGAGCAATCTTTGCTTTGCGTGCCACGTTATCTGCCGGCAACCAATCACAGCAGCACGTTCACTCAATTAGGCAAAATGTTACTGCCGATTATCGAAGCCAACCAAGGCCGTTGTTTTGTGCTTTGCACGTCTTATGCCATGATGCGTAGCCTGGCAGATTATTTTCGTGAAAACAGTGAACTGACGATTTTATTGCAGGGTGAAACGGCGAAAACTACGCTGTTGGAACAATTTATTTTGCAATCGCACAGCGTGCTGGTGGCAACTTCCAGTTTTTGGGAAGGCGTGGACGTACGAGGCGATGCGTTGTCATTGGTGATTATCGATAAATTGCCCTTTACTGCACCTGATGAGCCATTATTGAAAGCACGTATTGAAGATTGTCGTTTGCAGGGCGGCGATCCGTTTAACGATATTCAAATTCCCGAAGCGGTGATTACCTTGAAGCAGGGCGTTGGGCGATTAATTCGTGATGTGACCGATCGCGGTGCTGTGATTATTTGCGATAACCGTTTGGTGATGCGCCCTTATGGAGAAACCTTTTTGCGCAGTTTGCCGAATTTTAAACGTACGCGGGATTTGCACAAAGTGGTACAATTCCTGACAACCTTGAAGACAGACGATAACAAAGAATCTATATAACCATGAAAAATGTCACATTATTAGCTTTAGATACTGCAACAGAAGCTTGTTCTGTTGCTTTGTTACGTGGTGGTGAAAAAACACATTTAGCGCAATTTGCACAGCGTGAACATACTAAACATATTTTGCCGATGGTGGATGAAATTTTGGCTCAAGCAGGCATTACGCTACATCAAGTGGATGCCCTGGTTTTCGGTCGTGGCCCGGGTAGCTTTACCGGTGTGCGCATTGGTGCAGGTATTGCGCAAGGCTTAGCCTTCGGGGCTGAATTGCTGGTGATTCCTGTGTCCAATTTGGCCGCAATGGCACAAGCTGCCTATGTGCAATATCAGGCGGAAAATGTGTTGACAGCCATTGATGCTCGTATGAATGAGGTGTATTTTGCCCAATGGCAGGCGCAAAAAGTGCGGTCAGATTTCGGCGAGTTTTTAGATTGGCAGCCGATGATTGCCGAGCAGGTTTGTAGCCCGTCAAACGTCATTGAGCAGGTATCTCAACAACATCATGAAAACGCCGTTTTAGCAGGAACCGGCTGGGCGGCTTATCCTGAGTTAAAAGAAGCGAATCTTGGTAAAGTGACAGAGATCACCTTGCCTTCCGCTTTATATATGCTGGATTTGGCATTGCCAAAATGGTTTGCCGGCGAGACCATTAGCCCGTTGGAGATTGAGCCGATTTACTTACGCAATGAAGTGACGTGGAAGAAATTGCCGGGGCGAGAATAGATTTTAATCACCTTTTGAGAGGAGCATTAAAATGAGCAAAAAAATAGGGTTAATATTGACCGCACTTTCTCTTGTTTTAACCGGTTGTGTGTCGGCGCCGCAAGGGTTAGAGCCAAAACAATTTGATGCGTTAAATTTAAATAACATTCAACAGCAAGATTATGATTGTCGTTGTGTGAAAGTACGTCTGGGCGGCAAAGTGATTTCCGCTACCGCATTAAAAAATCAGACAAAAGTGGAAGTGTTGAACCAAACGGTCGCGTATTTCTCTGCAAAACCGATGATTGATAGCCACAGTAATGGGCGTTTTATTGCTTACTTAAACGGCTTTGTGGATCCGGAAAACTTAAAAGATCAATATATTACCGTTGCCGGTGTGCTAAGTGGCAAAGAGCAGGGCAAAATTGATCAAGCGGATTACAGCTATCCGGTGGTGCAAGCCCATCAATATCGTCTTTGGAAGCTCGTGCAAGAATATTATTACGATCCGGACGACATGTATGATTACGGACCATTTTATCCATACGGCTGGTGGGCGCCGAGATTTATGTGGGCCGAACCACGCCTTCGCTATAATTTGTATTAAGTTTGGGCGGAATGTTAAAATTCCGCCTCATTTTATAAAAATAAAGAAAAAAGAGAAGGAATCACTATGACTAAACCTTGGTTTCAAAATTATCCGGAAGGCTCTGAGCGTGAATTGGATACGTCAGAATATGATTCGATTTTAGATATGTTTGATAAAGCGATTCGTGAACATCCCGACCGCGCCGCTTATATTAATATGGGACAAGTGTTAACGTTTCGTAAATTGGAAGAACGCAGTCGTGCTTTTGCAGCCTATTTGCAAAATGAATTGAAGTTAGAACGTGGTGAGCGTGTGGCATTAATGATGCCGAATTTGTTGCAATATCCTATCGCGTTATTTGGGATTTTACGTGCCGGTCTTGTGGTGGTGAACGTGAATCCGCTTTACACACCACGCGAGTTAGAACACCAGCTGCAAGACAGTGGCGCTAAAGCCATTGTGGTGGTGTCTAACTTTGCCTCTACGTTAGAAAAAATTGTTTTCAACACTTCTGTGAAACACGTTATTTTGACCCGTATGGGCGATCAGTTGTCTTTCGGTAAACGCACATTAGTGAACTTCGTGGTGAAATACGTGAAGAAACTCGTGCCAAAATATAAGTTGCCAAATGCGGTCACGTTCCGTGAAGTGTTGAGTGTCGGTAAATATCGTCAATATGTGCGTCCGCAAATGGAACGCGATGATTTGGCCTTTTTGCAATACACAGGTGGCACTACGGGCGTAGCAAAAGGGGCGATGTTGTCGCACGGCAATATTATCGTGAATGTGTTCCAAGCCAAGTGGATTGCCCATCCTTTTGTGGGTGATCGTAGTCGTGAGCGATTAGCCATTTTGGCCTTGCCGTTGTATCACGTTTTTGCCCTCACCGTGAACTGCTTGCTGTTTGTTGAATTGGGGGTGACTGCCGTATTAATTACGAACCCGCGTGATATTCCGGGTTTCGTAAAAGAACTGAAAAAATATCCGTTTGTGGCGATTACCGGCGTGAATACCTTGTTTAACGCCTTGTTAAACAATGACGAGTTGAAGAACGTGAATTTCTCTGCCTTAAAACTTTCCGTGGGCGGCGGTATGGCGATTCACCAATCTGTTGCCACTCGTTGGCATGAATTGACCGGTTGTAACATTATTGAAGGTTACGGCATGACAGAATGCTCTCCGCTAATTGCGGCATGCCCGGTGAATGTGGTGAAGCATAACGGCAGTATTGGTGTGCCGGTCCCGAACACCGATATTCGAATTGTGAAAGAAGACGGTTCTGAAGCGGCTCTCGGTGAAGCAGGGGAGTTGTGGGTGAAAGGCGAACAGGTGATGAAAGGTTATTGGCAACGCCCGGAAGCCACCGCAGAAGTGATCAAAGACGGTTGGATGGCAACCGGTGATATTGTGATCATGGATGAAAGTTACAGCTTGCGCATTGTGGATCGCAAAAAAGACATGATTTTGGTGTCCGGTTTTAACGTGTATCCGAATGAAATCGAAGATGTGGCGATGTTAAACAATAAAGTGGCTGAAGTGGCGGCAATCGGCGTGCCAAATGACGTGTCCGGGGAAACCATCAAACTCTTCGTTGTGAAGAAAGAGGACAGTTTAACCCGCGATGAATTACGACAACACTGCCGCAAATATTTAACCGGCTATAAAATTCCAAAAGACATTGAGTTCCGTGAGGAATTGCCGAAAACCAACGTGGGTAAAATTTTACGTCGTGTTTTACGTGATGAAGAAATTGCGAAACGTGCGACAACTGCCTAAGTTATTTTATTAATCAATGCGAGAGAGAATGTCGCTTTACAGCACATTCTCTCCTTTATTTCTATGACATATCAAATAAAAGAATGTAACACCCCGCCACGCTTTCAATTAATTACAGATGATCAGGCATTGTTTGATGTTTGTGAACAGGCAAGAACACAAAGTGCGGTGGCATTAGACACTGAATTTGTTCGGGTCAGAACCCTGCACCCGAAATTAGGGTTAATTCAATTATATGCCGGTGATGAAGTGGCGTTAATTGACCCGACAATGATTCAGGATTTTTCCCCTTTTATTGCCTTACTTGCCGATGAAAGCGTATTGAAAGTATTGCATGCCTGCGGTGAAGATTTGGAAGTTTTTCAACATTATTTCCAACAATTACCACAGCCTATGTGCGATACACAGGTGATGGCGAATTTTCTTGGTTTTGCCGGTTCTGCCGGTTTTGCTACGTTGGTACAACATTATTTCCACATTGAAATTGATAAAGGGGCGTCACGCACCGATTGGTTGGCGCGCCCGTTATCCGAGATACAGTTACGATATGCCGCTGCGGATGTGTGGTATTTGTTGCCTTTATATGTACAAATGCAGACACAATTGGCACAAACCGAATGGCAAAGTGCGGTCAAAAATGAATGTGAATTTTTGCTGCACAAACGGGCACATGCTGTTAAAAATCCTGATACGGCTTATTTTGCGATTCCGAATGCGTGGAAGTTAAATCGCTTAGAATTAATGCGTTTAAAATTGCTCGCAAAATGGCGCATGGAAGAAGCTATGAAACGGGATTTAGCATTGAATTTTGTAGTTCGTGCAGAAAATTTATGGCAAGTGGCAAAATACAATCCGAAGAATACGTCGACTTTATTGGAGCTCGGCTTGAGTACGGCGGAAGTCCGCATTCACGGTAAGAAATTGTTGCAAATTATTGATCAGGTGAAACGCATTTCAGAGGAGGATTATCCGCCGCCAATTCAACGTTTGGCGGATGATTCGCGCTATAAAGCCGCATTGAAAGCATTGCAGCAACAATTAATTCAGATTGCTCCGGCGAATTTACCGAAAGAAGTGATTGCCAGTAAACGTCATTTAGAAAGTCTGATGAAGTGGCACTGGCGAAAAGAAACGGAGGATGAGCCGCCGGAATTATTAAGTGGTTGGCGTAAACCCTTTGGTGAAAGGCTGTTGGAATCCTTAAAAGCATTTGATGCATAAGATATTTAAATAAAAAAGTGCGGTGAATTTTTACGACGTTTAAAAACGTGTTGAAAATCCACTGTACTTTTTATTGATGGTGATTATTGCAATTTCTTACCTTCAAATTCACCAGTGAGACTTTCTAAGAAAGACGTAATGTCATCAATGTCTTGTTGTTGAGGTTTTACGTTGCTTTGATATTGCAACATAATTCGAACAGCTTCTTTCAAGTCTTTTGCAGAAGCATCGTGCATATAAGGCGTAGTTAATGCGATATTACGCAATGACGGCACTTTAAAGCGATGCATATCATACGGATCCTTGGTTTGTGCGAAACGACCTTGATCGGCTTCCGTGATTGGTGTGCCGCGATCTTTGAAGTAATCGCCATAAATACCCATGTATTCGTAAGATTGTCCGCCCATATTCACACCGGTATGGCAGGTATCGCATTTATGTTTCTTAAACAATTCGTAGCCTTTTAATTGCTGCTCATTTAATGCGGTTTTATCGCCTTTCAAGTAACGGTCAAAATCGCTATTTGGCGTGATTAAGGTTTTTTCATATTCACCGATAGCGTGGGTTAATGTCGCTTGGCTCACTTCAGGATACACTTTTAAGAATTCTTTTTTGAATTCTTCATCCTGTTTAAATTTCGCTACGATGTCATCCCAGGTGTGGCTGCCCATTTCAACTGGGTTAATCGGTGGTCCACCTGCTTGGTCAGCAAGATCGATTGCACGACCATCCCAGAATTGGACGAAGTTAAATGCGGAGTTAAATACGGTTGGTGCGTTGATGCCGCCTTTTTTGCCTTCAATACCGATAGAGACATCCAAGCGGTCAACCCCACCTTTGTCGAGTTGGTGGCAAGTTTCACATTGAACGGTACCATCTTGAGAGAGGCGGTCATCCATAAAGAGTTTTCGACCGAGTTCTACTTTAGCCGGATCGGTCATGATGGAATCCGGAATTGGTTGGATCAGGCTGTGAGGATTTGTCCCTTCCGTGTTTGCAGGTAAAAAGGCTTTACGTTGTTCGCGAATCCAATTTAATAGCGTGGTTTTTTCGTTTTCATCCGGACGACTTCCCCAGTGAACATGGCGGAATGTTGCTACCGGCATTTCATTATTTTCAATCACGCGTTCAAGTTTTGCTAAATCAACTTCAGATAATTTACTCGGATCTTTTAAACCATCCAGTAATTTGTTTAATAAAAAGACGCGTTTACCTGATTCAATATCGCGACTTAAGATGGAATCCGCTAACGGAAGATTAGCATAGAAAGGCAAATCAGCATTAGGGGAGTGGCAATATTGACAACCGTTATCTAACAAGATTTTGGCAACCTTTTGTTGCTCAGCAGAGTAATTACCCTCAGCAAGTAATTTTTCTGATTGCCCCTTATCATATAGATGAATATACCCAACAACGCCTAAATAACCTGCAATCGCGATGACTGCGGCTTTAAGTGCAAATTTTTTCATAATCATGCTCCAATATTAAAAAAGTAAAAACAGCAGGGCGATTATGGCTAAAAACAGAATCTAACTATATGATTTAAATCAATAAACTTGATTTGAAAAAGCAATGGATTTAATCGCTTTTATTAATCAAAAATAGGTAATTGAGTGAAAAATATGCACTTAGAAGGCTTAAAAATACAATAAATAAGGCAAATTAAAAGGTGATTATCAATAGGTAAAATCAAACGTGGAAACCAAGCGATATAAGACAAATTCTTGTATATAAAAGAGAACCGCGCCGAATTCGACGCGGTTTGGTTTCACCCGAAGGTGAGTTCATGGTTTTTCAATGCGTTAGGAGTGACGTCAATCTAACAAAATCAATTTGATGTTCAGCTTGACTTGTTTTAAGCCTTTCTTTTCATTCTCGCTTTTTGAGAGAAGCAGAGCGCCACAAATGGGACGTATCTAGTGATGCATATAGTTGCTACTGTTCTCCAGCAGCTGAAACTTTCGTTCCTTATATCCTAAGATATTCGCCTTGACTCCATCCCTTTCACCGCTGTTGCTACTTTATAACGACTAAAGAAAGAAGCGGCAACATTCATGTTGAAGTATTACAGTTATAATAGGAATAGGCCTTTGACTCTTGGCCGATAGCCTTGTTGAAGACACCCAAGGAATCATCAAATTGTCCTTGTGTGTAATTCTCTTTCTATATCGAACCCTTCCGAATCATTCATAATAGAATTGCTTATTCTCACGTACAATCAAACGTTGTTTTTCAAGTGGAGCTAAAACTGTTAAGGCTATTTTCGATAATTGTTATAAGGAGAGGGAGACGCATTTAATAAATAAGGGTAACGCCTTATTTTATTCATTAAAGAGAAAATAAAGATTAAGAGAAAGAATATATCGAATAATTGGGAATTTATATTTGGTGGGTCGTGAAGGATTCGAACCTTCGACCAACGGATTAAAAGTCCGCTGCTCTACCGACTGAGCTAACGACCCAACGATATGATTTAAAAGGGGAATTTAATAAACTAAGGAGTGTATTAAATGGTGCCCGAGGCCAGACTTGAACTGGCACGCCTCGAAAGGCGAGGGATTTTAAATCCCTTGTGTCTACCGATTCCACCACTCGGGCTTGGAGCGGGAAACGAGGCTCGAACTCGCGACCCCGACCTTGGCAAGGTCGTGCTCTACCAACTGAGCTATTCCCGCATCATTATTTAGCAGTGCTAAACAACGGAGTGCATTTTACTTATTTATGATTGTGAGTCAAACAGAAATTTAAAAAAAATTATTTAACTGCTTAAAAAAAATTCAACTTTGGAAAATACACGAAATAAAAATACCTTCAAAAACGACCGCACTTTTATTTGCGCAAGTCTTCTAATAGACTGTCTTTAGCCGCATTCAGATATTGCAACATAGACCAAATTGTTAAAATGGCAGCAACATAAAGCAGAACTATGGCAATGATTTCCATTGCGGTATTATAACGCCATAACAATCCACCTAACGCAAGCATTTGGGAGGTTGTTTTTACTTTGCCTAACCAAGATACTGCGACTTTACTGCGGCTACCTAATTCAGCCATCCATTCACGTAAAGCAGAAATAATAATTTCTCTTGAAATGACCACGATTGCGGGAATCGTAATCCAAAAAGTATGGTTATATTCCACCACTAAGACCAAACCCGCGACCACCATAATTTTATCCGCGACAGGATCCAAAAAGGCTCCGAATCGGGTGGTTTGTTTCCATTTTCTTGCTAAATAGCCATCAAGCCAATCGGTGACACCGGCAATGAAGAAAAGTAGAGTAGTTAAGAAAGGCGCCCAATCGAAAGGTAAATAAAAGGTAATAACAAAGAAAGGAATCAAAATAACGCGAAAAATCGTAAGAAAAATGGGAATATTAAGTTTCATGATTCATTTTGCTAGAGGTGAATAGTGTGCTTATTCTAAATCAGATTCTTCCCTTTTAAAATGCCAATTTAGAAATTTGATTTAAAAAGAAACTCTAGTGATGATAAGAATTTGGCGTTAATATTTTTAACGGCAAAAACGACCGCACTTTTACTCGATTTTTTTATTATTTTATAGGATGTCATCATGTCAGAAAAATCTCTTGCAACCGCGTTAGTTCATGCGGGCAGAAAAAAACGTTATACCCAAGGCGCCGTTAATCCAGTGGTGCAACGTGCTTCTTCTTTGGTTTTTGATTGTTTAGCCGATAAAAAACACGCCACAATGAATAGAGCAAAAGGTGAACTCTTTTATGGCAGACGCGGCACACTAACACATTTTGCTTTGCAAGATGCAATGTGTGAATTAGAAGGTGGTGCAGGTTGCTATTTGTATCCTTGTGGTGCTGCCGCTGTGACAAACAGCATTCTGTCCTTTGTACAAACCGGTGATCATATCTTAATGACCGGTGCGGCTTATGAGCCTACACAAGATTTTTGCAATATCATTTTGCAAAAAATGGGGATAGCAACCACATATTATGATCCGATGATTGGCGAGGATATAGCCCGCTTAGTTCAACCGAATAGTAAAGTCTTATTTCTTGAATCGCCGAGTTCGTTAACCATGGAAGTGCCTGATATTCCAGCCATTGTGAAAGCGGTGCGAAAAGTAAATCCGGAAATCGTGATTATGATTGATAACACGTGGGGCGGTGGCGTTCTTTTTAAAGCTTTAGAACATGATATTGATATTTCCATCCAAGCGGGGACGAAATATTTAGTGGGACATTCTGACGTGATGATCGGTACCGCCGTGTCTAATGCTCGTTGTTGGGATAAATTGCGTGAGCATTCCTATTTAATGGGACAAATGGTGGATGCCGATAGCGCTTATACGACAGCTCGTGGTTTACGCACGTTGGGTATTCGATTAAAACAACATGAGGAAAATAGCATTAAAGTGGCACAATGGTTGGCACAACAACCTGAAGTCAAAGCCGTATATCATCCGGCATTGCCAAGCTGCCCAGGGCATGTATTTTTCCAACAAGATTTTCTTGGAGCAAGTGGTCTATTTTCATTTGAATTAAAACAAAAGCTTACTCAACAACAGTTAGAAGCATTTATGGATCATTTTGAATTATTTACGATGGCGTATTCTTGGGGCGGCTTTGAATCGCTTATTCTTTGTAATCAGCCGGAAGAAATAGCCAAAATTCGCCCGAATATTTCACGTAAATTAGAGGGAACGCTGATTCGTATTCACGTTGGTTTGGAAGATGTTGATGATTTAATTGAAGATTTAAATGCCGGGTTTAGACGATTAAATGCAATTTGAGAACGTTTTTTCCTAAATTGACGTAGGAAAATGTGATCTGTATCAGAAAATAGGTAGAAAAAAAGGAACTTTTTATTGACGGTCTGGTTTTTCTTTGGCAACATTTAGTCGCTTCAAAAGAAGTAGCTTGGACTATTCGCAATTTGAAAAGTTCAAATTTACCTTAATAACAAGTAAGTTCTGAAAAAGGAATGATGATTATGAAAAAGACAGTAATCGCATTAGCAATCGCTGCTTTAGCAGCGGCAGGCACTTCAAGTGCAGCAACAGTTTATAACCAAGATGGTACTAAAGTTGACCTTGGCGGTTCTTTCCGTATCTTCTTAGGTAAAGCAGGTGAAAACCAACGTGGTGATTTAATCAACGATGGTTCACGTATTAAAGTAAATGCATCTCACGCGTTAGACAACGGTTTATCTGCATTTGTTGGCTATGAAACTCGTTTCAACGGTGACCAAAAATCTAACCAACCAAGTTCTACCACTGGTTTTGGTAATATCACAACAAAAAAATTATTTGTTGGTTTCGGTTTTGAAAACGTAGGTAAATTAAGCTTTGGTCGTCAAGCGACTACTTCCGATGATGTGTTAGGCGACAGCTTATACTACCGCTCTGGTAACTACAACCTTTTAACTACCGATGCTGATAAATCTATCAAATTCCGTTCTGCTGACTTCGCAGGTTTCAGCTTTGGTGCTGACTACTTATTCGGTCATGCTAAAAAAGACGTTGCAGGTTATAAAAGTGGTTACGGCGTAAGCGCATTCTATAACTACGATTTCGCTGAAAACCACAAAGTTGATGTTGCAGCGGGTTACACAGTTGATCAATTTGATACAGCAGGAAGTACTGAAACTAACCAAAAAAATCATAACTGGTTGTTAGCGACTCACTATCAACTTAACGATTTCTACTTCGGTGCGGCATATGGTCAAGGTGTAGAGAAATACAGATCTGCTGAAAGCCAAAACAGAACTAAATTTATCTTCTTAGAATCTAAATATGACTTAAATGGTCTTACCGGTATTCCATCAACTGTTGGTTTACAATGGCAACGTTTAGGTACTAAATATGATGAAAACGCAGTTTCAGCACAAGATAAAGCGAAAACTGTGAAAAATCAATATATTGCAGTGGTTGACTACAAATTCAACAAATATGTAGTGCCTTATGTACAATATACTCGTGAAACTGTTAAAGATAACGAAGGTCTACGTACTAACGAAAATATCTTCGGTGCAGGTTTACGCGTACACTTCTAATTTGAGTTAATACTCATTGAAAAGACCGACATTATGTCGGTCTTTTTTTATACCTAAGTTTTATACGTAAAAAAGTGCGGTAGAAATTTTGAGTATTTCTACCGCACTTTGGTTTTGTTTTGGATTAGGTTAACTTTACTTTGTTAGATCATCAAAGAAACGTTTTACACCATCTAAAAAGCTAGAAGATTTAGGACGCTGTTTCGTTTGCCCTTCCAAGCTTTCTTCAAGCTTCCTTAGCAATGCTTTTTGTTCTTCGTTGAGTTTCACCGGTGTTTCTACCACAATTCGACAGATTAAATCACCGGCATAACCGCCACGTGAGGTAACGCCTTTGCCACGCATACGGAATAATTTGCCGGTTTGGGTCTCTTCCGGGATTTTTAATTTAACGCGTCCATCCAATGTTGGTACTTCAATTTCACCCCCAAGAGCAGCCATAGTGAAGCTAATCGGCACTTCACAATAAAGGTTGCTGCCATCACGCTCAAAAATGTGATGCTCTTTCACATGGATTACAACATATAAATCGCCTGCCGGTGCCCCATTTTCACCTGCTGCGCCTTCGCCTGATAAGCGCAATTGATTTCCTGTATCTACGCCGGCCGGGATTTTTACGGAAAGGTTTTTCGGTTTATTCACTCTGCCGTCACCGTGGCAAGTTTTACACGGTTTCTCAATTTTCTTACCGGTCCCATGACAGAAATGACAAGGTTGTTCCGTCATAAAGAAACCTTGTTGGCGGCGTAAGCGGCCAGCACCGTGACAATGTGGACAGGTTTCCACTTTTGAACCGGCTTCAGCGCCAGAGCCATGACAAGTTTCGCAAGGGGCAAGCGTATGAATTTTAATGTCTTTTGTCGTGCCTTTGACGGCTTCTTCAAGGGTGATTTCTAGGTCATAGCGTAAATCATCACCACGCACAACACGTTGGCGACCACGTCCGCCGCCACCGAAGATATCCCCGAACATATCGCCAAAAATATCGCCGAAATCTGCACCGCCAAAACCACCACCGCCGGCACCAAAACCTTGTTCAAATGCGGCATGTCCGTATTGATCATAGTTGGTCCGTTTTTGCTTATCGCTCAGTACTTCATAGGCTTCTTGGATTTCTTTAAATTTTTCTTCTTTCGCTTTATCACCTTGAGTTCTGTCCGGATGATATTGCATAGCAAGCTTTTTATAGGCTCTCTTAATTTCCTTTTCATCGGCGGATTTAGAAATGCCGAGAAGTTCGTAGTAGTCTTGTTTTGCCATAATGTTTCAATTTTCCGTTTAAAATATCAAATGCTACTTTTATGATTGTCTATTGTATTACATGAACAATATCGCTAAAGACAAAATGATACCAAAAGGCAGAAATATCAAGAGCCAACACATGAATTTATTAAGGCATGGTTCGGCTTATTTTCGTTTGTTACAGTCAAACGAAAGCCAACAAACTAAAGTGAGCCGTCTATATTTCTGTTACGATATGATTTTGTCGTTGTTCAAAGAGGCAGGCCGATTGTCTGCCTTGAATACCATCATTTTGCTGCATTGAAGGCTTGTTCTAAGTCAGCCAAAATATCTTGAACACTTTCAATACCACAAGAAAGGCGAATTAATCCTGCGGAAATGCCTGCTTTTTCTAATTCGATTTCACTTAATTGGCGATGCGTTGAGGTCGCAGGATGTAACGCACAAGTACGAATATCCGCCACATGCACTTCACGCGAGGTCATTTGTAAGGCATTTAGCCATTTTGCCGCAGCGTCTTTGCCCCCCTTGATTTCAAAAGAAATGACACCACACAAACCGTTTGGTAGGTATTTTTGTTTGAGCGCGTAATCCGTGGAACTGATTAACCCCGGATAGCTTACTTTTGCTACTTGTGGGTGTTTCTCCAAAAACTCAGCCACCGTTTGTGCATTTTCATAATGACGTTGCATACGCAATGCAAGGGTTTCCATGCCGACATTCAATAAGAAACTGTTTTGCGGTGCCGGTGTTGCGCCTAAATCACGCATTAATTGCACGCGCGCTTTAACAATATAAGCGGCAGGGCCAAATGTTTCCGTATAGACTAAACCGTGATACGTTTGGTCCGGTGTGCTTAATTGCGGATATTTGCCGTTATTCCAATTAAAGTTGCCACCATCCGTAATAGATCCGCCAAGTGCAATGGCATGGCCATCTAAATATTTAGATGTGCTATGAATAACCACGTTTGCGCCAAATTCGATTGGGCGGCAAAAATAAGGAGTGGCAAAGGTGTTGTCGATTAGTAACGGTGCCTGCGCAGCTTGGGCTAAGGCAGCAAATTTTTCAATATCTAGCACTCGTAACGCCGGGTTTGCAATGGTTTCGGCAAAAACAGCTTTGGTATTTGGACGAATAGCCTTTTTGAGTTCTTCGAGCGGCAAATCTTGATCCACAAAACTGACTTCAATCCCCATTTTTTTGAACGTGTGTGCAAATAAATTGTAGGTGCCGCCATAGACACAAGAGGAAGAAATAAAGTGATCACCGGCTTCTAAAATATTCAACATGGCATAAAACACCGCCGATTGCCCTGAGGCGGTACACATTGTCGCCACACCACCTTCAAGTGCGGTAATTTTTTCTTCTGCAGCATTCGTGGTTGGATTTGCCAGGCGAGTATAGAAATAGCCAGCCGCTTGCAAATCAAATAATTTACCGATTTCTTCCGCAGAGTCGTAAGTGTAAGTCGTACTTTGTACGATGGGTTGAACACGCGGCTCACCATTTTTAGGGCTATAGCCGGCATGGAGACATTTTGTTGCAAATTCCATTATTTTTCCTTGGGTTGTGTTTATTTTGAGGGGAAAAGTGCGGTCATTTTTTATAAAATTTTACACACTTTGAGCTTAACAATGTGGTTCAACGGCGATATAAATTTCTACTAAACCATCAGAGTGGTATTTTTCAAAATCCACAGAATAAGCCCGCTTAAGTAAGCCTTGTTGTTCTTTTTTCCAGATCAGTTGCCATGTTTGATAAATTTCATCTGCTTGGCAACGAAAAACTTCGTAGAAACTCAAATCTTCAATTTCAATCGCCGGGATATCTGTCTCTAATACGGCTTCACTTGCAATCGCAAAATCATAGTCTGCTTGGTAATTCGCAGCATAATTAAAATAAATGCCATAACAATAGTGACCTTGTGGCAGTTTATCGAAATTATTTTGCCAAAGGGTTGGGATGATCTTATTTGCTATGTTGTTATTTAAGCGTTGTTGTACGATTGGGTAGAGTTTTAGCGCCATTTGTTCTCCTGGTTTATTTTTTCTGACTTCACTTTTTTAAATAAAGTCAGAAAAAATTGTGGTTGATGAATGCACCAAAAGGGCGTATTGCTACGCCCTTTTATTTTAGTGAGAGTGAAACTACTTATTATCTTTCACTTCTTCAAACTCAGCATCCACAACATCATCGTTTGGTTTGCCGTTGCTTTGCGCTTGTTGTGGCTCACCTTGCGGTTGTGCTGTTTGTGCAAGTTTTTGTGCAACTTCGGCAAGGGCTTGAAGTTTGGCTTCAATCACTGCTTTGTCTTCGCCTTTCACTGCTGCTTCTAAGTCGCTTAATGCGCTTTCAATAGCGGCACGATCTGCAGCAGGTACATTGTCACCGGCTTCACTTAATTGTTTGCGGGTGCTGTGTACAAGGTGATCTGCTTGGTTGCGAGCTTGTACTAATTCTTCAAATTTACGGTCAGACTCCGCGTTCGCTTCGGCATCGCGTACCATTTGTTGAATTTCTTCATCACTTAAACCGGAAGATGCTTTAATGGTGATTTGTTGTTCTTTACCTGTGCCTTTGTCTTTCGCAGAAACGTGGATGATACCGTCTGCATCGATGTCGAAGGTTACTTCAATTTGTGGCATACCACGCGGAGCAGGGTTGATGCCTTCAAGGTTGAATTGACCTAAAGATTTATTGGCAGAAGCCTGTTTACGTTCACCTTGTAACACATGAATGGTTACCGCACTTTGGTTATCTTCCGCCGTTGAGAACACTTGCGATTTTTTGGTTGGAATCGTCGTGTTTTTCTCAATTAAAGTGGTCATCACACCACCCATGGTTTCGATACCTAATGATAATGGGGTAACGTCTAACAACAATACGTCTTTTACATCACCAGCTAACACACCGCCTTGTACCGCTGCACCAATTGCAACAGCTTCATCCGGGTTCACGTCTTTACGTGGTGCTTTGCCGAAGAATTCTTCCACTTTTTGTTGAACAAGTGGCATACGGGTTTGACCGCCCACGAGAATAACATCATCAATTTGAGACGCTGTTAATCCGGCATCGTTTAATGCAACTTTTACCGGCTCAAGGGATTTCGCCACTAAATCTTCCACTAAGGATTCTAATTTCGCACGAGTCAACTTGATGTTTAAGTGTTTAGGACCGGTTGCGTCCGCCGTGATGTAAGGAAGATTTACATCGGTTTGTTGTGCGGAAGAAAGCTCAATTTTTGCTTTTTCACCGGCTTCTTTTAAACGTTGCATTGCAAGCGGATCTTTGCGTAAGTCAATGCCTTGTTCTTTTTGGAATTCATCGACTAAATAGTTGATCACACGGTTATCGAAGTCTTCACCCCCTAAGTGAGTATCACCGTTGGTTGCCAATACTTCAAAGGTTTTTTCGCCACCCACTTCATCAATTTCGATGATAGATAAGTCGAATGTACCGCCCCCTAAGTCGTAAACCGCGATAGTTTTGTTACCTTGACCTTTATCTAAGCCGTAAGCTAGTGCGGCTGCAGTAGGCTCGTTGATGATACGTTTAACTTCTAGGCCTGCGATACGACCTGCATCTTTGGTTGCTTGACGTTGCGCATCGTTAAAGTAGGCAGGCACGGTAATAACCGCTTCAGTAACCGGTTCGCCCAAGAAATCTTCGGCGGTTTTTTTCATTTTTTTCAACACTTCGGCAGAAATTTGCGGAGGTGCTAATTTGTCGCCTTTCACTTCAACCCATGCATCGCCATTATCGGCTTTTGTAATAGTAAATGGCATGATGTCGATATCACGTTTTACTTCAGCATCTTCAAAACGACGGCCGATTAAACGTTTGATTGCGAATAAGGTGTTTTTTGGGTTGGTCACCGCTTGGCGTTTTGCCGGTTGACCGACTAAAATTTCGTTATCATTTGTATAAGCAATGATTGACGGCGTGGTGCGATCGCCTTCTGCGTTTTCAATCACACGTGGTTTATCGCCATCCATCACAGCAACACAAGAGTTTGTTGTACCTAAGTCAATACCAATAATTTTTCCCATTTGTTTTCTCCTCGTAAAATTTTAAATTCGGTGTAATGGTTTACGGATTGTAAGATGTGGATTGAATTTTGCATTTCAAGGCATTTATTTAAAAATTTTTTCAATGCATGAAAAGTGCGGTTCGAAAATCAGATGGATTTTCAGTGCTAGCTTTACCCAAAGGCTTGTTGCTAGAACGGCACATTTGCGGTTCAATCCTGATTCGTTTTGTAAAATGAGGATAAAAGTAAGAGATTCAAGAGGAAGAGAAAAATTTAGTGATCTTTTTTCTAAAAAATCAAATTTGTGCTAGATTAGCCGAGCTATTTCACTTTTTATTTATTAAGGACAGAGGTATGAAAAAATCAACGTTAACGTTAGGTGTTATTGCTGCATTAGGTGCCGCCTGGGTTGGTGGTGCATGGTACACGGGAAAAGTGGCAGAAGAAGAATTTGTCCATCAAGTCAATCTCGTGAATAAAGATCTTAGCCAATCAGCTGATTCTCTCGGTTTGGATATTCGCTTTGATCATGTGTCTTTCGAGCGTGGTTTATTTAGTTCTAAAACTAAATATGACATTTTAGTGGCTGAGCTTGAAAATCCGAGCAAAACGTGGACGTTGCCATTTGAGGGGACGTTATACCATGGCCCGTTGCCGTTAAATCAGCTAAGTCATTTTAATTTCATGCCAAGTCTGTTTTCCAGTGTGGATTTGATCACTAAAAATGAAACAACAGCCCCTTGGTTTGAAGCAACAAAAGGTAAAACACCGATTACGGTGACTACCTTTGTCGATTATAACCAAAGCGGATCTTCTCATGTGGATCTTGTGCCTTTTGAAGCTGTGATGGAAGAAGGAACATTGGCTGTGAATGGCTTGGATATGAAACTGGGCTTCAAGCGCGATGGTGTGAATAAATTAGATTTTGCGCTGAATAAACTTCAATATAGTGAGCCGGATAAAAATGCTTCTGTTGAATTCAACGATTTGAAAATTGATGCTGAGTATCAACGCATTCCCGAATGGACGTATCTTTCCACCGGCAAACAATCTTTGTCAGGCGGTGCGGTGAAGTTCAATGCAATAGATTCTGAAGGAAAAAACAATCACGTTGAATTTAAAAATTGGAAAGTCGATTTTGATACGGTAAGAAAAGATAACATCTTAGATTCCGGGGCAAAAATTGTATTTAACGGAATTTCTGTCCGTGATTTTGATTTAGGAGATTTAACCATTGATATGGCGTTAAACCACGTTGACGGTGAAACCTTTAACCAGTTAATTCAGGTTTATAACGAATCCGCGAAACAACAGCATGATGAGCTTACCGATGAGGAAGTGCAGATCACGAAAAAATTTATTGATACTCAACCGCAGTTTATCTTAAATCCGACACTTAGCAATAAAGCCGGTAAATTAGCTTCCAATTTAGATATTTCTATGGCAAGCGCTGATTTTGAAAATGCTATCGGCCAAGGAAAGATTTTCCGTTTGTTTAACCACTTTATTTTCAAAATGGATGCCAATAAAGAAGCGTTAATTGAGGAAGCTGCGACGGTATTGCAGTTAGACCGACTTGATGATAAAGAACAGGCAACTAAAGTGGCAACAGAACAAGTTAATTTAGGCGTTAAAAATGGTGTGCAGCAAGGTATTCTGGTTGAGGACGGAAAATCCGTTAAACTCGATCTTGTGCTGGAAAAAGGTGAGCTTAAATTAAACGGAAACGTGATTCCGGAAGAACAGGTGGCTTCAATGTTGTTCTTAATGGTGATGTCAATGGGACAGTAGTTTATATCAATATCCCTCGATAATATTGTGCATATAAAGTGCGGTCGATTTACAAAACGTTTTGAATGTCGACCGCACTTTCTGTTTATAGCGCCTTTCTTATCAGAGAATAAATTGATGTAAAACCGTGAGTGAGTTCACAAAATTACAAATAACCGTTTGCTTTATAATGTCATGTTGCTATCCTTAGCCCCAACAAAAATAAGTGCTATACAAATAGCCAAACATATTTTGCTTTCCGAGTAGTGCCTCCTGTGAGGCACTTTTTTTTACCCGATTTTTTTCATTCTTGATGGCATGATTTTAAGCATAAAAAAATCCCGCCATAAAAAGCGGGATGTGATTTATTAATGAGATTACATTTTCTCAACGGTTTTAATGCCGAGTAAATCCAATCCTTGTTTTAGCGTTCTTTCTGTTAACAACGCCAGTTTTAAGCGACTGAGTTTCACTTGATGATCGTCATTATTCAGAATCGGGCAATGCTCGTAGAAGGAAGAGAATACGCCGGCCAATTCGTATAAATAAGCGCAAAGTACATGCGGTGTACCTTCTTTTCCAACCACTTGAACTGCCTCTTCAAATTGCAATAATTTGATTGCCAAAGCACGTTCTTTTTCATCAGTAATGCTTAATGTGGCTTGTTCCACTTCGCTTAGGGCTATTTGGCTACGATTGAAAATCGAACGAATGCGGGTGTAGGCATATTGCATATAAGGCGCTGTGTTGCCTTCAAAGCTCAACATATTGTCCCAGTCGAACACATAATCCGTGGTGCGGTTTTTCGATAAGTCCGCATATTTCACCGAACCGATACCAACAGCTTCAATGACATCCGCTTTTTCTTGTTCAGAAAGTGCGGTGGATTTTTGTGAAATTAATACGCCCGCACGTTCAATGGCTTCGTCTAATAAATCGGCCAGTTTTACGGTGTCACCACTACGGGTTTTGAATGGTTTTCCATCTTTGCCTAACATCATGCCGAAATTTTTGTGTTCTAGCTGGAAACTGTCCGGCACATAGCCCGCTTTACGGGTGATGAGCCAAGCTTGTTGCATATGTTGGCTTTGGCGAGTGTCGGAGAAGACTAACGCACGATTGGCTTTTAAGGTTTCATAACGATATTTGGCAGCCGCGATGTCGGTGGTGGTGTAAAGGAAACCGCCGTCTTTTTTCTGCACAATAACACCCATTGGATCGCCGTCTTTATTTTTGAATTCATCCAAATAAACCACTAATGCGCCGTCATCTTCTACGGCCAAACCTTGTTTTTTCAGATCTTCAACAATGCCCGGCAACATTGGGTTATACAAACTTTCACCCATCACATCTTTGTCTGTTAAGGTCACATTGAGACGATCGTAGTTGTGTTGGTTTTGTTGCATAGTGATTTTCACCAGTTTTTGCCACATAGTGCGGCAATACTCATCACCACTTTGCAGTTTTACAACATAGTTACGGGCTTTTTCGGCAAAGACCGGATCTTCGTCATAATGTTTTTTTGCTGCGCGATAAAAGGCTTCTAAATCGCTCAATTCCATTTCGCTGGCATGTTCGTTTTCCATTTTTTCCAAATAGGCAATCAGCATACCGAATTGAGTACCCCAGTCGCCTACATGGTTGGCGCGGATGACGTTGTTACCTAAAAATTCAAGTGTGCGTACAACGGCATCGCCAATAATGGTGGAGCGTAAATGTCCCACGTGCATTTCTTTGGCAACGTTCGGGGAGGAATAGTCCACAACCACGGTTTGTTTTTCCGGATTGTGTACACCTAATTTCGGATCTTGTACAGCGCGGCTGATGTTGTCTGCAAGCCAAGTATCTTTTAGAAAAATGTTAATAAATCCCGGGCCGGCAATTTCCGTTTTTTCTGCAATGTCTTGTAATTCGGCTTTGTCTAATACGCTTTGAGCAAATTCACGTGGGTTTAATCCCAATTTCTTGGCGGCCGGCATGATGCCGTTAGCTTGATAATCACCAAACTGCACTTTGCCCGATTGGCGAACGAGGGCTTCACATTGTGCGTCGGCACCGGCTGCAATCATCGCCTGTTTGATTTTTTCGGATAAAATAGATTGAATATTCACGGCTGAACCTTAATTTTTTGAAATAAGTTTGGGCTGATAAAAAATAGCTAGATATAATACCGTTCTTTCACCTTTCAGAAAAGCCAAAAAGGAAAATTATGTCATTTCGCTTTCCCCATAAAATATTTGAAAAACAGACCGCACTTTTTGCCGACTTTCAGGATTTTGAGCAAAAAATTCAGGCATTGGCACAACAGATCAATTTAGATTTAAACCAATATGAAATTGATCACCTTTCTTTGCGGGTGAATACCGAGCAAACGGCGAAGGCTTGGCTGACGCTATTGTTAGAGTATGGTTCGGTGTTGAGCGATAACCTGATTAACGGTAGAGTGATTTATTTGATTCAGTTACATGAGCCTTTGCGTTTGGCGCAACAAGAGGTTGATGTGGTGGAATTACCTTTCCCAAAAGATAAACATTATCCGCAGGAAACTTGGGAGCATATTGAGGTGGTTGTTCCATTTTTACCCAATGAAACCGCAGCTGAATGGTTAGCAAGAATAAAAAATACATTCTTGCGGAACCAACCCGAACGTTTTAAAGTCAAAACGAGCGAACCGAAAGGATGTGGTGAAACACTGCTCAATTTGTCTGTTGCAGTAAGTTTTGTGGATAAAATGCAGAATCCTACTTGTATCAAGTTCCACCCATACAGCATCAAGCAAATTGTAAGCGCGGTTTGATGATATAAAGCGGTTCAATAAAATCAGATTTATCGTTTATTTATCAAAGAATAAATAAGCAAAATAAAAGGTTAATTTCGTGTTTAAGGAGCTTTTATGAAAAAGATCGCATTAGCTATTTTAATGAGCTTAACTCTTGTTGGGTGTGCCAATGAAGATATTTATGGCGGTAACGTCTATTCTGGCGCTCAAGCGAAAGAAGCCCGCTCGATTAGTTACGGCACAATCGTTTCCACTCGCCCAGTGAAAATTCAATCAGACAATCAAGGTGTGGTCGGCACGATCGGTGGTGGCGCGATTGGCGGTATTGCCGGTTCCACGATTGGTGGTGGCACAGGCAGAGCCCTAGCAACTGCGGTTGGTGCGGTTGCCGGTGCAGTTGTCGGTAGTAAGGTTGAAGAAAAAGCGAGCCAAGTTAGCGCCATTGAAATGGTTATTCGCAAAGATGACGGCAAAGAAATCGTTGTGGTGCAAAAAGCCGAAGCAAATTTAGTGCCAGGTGCGCGAGTGCGTATTGTTGGCGGTTCACGTTTGAATGTTTCCGCACTTTAATTTAAATAAGATGAGAAAGGCTTTTGAGATAGCTCGAAAGCCTTTTTTATTGCCTAAACTTCAATAACATTTCTATTCTGTGCTAGAATGCCCCGATTTTTTTATTTCCCTTTCCATTTTCCTTCGAAGGTTAAAGAATGAAACCCTCTATTATCAATAAATTAGATAGCTTAAAAGAACGTTATGAAGAGCTTGAAGCGTTGTTAGGCGATGCTTCTGTCATTAGTGATCAAGATAAATTCAGAGCCTATTCCAAAGAATATTCGCAACTTGAAGACGTGGTGAAAAGTTTTAGCCGTTGGAATCAGCTCAATGCCAATTTAGAAGAAGCGCAGCTCCTGCTTGACGATCCGGAAATGAAAGAAATGGCACAAATGGAGATTGAAGAATCCAAAGCCGAACTGGAACAAGTTGAGCAGCATTTACAAATTCTCTTATTACCGAAAGATCCGAACGACGAATATAACTGCTACCTTGAAATCCGTGCCGGTACTGGTGGTGATGAAGCTGGGATTTTCGCCGGCGATCTTTTCCGTATGTATAGCCGTTATGCGGAAACCAAACGCTGGCGCATTGAAGTGCTGAGCGAAAACGAAAGCGAGCAGGGCGGATTTAAAGAAATTATTGCTCTTGTCAGCGGCGATGGTGCCTATGGTCAATTAAAATTTGAATCAGGCGGTCACCGTGTACAACGTGTACCAAAAACTGAGTCACAAGGGCGTATTCATACCTCTGCGTGTACTGTTGCAGTGATGCCGGAATTACCGGAATCTGAAATGCCGGAAATTAACCCGTCAGATTTGCGTATTGACACCTATCGTGCTTCCGGTGCGGGTGGTCAGCACATCAATAAAACCGATTCCGCCGTGCGTATTACGCATATTCCAACCGGCATGGTGGTGGAGTGTCAGGATGAGCGTTCACAACATAAAAATAAAGCCAAAGCCTTGTCTGTGCTGGCTTCCCGTTTAGTACAACAAGAACAGGAAAAATTGGAGCAAGAGCAAGCGGATACCCGTCGTAACCTTTTGGGTTCCGGTGACCGTTCTGATAAGATTCGTACCTACAACTACCCACAAGGGCGTGTGACTGATCACCGCATTAACTTGACGATTTATCGCTTAGATGAAGTGATGAACGGTAAAATTGACGACTTGATTCAGCCGATTATCACCGAATATCAGGCGGATCAGTTGGCGGCATTGTCCGAACAGAATTAACGAGAGAACGAGCTTAACGGCTCGTTCATTTTATTTGACGAAAATGAATTATCAACAATGGCTGCAACACGCCGCGCAAGCGTTAAATCAGGCAAATCCTACGGAAAATGGCAGAACTGATGCACAGGTGTTATTGCAATTTGTGACGCAAAAATCTCGCGCATTTATTTTGGCTTTTGGCGAGACAGCGTTGGACGAAAAAACACAAGAAAAACTGACCGCACTTTTATCCCGTCGTTTGCAAGGTGAACCCATCGCTTATCTTCTCGGTGAAAAAGAGTTTTGGTCGTTGCCGTTGAATGTGTCGGCAGGTACGCTGATTCCGCGTCCGGATACCGAAATTTTGGTGGAAAAAGCTGTAGCGATTTCTGCAGAGGCGTTACAAAAGTGCGGTCAAAATTCCCAATGTTTTCGTATTTTAGATTTGGGTACCGGCACGGGTGCGATTGCCTTAGCGTTAGCGTCTGAATTAAAACCTATTGCGCAAAAACAGCAAATTCAGCTAGAAGTTATTGGAGTGGATGTTATGCCGAATGTGGTGGCGTTGGCGACATCCAATGCGGAAAAAAATCAGTTAGGCGTCAGTTTTTTACAAAGTCATTGGTTTGACAAGATGACAGGCACATTTGATTTGATTGTGAGTAATCCGCCTTATATTGATGCAAAGGATGAACATTTAACCCAAGGAGATGTACGCTTTGAGCCCTTGTCAGCGTTAGTGGCGGAAGAAGAAGGCTATGCGGACTTACGTCATATTATCGCCAATGCGCCGAAATTTATGCGGACAGGCGGTTATCTGTTGGTGGAACACGGTTGGCAACAAGGGGAAAAAGTGCGGTCGATTTTCCAAGAGAATTTTTGGACATCGATTGAAACTTTACGGGATTACGGAAATAATGAGCGCGTAACCTTAGGTTGTTGGGCTCAAATTGAAAATAAATAAGGAAGACATATGCAAAATAAATGCATTCAATTAGGCGATATTCAAATTGCCAACGATAAACCCTTTGTCTTATTTGGCGGCATGAATGTGCTCGAAAGCCGCGATATGGCAATGCAAGTGTGTGAAAAATATGTGGAAGTGACGCAAAAATTGGGCGTGCCTTATGTGTTTAAAGCCTCTTTTGATAAGGCAAACCGTTCTTCCATTCATTCTTATCGCGGCCCGGGCATGGAACAGGGATTGAAAATTTTTGCTGAGTTAAAGCAAACATTCGGTGTAAAAATCATTACGGATGTACATGAAATTTATCAATGCCAACCGGTTGCGGAGGTGGCGGATATTATTCAGTTACCGGCATTTCTTGCTCGCCAAACAGATTTAGTCGAAGCGATGGCGCGCACCGGTGCAATCATTAATGTGAAAAAACCGCAATTTTTAAGTCCGGGACAAATGGGCAATATTGTGGAAAAAATCGCTGAATGCGGCAACGATAAAGTGATTTTGTGTGATCGTGGCACGAATTTCGGCTATGACAATTTAATTGTTGATATGTTGGGTTTCAGCGTGATGAAAAATGTCTCTAAAGGTTGTCCGGTGATTTTTGATGTGACCCATTCATTGCAATGTCGTGACCCGTTTGGCGCTGCCTCCGGTGGGCGTCGCGCGCAAGTTACCGAACTTGCCCGTGCCGGTCTAGCTATCGGTTTGGCGGGGCTATTCTTAGAAGCTCACCCAGAACCGAGCAAAGCAAAATGTGATGGCCCGTCAGCGTTACCGTTAGATAAATTAGAAGCCTTCGTTGCACAAATGAAAGCAGTTGATGATTTGGTGAAATCCTTCCCTGAATTAGACACTTCTAACTAGTCTCTTCAATATTCAATATATAGTGCATAAAATTCCTTTTATGCACTATATATGCGATAAAACATGAATTTTATGAAATTAAACTGAGCTTTTTCTGGATTTTTTCTTCATTTTACGCTAGGATGCGGAAAAATTTTGTCAATGAATCTCTATTTAAATAAAAAAATTTAATGTTTATGTTTAAAAAATTTTTGATGATTGTTCCTTTATTTGTTTTGGCGGCATGTTCAAATTCTACAAAGAATGTTGCTGCTTCAGTACAAGATCAAGAACAGTTAAACCAATTAATTCATGCGCAACTAAAAACGAATAAACCGCATCAATATTCTGAGGTAATGGATAAACAACTTGCGAACGTATATCAAGAATGGGCAGGTACACGTTATCGTTTAGGCGGTCTGACGAAAGGGGGCATTGATTGTTCCGGTTTTATGCAAACGACTTTCTTGAAAGCTTATGGTTTAGCATTGCCTCGCTCTACATCTGAACAACGTTATGTCGGCACAAAAATTGAAAAAAGTGAATTAAAAGTTGGTGATTTAGTTTTCTTCCGTAAAAACAAGCATGTTGGCGTGTATATTGGCGGTGATAAATTTATGCATTCCAGTACAAGTCGTGGTGTCATTATTGAGTCATTAAATGATGATTACTGGGCAAGGACTTATACTCAATCTCGTCGAGTGCTTTAAGTTTATTTTTCTGAAACATAAAAGAGCGGTCAAAAGTGTTAGCATTTTTGACCGCTCTTTTATTTGAGATGCCGGTAGTTCTTTTATTAGGCGGCAAACCCGAGTGTATTTTTACGTTGTAGTTGATGAATGACATTGGTTACGGTGCCTACAATCGGTAGTTCTCGCCAATTGGTCGTTTTAATATTTTCCATTTTAGAGTCCAAAGATAAGAAAATAAATTCCCCGTTGTTGTGTGCAATAAACTCATATACGTGAAATTCATTGTTTACTTCAAGGACGATCAATTCGTCTAAAAATAATTCCTCATTATTTTCTACGACCAACATATCACCTTCTTCAATTCCCCAGGCGAGCATATTGGGATTTGTCATTCGAATAAAACATGTTTGTTGAGGACGTTTAATGCAGTACAAGTTGAGATCAAGTTTTTTATTGAAACTACGATTTTCTTGTTTCATATCTTCAAAAAAAGGAATGGGTTGATAAGAAAACATGTGATCGTTTTGTGCAACAACGTTGTGGTGGTAGTTCATATCTGCTCCTCAGTAAAATAAACTGTATTTTTATACAGTTAAATATACTGTTTTTATATCCAGTAAGTCAACAGGTGAAAAATAAATTTTTGAATTATTTTTTCGATAGGATAATGCAAGAATTATTGTTTTCTAAAAAAGTATTAGGTTTATTAAATTTAATCTAAAGAAATTTATCAAAATTTCTATAAACTTAATGAAAGTTAAATGTTCGTATTTATTTTATCAAAAAAATCCGCTATCTTTATCGCCCTAGGGGAATCAGTTTTGATTCTAAGATCAACCGCAAGTGATTGCATAACTCTCGTTAACTTATTATGAATATGTCTCGTTTAATTTCACTCTTCTTCCAAGGCAGTTTGGTCAAACGTATTGCTGTTGGTTTAGTGTTAGGTATTTTGGTCGCACTCATTACACCTATGTTACAACCGACATTAGGTTTTAACTTGGCTGAAAAAGTCGGTGTGTTAGGTCAAATTTTTGTTCGTTCACTACGTGCTGTTGCACCATTATTGATCTTTGTTTTGGTTATGGCCGCAATTGCCAATAAGAAAGTGGGTTCCAAAACTAGCATGAAATCCATCATTGTGTTGTATTTGGTCGGTACTTTCTTAGCAGCATTAGTTGCTGTTATTGCAGGATTCTTGTTCCCAACAGAAGTTGCATTATCAGTAAAAGAAGATATTTCCGCTGCACCAAAAGGTGTTGGAACCGTATTGTTGGATTTAATTTTCAATATGGTGGACAACCCGTTAAATGCATTATTTAAAGCAAATTTCATTGGCGTATTAACTTGGTCTATCGGCTTAGGTTTGGCCTTACGTCATGCTTCTGATGCAACTAAAACCGTGATTTCTGATATTTCTGAAGCGGTCTCCAAAATTGTTTATGTCGTTATTTCATTTGCGCCAATCGGTGTATTCGGTTTAGTTTCTGAAACATTAGCGGATAAAGGCTTGGTGGCATTAGGTGGCTATATTCAATTATTAAGCGTGTTAGTCGGCTCCATGTTGTTTGTAGCTTTTGTTGTGAATCCGGTTTTAGTTTTCTGGAAAATCCGTCGTAATCCGTATCCACTCGTTTGGACTTGTTTACGTGAAAGTGGCGTAACCGCATTCTTTACCCGTAGCTCTGCAGCGAATATTCCGGTGAATATCAATCTTGCGAAACGCCTGAATTTAGATGAAGAAACGTATTCTGTTTCTATCCCGTTGGGCGCAACCATTAATATGGCTGGTGCTGCGATTACGATCACTATTTTAACGCTTGCGGCAGTAAATACGTTAGGTATTGAGGTTTCTTTTGGTAGCGCGATTTTGTTAAGTCTTGTTGCCAGTTTATGTGCTTGTGGTGCTTCCGGAGTTGCCGGTGGTTCATTATTGTTAATTCCATTAGCATGTAGTCTATTTGGAATTTCTGATGATGTTGCGGCACAAATGATCGGGGTTGGTTTCATTATCGGTATCTTACAAGATTCTACAGAAACCGCACTTAACTCATCTACTGACGTACTTTTTACTGCAGCCGCTTGTATTGCAGATGAAGACAAAAAGTAGAAGATAAACTTGTACAATTGAAATAATCAAAAAGGATAGAAATTCATCTATCCTTTTTACTTTTTATTTCGCGCGGTATATTCTTTTAACCCATTACTTCTTAATTTAGATAGAGGTCATTTGAATGAAATTATTTGTTTTCATTTTTTTATCGTTCATCTTTTCCTGCAATACGGTTGTTGCGGCAGAAAAAAATATTCAAGGGATACAAAATCAGCTCGAGCAACAAGTTGATAAAAAAAACTCAAATGCGCAAAGTGTTTCCTTGGGCGTTTTTCAAAATTATGTTGTTGTAGGTTTTGAAGGGCGGGAGATTGCGGTCGATGACAATAATCAGGCTTATGTCTTGGTCAAATTTACAGTTGAGAATAAAAGCAATAAACCAATAAGATTTCTTCAATGGCTAAGTGTCTATACATACGATAAACAAATTGTTCATTTACAAAGCGTGCCATTAAGTTTTGCTCAACCAATGGCGCCTGCAGCTAAGGCGGATATTAATTTGCGAATTCCATTTAATAAAGTGCCGAATGAATATCGCTCTTTATTTAGTAATGTACAAGAAAACTTAATGATTTATGCCGTACCGGAAAATGTTGTTTTTGCGGATGGGCAAAAAATGAATGTTAAAAATTAAATACTGCTTTTTTATCCAGTGATTTATGCTAAAGTGCGGTTAGAAAATAACATGTTTTTTAACCGCACTTTTTTATGCCTGATTCTCTTTCCCGCAAGCCTAGAAAAATTATTCACATTGATATGGACTGTTTTTACGCTTCCATTGAAATGCGTGAAAATCCTACATTGGCGGATAAGCCTGTTGCTGTTGGTGGAAGGCCAGAGCAACGAGGCGTGTTGACAACATGTAATTATATTGCCCGAAAGTTTGGGCTACACAGTGCAATGCCAACCGCACAGGCGCTAAAATTGTGCCCTCATTTGGTTTTACTGCCGGTTAACATGCCTCTATATCGCGAGGTTTCCCGTCAAATTCATCAAATTTTCCAGCGTTATACGACAATCATTGAACCGCTTTCTTTAGATGAGGCTTATTTAGATGTAACCGATTGTGATAAATGTGCCGGTTCGGCAACTTGGATCGCACAAGATATTCGCCAAGCCATTTGGGATGAACTTCGGTTAACCGCTTCTGCCGGTGTTGCACCATTAAAATTTTTAGCCAAAATCGCATCTGATCAAAATAAACCAAACGGGCAATTTGTGATTGAGCCGAAAGATGTCGATGAGTTTGTTGCTCATTTGCCACTTAAAAAAATTCCAGGTGTGGGCAAAGTAACCTCGGAAAAATTACTGCAAATGGGCTTAGCATATTGTGCAGATGTACAAAAAATTGATCGGCATCTCTTGTTAAACGCATTGGGTAAGATGGGGCAACAAATTTGGTCATACAGCCATGGTATTGATGAGCGAATGATTCAGCCTCATCGAGAGCGTAAATCCATTGGTGTTGAAACGACATTATTGACGAATATTACTGCCTTGGAACAGGGCATTGCCGTGTTGGATGAGTTATATGCTCAATTAGTAAAACGAGTGCAACGTTCTGCTGTTAGTATTCCTTTTTCACAGTTGAGAAAAATCGGCGTGAAACTCAAGTTTGAAGATTTTCAGGTGACGACTCTAGAAAAAAGTGCGGTAGTTTTTTCGAGAGAAAATTTTCAACAGCTGCTAAGTCAAATTTGGCAACGGAGACAGGGGAGAAGTATTCGTTTAATTGGCTTGCATGTCATGTTGCCGGAAGAAAATCATTCAGGGCAAATGAGCTTGTGGGGATTTTCTGAAGAGCGTGATAAATAACCTCCTTTCTTATGCTTTCTTTTTGGCAGGCTATAGAAATTCTCTTATAATACACCGCACTTTTTACCTAAACGGTAAGCGAATAATCTATGAAATTAACAGCAAATAATAAAACACTCGATCTTTCTACCCCTAAAATTATGGGGATCCTCAATTTCACCCCGGATTCTTTTTCTGATAGCGGTAAATTTTTCCAATTAGACAAGGCGTTGTTCCAAGTAGAAACGATGTTGAAGCAAGGCGCATCGATTATTGACATTGGGGGAGAGTCAACTCGTCCGATGGCAGAAGAGGTAACGTTAGAAGAGGAACTTGAGAGGGTTGTTCCTTTAGTTGAGGCGGTGAGAAAACGGTTCGATTGCTGGATTTCGGTAGATAGTTCCAAAGCACAGGTGATGCAAGAGGCCGCTAAGGTGGGCATGGATCTGATTAATGATATTCGTGCTTTACAAGAACCGGATGCATTACAAACCGCTGCTCGTTTGGCATTGCCGGTGTGCATTATGCATATGCAAGGGCAACCGCGAACAATGCAGCTCAATCCGCATTACGATGATGTGGTGGCGGATATTTTAAAATTTATGCAGCAGAGAACGGAACAATGTTTGGCTTCCGGAATCAAAAAAGAGAATCTGATTTGGGATCCGGGCTTTGGTTTTGGCAAAAGCGTGCAACATAATTATTGTTTGTTACAACAATTTTCTGTTTTCTGTGAACAAGGGTATCCGGTGTTGGCGGGAATTTCCCGTAAATCTATGATTGGTGCCGTATTGGATAAGCCTGTAGAACAACGGACCGTGGGCAGTGTGGCTGCCGCATTAATTGCTGCGATGAAAGGCGCCAGCATTTTGCGTGTGCATGATGTTGCTGAAACTGCTGATGCCCTTAAAATTTGGCTTGCAACACAGAATGCGTAATTGTGCTGTCAGACGAACGACGGCATAAAATAATAAATGACATTTTTATTAAGAAGGAATTGAAACATGGCTGAACGTAAATATTTTGGGACTGATGGGGTGCGTGGCAAAGTAGGTAACCATCCGATTACGCCTGATTTTGTTTTAAAACTCGGTTGGGCTGCAGGTAAAGTGTTAGCGACACAAGGGTCTCGCGTGGTGCTGATTGGTAAAGATACCCGAATTTCGGGCTATATGCTTGAATCCGCCCTTGAAGCCGGTTTGGCAGCAGCCGGTTTATCTGCCGCATTTACCGGCCCAATGCCAACCCCAGCGATTGCTTATTTAACCCGCACTTTCCGCGCGGAAGCCGGTATCGTGATTTCCGCTTCCCATAATCCGTATTATGACAATGGGATTAAATTCTTTTCTACACAAGGAACGAAATTACCCGATGATGTGGAGGAAGCTATCGAAGCCATGTTGGAGCAACCGATGGACTGTGTCGAATCTGCCGAATTAGGGCGTGCCAGCCGAATTAAAGATGCGGCAGGGCGTTATATTGAATTCTGTAAAAGTACGTTTCCGGCTCACTTGAGTTTAGAGGGATATAAAATTGTGGTGGATTGTGCCAATGGCGCAACCTACCATATTGCGCCGAATGTTATGCGTGAATTAGGCGCGGAAGTTATTGAAATTGGCACCCATCCGAATGGCATGAATATTAATGAAAAATGCGGTGCAACGGATATTAAAGCGTTACAACAAAAAGTGTTAGAAGTAAAAGCGGATGTCGGTTTGGCGTACGATGGTGATGGTGACCGTTTAATTATGGTGGATCATCTCGGTAATAAAGTCGATGGTGACCAAATATTATTTATTATTGCCCGTGAAGCCTTGCGCGAAGGGCGTTTGCAAGGCGGTGTCGTAGGCACCCTAATGAGCAATATGAGTCTTGAACTTGCCTTAAAACAATTAGCCATTCCGTTTGTGCGTGCCAATGTGGGCGACCGTTATGTGTTGGAACAAATGCAAGAACGCGGTTGGGGCTTAGGCGGTGAAAACTCGGGGCATATTATTATTGCGGATCGCAATACGACCGGCGATGGCATTATTGCGTCTTTAGCCGTGTTGACAGCAATGGTAAAACATCATTTGTCGCTGAACGAATTAGCCGATGCAGTTAAATTATTCCCACAAGTGTTAATTAATGTGCGTTTTGCCGGGGGGAATAATCCATTAGAAAGCGACGCCGTGAAAGCGGTGGCTGCCGAGGTTGAAAAGCGCTTGGCCGGCAAAGGACGTATTTTACTGCGTAAATCAGGCACTGAGCCGTTAATTCGCGTGATGGTGGAATGTGAAGACGGCACATTGGCTCAGCAATGTGCAGAAGAAATCGCGGAAGCGGTGAAGGCCAATTAATCTTTAAGGTCGTTATAAATGCATTTATTTATTATGCGTCATGGTGAAGCAGAATTGATGGCGAACTCGGATAAAGCGCGTCATCTTAACGCTAACGGCAGAGAGCAATCCCGACTTCAAGGAATGTGGCTAAAATCCACCGCACTTGAGTTCGATAAAGTCTTGGTGAGCCCTTATACCCGTGCTTTAGAAACCTTTGATGAAATTAATCAGGTTTTTGAGCAACAACTTTCTGATAAATTGGAAGTGTGGGAAGGTATTACGCCTTATGGTGATTCCGGCTTGGTGAGTTCTTATGTGGCTTTGTTGGAAAAAGAAGGGCACCGCAATCTCCTGCTGATCTCTCATTTGCCTTTGGTGGGGGATATTGTGAAGGAATTGTGCGGTCGAAATCCGGCGAGTTTTTATCCTGCTACGATTGTTGAGGTTCATTTGAATAATCACCGAGCTGAAGTTAAAGAAATAAAATATTTCAGTAAAACGAATTAAAAAACATTTCTTTTTACGTCATTTTGTTACACACTGTAAACGTCTTACAAAATAGGTTTGTGAGGCGTTTATTTTTTTATTCGTTAGGAGCTACTATGAAAAGAACAGTATTAACCGCCTTAGTCTTAGGTGCAGTGTTAAGTGTTACCGCTTGTGATGACAATAAAACTTCACAAAAAGTTGAACAGGCTAAAACCAGTGTTTCAGAAGCGAAAGATGCGGTAGTCAGTGCAGCACAAGATGTAAAAACGGCAACCGTTGAAGCTGTCAAAGAAACAAAAGACGCTGTGGCAGCAAAAGCTGGCGAAATGAAAGAAGCTGCTGCTGAGAAAGTCACTGAAGCAAAAGAAGCTGCAGCTGAAAAAATGGATGCAATGGCAACCAAAGCAGGAGAAATGAAAGACGCTGCGGCTGAGAAAGTGGCTGAAGCAAAAGAAACTGCAGCTGAAAAAATGGATGCAATGACAACTAAAGCAGGTGAAATGAAAGACGCAGCTGCTGAGAAAGTCGCTGAGGCAAAAGAAACCGCCTCTGAAAAAATGGATTCAATGGCAAGTAAAGCAGGTGAAATGAAAGATGCCGCAGCAGAGAAAGTGAGTCAAGCTGCAGATGCAGTATCTGAAAAAGCGGCTGAAGTGAAAGAAGCCGTAAAAGAACGCACTGAAAATAAATAAAAAGCAGATTGTCTGCTTTTAGAATGGGATAAAAACTAATTTATCCTTTTCAGCAAAAATCCTGACTGAACGATATAAAAATTCAGTTGGGATTTTTTCTTTGTGTAAGAAACGGCTATTTACCGCTAAAAATTCGGCATCTAAATATTGTGTATAGATCGCACCGGAATTGCTGTTGACCCCCGCCATGGCACGTCCTAATAATTCGCCATAAATATGAATATTGCCGTCTGCTGCGACTTCAGCGCCTTGTTCTACGTCGCCATGAATAATCAAATCACTGTTTTTCGCATAAATGACCTGCTTATCAATAACGCTGTGGGTTATGACTTTTGTCGGCAGACTACGAGGTTCGGGAAGTATTTCTGAAAGATTATCAATGTTGCCTAGAATCGGTAAGTCGGCGGTTAAAATTAATTCTCTTTGCAGATGATTTTGCCAGTCGGCAACCCCAATGACGTGAATGTGATATTCGGCAAGCAGGGCTTTTAGGTCGGTTAAATTCACTTTTTCCAGCATCGGATTGAATTGCAAAATTACTTCAATGTTTTTAAATAATGAAGGGGAAGTTTTGCTTTTCTTCGCCAATGCGCGCTTAATTGCGGTCAAGCTTGAACTATGGATACTGATAAATACAGCAGAAAATTGACCTGTTCGTAGTTCGATAATATCTTGAGCCATAAAGAAATTCCAAGGAAAAAAGTTGCTTAATGATAATGAATTATTGCAAAATCGGCAACTTGAACCTTGTCTTGGAGCAAAATTATGCTATGTGCTATTTATAAAAGCCCAAAAGAAGCGGGCATGTATCTTTATATTGAAAAACGCGATCAATTTGATGCGCTACCTGAAGCGTTATTAACGGTTTTTGGTAAACCGGTTTTTGTTATGTTGTTTAATCTTGCCGGTACAAAACCGTTGGTAAATGCCGATAAAACGGAAGTGTTACAGCAAATGAAAGAAAAAGGATTTTACTTACAAACGCCAAAAAAAGACGATTGGTTGTTTAGTCTTTAAAAGTGCGGTGGATTTTCAGACCGTTTTTTCTCAGGCTTTTACTGAATTAAATCTTGCTATTTGTGTTCTAGAACACTATAATACGCCACATATTTCGGACGCGGGGTGGAGCAGCTTGGTAGCTCGTCGGGCTCATAACCCGAAGGTCGTCGGTTCAAATCCGGCCCCCGCAACCAATCACAAGTTCAGTAAAAAGAACCCCAATTTTGGGGTTTTTTTATACGATAAATTTGTTGTTTAAATATCAACGCGTTGTTTTTAATACGTTGATAATTATTGAAAAACTGGGCTGTAAGCCCTTTTTTTACGTCTATCGTTTAGGGAGGTTGTTTTGGCAACTTTGGAACAAAAATTACAGGATTTATTACAAGGCTCGGTAGAAGATCTAGGCTGCGAGCTTTGGGGCATTGAATGCCAACGCGTCGGTCGTTATTTAACCGTGCGTTTATTTATTGATAAAGAAGGTGGTGTCACAGTAGATGACTGTGCCGATGTAAGCCGTCAAGTGAGCGCAGTGTTAGATGTGGAAGATCCGATTGCCGATAAATATAACCTTGAAGTGTCCTCACCTGGGTTAGATCGTCCGCTATTTACCTTGGCGCAATATACCCGTTATGTCGGTCAGGAAATTGTCGTGCATTTGCGTATTCCAGTGGCGGATCGTCGTAAATGGCAAGGCGAATTGGCTAAAATTGAAAATGACATGATTACGTTGATTGTGGATAAACAAGAACAGGTTTTGGCGTTTGGCAACATTCAGAAAGCCAACGTTGTTGCGAAATTTTAAATTTAAAGAAGGATAGAAAAAGCATGAGTAAAGAAATTTTATTAGCGGCAGAAGCCGTATCCAATGAGAAATTGCTTCCGCGTGAAAAAATTTTTGAAGCGTTGGAAAGCGCTATTGCCCTTTCCACCAAAAAGAAATACGAATATGACGTTGATGTTCGTGTTGCGATTAATACTAAGACCGGTGAGTTTGACACATTCCGTCGTTGGTTAGTGGTGGAAGAAGTGAATAACCCGACAAAAGAAATCACCTTAGAAGCAGCTCGTTTTGAAGACCCTAATGCACAAATTGGTGATTATGTGGAAGATCAAATCGAATCTATCGCCTTTGACCGTATTGCGATGCAAACTGCGCGTCAAGTGATTAGCACGAAAATTCGTGAAGCAGAACGCAGCAAAATCGTTGACCAATTCCGTTCGAAAGAAGGACAAATTATTACGGCGACCGTGAAGAAAAGTAACCGCGATAGCGTCATTTTAGATGTGAATGGTGAAGACGGTAATAAAGCAGAAGCGGTGATGTTGCGTGAGGATATGTTGCCACGTGAAAACTTCCGTCCAGGTGACCGTGTGCGCGGCGTGTTATATAAAGTGAGTCCGGAAAGCAAAGGCGCACAATTATTCGTGACGCGTGCTAAACCGGAAATGTTAATTGAATTATTCCGTTTGGAAGTGCCGGAAATTGGTGAAGAATTGATCGAAATTAGAAGTGCAGCACGCGATCCTGGTTCTCGCGCTAAAATTGCGGTGAAGAGCAATGATAAACGTATTGACCCTGTAGGTGCTTGCGTAGGGATGCGTGGTGCTCGTGTTCAAGCGATTACCAATGAATTAGGCGGTGAACGTGTTGATATCGTGCTTTGGGATGACAACCCGGCACAATTTGTGATCAATGCTATGGCTCCGGCAGATGTGAGTTCTATCGTGGTTGATGAAGATAAACATGCGATGGATATTGCGGTAGAAGAAGCTAACTTAGCGCAAGCCATTGGTCGTAATGGTCAAAACGTGCGTTTGGCAACTCAATTAACCGGTTGGGTGTTAAACGTCATGACTACCCAAGACTTAAATGCAAAACACCAAGCGGAAGACGACAAAGTATTGAACTTGTTCATTGATGCCTTGGAGATCGACGAGGAGTTTGCACAATTATTAATTGATGAAGGTTTCTCTACGTTAGAAGAATTGGCTTATGTTTCCGTGAGCGAATTAACCGCCATTGACGGTTTGGAAGATGAAGATTTAGTAGAGGAATTGCAAACCCGCGCGAAAAATGCCATTACAGCGAAAGCATTGGCAGAAGAAGAAGCGTTGAAGAAAGCAAAAATTGAAGATCGTTTGTTGAATCTTGAAGGCATGAATCGTCACATCGCCTTTAAATTGGCAGAAAAACAAATCACGACCTTGGAAGATCTTGCTGAGCAAGGCGTTGATGATTTAGCCGACATTGAAGGACTCAGTGCCGAACAAGCTGCAGATTTAATTATGGCAGCTCGAAACATTTGTTGGTTCACTGAGTAATGAAGGAGTGAAAAGATGACAGAAGAATTAAAAAATGCCCCAAAGAAACTGAGCTTACAGCGTAGAACAAAAACGACCGTGAGCGGAACGAGCGCTTCTGGTAAGAGTAAAGAAGTGCAGGTTGAAGTACGTAAAAAACGTACAATTCCAACAGAAGCGGCACAAAGAGCTGAAGAGGCCGCAAAATTAAAAGCGAAACAAGAAGCTGAGCAAAAAGCGGCGGAAGAAAAAGCGCTAAGAGAAAAAGCCGCCAAAGAGAAAGCAGCGAAAGACAAAGAAGCCGCGGAAAAAGCGAAACAAGCTCAAAGTGCGGTTGAAAATAAACCTAAATCGGTTGATCCGGAAAAAGAAAAACGTAAAGCCGAAGAGGCGGAATTACGCCGTAAAGCGGAAGAGTTAGCCCGTCAAAAAGCGGAAGAACAAGCGCGTAAAGCGGCTGAGGAAGCGAAACGTTATGCTGAAGCTGATACGTCAAGCAATGAAAGCGCATCAGAAGATTATACCGATTACAATTTAAGCTCTCGTTATGCTTTAGAAGCAGAAGATGAAGAAGAACGTCGTAATGAAGGTCGCGGTCGCGGTAAAAATAAAGTGGCCAAAGCGAAAAAAGGCGGACGTGATGACGAAAGCAATAAAAACGAGCGCGAGTCTAACCGCCGCAATCTAAAAGACGGTAAATTCGGTAAGGGTAAAAATGGTAAGAAAGGTGCAGCATTACAACAAGCCTTTACAAAACCAGTTCAGGCTGTGAAAACGGATGTTGTCATTGGTGAAACCATTACCGTTGCAGAATTAGCAAATAAAATGGCGACCAAAGCGACCGAAATCATCAAAGCGATGATGAAAATGGGCGAAATGGTGACCATCAATCAAGTGCTTGACCAAGAAACGGCACAATTAGTGGCAGAAGAATTAGGTCACAAAGTCATTCTTCGTAACGAAAATGAACTTGAAGAAGAAGTATTAGGCGATCGTGATGTTAATGCTGAAAAAGTGACGCGTGCGCCGGTAGTAACTATTATGGGCCACGTTGACCATGGTAAAACCTCATTACTTGACTACATTCGTAAAGCCAAAGTGGCAGCCGGCGAGGCGGGTGGTATTACTCAGCACATCGGTGCATACCATGTAGAAATGGATGACGGTAAGATGATTACCTTCCTAGATACTCCGGGACACGCGGCATTTACCTCCATGCGTGCACGTGGTGCGAAAGCAACGGATATCGTCGTGCTTGTGGTTGCAGCAGATGATGGTGTGATGCCTCAAACCATTGAAGCGATCCAACACGCGAAAGCAGCCGGTGCGCCTTTAGTGGTTGCGGTGAATAAAATTGATAAACCGGAAGCCAACCCGGATCGCGTAGAACAAGAATTACTTCAACATGAAGTGATTTCTGAAAAATTCGGTGGTGATGTGCAATTCGTCCCTGTTTCTGCGAAGAAAGGTACTGGTGTTGATGACTTATTAGATGCCATCTTACTTCAATCAGAAGTACTTGAATTAACGGCTGTAAAAGACGGCATGGCAAGTGGTGTAGTAATTGAATCTTACCTTGATAAAGGCCGCGGTCCGGTGGCAACCATTCTTGTTCAATCAGGTACTTTACGTAAAGGTGATATCGTACTTTGTGGTTTTGAATACGGTCGTGTTCGTGCAATGCGTGATGAAAACGGTAAAGAAATCGATGAAGCCGGTCCATCTATTCCAGTGGAAGTGTTAGGTCTTTCCGGTGTGCCTGCAGCGGGTGATGAAGCAACTGTCGTTCGTGATGAGAAAAAAGCACGTGAAGTGGCATTACACCGTCAAGGCAAATTCCGTGAAGTGAAACTGGCTCGTCAGCAAAAAGCGAAACTCGAAAATATGTTTAGCAATATGACGGAAGGGGATGTCGCTGAACTGAATATCATTGTGAAAGCAGACGTACAAGGTTCTGTAGAAGCAATTATTCAATCGTTACAAGATCTTTCTACTGATGAAGTGAAAGTGAAAGTTGTCGGTTCCGGTGTAGGTGGTATTTCTGAAACTGACGCAACGTTAGCCGCAGCCTCCAACGCGATTATGGTCGGCTTTAACGTCCGTGCGGATGCATCAGCCCGCCGTATTATCGAAGCCGAAAATATCGACCTTCGTTATTACTCCATCATTTATGAACTCTTAAATGATGTGAAAGCAGCGATGAGCGGTATGTTACAACCTGAATTCAAACAAGAAATCATCGGCTTGGCTGAAGTGCGTGATGTGTTTAAACATCCGAAATTCGGTGCGATTGCTGGTTGTATGGTGACTGAAGGTATTGTGAAACGTAACAACCCAATCCGCGTATTACGCGACAACGTGGTGATCTTCGAAGGTGAATTGGAATCTCTCCGTCGCTTCAAAGACGACGTATCTGAAGTTCGTAACGGTATGGAATGTGGTATCGGCGTGAAGAACTACAATGACGTAAAAGTCGGCGACCAGATTGAGGTGTTCGAAGTCGTTGAGATTAAACGCTCGATTTAATCTTAAAAGAAAGTGCGGTCAAATTTGACCGCACTTTTTGCCTTACTCTATGTGATATAACTTGCCCTTTATGGCAACATAAACGTTCCCAAGGGGAAAAATTATGCCTAACCGAAGGTGTTCTTACCTGCGGACAATTAAAGAGAAACAAAATGGCTCGAGAATTCAAACGTAGCGACCGTGTCGCACAAGAAATCCAAAAAGAAATCGCGGTGATTTTACAACGCGAAGTGAAAGATCCGCGTATTAGTATGGTGACGGTGTCCGACGTGGAAGTGTCTAGTGATTTAGCTTATGCAAAAGTTTTCGTCACCTTCTTATTTGATCATGATGAACAGGCGATTGCGCAGGGCATGAAAGGCTTGGAAAAAGCGGCGCCTTATATTCGCACGCTGTTAGGCAAAGCTATGCGTCTGCGTATCGTGCCGGAGATTCGTTTTATTTACGATCAATCTTTGGTGGAAGGTATGCGCATGTCTAACTTGGTGACCAATGTTGTGCGCGAAGATGAGAAAAAACACGTTGAGGACAAAGACTAATGTCCAAACCGCGTAAACGTGGGCGTGATATTCACGGCGTGTTTTTGTTGGATAAGCCGCAAGGTATGTCTTCCAACGACATCATGCAAAAAGTGAAACGCATTTTTCAGGCAAACAAAGCGGGGCATACCGGCGCGTTAGATCCGCTTGCCACCGGAATGTTGCCTATCTGTTTGGGCGAAGCCACCAAGTTTTCGCAGTTTTTGTTAGATGCCGATAAACATTATTTAGTCACGGCAAAACTAGGGGAACGTACTGATACATCCGATGCAGAAGGACAGATTGTTGAAACTCGTGAAGTAAAGGTTAAAACATCTGAAATTTTGACCGCACTTGAGCAATTCCGTGGGAATATTTTGCAAGTGCCAACCATGTTTTCGGCGTTGAAGCATAATGGCAAACCGCTTTATGAATACGCCCGTCAAGGTATCACGGTGGAGCGGGAAGCGCGTCCCATTACGATCTTTGAACTGAACTTCATCGAATACAATGCGCCTTATTTAACCCTAGAGGTGCATTGTTCCAAAGGTACTTACATTCGCACCTTGGTGGATGATTTAGGTGAGGTATTGGGCTGCGGCGCTCATGTAACGATGTTGCGTCGCACAGCAGTAGCGGATTACCCAACAGAAAAAATGCTAGATTGGCACGCTTTACAAAGCTTGGCAGAACAGCAAGATTTAGCTTTATTAGATGCTTTATTATTGCCGATGGATACTGCCGTGGCAAAATTGCCGGCGTTAATCTTAAATGAAAGTCAAACACAAGGTATCGGATTTGGTCAACGGATAAAATTCGATAACCCCAACAGGTTGCAAGGACAAGTGCGGTTGTTTTCTCATGAAAATCGCTTCCTTGGTGTGGCAGTGATTGATGAAAATAACGTGATTCGTCCACAGCGATTAGTGGTATATGAATAGAAAGTGCGGTGAAATTTCACCGCACTTTTTTTATGTTTTATGGTGCGCTTGGTTCTTCGATTTTTTTGCGCCAGTAAGTGGCAAATCTTGGTTTCCCCTTGTTGGTTAACCCGCGGTATTTATAGGTGATGCTTGAACCGATAGGTGGGGGATTGATGCGATCAGCCAATTTGAACCCGGAACCAATTTTGAATTGCCCTCGGTGATTTTCGCAGGTAACCGATCCCATGACATTTTCAAATTGCCCTTTGCCGGTATGGTGGGCGATAACCGTGCATTCTTCATCAAGTGCGGTCTTTAATTTAAGAATTTGTGCGCTGCGTTTTCTTTCGTAGGGCGCATTGGGGTTACGAATCACGATGCCTTCGCCTTTTTGCTGTTCTACTTGCTGTAGAAATTGTCGAATATGCTCCGGGCTTTCAATAGGAGTCTGTTCGATGATTTCAATGTATTGAGAGGGATGTTTTGCTAAATAGGCTTTTAATGTTGCCAAACGGGCAAATAAATCCCCTTTAGCATCAGGCACATCAAAGATATATAGTTTTAATGTATGCCAACCCTTATCTTGATAAGCGCGCACGATAGAAGAGATTTCTGCAAATTGATCACGTTGGCTAAATAATTCCCCATCAATGGCAAACGGCGGAAAATTTTCTAGAAAATAAGCGGGTGGAGCCAGAGAAACGCCTCCTCGAGTAAAAAGCTGTTTGCCATCCCAATAGCCACGTACGCCATCCAATTTTTCACTCATCACCCATCCGGTTACGTTTTGATCTTTATAGTTTTCTAACAACATCAAATCAGGTTTTTCGGCGTAACAAGACACGCTAAACAAGAGCAGACTAAAGCAAAGTTTGAAATAACGCATAGAGGATTCCTTGAAATAAAAATCATCTTAAAACAAGGCATTGGAGCTGTAGAAAAAGGCTCATGATTTTGCGAGCATGATCGCAACTAAAAAATAAACGGACATAAAAAATGCGCCTGAAGAAGGGCGCATTTTAACGTGGGGCTGATTGAAAGTGCGGTAAGAAAACAGATAGATTATTTCTCTTTGAGATAGCCGATCCACTCTTTCAGTAATTGCATATTTTTTGCCATTGCACCTGCTTGAGGCACAAAGTGCATCATGTTTAATCCGTAAGAGTCAGGTGTAATGCCTTCGCCTACGCTTGCCGGCAAGACATCAAAGCCTTGCTGTTGAAACAAGAGTTTTGCCCGTTGCATATGCCATTCATTAGTCACCAGAATGATTTTATGGATGCCTTCTTTTTCTAGTAATTGACGGGTGTATAAGGCATTTTCTTTGGTGGTTAAAGATTTTTCTTCTAGCCATTTCGTCGGTACATTAAAGAACGTCTGTAATTCTTCTGCAGAAACTTTGCCTTCTGAGGCTCCGGTTGGGCTGACACCGCTAATCAATAACGGCAGTTGCGTTTCTTTTTGTAAATAAGCCGCGTAGCGCAAACGTTCTAGTTGTGTGGCAGAAGACGCAAGCGGTGCGTAGAGTTCTTTGCTATCACGCACGCCTCCCCCCAATAAAACGATCGCTTGAGCCTGTTTATAATCGTTTAAGGTTAAATGATCTTCGGTGACTAAGCTGTCTTTTAAGGTTTGTGCCGTGTAGGGAATGCTGACCAGATAGAGCAGCACAATGCCGAAAAAAGCACAAAGGCGACTTAATGTTTTGCATTTAAAGAATGAAAATAAAAGAGAAAATAGCCATAAAATCAAAATATTAAATGGTGGTAGCATCATGGCTGTGATGAGTTTTTTGAGTTCAAACATGATTTCATTCCATTAATTAATACACAACATCTTATTTTTGTTGAGTATAAAACTCGACAAAATCCAGTGGTTTTGTCCATAAATTGGCGTAGCCGGTGTTTTTGCCGTAAGAGTTATCGCAAACCATGTTCGGGATTTCCAATAAACAGGAAAAAATATGACCGTGCAGACGCGTCGTGGTGATGTTGTCATAGCTTAAAAACGTTTTGGCAACGCGTTTTATAATGCGTTTGGTGTATGCTTTCCAAAAGCGATGAACACTATTTTTTAAGCCGGTTAACTGATGACGCTTGGCGAATTTAGCTAAACGCCAAGTAGCGGCTAAGACTAAATCATCTCGTTCGGACAACATATCTTCCCAGTCTTTAATATGACTTCCTACAGGGAGTTGTGCGGTAATATTTTTTTCGATATCACTGGCTTCGATGTCTTTACGCAGGAAATAGAGGGCGTTTCCGCTTTGTGTCTTTTTCGTCGGCAATGTCCCGTACAGTTCATGCGCCATGTCCGGTGATAAATACACGTTTGGTGAAAACTGTTCAAAAGTTTTTGCCGTTCTTTCGTCTCGTGCCAGTAAATGACAATCCGAATGTTGGGCAAAAAGTGCGGCGGATTTTTCTAACGTTTCTTGGCTTTTATAGAATAACGTTTGTGGCAACACAATCACCCGATTGTTTGGAAAGGTTTGTACCACCGTTTCGCGAATTTTTTGGTGTTGCGGATAAAGGTCACCGAAATTCCCCCCGCCGTGGAGCAAAATTGTGGTGTTTGGGGTGATTTTTTGTTTCAGTTCTTCAATGTCCACATCAAATTCACTGCGTTTTAAGGTGACACGAATATTGTGATCCGTAAAAAACTGTTCTGTTCCGTGATAAATCAATAAATCGCCCACGTTTAAATGCAATGGATAATCAAGATAAAAAACATCGTTTTTATCTTGAATTAAATCTGCAATCGGAGCTAACTTGTTTTTTAAATCAATGAGTTGTTGATTCATCTTTTCACTCTTTTTCTTAAATAGCTAAATAAAAAGTCTTTTTCAGTTTTGTTTAATCCCACCATTAAGATGACTGAAATGAGTACGACTTCAAGAAGGAACGCTTCTCCTACAAATTCCAAGAATGAGTAGGTTCGCTGTGTGTCCGAGAAATAAATTAAGCCTAATAATAAGGCGAAAACCAGGCTGATATTTGTTAAGTATGAGACAAATTCTTTGCGATTAAATTTAATTCTTTTGTTAATAAAGTAGAGACGATAAAGCTGCATCAAAAGTGCGGTGCAGAATTTTCCAATAAAGGCATAGACCGGATTGTAACCTAAAGTAAACAGATAATAGGCAAGCGGCACGGTGCAAAGATCGATAATCGCCAAGATAACGTTGTATTGTTTAATGGTTTTAGAACCTATGGCTAACGCCGTCATCCAAAACGATCCCGCCATAGCACTGATGAGGGAGCAAACAAGCGTGGCTTGTACCAGTTTATCGGTGTACATCGGCACATTATCGCCCAACCAAAGGGTAAGTAAGGTGTGACTAAAATACAGCACCGGTGCAGATAAAATCGCGATTAAATAAAAAGAATATTTTGAGGTGCCTAAGATCAACTTTTTATTTCGCTCATAGTCTTTTCCCGCATAGGATTGCACCAGTTGCGGGTTAAACGCCACTTGGAAGTTGTTCACAAAACTATACACGGCGGTATCCACTTGAGTCGCAATACCGACCGCCGCATTTGCGGCAACGCCGAAGAACAGGTTGGTCACCATATTCAACCCTTGCGTTGATCCTACATAAGCGAGTTGTCCCACCAGCATCCAGCCGGAAAAACTCATCATTTCTTTGGTGGTATGCAAATCTTTCTCAAAATGGAAACGGGTTTCCGTGTAGAAAGCCTTGCGTGTGAAACGAAAATAAAGGGTAAACACCAATAGGCTGACACACAACAACAAGAGGCTATAAGAAATCAGTTTGTCGTAGTGTTCGATATGCATCAAAATAAAGATAGCGGTCAGTTTAAAGGCAGTTTCTGCCAATCCTAGCCAAGCATAGAAAGACATGCGTTCATGGGCAACAATCATGGCGTTAAAAGGCACTTTGATAATTTCAATCAAGGCAATGATCAAGGCAACCTGATAAACAATATTGGCCGCTTGCATACGTGCGGCAGGAATAATTAATTTATGGTTAAGGAACCACAGCCCAACAGTTTCTGCCAATAGCACCACAACCAACATAATCAATAAGTGATTGAGAATACTGATGTTAAACACTTTATTAATACGCTTGCTGTCGTTTGAGGCTTTTTCTACATTAATGAAGCGTTGTGTGGTGGCGGTCATGGTGCCATTAAAGAAAGAGAACAAAATCACCACGCCCATGACAATGTTGTAGATCCCGAAATCTTCCACGCCTAACACGCGCAACACCACGCGTGAGATATACAGCATCGCGCCCATGTTGAAGAGCATGCGGATATAAAGAAAGAGGGTGTTTTTAGCAATGGTTTTGTTGGACATCGGGAAAATCGAACTTGTGTTTTTACCGTAAAATAGGTGGGGGATTATAGATTTCTTTAGTATAATCAGCAATCTTTTATGCAACTATTTCGGTTTCCCGCCAACTGATAGACAAACCAGCAGACAATCGATTTTATAGAGATTTTTTATGAAGAAATATTTGATTTCGTTAGATAAGGATGTTCAGCGTCGCGAATTGTTCTTTTCTCAGCCTAACACGGCAGATTTTGAGGTGTTTTCCGCGATTAACACCATGCAGAAAGAATGGGATGCGTTGGCCGAAGTGTTCAATCCGACAAAGTTTGAGCAACATTATGGGCGCAACGTCACAAAAGGTGAAATAGGCTGTACCTTGAGCCATCTTGAGGTTTATCGCCGAATCGTTGCCGATGAGCGTATTGCGGAAACGGATTATGCGTTGATATGTGAAGATGATGCGCTGTTTAATGCCGATTTATCAGAAAAAACGACCGCACTTTTAACTCAACATTGCTCGGCAGATATTATTCTCATCGGGCAATCTAAAATCGCGACTTTTAATGACGTGGAATTGGAAATCAATTATCCGACAACATTTTCTTTTTTACGTCAAAAAGTGGCGGATGTGACGGTGGCATATCCGTATAAAAGTTATTTTGCCGGCACAGTGGCGTATCTCATTAAAAAGTCTGCAGCTCGTCGTTTTCTTGACGTGTTGATACAAGAAAAAGCTTTTTGGTTGGCAGATGATTTCCTGTTGTTTGAAACGCAATTTCACCTAAATAACAAGGTGGTACGCCCGTTAATGGCTATTGAAAATCCAACCCTCATGAGCAATTTAGAGGCGATTCGCGGCTCTAAATCTAATAATTTGGCAAAAAAATTATTGAAATACCCGTTAAAGAAACTGTTTGCAATTAAAAAGAATTTAGGAAAATAACGAAAAAAATGACCGCACTTTTTAACCTTTTTTATCTCTACGATCCTTGGTTATTCCATATGTTACGTATGTCATGGATAGTCGGGCTGGTCGCCTTCCTGTTTTTGGCATATCGCTATTTTAAGAAACAACAGGCGCAGGGCATTGTGTTGCCGTTAGACAGTTTGGCGGTGTTGTTCGGCTTAATTGTATTTAGCCTGATTCCATTGCTTATCAACGGCACGCGAGATTTCTCCGTGATCACCATGTATGTAAAATTGCTGATTTTATTTGTGTTTGGCGTGGGGATTTATAATGCATTTTATGCCCGTCCGAACGGGCAGTTCGCCGTTGTGAAGGATTTACAAATCGGTGTACTCCTGCAATTTATATTGGGCTTGTTGGCGTTGTTTGGCGTGTCTTGGATCGTGGATTTCTTGCTTTCCACGAATGCCTTATTACCCGATCGTTTTTATGGATCCGAACAAGAGTATCGCTTATATAACGTCACCTCGGCGGCTTTTTTCCAATTGAGTTTGTTCTATTTGATGTTGTTTCATTTCTTGTTGGCGTATAACGAGAAACAGAATACCTTGCCGAGCGTGCTGATTTTTTTCATGTTATGTATCGGGCTGATTTCCGGCAGAACTTTCTTGACTATTTCCGTTATCAGCATTTTGGTGTATTTCAAAGTGCGGTATCTTCCGGCGTTAATTTCTTTTGCGTTGCTCGTATTGTTACTGGCGTATTTTTTACCGGAAAATCCGTATGTGGCGCATGCTCTTGAACCGGTGATTAATTTATTGCATGGCGAAGGCTTTGTGAGTTCTTCAACGGATACGTTGATGAAAAACCATTTGTTTATGCCAACCTTAAAGCAATTTATTCAAGGTGACGGTATGTATATGACAGGTGAATTGGTGGTTGGGCGTTATTACGGCCATACCGATTCCGGCTTTTTGCGCCAAATTCTCTACGGTGGCGTGTCTTATGCTTTGGTGTGTTTTGTCGTGACCTTCTATTTTGTGCGCAAGGTGGCGTTAAATTGGTTTGATGGTAGTTGGAAATTTACCCTTTCCACGTTGGCGATTTTGTCCCTTTGCAACGTGAAAGCCGATACCTTTGCTTTCCCGGGCATTATGTTTGTGATGTTGATGTTTTTATCGTTGTTCGGTAGCCAAGGGAAACAGCTTGTGTTGTTTAAACAAAAGGAGGCGAACTAATGTTCAGTATCATTGTTCCTTCTTATAATCGAAAAGATGAAATTCCAGTATTATTGGAAAGTTTAACCAAGCAAACCACTTATAATTTTGATGTGGTGATTGTGGATGATTGCTCGAAAGAGCCCGTTGAAGTCACACAATCTTATCCATTCTCGATTAACGTTATTCGTAATGAAACCAATCAAGGCGCTGCGGAAAGCCGCAATATCGGAGCGCGCTCTGCGCAGCAGGCATGGTTGTTGTTTTTAGATGATGATGATCGCTTTGCGCCCAATAAATGTGAGATGTTGGCGGAAGTTATTGCTGCGCACGAAGACATTAATTTTATCTACCATCCGGCCAAATGTGAAATGGTGAATGAAGGTTTTAGCTATGTGACCAACCCGATTGAGCCACAAGAGATTAGCGTTGAGCGCATTTTACTGGCGAATAAAATTGGCGGTATGCCGATGATTGGGGTGAAAAAAGATCTATTTTTAAAAATAGGCGGATTATCCACCGCACTTCGATCTTTGGAAGACTATGATTTCTTGCTGAAACTTGTGCAAGATCCAACGTTTAAAGCGTTCAAAGTAGCAGAACCATTAACTTATTGTACGTTCCATACCAAGCGTTCGAGCGTTTCTACGGATACCACCAATACGAAAAAAGCCATTGAATATATCCGTCAGCATTATGTGAAAACGGAGGCACAGGCGCGCAATTTCAATATTAATGCGAGCTACATTTTGGCGTATCCACATATCATGAATTTATCCCGTAAAGCCGCTTTTTACTATTTTGAGATTTTTAAATTAACGAAAAGTATTAAGCAGCTAGTGATTGCCTTGGTCGTTTTAATTTCCCCTAAATTGGCAATTAATTTGAAACGGTTTATGTGATGTTTGTAGGGACGGGCTTTATGCCTGTCCGATGCCAAAGTTGAATATATAAGGACAGACATAAAGTCTGTCACTACGAAAACAAAGAGAAAAGAGATGAAATTTTCAGTTTTAATGTCCTTATACGTTAAGGAAAATCCACAATATTTAAGAGAATGTTTTGAAAGCCTTGTGGCGCAAACCCATCCTGCCGATGAAATCGTCTTAGTGTTTGATGGGGCTGTGACACCGGAATTAGACGCGGTGGTCACTGAATTCGAAACAAAATTACCATTAAAGGTAGTGAAGTTGCCAAAAAACTTAGGCTTAGGCAAAGCGCTTAATGAAGGATTAAAACATTGTGCGCATGATTGGGTCTTCCGTATGGATACCGATGATATTTGTGTGCCGGAACGGTTTGAAAAGCAAGTGGCATTTATTGAACAACATCCGGAAACGATCATTTTCGGCGGACAAATCGCTGAATTTGGTGACAATGTTAACGACATCGTGGCGTATCGCAATGTGCCGACAACGGCGCAAGACATTGTGAAATTCACGCAAAAGCGTTGTCCGTTCAATCACATGACGGTGGCGTATCAAAAAAGTGCGGTCATAAATTGTGGTGGATATGAAGATCTGCAAGAAGATTATTATTTGTGGATTAAGCTCGTGGCGCAGGGCCAAAAAGTGGCGAATTTGCCGGATATTTTGGTGTACGCCCGCGTGGGCAATGGCATGGTCGGGCGTCGTCGTGGTTTAAATCAAGCCAAAGCAGAGTGGCGTTTGTTTAAATTGAAATATCGTTTAGGTATCCAAGGATTATTTTCCGGCTTGTTTACGTTTGCTTTGCGTTCCGGGGCGCGATTGTTGCCAACGTCCTTATTGAAAAGTCTTTATCATACGTTCTTGAGAAAATAGCCCATGACGTTTACCTCATTTTTAAAAACATCCGTTATTTTCACCGCACTATTTGTGGCAGGTTGTTCTTCTCATGCTCCTTCCTCTTCAAGTAGCGGAACTCATGGTATTCACGCTGTTGCGGCAGAGGCGGTTTATAGTAAGCCTCGCACATTAGAGAATTTCAATGATTATGTGAATTTCTTGAAAGGCAAAGCCGCTGCAGAAGGGGTTTCTGTGGAGGTATTGAATGCGCAAAATAACATTAACTACATCCCAAAATCCGTGGATTTGGACGATCAACAAGCAGGGCGAATTCGTAAACGCGATCCTAATGCGCCGCCGGTGATAAACCCGAATGGCACGACCAATTACTTAAATCGCGTATTAACCGAAAATAAAGTAGAGACGGCTTCTGCACGTTATTGGGAGCAACTGCCACAACTGGAAAAGGCGAGCCAAACCTTTGGCGTCCCGAAAAATTATTTGATGGCATTGTGGGGTATGGAAAGCAGTTTTGGCTATTACCAAGGCAGTTATGATGTGTTGTCCGTATTAGCCACGTTAGCGTTTGATGGGCGTCGCGAAGCGTTATTTAGTAAAGAATTTATTGCGGCAATGAAAATGCTGCAACGGGATCATATCCAACGCCACAAAATGTTGGGGTCTTGGGCGGGTGCCATGGGGCAAACCCAATTCATGCCAAGTTCCTATTTGCGTTATGCCGCGGATGGAAACGGAGACGGTGAGAAAAACATTTGGACGGAACACTATGATGTGTTTGCCTCTATCGCCAATTATTTGCATACCGAGGGCTGGAACCCGAATTTGCCTTGGGGTATTGAAGTCACGGTGAACCAGCCGATCGATATGGCATTATCCGGTATTGAAGAAGGCAAACAGCGTAGCCTGAGTGACTGGCAGAAACTGGGCGTGACGGCCAAATTTTTCACATCAGAAACACAGCAAAAACTGACCGCACTTTCTCAAACGGATCTGTGGTTGGTGAGACCGGATCGTGAATTGGGGCGTGCGTTTTTAGTGTCAAACAACTATCGCACGCTATTGCATTGGAACAAGTCGAATTATTTCGCCGTGAGTATCGGTATGTTTGCTGATAGAATTCAGCAGCGCATGGGAAACTAAAGAAAATTTAAGGAATCAACATGAAAGTCATGTCATTTAACATCAACGGATTAAGAGCAAGACCACATCAATTAGAAGAAATCATCGATAAATATCAACCGGATATCCTCGGCTTGCAAGAGATTAAAGTGGCAGATGAAGTTTTCCCTTATGAGTTGGTGGATCATCTTGGCTATCACGTCAATCATTTTGGCCAAAAAGGGCATTATGGCGTGGCTTTGTTGAGTAAACAGGCGCCATTATTGGTGAGAAAAGGTTTCCCGACCGATGATGAAGAGGCGCAAAAACGCATTATCATGATTGACTTAGACACGCCATTTGGTCAATTAACGGTGATTAACGGCTATTTCCCACAAGGTGAAAGCCGCGAACATCCAACCAAATTCCCAGCAAAACAAAAGTTCTATGCGGATTTACAACGCTATTTGGAACAAGATCACAATGCACAAAACCCGGTGATCATTATGGGCGATATGAACATCAGCCCGTCTGATTTGGACATTGGTATCGGCGAAGAAAATCGTAAACGCTGGTTGCGCACCGGTAAATGTTCCTTCTTGCCGGAAGAGCGCGAATGGTATCAACGTTTATACGCGTATGGCTTAGAAGACACTTTCCGTTATTTGAACCCGACGGTAAACGATAAATTCTCATGGTTTGATTACCGTTCCAAAGGGTTTAATGATAATCGCGGTTTACGCATTGACCATATTTTGGCAAATAAAGCGTTGGCGGCGCATTGCGTGGATAGCGGGATTGCTCTTGATATTCGTGCCATGGACAAACCATCAGATCACGCACCGATTTGGGCGGAGTTTAAATAATGCCGTTAAAAAATCCTGGACAAAATTGGCAAAATTACCGTACGTTAATTAACGGCAATATGGCTTCGTGCACCGTTAATTTAGATATTTTTGAACAATTTACCCCTGATAAATTCAACAAGATCGTGCAGGTTTCATTGCCTTACGAGGCGGATGAAAATACGATGCCGACGTTAGATGAACATCATCGGGTGGTGAAGGAATTATTCAAAATTTTGGTACAGGCTTCCGCATTGCCAGAGCTACTTTATGCCGGACATATTTTTACTGAAGGGCATTTAAAGCTTTATTTTTACTGTGATGAAACCACCGCACTTTTTGGTGTGCTTGACCAGTTTAAGGAAAACATTGAAGAGATTACAGTGCAAGAGGATCCGAATTGGGATACTTACTTTGACTTTTTATTGCCATCACCATTGGAAATGAAACTTAATGTCACAGAAGAAATTTTGGATATGTTGCAACAAAACGGCAGAGATTTAGCGGATAACTATCTTGTTGAACATACTTTCCAGTTTGCAGAAGAACAGCAAATGTTCCAGTTTATGGAGGAAGCCAATCTTCGTGATCTTTCCTATCATTCCATGAGTTACAGCAGTGCCCCGGTGATTTTTGAGGATGAAGACGACAAAGAAGGGTTTTATATCGTCAAAATAGAACAGGAAATGACGTTAGATAACGATGATATTTTCCGTTATGTGGAGCAGTTTGAACGATTGGCGGAAAAATTTTCCGGTGAGTATGTAGGCTGGGAAAGCGATACCATTAATCAGGTGAAAGCGAATTAATCCTCTATGAAAATTCTTGTGACCGGCGGTGCCGGATTTATTGGTTCAGCGTTTATTCGTCATAGTATTTATCACACGCAAGATCAGATTGTGAATTTGGATAAATTGACCTATGCCGGTAATCTCGAGGCATTACATGAAGTGGCGAATGATCCGCGTTATGCTTTTGAACTGGCCGATATTTGTGATATGCAAGCGGTTCAACGCATTTTAAAAGAACATCATCCTGATTGTGTGGTGCATTTTGCAGCTGAAAGCCACGTGGACCGTTCTATTCATGGTGCGGCGGCATTTATCCAAACCAATATTGTTGGCACCTATACGCTGTTGGAAGCTGTACGTGATTATTATCAACAACTGTCAGGCGAGAAGAAAAAGACCTTCCGTTTTTTGCATATTTCGACAGACGAAGTTTATGGTGATGTGGCAGGGACGTTAGATTTGTCTTCGGAAACTTCAGCTTATGCGCCAAGTAGCCCTTATTCAGCTTCAAAAGCTTCATCGGATCATTTGGTTCGTGCTTGGCACCGCACTTATGGACTGCCGATAATCATCACGCATTGCGCGAATAATTATGGACCTTACCAATATCCGGAAAAATTGATTCCGGTGATGATTTTAAATGCATTAAGTGGAGAGCCGTTGCCGATTTATGGCAATGGGCAGCAAATTCGGGATTGGCTATACGTTGAGGATCATGTTCAGGCGCTGTATCTTGTTCTTCAGCAAGGGCGTATTGGGGAAAGCTACAATATTAGCGCGCATTGTGAAAAAACGAATCGAGAAATTGTACAGGTACTCTGTGATATGTTGGAAGAACTTGCGCCCAACAAGCCGAAAGGAATAAGACATTATCAAGATCTTATTGTGCATACGGCTGACCGTCCGGGACATGATGTGCGTTATGCACTTGATGCCACAAAAATTCGTCAAGAATTGCATTGGCAACCACAAGCAGATTTTATCGCATCGATGCGCACCACCGTTCAATGGTATTTAACGCACCTTGATTGGTGTGCAAAAGTGCGGTCGTAAAATTCGATAAAAATGCAAGTATGGATTTTATAAAATGAAAAAACGCAGAAGTGGGTTCTGCGTTTTTTTATGTTCATTTTTCAGCGGATGAGTCACAGAAAAAGCCGTGTAATAATTTGATCATTTCAACGACTTTGGGATCGTTAATGTAATACACACGTTCCCGATGTTTGACATCACTTGCCACTAAGCCTGCTTTACGCAAAAGAGCGAGTTGGTTGGACATCGCTGCTTGTGGCATGTTCATTTTGACAGTCAATTCAGTGACGTTATATCGTTGTTCATGTAAACAGCACAAAATGGCTAAGCGATTCGGATTGGCTAACAATTTTAAGAAGTTGCTGGCTTCGTTACTTTTTTCCAATATGTCTTTCATCAGATTCTATTTCAGTCTTTACTCATTATGGGTAGGGGCGCGTATTCTACACATCTTACCCCGTGAAACCAATAACTGAATTGTTTTTTTCCGTTATTTTATGATCTAATCGACTATTTACGATTCCATGGCATCAGTGCGAGGAGTTTTGCCATCCCACAAAAACTGCTGATTCCGGCAAAAGTGAGCCCGGCACCGACAAATGCGGGTAGCCAATAAAAATAAGGTGAAACAGACCACCCCAATACTGAGCCTAGTAAAATCAAGCTTCCTGCAGAAATTTGAACTTGACGCATAATATCAATCGGTTGTGAGAGATTAACTCGTGTGGCAAGTCCGGCATTTTTCCAACCGGTTATCCCATCTTGAAGAAAATATGCTTCGCAATGATGCTCTTGTGCCAGTTGTTTGAGAAACGCTGATTGGCTACCGGTTCTTGCGCCGGATTTACAGTGGAAAATAAGGCAACTTCCTTGTTTTAGGGTTTTATCTAGACCTTGACATTGTAATTCAGAAAGGGGCTGTAACATTGCTCCTTCAATATGTTCACGTTGATATTCCTCAGGTTGGCGAATATCAATTAATAAGGCACCGGAGGCTAATCTATTTTTTGCCTCTAAGGCAGAAATGATGGAAATCGTCATAGTATTTTTATGTTTTCTTTAAAATAGAAAAACACTCGACATTTCTGCCGAGTGAAAATGATGTGTTAATGAATTATTTTTTTAATGGGCAGGTGTTGATGCCAAGTAGTGAATAAAGACCGCAGCGTGAGAATAGTCCGGTTAATAGCGGAACAACACCAATCCAGCCCCACCAACCGATAACGTTCGTTAAGGTCAAGGCAATGAGAACGATGCCTAGAACGATTCGAATAACTTTATCCATACCACCAACATTTGGGTTCATATTTGTCTCCTTAAGTTTGAATTAATAGTTAACAAAGAGTTAACATATAAAAATAGTATTATATGATGTGCTGGTTTGTCAAAACTTTTCTATATTATTTGGCATCATTTTTTATCACGACAAATAAAGGAAAGAGATTAAAACAGAGCAAATGTTCGTTTGCTGTGCTGAAAATAATGAAAAAACAGACCGCACTTTACTCATTCTATCTAAAGTGCAGTCTGTTTTTCTGATGTTTTTTAGGAGATTTACAGGGAAGAAACTACATCGTCTAAACTGAGTACTTTTTTCTCTCTTTCTAATTTTTCTTCACCGGAACCTAACATAATAAAACCGATAATTTTATCTTGCGCTTCACATCGGAAAGCGTTGCGTAGTGCCGAACCTTCTAGCCAAGGGCCGCTGATCCAAACGTTTTTAAAGCCTAACGCGTTGGCGGCAAGTTGCATTGCATAAGTGGCGCAACCGGCGCAGAGAAGTTGTTCCCATTCCGGCACTTTCTTGATGGTTGGATCTAATTTCGCGACGATACCGATAACCATCGGTGCGCGACCGGCAAGGTTTTCAGCTTTTTTCAAACGTTCTTCACCCAAATTGAGTTCATGCACCGCACTTTTTAACAAATCGCCGAAGGTGGCCATTTTTTCTTTTTTGATAACAACAAAACGGTAAGGTTGTAATTTGCCGTGATCAGGCGCCCGCAAGGCAGCTTGAAAGATTTGGTTTAATTGCTGTTCATTTGGTGCCGGTTCATTGAGTTTTTTTTGTGAACTGCGTTCAGTGAGGAGTTGTAATGCATCCATTTTCGCTTCCTTTTTATGGGGGGGAATAAAGTGCGGTGGATTATAGCACAGTTTTTAAAACAGGCTTTCTCTAGGTTTATTCAGACGTAGGTTTATGGTATTTTAAACGCCATTTTGTTGATTTTTCGAGGTTATATGAAATTTATCGTCTCTTTGGTGAAGTTTGCCTGGCGTATCCTTAATTTTATTCGTGATTTAGTCATGAATATCGTTTTCTTGATTTTTGTTTTATTGGCACTTTCCGTTTTTACCCTGATTGTTGGGGCGGATAAACAGGAAAAAGTCGTGTTAAAAGGCGATCAAGGGGCGTTGCTATTACAACTGGATGGCTATTTGGCAGATAATCGCGATGCTCAAAGCAGTTTCAAAAGCATGCTAAAAGAATTGGATAACCAACGTATTGCGCAACAATATTCGACCTTTGATGTGATTTATGCCATTGATGCAGCGGCACAGGATGACAAAGTGAAAGGCTTAGTGCTGGATCTCAATTATTTTCAAGGAGGCGATTTACCATCTCTTGAATACGTCGGTGAAGCGATTGAGAATTTCAAAGATAGCGGTAAACAAGTGATCGCTTATTCGGACAGCTACAACCAATCTCAATATTTCCTCGCCAGTTATGCCGATGAAATTTACATGAATCCTATCGGCAGTGTTTCTATTGAGGGCTTGGCACAGGAAACGCTGTATTATAAAGAAATGCTGGATAAATTAGACGTGAACCCGCACGTGTTCCGTGTGGGCACCTATAAATCAGCCGTTGAGCCATTTTTGCGTAATGATATGTCGCCTGAAGCACGGGCTAATTTACAACGCTGGTTAAACACCATGTGGGAGAATTACACGGCACAAGTGGCCATTAATCGGGACATTCCGAAAGCGCTTGTTACGCCGACGGCAAATACTTATTTAACCGAGTTGAAGGCCTTGAAAGGCGACAGTACGGCATATGCGGTAAAACGTAAATTAATTACTGATGTGTTGGATCGTTTCGATTTAAATAGAAAATTGACCGCACTTTTTGGTGAAGATAAAGAGCATCAGCCGAAAACCGTGGATTTTGAAACCTATTTAGCTTCTTTACCGGATCGTTTAATCGGCGAAACAGACAATAAAATTGCCGTGGTGAACGTCGAGGGCGCGATTGTAGACGGCGAAAGTGATGAAGAAAATGCCGGTGGCGATACGATTGCGATGTTATTACGTCAGGCGCACGATGATAAAGACGTAAAAGGCGTGGTATTGCGTGTCAATAGCCCGGGTGGCAGCGCTTTTGCTTCTGAGATCATTCGCCAAGAAGTAACGCATTTACAGAAAGCCGGTAAGCCGGTGGTGGTTTCCATGGGAGGCATGGCGGCGTCTGGCGGTTACTGGATTTCTTCCACGGCGGATTATATTGTGGCAGATAAAAACACCATTACCGGCTCTATCGGTATTTTTGCCGTGTTACCGACTTTCGAGAACACCATTAAGAAAATTGGCGTTTCTGCCGATGGCGTGAAAACTTCCGATTTGGCGTTAGGTTCTCTTTTAAGCCCGTTGTCCGCTGAATTAAATGATGTATTACAGCTGGAAATTGAACATGGTTACGATCAATTCTTAACTAAAGTGAGCGAGGGGCGTCATTTAACCAAAGCCCAAGTGGATAAGGTTGCACAAGGTCAAGTCTGGCTTGGTTCCGAAGCGTTAGCGCATAAATTGGTGGATGAGTTAGGTAATCTTGATACCGCTCTAGGAAAAGCCATGGAATTGGTGAATGAAAGACGCGCGGAGCAAGAAAAAATTGATGAAAGTCGTTTCTCTGTGGAATGGATGGTGGACGATGAGCGTACGTTGATTAAGAAAATCATGCGCGATTTCAAAGGTGAAGGTCGTCTTTGGTTACAGCGCGTGATGGCAGAAACTGTCGGATTACCAAAAGAAATGACACTGTTTAAAAAACAACTTGGTTTGTTAAATACGTTTAACGATCCGAAAGGGCAATATTTATATTGCTTAACCTGCGGTTCTGTGAAATAAAAGTGCGGTCGGTTTTTCGGGTGTTTTTAGCGGAGATAAGATGGAACAGTTAGCAGAGTTAAGAGCGCAAATTGATCAATTAGATCAAGAATTGCTACAGCTTTTGGCAAAGCGCTTGGAGGTGGTACATAAAGTCGGTGAAGTTAAACAACAACATGGCCTGCCTATTTATGTGCCGCAGCGGGAAATCGAAATGCTACAACGAAAACGTGAAGCCGCTGAGCAACTTGGGCTGTCGCCTGATTTAATTGAAGACATTTTACGCCGCATTATGCGTGAGTCTTATGTCAGTGAAAATCGTTTCGGCTTTAAAACCGTAAATCCCGCAATTCGCAAAATTGTTATTGTGGGGGGACGAGGCAAACTTGGGCGTTTGTTTGGTCGTTACTTGCAAGATTCCGGTTATCCTGTTGTGGTGTTGGAACACGAGGATTGGCCTCAGGCAGAGAGCATTTTGCAAGAGGCGGATGTCGTGATTGTTTCTGTACCTATCGCCAATACGCCTGAAGTGATTGAACGCCTTAAACCCTATCTCACCGAAAATATGTTGTTGGCGGATTTAACCTCTGTGAAACGAGTGCCGTTACAAAAAATGCTGGAAGTGCATCAAGGCGCCGTGGTTGGGTTACACCCGATGTTTGGGCCGGATATAGCCAGCATGGCAAAACAAGTGGTGGCATGTTGTGACGGGCGTTTTAGCGAACGCTATCAGTGGTTGTTACAACAAATTCAAATGTGGGGTGCCAAAATCTACCCAGTAGATGCCGCGGAACATGATCATCATATGACCTATATTCAGGCGTTGCGCCATTTTTCCACGTTTGTGTATGGCTTGTATTTGTCCCAACAGCCGGTGGAATTGGAAAAATTATTAGCATTATCTTCGCCGATTTATCGTTTGGAATTGGCAATGGTCGGACGTCTATTTGCACAGGATGCGGCATTATATGCCGATATTATTGCGGATAAACCGGAAAACTTGGCGGTGATTGAACATCTGAAAAACAGTTATGAAGTCGGCTTTGATTTTTTCAAAAACCATGATCGCCAAGGCTTTATTGATCAATTCAATCAAATTCGCGACTGGTTTGGTGATTATTCAGAACAATTTTTACAGGAAAGCCGTCAATTATTGCAGCAAGCCAGTGACGCAAGAAATGTTTAATGGCACGGCACAAAGCGTTATCCTGCAGGCGCTTAAACTGCTATAATACGCCGCAATTTTACTCGGAGAGTGAAAACATATGAGTCAATTTTTTTATATCCATTCGGAAAATCCGCAGGTGCGTTTAATCAATCAAGCGGTTGAAATTTTACGTAATGGCGGCGTGATCGTGTATCCTACCGATTCCGGCTATGCGTTGGGTTGCATGATTGGGGATAAGCATGCGATGGATCGTATCGTGCAAATTCGCCAATTACCGGAAGGGCATAATTTTACTTTGGTATGCAGTGATTTATCGGAGTTATCCAATTATTCTTTAGTGACGAATTCTGCTTATCGCTTGATTAAAAACAACACGCCGGGACGTTACACTTTTATTTTAACGGCAACCAAAGAATTACCGCGCCGTTTAATGACGTCCAAACGAAAAACCATCGGGATTCGTGTGCCGGATAATCAAATTGCCTTGGATTTATTGAAGGCATTGGGGGAGCCGATTTTATCTTGTTCTTTAATGTTGCCAAACGAAGAACATATTACCCAATCGGATCCGGAAGAAATTCGAGACCGCCTAGAGCATCAAGTGGATTTAATTATTCACGGCGGTTATTTAGGACAAGAGCCAACCACTGTGGTTGATTTAACGACAGAAACGCCGGTCATTTTGCGTGAAGGCAGTGGTTCGGTCGCTCCGTTTATTTAAACCTATTTTTGAAAAGACGCTTGGGAAAGCGACAACGAGGATTTATGAAACCCACAACACAAAAACGCGTTCAAAATCGACCGCACTTTACACAGAAAAACCAACCTGTCGTAGCGAAAAATCGTCCAACTTCAGTAAAGCCAAATGGAAAAAATGAGATGAAAACGACTTCAGCCGAAGGCGAGAAGTTACAAAAAGTATTGGCACGAGCCGGACAAGGTTCCCGTCGTGAAATCGAAAGCATTATTGCGGAAAATCGAGTAAGTGTGGACGGTAAAATCGCAACGCTAGGCGATAGAATTAACGTGAATTCTGGTGTGAAAGTGCGTATTGACGGTAATTTGATTAATCTGACACAGGCGCAGAAAGAAGTGTGTCGTGTATTGATGTATTACAAACCGGAAGGTGAGCTTTGCACCCGTCATGATCCGGAAGGGCGCGCTACCGTGTTTGATCGTTTACCGCGTTTAACCGGTGCCCGTTGGATTGCAGTTGGTCGTTTAGATATTAATACATCGGGTTTATTGTTATTCACAACAGACGGCGAATTAGCGAATCGTTTAATGCACCCAAGCCGCGAAGTCGAGCGGGAATATTCTGTTCGCGTGTTTGGTGCAGTAGATGACGCGATGTTGAATCGCTTAAAGAAAGGCGTTCAATTGGAAGACGGCCCGGCAAATTTTAAAGAGATTAAATTTGTTGGTGGGGTGGGGATGAATCAATGGTTTGATGTGACCTTAATGGAAGGACGTAATCGTGAAGTGCGTCGTTTATGGGAATCGCAAGGCATCCAAGTGAGCCGCTTGATTCGTATTCGTTATGGCAACATTAAATTGATGAAGAATTTACCACGTGGTGGCTGGCAGGAGATGGAACTGGCAGACGTGAATTATTTACGTGAATTGGTCGGTTTACCACCGGAAACCGAAACCAAATTAGACATGAATAAGCAACGACGTAAGCCAAAGACAGGGAAAATCCGTAAGGCAGTTAAACGTTATTCAGAATTAAGTAAACGTTATAAAAAATAACCGCACTTTACGGTTGTCATTAAAAGGAGAATTTATGAAATTTCAACAGCTTCGCTATATTGTTGAAGTCGCTAATCAAAATATGAATATCACGGAAGCTGCGCATGTGCTATTCACATCGCAACCGGGGATTAGTAAACAGGTACGCTTATTAGAAAATGAGCTAGGCGTAGAGATTTTTGAGCGTAATGGTAAGCACATCAAAGGATTAACGCCGCCCGGGAAAAAAATTGTGGCGATCTCTCGTGAGATTATGATGAAAATGCAAGGCATTCGTTCTGTTGCTGATGAATATACCAAGCCAGAACAAGGTGTATTGCGTATTGCAACGACAAATACGCAGGCGCGTTATATGTTGCCGGCGGTTGTAGAAAAATTTTCTCAGCGTTATCCCAACGTAAGTTTGCATATTCATCAAGGTTCACCTACACAAATTTATGATGCATTGATGTCTGATGAAGTGGATTTGGCCATTACTACCGAAGCGCAATATCTCTTTGATGATGTGGTCTTGTTGCCGTGTTACTTCTGGAATCGTTCGGTGATTGTGAAGCCCGATCATCCTTTAGCTCAATGCGAACATCTTACTATTGAAGAGTTAGGGAAATATCCTTTAATTACCTATACCTTCGGTTTTACCGGTGCGTCTGATTTGGATTATGCTTTTAATAGTGCGGGTATTTTGCCAAACATTGTGTTTACTGCAACGGATGCGGATATTATCAAAACCTATGTACGCATGGGGTTGGGCGTAGGAATTATGGCTTCTATGGCACATACATCGGCAGATAAGGATTTAGTGGCTATCAAAGCAGATCATTTATTCCGTCCAAGCATGACGCAAATTGCATTTAAAAATGGTGCATTCTTACGAAATTATATGTATGACTTTATTAATTATTTTTCACCGCACTTGACTCGAACCAATGTTGAAAAAGCTGAGGCGTTGCATGACAACAGCGACGTGAAAAAGTTATTTAGTAATGTCACGTTAGAAGTATTGTAATCTTAACGCATTTATTTTTATTAACACTGATATAGGAAGCAAGATGTCCAATTTACAACAAATTATTGAAAACGCCTTTGAAAAACGCGCGGAAATCACACCGAAAACCGTTGATGCACAAACTCGTGCCGCCATTGAAGAAGTGATTGAAGGCTTAGACTGCGGTAAATACCGTGTTGCAGAAAAGATTGATGGCGAATGGGTGACTCACCAATGGTTAAAGAAAGCGGTATTGCTTTCTTTCCGCATCAATGAAAATCAAATTATTGATGGTGCAGAAACCAAATACTACGACAAAGTCGCTTTAAAATTTGCTGATTACACGGAAGAACGTTTTCAACAAGAAGGGTTCCGTGTAGTGCCTTCTGCTACCGTGCGTAAAGGGGCATACATTGCTAAAAATACAGTGTTAATGCCATCTTATGTGAATATTGGTGCGTATGTGGGCGAAGGATCGATGGTGGATACTTGGGCAACAGTCGGCTCTTGCGCACAAATCGGTAAAAACGTGCACTTATCCGGTGGCGTAGGGATCGGTGGCGTGTTAGAACCATTACAAGCCAACCCAACCATTATCGGCGATAACTGCTTTATCGGCGCGCGTTCTGAAGTGGTAGAAGGGGTGATTGTTGAAGATGGTTGTGTGATCTCCATGGGCGTATTTATTGGTCAATCTACCAAAATTTATGATCGTGAAACGGGCGAAATTCATTATGGTCGCGTACCGGCTGGTTCAGTCGTTGTTTCCGGTAGTCTTCCGTCAAAATGCGGTAAATACAGTCTTTACTGTGCTGTTATCGTGAAAAAAGTGGATGCTAAAACGCTAGGAAAAGTGGGTATCAACGAGTTATTACGTTCCATTGAAGAATAATTAAAAATGCAATAAAAAAAGACCGCACTTTATATCGCAAAGTGCGGTCTTTTTCTTTTCTAAATCGGCAAACTATTTTTTTCTTGCCAACATGGTTACAAATTTCATTTTATAGCGATTGCCGTTTTCATCGGTTTTGTGCAGTTCACCCATGTTTTCGTTGTATTCTAAGAATTCCCAATCTTTGTAGTATTCTTTCAATTCATTTTCACCAAAGGTGAAAGAGAATGGTACCGGGCAAGGCACTTCCGGTGTGGACATGGCGGCCACGATTAAATTGTAGCCCCCCGGATTGGTGTGGTTTTGCATGTTTTCAAGAATTGCCGGTACGCGGGTACGATCGAGGAACATAAAGACCACAGTCGACAAAATAAAATCATAGTTTTCTTGAATGTTTGCATCGTTGATATTGTAAAGTGCGGTCTGAATTTTCAGATTTTCTTTCTCTTTAGTCTCGTTTAAAAATTGGAGACTGTTTTCATTGTGATCCCAAGAAGTTACATCATAGCCGAGTAAACTCAAATAGAGGGAGTTACGCCCTTGTCCACACCCTAAATCTAACACCTTACATGGTTTGATAATTTTAGCCGCATTGACCACATCGCCGTGAGTAGCGGTCATATTGTATTTTTTGCTGAAGTAGTCTTCCTTGGTGCAATAAAATTCAAGGAAACATTCCAAATCATCGGAAAGGGCTTCAACACGATGCCAAAGTTGAGGTTCAACAAAAGGTGTTTCATCTTGTGGGGTGAAAATGTGTTCGCTCACAATATCACCATTTTCCGTTAACACATAAAATTTGAGTTTGCCCTTTAAGACGGTGAGTTTTCCCCAAGTGCCGACTTTGGTGTTGTGCTTTTCTTGAAACATTTTTGGCAAGCTGTCTTTGGTCCAAACCGGCATTTTTTTGTAACAAATAAGTTCGTTTTGCATTTTTTATCTCCAAATTTTTATGCGATATAAATAGTTGAGTTTAATGGTAGGTTAATTAGGCGAAATACGCAATATTTAATTCTTTTTTTCAATGGCTAATATGTGATGACGATCACCTATTTTAGAAAGAGCGGTCGCTTTTTTAGGCGTTTTCTTTGGTGTGGCAGATTGTTGCGTAAATTTATGTATAAATGGTTATTTAAAAGAGCTCGGCGATAAGATATTTTCCGCTGCAGAGATAAAAATCACTATCATTCTTTCAAAAAATCTAATAAGATTTACATTATTTGTTAAAAATTTGTAATGTGTGTTTTTTGTACAGTTTACATAGTGGTTTTGACAAATTAAACCATTTTTAGTTATCAATTCGTTGTTTAATTGCTACCAAAAGTAGCGTTAAATGTACTTCTAACTTAACAAAATAAGGAAAAAACTATGTCAGAATTGTTAAAAAATGACGTAGATCCGATCGAGACTAACGATTGGTTGGCAGCAATTGATTCGTTAATTCGTGAGGAAGGCATTGAGCGCGCTCAGTTCATTATCGATCAAGTTATGCAACAAGCTCGCGCCGGTGGCGTTTCTTTACCTAGTGGGATCACAACCGATTATGTGAATACCATTCCAGTTTCCGAGCAACCGGCTTATCCGGGCAATTTAGAGATTGAACGTCGCATTCGTTCTTATGTTCGTTGGAATGCCGTGATGATGGTATTACGCGGACAGAAAAAAGACCTTGATTTAGGTGGCCACTTATCCACTTTCCAATCTGCGGCAACCATGTATGAAGTCGGTTTTAACCATTTCTTCAAAGCGGCAACAGAGAAAAACGGTGGTGACTTAGTCTTCTTCCAAGGCCACGCGGCGCCGGGGATGTATGCTCGTGCTTTCCTAGAAGGACGTTTAACGGAAGAGCAATTAGACAACTTCCGTCAAGAAGTGCATGGCAAAGGTTTGTCTTCTTACCCTCACCCCAAATTAATGCCTGATTTCTGGCAATTCTCTACCGTTTCTATGGGGTTAGGCCCGGTGAACGCCATTTATCAAGCCCGTTTCTTAAAATACTTACACAATCGTGGTTTGAAAGATACGGCTGATCAAAAAGTGTATGCCTTCTTAGGCGATGGCGAGATGGATGAAATTGAATCTAAAGGTGCATTAACTTTCGCCGCTCGTGAACATTTAGATAACTTAATTTTCGTCATTTCCTGTAACTTACAACGCTTAGACGGTCCGGTAAACGGTAACGGTAAAATCGTTCAAGAATTAGAAGGTTTATTCGTGGGCGCCGGTTGGGAAGTAATCAAAGTTATGTGGGGTAGTCGTTGGGATAAATTATTTGCCAAAGACACCACAGGTAAACTCACCCAATTAATGATGGAAGTGGTTGATGGTGACTACTTAACATTCAAATCTAAAGACGGTGCTTACGTACGTGAACACTTCTTCGGTCGTTACCCGGAAACCGCGGCATTAGTTGCTGATATGACTGACGATGAAATTTGGGCGTTACAACGTGGCGGTCATGATCCGCTTAAAGTATTTGCCGCATTCAAGAAAGCACAAAATGCCGGTAAACCGGTTGTTATCTTAGTGCAATCTGTGAAAGGCTATAAAATTGCTGAAGCAGAAAGTAAAAACACCGCACACCAATCCAAAAAAATGTCTGCTGACAGTATCAAAGCTTACCGCGATTACTTCCACATTCCGGTGAAAGATGAAGATTTGGAAAGCTTGCCGTATGTCACCTTCCCAGAAGGTTCCGAAGAGTACAAATACTTGCATGAATATCGTAAAGCATTGCAAGGTTATGTGCCTGCACGTCAACCGAAATTTACCGTGGACTTCAAAGCACCTGAGCTTTCAGAATTCTCTGCGTTGTTAGAAGCGCAACCACGTCCGATTTCAACCACAATGGCATTCGTTCGTTTCTTAAATACGTTGTTAAAAGACAAAAATGTGGGTCAACACATTGTGCCAATCGTGGCAGACGAAGCGCGTACTTTCGGTATGGAAGGCTTATTCCGTCAAATCGGTATTTACAACCCACATGGTCAAAATTATGTCCCATCCGACCGCGATTTAGTGGCTTACTACCGTGAGGCGAAAGATGGTCAAGTCTTACAAGAAGGGATCAACGAATTAGGTGCAACCTCTTCTTGGTTAGCTGCAGCAACGTCTTATTCTGTGAGCAATATGCCGATGATCCCATTCTTCATTTACTACTCCATGTTCGGTTTCCAACGTGTGGGTGACTTAATGTGGGCAGCCGGTGACCAATTGGCTCGTGGTTTCATGATTGGTGGTACGTCAGGCCGTACAACATTAAATGGTGAAGGTTTACAACACGAAGATGGTCACAGCCACATTCAATCTTTAACGATTCCGAACTGTGTCTCTTATGACCCGGCATTTGCTTATGAAGTAGCGGTTATCATGCAAGACGGTATTAACCGTATGTATGGTGAAAAACAAGAAGATGTGTTCTATTACATCACCACTTTAAACGAAATTTACGATCAACCTGCAATGCCTGAAGGCTCAGAAGAAGGTATTCGTAAAGGTCTTTATAAATTTGAACGCGTACAAGGAAAAGGTAAAGGCGAAGTGCAATTACTTGGTTCCGGTGCGATCTTGCGTCATGTACGTGAAGCTGCTCAAATCTTGGCTAACGACTACGGCATCAGCTCTGATGTTTATAGTGCGCCGTCCTTCACTGAAGCTGCTCGCGAAGGGGCGGATGCGGTTCGTTGGAATATGTTACATCCAACCGAAACACCACGTGTGCCATACGTTGCTCAAGTGATGAACGACAAGCCTACCGTTGCAGCAACCGACTACATGAAGCTTTTTGCTGAGCAAATCCGCGCTTATGTACCGGCTAAACATTATCATGTGTTGGGTACGGATGGTTTCGGTCGTTCCGATAGCCGTGCGAACTTGCGTGACCACTTTGAAGTAGATGCACACCACGTTGTGGTTGCCGCATTACATGTGTTGGCACAAGAAGGCATAGTTGACAAGAAAGTGGTTGCCGAAGCAATCGCAAAATACGGTATCGATCCTGAAAGATTGAATCCGTTATACGCATAAAAAATAACGAAAAAAACGACCGCACTTGATGAAAGTGCGGTTGGTTTTCCAAACGTTTAAAAGGTAAAAAGAAATGGCTAAACAAATTCAAATTCCGGATATCGGTAGTGATGAAGTGACCGTTACCGAAGTGATGGTAAAAGTTGGAGATACGATTACTGCGGATCAATCCATTATCAATGTTGAAGGTGATAAAGCATCGATGGAAGTGCCGGCACCTGAAGCAGGCGTGGTTAAAGAAGTGTTAGTGAAAGTTGGAGATAAAGTAACCACCGGCACGCCTATGTTGGTACTAGATAGCGCTGACGCGGCACCTGCACAAGCCGCTCAACCGGCCGCAGCACCTGCCGCTGCGCCGGCTAGTGCACAAGTAGTTGATGTGAATGTGCCGGATATCGGTTCTGATGAAGTCAACGTTACTGATGTTATGGTAAAAGTGGGTGATCGCGTTGAAGTGGATCAATCCATTATTAACGTTGAAGGCGATAAAGCGTCTATGGAAGTGCCAGCACCTGTTGCCGGTATCGTGAAAGAAATTATTATTAAAGCGGGCGATAAAGTGTCCACCGGCACATTGATTATGCGTTTTGAAGTTGCCGGCAGTGCGTCTGCTTCAGCACCAGCGGCATCTGCGCCTGCTGCCGCACCTGCCGCACCAGTTGCCGGTGGTGTGAAAGAAGTGAATGTCCCTGATATTGGTGGTGACGAAGTTAACGTGACTGAAATTATGGTAAAAGTAGGCGATAGCATCACAGAAGAGCAGTCATTAATTACCGTTGAAGGTGACAAAGCTTCGATGGAAGTGCCGGCACCATTTGCCGGTGTTGTTAAAGAAATTTTAGTGAAAGCGGGTGACAAAGTCTCTACCGGTTCATTAATTATGAAATTTGAAGTGGCAGGTTCTGCACCAGTTGCCGCAGCTGCACCACAAGCTACTGCACCGGCTCAGGTAGCAGCGCCAGCTGCCGCACCTTCTGCGTCGGCAGCAACGGCATCTGATGCTGATGTCACTTCAGCGAAAAGTTTTGCACACGCCACACCGGTGATTCGCCGTCTTGCCCGTGAGTTCGGTGTTAACTTAGATAAAGTGAAAGGTACCGGTCGTAAAGGTCGTATCTTAAAAGAAGACGTTCAAGCTTATGTAAAAGCGGCAGTGAAAGCGTTAGAAAGTGGTTCTTCAGCAACTGCTGGTGCTGCAAATGGCGCAGGTTTAGGCTTGTTACCATGGCCGAAAGTTGATTTCAGCAAATTTGGTGAAATCGAAGAAGTGGAATTAAGCCGTATCAATAAGATTTCCGGTGCGAACTTACATCGTAACTGGGTTATGATTCCACACGTTACTCATTTCGATAAAGCAGATATCACCGAGTTAGAAGCTTTCCGTAAAGAACAAAATGCCTTAGCGGAAAAACAAAAACTTGGCGTGAAAATCACACCGGTTGTGTTTATTATGAAAGCGGTTGCTAAAGCATTAGAAGCGTATCCTCGTTTCAACAGTTCTATCACTGAAGATGCGCAGCGCTTAATCTTGAAAAAATACATCAACATCGGCGTGGCGGTAGATACACCAAATGGTTTAGTTGTACCGGTATTCAAAGATGTGAATAAAAAAGGCATTATCGAGCTTTCCCGTGAATTGGCTGAAGTTTCTAAGAAAGCCCGTGACGGTAAATTAACGGCATCCGATATGCAAGGCGGTTGTTTCACCATCTCCAGTATTGGTGGTTTGGGTACAACTCACTTTTCGCCAATCGTGAATGCGCCGGAAGTGGCGATTTTAGGTGTATCCAAATCTTCAATGGAACCTGTTTGGAACGGTAAAGATTTTGCACCGCGCTTAATTCTTCCGATTTCCTTGTCATTCGACCACCGTGTTATTGACGGTGCCGACGGTGCACGCTTCATTAGCTACATCGGTTCTGTGTTGGCAGATTTACGTCGTTTAATTATGTAATTTATTGTGCCTCTCTCAAATGAGAGAGGCATTTTTAAATTTTTAGCGCTTGATTAAATGAAGTGCGGTCATAAAAAATCGCATTTTTAAGGAGACAAAATGAGTAAAGAAGTGAAAACCCAAGTGGTTGTGCTTGGCGCAGGTCCGGCAGGTTATTCCGCTGCATTCCGTTGTGCTGACTTGGGCTTAGAAACAGTCATTGTTGAACGTTATTCTACTTTGGGCGGCGTTTGTTTAAACGTAGGTTGTATTCCGTCTAAAGCGTTATTACACGTTGCAAAAATTATTGAAGAAGCTAAACACGTTGAACATCACGGCGTTGTTTTTGCTGAACCAACCATTGATTTAGATAAAATCCGTGCCGGTAAAGAAGGCGTGGTTTCTCGCTTAACTGGTGGTTTAGCCGGTATGGCAAAAATGCGTAAAGTGCAAGTGGTGCAAGGCGAAGCTAAATTTGCTGATTCCCACACTTTAGCGGTGACCGATAAAGACGGTAATGTTACGAACGTGAAATTTGATAATGCGATTATTGCAGCAGGTTCTCGTCCAATTGAATTGCCATTTATTCCACACCACGATCCACGAGTTTGGGATTCTACCGATGCGCTTGCATTGCGTGAAGTGCCAAAAGAATTGTTAATCATGGGCGGTGGTATCATCGGTTTGGAAATGGGGACCGTTTACCAAGCGTTAGGTTCTAAAGTTGATGTGGTTGAAATGTTCGACCAAGTGATTCCTGCTGCAGACAAAGATATCGTTAAAATCTTCACTAAACGTATTGAGCAAAAATTCAATTTAATGCTTGAAACCAAAGTGACTGCCGTAGAAGCGAAAGAAGACGGCATCCATGTGTCTATGGAAGGCAAAGCAGGCAGCATCACAAAACGTTATGATGCCGTATTAGTAGCTATTGGTCGTACACCGAACGGTAAATTGCTTGATGCAGAAAAAGCCGGCGTCAACGTTGATGAACGTGGCTTCATTCGTACCGACAAACAAATGCGTACCAATGTGTCTCACATTTTTGCTATCGGTGATATCGTTGGTCAACCAATGTTAGCCCATAAAGGTGTTCATGAAGGTCACGTGGCTGCTGAAGTTATTGCAGGTAAAAAACACTATTTCGATCCGAAAGTGATTCCTTCTATTGCCTATACAGAGCCTGAAGTGGCATGGGTTGGTAAAACTGAGAAAGAATGTAAAGCGGAAGGCTTGAACTATGAAGTGGCAAACTTTCCGTGGGCTGCTTCCGGTCGTGCTATTGCTTCTGACTGTGCCGACGGTATGACAAAACTGATTTTCGATAAAGACACTCATCGCGTATTAGGTGGAGCTATTGTAGGTACCAACGCAGGTGAATTGTTAGGTGAAATCGGTTTGGCGATCGAAATGGGTTGTGATGCGGAAGACATTGCGTTAACCATCCACGCGCACCCAACTTTACACGAATCTGTCGGTTTAGCGGCCGAAGTCTTCGAAGGTTCCGTCACCGACTTACCAAATCCAAAAGCGAAGAAAAAATAATTTGCTTGATTAAACATAAAAGCCTTTCCAAATGGAAAGGCTTTTTTCTTGCTTAAATATTGCAGGATGATTTTTTATTCCAATCCATTCAACGCATTGATCAACCTGATTTCTTCAAACAAACTCAAATCCGTGGCTAAAATCGACCGCACTTTTATGCGACCTTGGGCTAATAGTGCCGCCCGTTGGGTGCCTTCAAGGAGTGGCGTGTCGGGGGTGAACCATTGTGTACCTTGGCGGAAAATAAGATTGCCGATAGTGCAATCGGTGACATATCCGTTTTTGATGATCATGATTTCATCGCAATCGCCTTTTTGCGCGAGTAATTCGTTTAATAAAGTGCGGTCAGCGAATTTTAAGCCGTAGTCAATGTGGTCGCAGATAACCGGTTTAAAGGTACGACAATGTTTACGCTGGTAAGGAAAATAACGGCATTGAATTTGCTCTGCATTGTAATCGATTCGGCAACGAATCAGCGGTTCGGCAGTCAATTCGAGCGGTACACGAATATGTTCGGCAAGTTGAAAAATGCGAGGAAAAACGACCGCACTTTGTTTGCCATAAAACGCCTGTAAACTGCGTTCGTAGCGTCGTTGATGGAGTGCGATATTGCGGATCTTGCCTTGTTCGATGGCAAGGGTTTCAAATAAAGGAAATTCCATGGTTAAGCCCTCTGTAACGGCACATACACTTTTTGAATTAATTCTTGATATTCTTCCTGTGCGTCACTTTGAATGGTAATGCCTCCACCACTGCGGAAAACAAAGCCTTTTTCTGTGTCTTCAATAAAACGAATTGCCACCGCACTTTGTAATTTTTTCCCATCAAAAATACCGAATATACCGGTGTAATAGCCACGAGGTTGTTGTTCGGCCTGTTGAATAATTTGTACGGTTTTTTCTTTGGGGGCGCCACTGATAGATCCGGCGGGTAGCAATTTGGCAAGAAGAGAGCCGATTTCTTTCTGCCAGTTTTCCGCTAATTCACCACGAATTTCGGAGCTAGTTTGCAAAATGGCGCTGCGTTCTGTTTGGATTTCTTCCACATAACGAAAGCGAGTCACTTGAATGTTTTCAGCAACGGTGGCTAAATCATTGCGCATTAAATCCACGATGGTGTAATGTTCCCGCTGCTCTTTTTGATTGTTGAGCAAGGTGGCTTGGGCATGGGGAAGTGTTGCATCAATCGTGCCTTTCATCGGATAAGTGAAAATATGGTTGTCGTATAAATTGACAAAACATTCCGGTGAAAAACACACAAATTGATCTTTGAACAACAACTTGTATTTTGCCTGACTGTATTGGAAGAGTTGACGCAGTGAATAATGGGTTTCAATCAGTGTCGGATAAGTCAGATTCAGCAAATAGGAATTACCGAAGTGCTGTTCCTGTTGTACTAAATCAAAGCCTTTTTGATAGGCGGCAAAATCCATTGGCTGTTTATGTAAATAAAAAGGCGCTATCGGCAAATCTTCCAGCCAATTCACGTTGGTATAATCAGGAAATTGGACGAAAATCCCTTGCTCAGCCATTTCATTTAGCGGACACAATATCGGTTTTTGTTGCTCAAAATCGATTAAAAAGAAGAAGGGCGTTTTCGCTTCGCCAAATTGGTTCGCTTGTTGAATAAAATCTTGCCACATAACATTATCTCGTGAAAAAACGGCGAAAATTTTAGCTTAAATCGCCATAAAATTATATACTTCACCGCCTATTTAGCCCTTTGAGAAAGATGTTATGTCACTACTGATCATCAATAATCACGATTCTTTTACGTTCAACTTAGTGGATCTCATCCGTCGTTTGGATGTGCCATTTCAAGTGGTTAATGTGGAAGAACTGGATTTAGATGCCGTGGGCGATTTTTCTCATTTATTGATTTCTCCCGGCCCTGATGTGCCGCGCGCTTATCCACAATTATTTGAGCTGCTGGCGCGTTATCAGCACAGCAAATCCATTTTGGGCGTGTGTTTAGGGCATCAAATGTTATGTGAATTCTTTGGTGCAGAATTACATAATCTTCCGTCACCACGTCATGGGCAAGCCAAGCGGTTGCAGTGTGTGGCGGAATCCCTTCTCTTTAAAGATATGCCTCAGGCCTTTCAAATTGGCTTATATCATTCTTGGGCGGTAAGTGAGCTGAATTTCCCAAGTGCATTACAAATTACCGCCCGTTGTGATGACAACATCATTATGGCCATGCAGCATAAAACGTTGCCGATTTACGGGGTACAATTTCATCCGGAATCCTATATTTCGGAATATGGTGAGCAAATTTTGCGAAATTGGTTGCAGGAATCTTAAGAAGAACCATCAAAGTGCGGTGCTTTTTCGCTGCGTTTTTAGATCGAGATCACACAAATCATAAAAATCCTTTCTCTCCCTTGTTTTTGCGCAAAGGCTTCTTTAAGGTTAGACGTCATATTCAAACGTTGTGAAACTAAAGGAGTTTTTGATGAACATTGTTTTTCTCGATCGTACCGGTATTCCCGCAAGCCATAATATTCCACGTCTAAGCTTTCCACACACATGGACGGAATATGACCGCACTTTGCCGGAGGAAACCTTTGAACGCAGCAAAGACGCCGATATTGTGGTGACCAGCAAAGTGGTGTTTGACCGAGAATTATTAAGCCGCTTACCGAAATTAAAACTCATCGCAATTACCGCCACCGGTACCAACAACATTGATTTAGATGCCGCGAAAGACTTGGGTATTGCTGTGAAAAATGTGACGGGCTATTCTGGTGTGACCGTGCCGGAGCATGTATTGGGCATGATTTTCTCATTAAAACATAGTCTTATTGGGTATCATCGCGATCAAGTGACCTCTGATCGCTGGGCCACCTGCGGACAATTTTGTTACACCGATTACCCGATTACCGATGTGCGAGGCGCGACGTTAGGTGTATTTGGTAAAGGTTGCTTAGGCACAGAGGTGGGTCGCTTGGCGCAATTATTGGGTATGAACGTGTTGTATGCGGAACACAAAGGTGCAAGCCATATTCGTGAAGGCTACACTGAATTTGAAACCGTATTGAAACAAGCGGATATTGTTACGCTGCATTGCCCGTTAACCGATACCACCAAAAATTTAATCAATGCGGAAACGTTGGCATTAATGAAACAGACCGCTTATCTCATCAATACCGGGCGAGGCCCATTGGTAGATGAAGCTGTATTATTAGATGCGCTAGAAAACGGCAAAATTGCCGGTGCTGCCTTGGATGTGTTGGTCAAAGAACCACCGGAAAAGGACAACCCATTAATTCAAGCGGCAAAACGTTTGCCGAATTTATTAATCACGCCGCATATTGCGTGGGCGAGTGATTCAGCAGTAACCACTTTAGTGAATAAAGTCGCGCAAAATATCGAAGATTTTGTGGCGCACGGTAAGTAATTTTCGTTTCCTGTGCTATGATGTGGCGCCTGAAAAAGGGCGCCATTTTTTATGGCAAATTTCGTCTTTTAAATTGGAAAATCGAGAATGAAGAAGAATCTTATTACGACAGCAATGTTATTCAGTTTACCGGCGCTTGCCTTTGCCGCTGAACAAGCAAAAACCGAATTAAAACCTATCAGCGTTTATTCTGCGTACGCCACACCGGTGAACCAAGATCAAACCGCTTCATCTGTTACCGTTCTCACTGAAAAAGAGTTTGCCGAGCGCAACGCGACTTATGTGAGCGATGTGTTGAAAACCGTGCCGGGAGTGGCAATGGGAGTCAGTGGTGGACGCGGTGCGATAACAAGCCTTTTCCTACGTGGCGCAAATTCAAAACATACTGCGGTCATTATTGACGGCATTCGTGTTAATCCGGCTGATACTAACTTTGATTTCGGTGGTTTAGCGTTAAGTAACATTGAACAAATCGAAGTGTTACGTGGCGAGCAATCTGCACTTTGGGGCAGTGATGCCATGGGTGGCGTGGTTTATATCACCACCAAAAGCGGATTATATAAAGACAAAGAATTTAACGTTGATTTCGACTTAGGTGCAGGTTCACACCGCACCCGTGATGGCTCTGTCACCCTTTCCGGTCAACATCACGGTCTTTACTATGCCCTTCATGGTGATAGTCATCGTACGCAAGGGATCTCTGCGCGTAGCGAACGCGTATTTAATTATACGAGCGTATCCGGCGCAAAAAGTACAAACGTGCCGGCGACTGAAAAGGATGGCTTCCACCGTGATAACGTGTCTATGCGTTTAGGTTTTGATGATGGTCAAAAAGGCGTTGATTTCCTGGCTTCACATTCATCTCAAACGGTTCATTTTGATAATAGTGCAGAGCACGAAAGAAAATTTGATGACAATACCCGTACACGTGAAACCCGCTATAAATTAAGCGGTTATTTTGGTAATGCAGAAGATTTATTCGTGCATAAAGCGGCGGTAAGTCACGTTAAAACCGATGCTGATACTGCACAATATAGCAGTTGGACTTCTGCTGTTGGTAAAACAGAATACGACAGCAAAAAGTTGAATACGAACTATCAACTTGATATTAACTTCGACCGTGAAGGTGAAGTCAAACAAGCCGTCAGCGTATTAGCGGATTACCAAAATACGAAATATGTTGCTTCCGCTTACAATTTTGCTGAGAAAAAATTAACCGAGAAAAGTGTTGCCGCAGAGTACCGTTTATTTACTGAAGCGGACCACAGCCTTTCTGTTAGCGGTCGTTATACTGACAACAGCGTATTTGAAAATGCTTTCACCGCACGTCTTGCCGGTGCTTATCGTTTCACACCAAATGTTAAAGCGCACGCAAGTTTGGGCAAAGCTATTCATAATCCGACCATGTCCGAATATTACGGTTGGGGTGGAACTTGGTTAGCTAACCCGAACTTGAAAGCAGAAAAAAGCTTGGGGGGCGAATTTGGTGTCTTATTTGAAACCGATGATAAGCGTCATAGCTTGGATACGACCTATTTTGCCCGTAATGTAGATAACTTTTTAAGTGACGAAAATTCCCTTACCGGCAATTACATGAATCCAACAAATCGTGCGGTAAACCGTGATGGTAAAACCAAAATTAAAGGCGTAGAGATTGTGTATAACGGAAAATTCACTGATAGCCTTTCAGGTTATGCAAACTACACTTACACCTATATTAAATCTGAAAATGATCAATATGGTTCAAACTATGTTCGCCGTCCGAAACACACAGGAAACCTAGGGTTAGCTTATCAAATCACGGAAAAATTAGGTTCTGATGTCAATGTGTCTTATGTGGGTAAACGTCTTGATTCCGGCGATTTCAAAATGCCTTCATACACCTTGGCAAATCTTGGCGTGAACTACCAACTCATGTCAAATCTCAACATTTATGCGAATTTAAACAACGTATTCAATAAAAAATACGAAAACGTCCTTGGCTATGGTCAAGACGGACGTCATGTTTATGTTGGCTTGAGAGGATCGTTCTAATCATAAGGCGGGCTTTGGTCCGCCGAATTTTTTAATCATGGCGGGCTAAAAACCCGCCTTCGTTATATGAAAAAAACATCCGTTATTTTCACCGCACTTTTTCTTTCCTTTTCTGCACACGCTGAGCAATTTGTTTCGCTCACCTTGTGCAGCGACCGACTGCTTGCGGAAATTGCCCGTCCGGAACAAATCGCGGCGATGTCGCCTTACTCTCAAAATCCGCGCATGATGCTGGATAAAATTAATCGAGATAAACCTATCCTTGAGCCGCAACTTACCGCATTGTTGCCTTATTTGGATAAAACGCTGTTGATTAATGAAACCTTTTATCCTCAATTGGTCGCTGATTTAAAGCGCCTTGGCGTAAAAATTGTGCCGATTAACGACAGTCCACAAACCGCTGAAGAATTATTTGAACTCCTGTTGCAACTCGGAAAAATCACCGGTAATGAAGCCCATGCGGAACAGTTGGTAGCAAAATTAACATCACAAAAGACCAAAATGAATGTGTCCTTGACTGATACGCTAATGTTATCGGAAACCGGCGTAGTGGAACCTATTTTCCCGCAATATAACGTGCTATTAACATTGCTTGGTTTAACACCGTTAAAATACCCATTGACCCCGCAAAATTTTTCATTGGAAAAAGTGCTGCTTGCTCAACCTAACGGGTTAATCGAAATCACTGACCAACAAAGCTATAACGAACAGGCGGAATTGCTTGACCATCCTCTGCTAAAAAAATACTTTGAAAATCGACCGCACTTTCGCATTCCGATGAAATATACTTATTGCTTTGATCACGGTGTGTGGCAAGGGGCGGAGAGGATTTATCAACAATGGAAGTCATGGAATTCGACAAATCTCCCTTGAATGAGACAAATCTCTCCTAGCCCCTCTTTACTAAAGAGGGGGATTTTCTTTAGTAAATTAACCCCAGATGGCATATTTACCTTTTTTGTGTGTGAATGATTAAAATGAAAGGCATCAGAATGATAAATTATCGATACAACAGTTCCCCTCTTTAGTAAAGAGGGATTTGGGGAGATTTGTTAAATTAATAGAAAGAGATTTGATAACATTAAAACGAAGAACATACCGAATGATCTTTGGATTGCATAGGAAATAGCCCATTGACAAAAATACAAAAATTAAATACCGCACTTTTTTCATTCTTACTGTTGATAACAAGCATTGCCCTTTATCATCAACTTGGCGATTTTGCGCATCTTAAAAATGCGGATGGGGTGCTGACTGATATGCGCTCGCTTGTATTGTGGGATGTTCGTGTACCGCGCATTGGTTTGGCGATTTTAACCGGCGCCTGTCTTGCTCTTGCAGGGAATGCCATGCAGGGTATTTTTCAAAATCCATTGGCAAGCCCGGGTTTGCTCGGCAGTAGCGCCGGGGCAACTGCTGCCAGTGTGCTTATTCTTTATTATTTTTCTGTGCCGTTTACGGTATTGCTGTTCGGCGGTGTTGCAGGGGCATTAGCGAGTTTTTTATTGGTGTATGCCATTGCTAAAAATCATGGCACGACCATGATGCTCCTCAGCGGTTTGGCGGTGAATATGTTGCTTGGCGCCGCCATTGCGTTGTTGTTATCTAACGCCGAAAGCCCTTGGGCGCTAGCAGAGCTTTATCGTTGGTTACAAGGCTCATTAGTGTGGGCGAAGCTTGACACTTTGGTGATTTCACTGCTGATCGTTCTGTTTGGTTTAGTTTGTTTATACCGCGAACGTCGTTATGTGGATTTACTCAGTTTCGGTGAAGAGACCGCGGGCACCATGGGGATCGATCCGAAACGAAGTTTTTTTATCACCACCTTTGGCGTTGCGTTGCTCGTCGGCGCAACCATTCCACAAACGGGTGCCATCGGTTTTATCGGCTTAATCGCACCGCACTTTGCACGAATTTTATTGAAGCAACGCCCATCACAACTTTACATAACAAGTGCCTTATTTGGGGCTTTATTGTTGCTCATTGCAGATCTTTGTGTGCAATATGTGCCGTTTTTCTCTCACATTTACATCGGCACACTCACGGCAATGATTGGTGCGCCATGTTTGATTTGGATTTTATTGACGGAACAACGCAGATTGGCAAGGTAACTTTATGATTAAAATCGAGAATCTCTCCCAACCTTACGGGTTAAAAGGCATTCACTGCACTATCCCAACGGGCAAATTGGTCGGCATTATGGGTGCTAATGGTGCGGGCAAATCAACGTTGCTGAAAACCATCGCCGGTATTTTGCCTATTGATAAAGGTGAAATTTGGTTCGATGACAACAGATTGACCGCCATGAGTGCCACACAAAAAAGCCAACAGTTAGCTTATCTTGCACAAAACACGGAAATTCACTGGGATTTATCTGTGTATGACGTTATCGCGTTGGGTTTGCCAAATCCGCTTAACCGAGCCAAAGAACAAGAAAAAGTGCGGTCGATTTCAGAAACGTTTTCCATTTCACATTTATTAGAAAAATCTTTTCGCCAACTTTCCGGCGGCGAAAAAGCCCGCGTACAACTTGCTCGTTGTTGTATCAAAAATGCCCCTTTATTGCTCGCTGACGAACCCATCGCAGCCCTCGATCCGTTTTATCAAATCGATATGATGGAACAATTAAAATCTCTTACGCCCAGCCACACCTGCGTGGTCGCAATCCATCACCTTTCTTTAGCCTATAAATTCTGCGATGAAGTAATTTTATTGAATCAAGGACAAATCATTGCCAATGGCGAAAAAACGCAGGTGTTAACTGCTGAGAATTTGGCAAAAGCGTTTGGCATTCAGGCTGAAATTGATGAAGCGAAAAAAGAGATTATGGGGATTGAGAAGTTAAGTAACGAAAACGTTAAGTACTAATTGAGCTGGTTAGTAAATTAAAAAAGCGCTATTTCGAGAGAAATGGCGCTTTTTGTTTTGATTGTATTAAAAGTGCGGTTCGTTTTTTCAACGTTTTTCATTTGAGAAATACCAAAAAACTGATCGCACTTTCTATTTAAATCTAATGCTGCAGCGTCTCAAAAATCTTTTCTGCCAACGCTTTTGAAATGCCGGGGACGGAGGCGATTTCATCGAGAGTGGCATTTTTAACGCCTTGTAAGCCGCCGAGGTATTTGAGGAGCGCTTGGCGACGTTTAGCGCCTACGCCTTCAATGCTTTCTAAGCCGCTTTGGGTGAAATGTTGTTGGCGTTTCTTACGGTGTCCGCTGATAGCGTGATTGTGGCTTTCATCGCGGATATGTTGGATTAAATGGAGCGCGAGGCTGTCCGATGGCAAATGCAATTCTTTATCCCATTTGCTCAGAATCAGGGTTTCCAAGCCGGCGCGGCGATCGACACCTTTGGCAACGCCAATTAAGTGCGGTCGGTTTTTATTCCATTTTACCTTGAGATTTTCAAACACCTGTAATGCACGATTGAGTTGCCCTTTGCCGCCATCGATAAAAATAATGTCGGGGATTTTGTCTTCTTCTAGATCTTTGTCGTAGCGTTTTAACAGTGCTTGCTCCATAGCCGCGTAGTCATCGCCTTTGGTGATGCCGCTGATGTTGAAACGACGATAATCGGATTTTAGCGGCCCGTCTTGATTGAACACCACGCAGGAAGCGATAGTTTGTTCGCCCATCGTGTGGCTGATATCAAAACATTCCATGCGTTTGATAACATCAATGCCGAGTAATTCTTGCAGGGCGGCATAGCGATCATGTTGCAAGGTAGATTGTTTTAACTTGGTCACTAACGCGGCTTTGGCATTCATTTGCGCAAGTTGCAGGTATTTGCTTTTATCACCTTTGGCATGATCTTGAATGATAACTTTTCGCCCCGCTTGGTCGCTTAATAAGGTTTCCAAATCTGCTTTTTCTTCCAGTTTTTGATCCACGATAATGGTATTCGGAATGGTTCTGCCTTGGTGTGCCTGTAGATAAAATTGCCCAACAAAGGTTTCAGTGAGTTCTGCCAGGTTGGTATTGCTTGGTACTTTCGGGAAGTAGCTACGATTACCCAAAATCTTACCTTGACGGATAAACAACACCTGCACGCAAGCCACACCAAGTTGGTAGGCGATGGCGATAATATCAATGTCATCATGGCGATCGTTGGCGACAAATTGTTTTTCAATTACTGCGCGCACCGCCTGAATTTGATCGCGAACCCGTGCCGCCTCTTCAAAATTCAGTTGCTGACTTGCCTGTTCCATTTGTTTGACCAAATGATCCAACACTTGTTGATCTTTCCCCTGTAAGAACAAGCGGGCAAAATTTACCTGTTGCGCATAGGCTTCGTCTGTTACATAACCTTTCACGCAGGGGGCAAGACAACGCCCGATTTGATATTGCAAACAAGGGCGCGAGCGATTGTTATACACCGAATTTTCGCATTGCCGAATAGGGAACAATTTTTGCAACAAAGACAAGGTCTCACGCACAGCGCCGGCATTGGGATAAGGGCCGAAATATTCCCCTTGGATTTTTTTCGAGCCGCGATAAGACGTAATACGAGGATGAGTTTCTTTGGTTAATAAAATATATGGATAGGATTTATCATCGCGTAACAACACGTTATAACGCGGCTGATAGGTTTTGATGTAATTATGCTCAAGCAGGAGCGCTTCTGTTTCCGAGGTGGTAATCGTGGTTTCAATATGATGAATTGATGCCACCAATGCTTCCGTTTTTTTGCTGTTTAACTGCTTACGAAAATAACTGGATAAGCGTTTTTTCAGATCTTTCGCTTTACCCACATAAATCACCGTGTTGCTATCGTCATACATACGATAAACGCCCGGCAAGTGCGGTACGTTAGCGAGGAATTTTTTGGCGTCGAAAGTCATCATGAATGATTAAGTCGGATTTGATATTGAAATGATTTTAAACATTATCGTCGTTATTTTTTTAAAGCAAATTCCCCTCTTTAGTAAAGAGGGGTTAGGGGAGATTCATCGTTAATGTGATTTTTTCGCTAAAATCGACCGCACTTTTTCCAAATCTTCGGTGGTATCCACACCCACAGCCGGCACTTCTTTGGCGAGTTCTACATGAATTTTTTCGCCGTTCCAAAGCACGCGTAGCTGTTCCAGTTTTTCGATGTGTTCTAATGCGGTCGGTTGCCATTGCACATATTGTTTAATGAAACCGGCTCGATAAGCATAAATCCCAATATGGCGTAGGTATTGTGTGTTCAGTTGCAATTTTGCTACGTCATCCATTTGCGCAAATTGATCGCGATCCCAAGGAATCACTGCACGGGAGAAATAAAGCACATAGCCGTCTTTGTCGGTTAGCACTTTCACCACGTTGGGATTAAATAACTCCTCAGGCTCGTCGATATTAACCGCAAGGCTTGCCATGTTGACAGGGTAGTTAGCGAGATTTTCTGCCACTTGTTTGACGATCACCGGTGGAATAAGCGGTTCATCACCTTGAATGTTCACGATGATTTCGTTGTCGGGAATCGCCAGTTTTTCAACCACTTCAGCTAAACGTTCTGTGCCGGAGTTGTGGCTTTCTGCCGTCATGCATACTTCTGCACCAAAATTTTTGGTGGCGGCAGCCACCTGTTCATTGTCGGTCGCGATAATAATTCGGCTAGCACCGGATTGTTTGGCTTGTTCAAAAACATGTTGAATCATTGGCTTGCCGGCAATGTCCGCCAATGGCTTGCCCGGTAAACGGCTGGAGGCGTAACGGGCGGGAATGATTACAGTGAATTGGGTCATGTTATTGTTCCTCTGATTGGCTTAATGTTTCTGCCTGTTCTGCTAATAATATCGGAATACCGTTTTTGATCGGGTAGGCAAGCTTTTCAATGCGACAAATTAAACGTTGATGTTGCTCATCGTATTCCAAATGTCCATGGCAAGTTGGACAAGCCACGATATCCAATAATTGTTTGTTCATGGTATTTTACTTTGATTTTTGACCGCACTTTTGCGCGATTTTTTGAATCAGTTGCTGTGTTTTATTCCCTTGGATTTCTGTGGTTACCGGCACATACCACCAATTTTCTTGCGCAAAGGCGAGACACTTCACCGCATCTTTTTCGGTCATGAAGAGCGGTTGATTTTTATCGAATTTATCAAACAAAGACACGGTAAAAGCCTGATGATCTTGGAAGGCTTGGGTTTCGCTTAATGTGATTCCCTGTTGTTCTAACATCGCAAAAAAGCGTGGTGGATTGCCGATACCGGCAATAGCCGTGGCGTGGTTAAATTCATTTAACGGACGTTGCGCTTTGGTTACTAAATTTACGGCGTATTGTGGTTTTAAGAGCATCACCGCATCGCTGTATTGATTTTCTGCGCCGTTGGTAATAATGAAATCGACGGATTGTAAACGGCTTGGTAATTCGCGTAACGGGCCTGCCGGTAACAAGAAACCGTTGCCTAGACCACGTTGAGCATCCATGATCACGATTTCAACATCACGCTGTAATTTGTAATGTTGTAAACCGTCATCGCTAATGATGACATCACAAGGCGTATGTTGTAATAGACATTCGATGGCTTGTTGGCGATTGGGTGAAATGCAAACCGGGGCTTGGGTCCGTGTGGCAATTAAAACCGGCTCATCACCGGCTTGCACCGGATCACTGGTCGGTGTGACCAACAAAGGATAAGTTTTGGCTTGGCTGCCATAACCTCTGGAAATCACCCCAGCATTCAGACCGCACTTGCGAAGTTCTTCAACCAACCAAATCACCGCGGGTGTTTTTCCGTTTCCGCCCACAGATAAATTGCCGACAACCACGACGGGAACCGGTGCGCGATAGGATTTTAAGACATCAAAGCGAAAGAGCGATCGACGAAACGTGCTAATCAGCCAAAATAACAAGGAGAAAGGGCAGAGTAGCCATGTGATCCACGAACGGGAATACCAAAACTGCATACTTTCTCCTTAGGTTAATTATTGACTGAACTGCATGCCGTGTAATTGTTTATATGCACCGCCTTGTGCCAATAGGGCTTGGTGGTTGCCGCGTTCTTTAATTTGTCCGTTTTCAATGACAAGAATTTCGTCCGCTTTTTCAATGGTGGATAAACGATGCGCGATCACCAAAACGGTACGATCTTTTTGAATTTCTTCCAATGCGGCTTGAATCGCACGCTCGGATTCCGTATCTAAAGCCGAGGTCGCTTCATCTAAAATTAGCACCGGTGAATTACGCAATAAGGCACGAGCAATAGCTAAACGTTGGCGTTGACCGCCGGATAAGCTGGCGCCATTTTCACCGATAACGGTATCCAACCCATTTTCTAAATGTTCGATAAATTCCATTGCGTGTGCCGCTTTTGCTGCGTTGATGATTTCTTCACGGCTATATTTATCTTTTGCTGCATAAGCGATGTTATTGGCGATGGTATCGTTGAATAAGTGCACTTGTTGTGAGACGACAGCGCAATTTTCGCGTAAATCCGATAGGCGATAATCTTGAATATTCACGCCGTCTAATAGAATTTCACCTTGGGTGACATCATAGAAGCGGGTTACTAAATTCGCGATGGTAGATTTACCGGAACCGGAACGCCCCACTAATGCCACAGTTTTGCCATGGGGAATGTGGAAAGAAATATTATCCAAGGCAAGTTCTTCTTTGCCCTCATAGCGAAAGGTGACATTTTTAAATTCAAGGTCGCCTTTGACATTGTCCGCTTTATGCGTACCGGTATCTTTTTCCGTTTCCATATCTAAAATACCGAACAAGGTTTGACAGGCTGCCATACCACGTTGGAATTGAGCGTTGACGTTCGTTAAGGATTTTAACGGACGCATTAGCGCAAGCATGGAAGAGAAAACAACGGTAAATGTCCCCGCACTTAAGTTTTGATCCATGATGGAAGGGAAACTCGCGAGGTATAACACGGCGGCAAGGGCAAACGAGGCAATGATTTGCACCACAGGATCGGCAATGGCATCTGCTGCAGTCATTTTCATGCCTTTACGGCGCATATCATTGCTGACGTGATTGAAACGTTCTTCTTCAATAATTTGGCCACCGAAAGAAAGAACCACTTTATGCCCTTTTAACATTTGTTCTGCCGTTGAGGTTAAATCCCCCATGGAGTTTTGCATGTTACGGCTTAAATTGCGGAATTTCTTCGATACCATGCTGATTAAGATACCGATGATGGGCCCGATAACAAAAAGCACCAAAGAGAGTTGCCAGCTGGTATAAAGCATGACGCAAAGGAGAGAAATTAAATAAGCCCCCTCACGCACGATGGTAATCAATGATCCGGAAGAGGCATTGGCGATCATTTCGGAGTCATAAGTGATACGGGAAAGCAGTTTTCCTGCAGCATTTTTATCAAAAAAGCTGACCGGCATAAACATTAAATGTTTGAATAAACGCCGACGCATGGTCATCACCACTTTACCGGAAACCCAAGCCAAGCAATAGTTGGAAATAAAGCTGGACACGCCGCGTAAGATAATGATTAACACAACAAAGACAGACATGTATTTCAAAAATGATGCGTCTGCTTTACCAAAGCCCTCATCTAATAAGGGTTTGAGTAGGAAAATTAAGCCGGAGTCGGTTAGAGCGTTGAGAATTAAGGCAACAGCGGAAACAATCAAACCGGCTTTATACGGACTAATCATTGGCCACAGACGCTTGAAGGTTTGCATAGTAGAAAGATCTTGATCTTGCATAATAATTTCTGTCTTTGGGTCAAAAATAATGGCGCATTGTACCTTTATTTGCCCTTCAAGCCAATTAATCTGCGATACCATGGCGAAAATTCCGCCCGTGCAGTTTGAATTTCTATTTTATTTTCATGAAATAATAAAGTAATTTGACCTGTTTCTGCCGTATTGTAACTTTGCGTACCTTGCTGTTTTAGCCTTGCCATCACATCACCGTTCGGAAAATGCCACGGATTCCAACGCCCGCTGGAGATTAACGCTATATCCGGCTGTGTGTGGCGCACTAATGCCTCTCCTGTCGAGGTTTTGCTGCCATGGTGTCCCACTTGTAGTACGTGGATTTTATCTAGCTTGGGTAAAATTTTGTATTCCACGCTGAGATCGGCATCGCCTGTTAGTAAAATATTGTATTTACCATCCGTTAATAGCAGCGTGCAGGAATCGGGATTTTCCGCACGGGACACGATGTTGTTGGGAGAAAGTACGGTAAAGTGTAATCCCTGCCATGTCCATTGTTTGTTGGCAAGGCAAAAAGTGCGGTCGTTTTCTTCCGTGTTTTTTTCGCCATAACGTTTTTGCGAAGCGGTGGTCAGTTGAATGTCGGGATAAGCGGCCAACATCGCGCGAGCACCGCCCGAATGATCGTTGTCATCATGGCTTAAAATCAGCCATTCCAACTGAATGCCTTGTCGCTGTAAATAAGGCAGAATTTCTAACTGCGCCATACTGCCGCCTTCCCAACTCGAGCCAGTGTCGTATAGCACGCCTTTGCCATCTTTCACGATCAAGGTGGCTAGCCCTTGCCCCACATCTAAGGTATCCAATTGCCAATTTGGGCGGGAAAGGTAGTGGTGCGCTAATGTAGTGTTGCAAAAAACAATCAATCCGCAACCTAACCCGTAAATTGTCTTTTGTAAGGGAAAGCTTAAGGTGCGTTCAGCAGCGAGGTGAAATCCCTTTAAACGAGTGAGTTTTGCTAATTCCAATGTAGAAGAGAGAGGTTTCTGGGGTTTATAAACGTAATATAGCAAGCCTAAAAACAGGCAGGTTAAAACAAGCGTAATCCATAAACTGTGGGGAATAGAAATAGCCAGCCAATGATCCTGCAACGGGGCTAAAAGTGCGGTGATTTTTTCTGCCAGATCATTGGCAAGCCACCATGTATTCCAGCTGCCTTGGGTGAGCACAGCAAACAGTACCAACGGTACTAAAATGAAGCTATAAAGTGGCACGGCAATAAGATTGGTAATAAAACTGTTTAAGGAAATGCCATTAAAAAAGAACAATTGAATCGGCGTGAATAACCAAAGCAAACCAAGTTGCAAATGAAATAAACCGAAAACATACCGCACTTTTCTCCAGTGAGTATGAGTAAGCGGCTTGCCGCGCCAGTGTAATAAGGACAGCGGGAAACATTGATACCAAACAATTAAACAGGTGACTGCGCCCACTGATAGCCAAAAACTGGTGGAAAGCAATATGAGCGGATCGATAAAAATCAGTAGTGCGACCACTCGCAATAACAGTTGCCACACTGTCCAATGCAGTCTTAAATGCTGAATAGCGTAGAGTAAAGCGAGGGCAATTATGGCGCGTAGCGTGGGGATTGCCAGTCCTGCAAGTTGACTATAAAGCAGGGCTAAAATCATGCCGCAGAAAATTGGAAAGGTTGGGGTGATGTAATGGGTTGGAAACGTAAATTGGAGTAAGCGCGCCAAGGCAAAGCCTAACATCATCGCCAGACCGATATGTAATCCTGAAATAGCAATCAAGTGTGCTGTGTTAGTTTTTTGATAAATTTGCCATGTGGCGTTTTCGAGCCATGCCCGTTCGCCAAAACCTAGAGCCAATAACAACCCTTGTTGAGATAAATTTTCTATTTGTTGTCTTGCCTGATGTAACGCCGTTTGTCGCCACGAAAAAAACTGTTCTATTTTGACCGCACTTTTCACTTCTGCCCACGCAGTGATGCGTTTACTGAAGTACCATTGTTGCCGATCAAAACCATCCTTATTGAGTCGAGAAGATATAGGGCGTAGGCGTAAGTCTCCCACATAACGTTCACCAATATTCACGTTTTGTTTAAGTTTCCAATTGGCGTAGAGACGTTGTTCCGGCCGGTTATCCGCGAGCTTCGCACGGAGGATTAAGGTTTGATATTGTTGCTGATGTAGGATCTCTTCCACGATAAATTCGGTATGAATAGTTTTCGGCAAATGGGCAATGTTGTCCGCTTGGTTCAGCAACTGTATTGCCGGCTGATGTACATAAGCCAGATTGAGCGTGAACAAAAGTAGCCAAAGAAGCGAGTATTTCGTTTTATGACAGGATAAACCTCGGGCAAGCAAAATGAGCGGACATAAAAGAAGGGATAAATAAAGTGCCGTTTGCCAAGAGACTAAAAACCTATCGGGTAAAAACACCAAAGTGATACCGCTTACAATTAAACTTCCCGCAAATTTATCTAACGAAACACCCACATTTTTTACCGCACTTTTGTTCCATAGGAAGACTATGGAAGAATTGTGAAAGAGGGAAAATACGCTTTCAAAAATATTGGAATCTGAATCACAAAATTAAAAAAAATCCTTAGAATACTGAATGGATATGCAAATATTATTTGATAAATAGGGTGAGTTCTGCTATTTATACGCCTTCAAAATTTGGCTCCATTTTTTAATCGGTTTTACTTTTGGGTAGTAATCATATTAAGCGCCACTGATTGTGGCCTTAATACTATGAAATGGATGAATTTTTTATTAGGAGATACACATGAGTAAAGCGTCTTTAAGTTTATTGGCTTTAGCCGGCGTTGAGCCTTACAAAGAAAAGAAAGGCGAAGAATACATGAATGAGCACCAAGTGCTACATTTCAAAAAAATCCTTCAAGCCTGGCATGATCAAATTAGAGATGAAGCTTCTCGGACCGTTGCTCATATGCAAGATGAAGCGGCTAACTTCCCGGATCCGGCTGACCGCGCAACACAAGAAGAAGAGTTCAGTTTGGAATTACGTGCTCGTGATCGTGAACGCAAATTAATGAAGAAAATCGAAAATACATTGAAAAAATTGGATACAGACGATTTCGGCTATTGCGATTCTTGTGGCGTGGAAATTGGGATTAAACGCTTAGAAGCGCGTCCGACAGCAGATTTGTGTATCGACTGCAAAACATTAGCGGAAATTCGCGAAAAACAAATGGTCGGTTAATTCGACTAAAAATAGATAAAAGTGCGGTCAAAAAACACCTTATTTTTCGACCGCACTTTCACATTATTTTTCTGATAAACGGAGATCTCTTATCTTTACCTATATTAAAAATCTTTTGAGCAAGAAAATCAAAAAACATCCTGCTGCTCAAAATGACATTAAAGCCTCACCTAAAAGACCCTCTATCACAGTGACTGAACCTGTAAAAAACAAGGCTCAGGGTTCATCCCACAATAAAAGAAACACACCTAAAAAAGATTTCAAACATAGCATTAAGGCATCCGCGCATGGCATTACGCCACGTATGTTTAATCGTAACGCATTGACGGTGGTGGAAAAATTGCAACGTCAAGGGTATGAAGCCTATGTGGTCGGTGGCTGTTTGCGCGACTTATTGCTCGGTAAGAAACCGAAAGATTTTGATGTGGCGACCAATGCGCGTCCGGAACAAATTCAAGCGGTTTTTCAACGTCAATGCCGTTTGGTTGGGCGACGTTTCCGTTTGGCGCACGTGATGTTTGGCCGTGAGATTATTGAAGTGGCGACGTTTCGCGCCGGCCATGCGGAGCATCATAATGAGAAACTAGCCAAGCAAAGCGAAGAGGGCATGCTATTACGCGATAACGTGTACGGCACCTTGGAGCAAGATGCGGAACGCCGTGATTTCAGCGTAAACGCGCTGTATTACAATCCACAAGACAACACGTTGAAAGATTATTTCAACGGTATTGAAGATTTAAAAAACGGTAAATTACGTTTAATCGGCGATCCCGTTACTCGTTATCAGGAAGATCCGGTGCGCATGTTGCGCTCCATTCGCTTTATGGCGAAATTAGAGATGTTCTTAGATAAACCAAGTGAAGCGCCAATTAAATCCCTTGCCCATTTACTCAAAAATATTCCACCGGCACGTTTATTTGAAGAAAGCTTGAAGTTATTGCAAAGCGGGCATGGTGTAAAAACATATCAGTTATTGCGTCAATATGGCTTATTTGAACAACTGTTCCCGTTGTTGCCAACGTATTTCACTGAGCGTGAAGACAGCATGGCAGAAAAAATGATTTTGCGTGCGTTGATCTCCACTGATGAACGCGTGGCAGATAAATTACCGATTAATCCGGCGTTCTTATTTGCCGCATTCTTCTGGTATCCATTGCGTGAAAGAGTGGAAACTCTAAAAAATGAAGGTGGTTTGAATAACAATGATGCCTATGCTTTGGCCTCTAACGATTTGCTGGATGTGTTATGTAATGCGTTAGCGGTGCCACGTCGTCATACCACGGTCATTCGTGATATTTGGTCGCTACAGTTGCAGTTCTTAAAACGTACGCCGAAATCTGTGCAGCGAGCTATCGAACAATCAAAATTCCGTGCGGGCTTTGATTTATTAGTGATGCGCGCAGAAATTGAGGGCGGTGAAGCCGTTGAATTGGCGGCATGGTGGCATGAATATCAATTTAGCAACGAAAGCCAACGACAAGATTTGGTGAAAGAGTTGCCGAGTCAGCCGAGAAAACGCAAATATCATCGTCGAAAACGACATCATTCTGCGAAAAAGGCTAACCATGGATAAGGTGTATATTGCCTTGGGAAGTAACCTTGCTAATCCTCAGGCGCAACTGATTTCTGCATTAAAGTCGATGAATCAACTGCCAGGCTCAAGATTGGTGGCAGTGAGTTCTTTTTATCAAAGTAAGCCTCTTGGCCCACAAGATCAGCCGGATTATGTGAATGCCGTGACTTGTTTGGAAACCTCACTTGCGCCTCTTGCATTGTTGGATGAATTACAACGCATTGAATATGAACAAGGTCGTGTGCGTCTGCGTCGTTGGGGAGAGCGTACATTGGATTTGGATATTTTGCTTTACGCCGAGCACATTATTCAGTCTGAACGCCTGACAGTGCCACATTATGATATGCACCAGCGTGAATTTGTGATTATTCCGTTGGCAGAAATTGCGCCTCATCTTTCGTTGCCAAATGGGCAATCAATTCAAACGCTTGTGCAGAAATTTGCCGATCATCAAATGGTGATTGTGAAACACAAAAATGAAATCCACCTCAAAAACTGACCGCACTTTTCACTTTGAATAACAGGTTATTTAGACAAAAAGAACGAATTTGTTAATTCAATCCTTTCGGTAAATAAAAAGGCTTTCATCACGAAAGCCTTTTCTTTTGCACGAAAGTGCGGTGTGTTTTTCAAGCGTTTTATTGTGTTGCTTGAATTGCCGTTAATGCAATGGTGTACACAATATCATCAACTAACGCACCACGGGACAAGTCGTTCACCGGTTTGCGCATACCTTGGAGCATCGGGCCGATAGAAACAAGGTCGGCGGAACGTTGAACCGCTTTATAGGTGGTGTTACCGGTATTCAGATCCGGGAAGATGAATACGGTGGCTTGACCGGCAACCGGAGAATTTGGTGCTTTAGAACGAGCCACATCTTCCATCACCGCGGCATCGTATTGTAATGGACCATCGATGAGTAAATCAGGGCGTTTTTCTTTCGCAATACGAGTCGCTTCTTTTACTTTTTCAACGTCTGCACCGCTACCGGAAGAGCCGGTAGAATAGGAGATCATCGCCACTTTCGGTTCGATACCGAAGGATTTCGCTGATTCGGCAGATTGAATCGCAATTTCCGCGAGTTGTTCTGCGGTCGGATCCGGGTTCACCGCGCAGTCACCGTAAACCAATACTTGATCCGGTAACAACATGAAGAAGATGGAAGAGATAATGGAGCTGCCCGGTGCGGTTTTGATAATTTGCATCGGTGGGCGAATGGTGTTGGCTGTGGTGTGAACTGCGCCGGATACCAAACCGTCAACTTCGTTGGCTTCTAACATCATGGTGCCAAGTACAACGTTATCTTCTAATTGTTCACGCGCCATGGTTTCTGTCATGCCTTTGGCTTTACGTAATTCCACTAAACGCGCGACATAGTTTTCACGCACGCTTGCCGGGTCAACAACCGTAATACCTTTGACTAATTTCACACCTTGAGATTCAGCAACGCGTTTTACTTCTTCAGGGTTGGCTAACAAGATACATTCTGCGATACCGCGTTCGGCACATAAGATGGCTGCTTTGATTGTACGTGGTTCATCGCCTTCCGGTAAGACGATACGTTTATTCGCCGCACGTGCTAATTCCGTTAATTGGAAGCGGAATGCCGGTGGTGATAGACGACGTAAACGGCTTGAAGCTTCAACTAATCCGTTAACGAAGGCGGCATCTAATTTTTCGCTAGTATAGCGTTTGATGTTTTCAATGCGCTCTTTATCGTCAACCGGTACTTCAAGGTTAAAGTTTTGTAGGCTTAAAGCCGTTTGCCAGGTGTTGCCTTCAATACGGAAAACCGGCAATTTTTTGTTTTCAAAAACATGCTGACAAAGTTTGTTGATTTGTGGATCTAATTTGTAACCGCCGGTTAATAATAAACCACCGATTTCAATACCGTTGGATACCGCAAGTGCCGCTGCCACGATCACATCCGGGCGGTCAGCAGAAACCACGAGTAAGCTTCCGGCACGGAAGTGTTCCACCATATTTGGCAAGCTTCTTGCACAGAAAGTGATACCGCGAATACGACGGTTTACATCGCCTTCATTAAGAATGGATGCGCCTAAATGTTTAATTAAATCAATCGCACGGGTTGCAATAAGATCAGCAGACCATGGGATACATGCCAGTAAGTTGAGCTGGCTTTGTGCGAATAATTTTACCAACTCGGATTCGCTGTTGTGGCTGTGTTGGAAAGAATCGAAAATTTCGCTTAAATCTGGGCGGGTTCTGCCGGATTCATCCACTGGCGCATTGAATTTGTTCACGATCACGCCAAGAAGATTTTTATTGCCTTGACCACCGAACAGAGAAGCAGCTGCTTCTACACGTTCTTTTAATTGTGCTGGCGTTTCTGTGGCCGGTGCCGCAACTAATACGATTTCTGCATCAAGTGCTTGGGCGATTTCGTAGTTAATGCTATTGGCAAAAGAATGTTTGCGGGTTGGAATCAAGCCTTCCACAATGACAATTTCATTGTTTTTAGCAAGGCGTTGGTGATTTTCAACGATTTTTTCTAATAAAACATCAGATTGATTTTGACCGATCAGCGATTCTGCCACGCTTAGCATAAACGGCTCAGCCGTTTCTAAACCGGTGCTGGTGCGCACGATAGAGGTTGTGCGGTCGATAATATCTTCACCGGTATTTGGTTGAGAAATAGGTTTCATGAAACCGACTTTGGCACCTTTTTGTTCAAGTGCGTTGATTAAACCAAGACTTACGCTGGTTAAACCCACGCCGGTGCTAATCGGAATTAAAATAATAGTACGAGACATAATTTACCTTCGATTGGAATAGAGGATTAAAAAGAAACTGCCGAATAAATCGGCAGTTTATAGATTCCGTTTTAGATGCAAAGACGTGCGGTGTCTTGTGCAATCACTAATTCTTCATTGGTTGGAATTACCATGGCGATCGGTGTGTTATCAGCGGTAATCACGCCTTCTTTACCAAAACGGGCGGCCAAGTTTTTCTCATTATCCAATTTGTAACCGAATAATTTTAAGTGTGCTAAGGTGAGTTCGCGTACGTGCGCAGAGTTTTCACCAATACCGCCGGTAAAGACGATGGCATCCAAACGCTCACCGATAACGGCCATGTAAGAACCGATGTATTTCGCTAAACGGTAGCAATAAACATCTAATGCGCGTTTTGCCGGGATTTCTTTGTCGTAGTTGTCTTCGGCATAACGGCAGTCACTGGTGACTTCGGTTAAACCAAGCAAACCGGATTTTTTCGTTAAGGTGGTGTTGATTTCTTCAACGGACATGCCGAGGGTGTCGTGCATGTAGAAAACGATAGCCGGGTCGATGTCACCACAACGGGTACCCATGACTAAACCTTCTAACGGGGTTAAACCCATAGAGGTATCGATACATTCGCCATGACGAATTGCGGATACGGAACCACCGTTACCTAAATGGCAAGTGATCACGTTTACTTTGTCTTCTGCGACGCCTAAACGTTTTGCTGCTTCACGGCTGACATAATAGTGGCTTGTACCGTGTGCCCCGTAGCGACGAACACCGTGATCGCGATATAAAGAGTAAGGTAATGCGTATAAGTACGCTTCTTCCGGCATGGTTTGATGGAATGCAGTATCAAATACCACCACGTTTTTCTCTTTCAAATATGGGAAGAGTTTGAATGCTTCTTTGATACCGATTAAGTGTGCTGGGTTGTGCAATGGTGCAAATTGAATTGCATCTTCAATGCCTTTAACCACTTCATCGGTAACGATAACAGAGGATGTGAATTTTTCGCCGCCGTGTACGATACGGTGACCGATAGCAACAACGCCTTTTTGTAATTCAGGATCAAGCGAGAAAATGTTATTGACAACAAAATTTAACGCTTCGGCGTGAGCGGCGCCGGCACCTAAATCAGCCTGTCCTTTTTCGCCGTGTAATTTCCATTTGATACGGGCTTCAGGTAAGTAAAACGCTTCGGCTAAGCCGGACAATTTTTCTTCGCCGGTGGCAGGATTCAAAATAGAAAATTTTAGTGAAGAACTACCACAATTGAGGATTAGGACTAATTTTTCAGACATAAGCGACCTATACTGGTTTGAGTTAAACAAAATTCGTTCAAATATTGAACGAATAATAGAAAATTAAACTGCCATAGGATACACCTTTCATTCTTTAAAATAAATTCTCAACGACAAAAAATGCGACTTGAATCAAAAAATTTAGCAAATTTTTTACATTTGATAAGTGATTCATTTTCCCCGAAAAAAGAGACTACCAAAGAAGAGGTGGTTATGTAGAAAATTAAAAAATAGATTGGTTTATGGTATGTTGAGCAACCTTCATTCAGATTAAAACTAAGGATAAGCATGGGATGGGTTTTTATCGCACATTAAAAGTAGGGCAACAATATTTAAATATTTGGCCTTTAGAACCAAAGTTAGGCGCTATTTTCCCCGAGAATCGCATTATTAAAGCAACCTTATTTGCTCAGAAAATGATGCCGTTTCTCGCGGTATTATTTGTAGTGTGGCAACAAATTTATGCGCGTGGCGACAACATGGCGCTTGCTGTTGCGGTGTTAAGTGCTTTATTTGCGTTATGCTTGCCTTTACAAGGCTTTTATTGGTTGGGCAAACGTGCACAAATGCCATTATCACCTCAAAGTGCGGTGGGTTTTCAACGCGTTTTTGAAAAATTGAGAGAGACGCATGATACCTTGCCTTCTTTCCCCGACAAGCCCACTTATTTGGATTTGGCAAAGTTACTGAATCTTGCTCAGAAAAAATTACCCCGTGATTTTTGGCAGGAGCTTTAATTCCTCGATTTTTTCTATATTCCCAAACATAACAATGGTATAGTGACGCCCCTTTGCTTCTTTGTGCAAAAGGGCGTTTTTTAGCGTGTAAATTTTTGCGCAAACGTTTTCGTTTTTTGCTAGAATAGCGCCCGTTGCAAATAGAAGTGTCTTTTTCAACACTTTAGAGATGATTTGATGATTGATTACATTATTATCGGCATTATTGTTTTTTCCATTATTGTCAGCTTATTACGCGGTTTTGTCCGCGAAGTTATGTCACTAGCCAGTTGGATTGTGGCATTTTTTATTGCAAGCCATTTTTATGTGTATTTGGCGGGTTTGTTAACCTCTATTGAATCCCTGTATATCCGAAATGGTGTTGCCATTGCTATCTTATTTATTGCCTCATTGATTGTTGGCGCTATCGTGAATTATGTATTAGGTCAGTTAGTGGATCGCACCGGCTTAAGCGGGACGGATCGAGTACTTGGTGCTTGCTTTGGGCTATTACGTGGCGTGCTCATTGTAGCGGCAATTTTATTTTTCTTGGATACGTTCACCGCGTCAAATCAAACTGATTGGTGGAAAGAGTCAAAATTAATACCGCACTTTCGTTTTGTGGTGGATTGGTTCTTTCAACAGATACAAGCAAATTCCAGTTTTTTAAATTCAACCTTGAATTTGGAGCAAGTGACTACGCCGGCTTCAAATCCAATCCCAACTTCAACTCAGAATCAGTAGAGGAACAACGAGCATGTGCGGTATTGTCGGTATTGTCAGTCAAACCCCGGTAAATCAAGCAATTTATGATGCCTTAACCGTTTTACAGCATCGCGGACAGGATGCGGCAGGTATCGTCACCATTGATGACGAAAATCGCTTTCGTTTGCGTAAGGCGAACGGCTTGGTGAGTGATGTGTTTCAACAAGTGCATATGTTGCGCTTGGCGGGCAATACCGGTATCGGTCATGTACGCTATCCGACAGCAGGAAGTTCCAGTGTCTCTGAAGCCCAGCCGTTTTATGTGAACTCACCTTATGGTTTAACCTTGGTACATAACGGCAATTTAACAAATTCTGTCGAATTGAAGGAAAAACTCTTCAACCTTGCCCGCCGTCATGTGAACACCAATTCCGACTCAGAACTTTTACTGAACATTCTTGCGTATCATCTCGATCAACCTCAAAAATACGCGTTAACACCGCAAGATATTTTTAATGCAGTGAAACAAACCCATGAAGATATTCGCGGTGCGTATGCCTGTATTGCCATGATCATCGATCACGGCATGGTGGCGTTTCGTGATCCTCATGGTATTCGTCCTTTAGTGTTAGGTAAACGTGAAGAAAACGGCAAAACCGAATACATGGTGGCTTCCGAAAGTGTCGCATTGGATGTCGTCGGTTTTGAATTCATGCGTGATGTGGCACCGGGAGAGGCAATTTTTATTACCTTTGATGGTGAACTATATGCTGAACAATGTGCTGACAATCCCGTGTTAACGCCGTGTATTTTTGAATATGTGTATTTTGCCCGCCCGGATTCCTGCATCGACGGTGTTTCGGTATATGCTGCCCGCGTGCATATGGGACAACGTTTAGGGGAAAAAATCGCCCGTGAATGGCAAGATATGGACATTGATGTGGTGATTCCTGTGCCGGAAACCTCTAATGATATTGCCTTGCGTATTGCTAATGTATTGAACAAACCTTATCGCCAAGGGTTTGTAAAAAATCGTTATGTCGGCCGCACATTCATTATGCCGGGGCAAGCGCAACGCGTGAGTTCTGTTCGTCGCAAATTGAATACCATTGCTTCTGAATTTAAGGGCAAAAATGTGTTATTGGTGGATGATTCCATTGTGCGTGGCACGACCTCTGAACAAATCGTGGAGATGGCTCGCGCTGCCGGTGCGAAAAAAGTGTATTTTGCTTCCGCTGCACCGGAAATTCGCTATCCGAACGTGTATGGTATCGATATGCCAACGCGCAGCGAATTAATCGCCTATGAACGTAATACTGACGAAATCGCCAAACTTATCGGCGTGGATAAATTGGTGTTCCAAGACTTAGCGGATTTAACCGGTTCAGTGCAACAAGAAAACCCATCCATTAAAGCATTTGATTGTTCCGTGTTTACCGGTTGTTATGTGACCGGTGATATTACCGAAGACTATTTGGATAATATTGCTGAACAACGTAACGATGCGGCAAAGAAAAAACGCGAAAAGGATTCCTCGAATCTTGAGATCCATAACGAGAGATAAAGAGGCTTCTATTTATCAAAACAAACGGCGCCTAATGCGCCGTTTGTTTTATAGAGAAGGCAGCAAATAAGAAATTTAATAGAAACGTCATTTACCTGTGGATTTTTTGTGACAGGTTTGTCGTAAATCGCATAAGATAGGGTGAATACGGCATTGATATAAGTAAAGGAGCTATATATGAAAAAATCCTCTTTGTTGGCGGCATCGGTTTTTATCGGTTTGTTACCGTCCTTCGATGTTTTGGCTGAAGAACAGGAAAAAACATGGGTAGATGAACAACATCAAGAGATACGCACCAAATTGCGTGGTTGGGCGCATACGATGGATGAGTGGATGGGAGAGCCAGATCCCAATCAGCCTGCGACTGCCGGCTTGCGTATCATGTTGGATAGCCAGTGGAATCATTACGATCACTTTTCTATGAAACCACGTGTCCGTGGGAAAATTCGCCTACCGACGTTGAAAAAACAGCTGAGTTTGGTCTTCGGGGATGAAGATTTAGATAATGAATCACGAGACAAAAACCACATGGGTAAGGTTTATAACCAGCCATTGAATAAAAATAAACATTATGATCGACGTCAAACTCGGGAAGATAATGCTTCAGTGGGTTTACGTTGGTCTGACTCTATTAAAAAATTAGGCATTGACACCGACATTGATCTGGGTATTCGTTCCGGTAGCGATATTTATTTGCGCTTTAAAGCAGGAAAAGAATGGCTTATTACTGATCGTTTCTCTACCAGATTGGAGCAAATTTACCGCTACGGAACCAATAGTAAACATTATTTGCGGACTAACTTTGAAAACAAGTATCGGACCTCTCATAATACCTTTATCGCTAATCAGCTATATTTGCAGTCCGAACATGATATAGATGAGAAAAATTCTTGGGGGAACAGTTTTTATCGTCAACACGACTTCAATAATTATAAACGGCTAAATTATGGCATTTTTATTGGTGGTGATATCGATAATAAACAATTTCATATTAACCAATACGGCCCATTTATTACTTGGCGTCAGCCGATTTTGCGTCAGTGGTTTTTTATTCAGCCTGAATTGAATTATTACAATGATAAGAATCAGGATCGCCGCCATCATATCGGTGCATTTTTACGTTTAGAAGCCATCTTTTAAAATTGGTGATTGATTATGGTTGAAATAGAGAGGGTAAAGTGCGGTGGATTTTGAAGGTATTTTTTAGAAAAGCATAATTGAATATTTAAACAATTTCATGGCGGCACGCATTTTCCGTTGCGTGCTGCCATTATTTTACATACTGCTATTTGGCAATTTGACTTCTCTTACCGACATGGTCATTCCATCAATCAATAACAATCTGCCGCATAAATTCTTGCCGATTTTTAACCGCACTTTGATGGCTTCTAAGGCTTGAATAGAACCAACTAAACCGACAATCGGTGCCAATACGCCGGCTTCTACACAGCTTAACGCGTTGTCGCCAAATAAACGGCTGAGGGTGTGATAGGTTGGCGTATTGTCTTCATAAGTGAAAACAGAAACCTGTCCTTCCATACGAATAGCCGCGCCGGAAACCAGCGGAATTTTATGGGCGGCGCAAGCCGTGTCTAATTGATTGCGTATGCTGACGTTATCGGTACAATCCAACACCACATCAAATTTGCCAACCAAGTCGTGAAGTTGCTGTTCATCCAATAATTGATGAATTGTCTTGATCTCAATATGTGGATTTAAACGTTGCAGGGACAGTTTCGCCGATTCCACTTTCGGCATACCAAGGCGACTGTCATCATGCAAGACTTGGCGCTGCAAATTAGATAAATCCACGGTGTCGAAATCCAACAAGGTTAAATGCCCCACACCGGCAACGGCTAAATATTGGCCGGCAGCACAACCTAATCCACCGAGACCGACAATCAGCATTTTGCTACCTTTTAATGTTTCTTGTCCGTCAAAATCAATGTCTTTCAACACGATTTGGCGGTTGTAACGCAATTCTTCTTGATGGCTTAATTCCATAGCAAACCCAATGTATTAGCGTAATAAATCGTTGAAAGGCTCAATGGTAACGGTTTCACCCGCGGTAACGTTGCCGCGTTCTTGTTCTAACACGATAAAACAGTTGCTTTTGACAAAGGAGCTAAACAAATGCGAGCCTTGGAAGCCTACCGGTTGTACTTCAATTTGACCTTGTGCATTGAGTTGATAGAAACCTCGTTGGAAATCCAAGCGTCCCGGGGCTTTTTTTAAGTTGGTTGAGGTGATGGCAGATAAACGCATCGGCGCTTTCCATTGGCTATAACCGCTCAACTTGGCAATTGCCGGTTGTACTAATTGGTAGAAAGTCACCAAGGCCGATACCGGGTTGCCCGGTAAACCACAGAACCACGCTTTTTCTAATTTTCCGAAGGCAAACGGTTTGCCCGGTTTAATGGCGATTTTCCAGAAGTTGATTTTGCCGACTTTTTCTAAAATATGTTTGGTGAAATCCGCTTCGCCCACAGACACACCGCCACTGGTGATGACCAAATCTGCTTGTTGTTGTGCGTCTAAAAAGGCTTTTTCAAATTGCGCCTCGTTGTCCGGTAAAATACCGAAATCCAACACCTCACAATTGAGTTTCTCTAACAACAGTTTTACGGTGAAACGGTTCGTGTCATAAATTTGACCGGCTTGTAACGGTTGACCGACCGGAACCAGTTCATCGCCGGTAGAAAGCACCGCTACTTTTAAGCGTGGGAAAACTTTGACTTTTTCGATGCCGAGAGAGGCGAGCAATGGCAAAGAAACGGCATTGAGTAATGCACCTTGTTTTAACACCACATCGCCCAGTTTCACATCTTCACCAATGCGACGAATGTTTTGACCTAATTTAGGCAGGCTGGTAAACGTCACCGTGCCATCATCGTTTACTTGAACCTCTTCTTGCATTACTACCGCGTCAGCGCCTTGCGGAATCATCGCTCCGGTCATGATTCTGACCGCACTTTGTGCCGTCCATTCTCCTTCAAAAGGCGCACCGGCAAAGGCTTTTCCGGCAACAGAGAGAGTCATGGATTGTTGTAAATCTGCCAACCGTACTGCATAACCGTCCATCGCGGAGTTATCGAAAGAAGGAACATTAATCGGAGAAATAACATCTTCAGCACAAATACGTTGGCTGGCTTGATGTATTGGCAGCGCCTCCGTACATGTCGGAGAAGGAAGTTGATTTAACATTTGTTCAAGTGCTTGGGATAGCGGCAACATACGGAATCCTTGTAAGAATAAAAAAGTCCGCTCATTATACTCGGGCTTTTGGATGTTTCAAAAAATACTTGTAAGAGAACAGGTTGAAACAGGTTTTAAATAAAACTTTTCATGGAGGCTAGTCATTATCTTCATTTTATTATTGCTGGTGATTTTGTTAAAATGCGGCATTATTTTTATTGGGAGCAGTAAATGAACGATATTTCACCTGAAGCAGAGAAAGTCCGCACGGCGCTGGTTCAGAAAGGAATTGAAACACCGATGGCGGTGTTGAATGAAACAAAAGATGAACGCCGCACAAAAATTGAACAATACATGCGGGAAGTTTTGCGTTTAATCGGTTTAGATTTAAATGACGACAGTATTGAAGAAACCCCGTCACGTCTTGCAAAAATGTTTGTGGATGAAATCTTCAGTGGTTTGGATTACGCTAATTTTCCTAAGATTACCAATATTGCTAACCGCATGAAAGTTAGCGAAATGGTGTTGGTGAATGATGTCACATTAACCAGTACATGTGAGCATCATTTCGTGACTATCGACGGTAAGGTTTCTGTGGCCTATTACCCGAAAAAATGGGTTATCGGTTTATCTAAAATTAATCGCGTGGTGTCTTTTTTTGCTCAACGCCCTCAAGTACAAGAGCGTTTAACAGAGCAAATTTTATTGGCATTCCAAACGATTTTAGAAACAGAGGATGTTGCCGTGTATGTGAAAGCGACGCATTTCTGTGTGAAATGCCGTGGCATTAAAGACGCAAATAGTTATACCGTCACTTCTGCCTTTGGTGGCGTTTTCTTAGAAGATCGTGAAACCCGTAAAGAATTTTTGAGTTTGATTAATAAATAATCTTGCGACGGATTCGTCGGTCGCTCAATTAAATTAAAAGTGCGGTGGATTTTAGAGGCGTTTTAAAACGTTTGAAAAATCCACCGCACTTTTTTTAGTTTTAGTCGGTTACATTAATCTTGATAGAGCGCGTTATACACGCCGCTTTCAAATTGCACTAGCGGTGCACGTTTGGTTTTGCTTTCTAAATCGCCGGTAGAATATCCATTGATGAATTGTACGAATGCCACTTTTTCCCCTCGCGCGTTGGTGAGGTAGCCTGCCAAGTTATACACGCCTTTTAACGCCCCGGTTTTGGCTATCACATTTTTTATTAACGGCGGATTGATTAAGGAACCACGTCCGCTCAAGGTGCCGTCCACACCGGCAATCGGGAAGGTGTCCAGCAAATGTAATTTGTCTTCATTTTTGGCGATGTAATCCAATACCTGCAACATGGTTTGTGGAGCGACTAAATTATGGCGGGAAAGCCCGGAACCGTCAGCAATAATACTGTTGCCAAATTTAATGCCTACCTGTGATAACACGCTTTTCATGGCTAATGTACCCAATTGGAACGATGCCGGGCGTTTATATTTATGATAAGCGATAGTACGGAATAAGGCATCGGCAATTTGGTTATCGGATTTTTTCATCATTTTTTTGATGAGTTCAGGCAGTGGTTTAGAAAGGTGCTGCGCTAGAACTTGTCCTTGCTGTTGGCGATAGGGCTGTTGCACTTGACCGTTAAATTCAATGTTCAGGCGTTTTAGCTGACGTTGAATAATCGCCGCAGCGTAAGCATCAGGATCTTGTACGGCAAAACTCAATCCAAAAGGCTTGGCTTGGCGCGCTAAACAACCTTTCACTTGATAGCGGTTATTGTCGTGTACCACCGCATCTAATTGACAATAGCCGACTTCCTCTTTACCAGCTACATAGACCTGTCCGAACACTTGAATTGGGTATTGTGACGGCACGTTAAATTTGACTTGTTGTCCTTCCGGCAGGTTTGCATCAATATCTACATAGAAGCAGTTATTATCAATGTTTACCGCAGCTGGAGGGGAGTTAAAACACATGGTCAGATCGTTCCAAATCCAACCTAAACCGCGATCATGACCGGTAAACACAGAGGTATCCAAAATCAGATTGCCGGTAATTTTATTGATGTTTTGTTTTTTTAATTCTGCGAATAAGTTGAATAATTGTCCGCTGGTGAGATCAGGGTCTCCTGTGAAACGTACGATTAAGTCGCCGTTGAGTTGACCATTTTGCACTTTTCCGTTGGTTAAAAGTGCGGTCTGAAATTTAAATGAATCGCCGAGCGCTAATTTTGCCGCCAACGCGGTGAATACTTTTTGTGTACTGGCGGGTAACATGAAGGTTTGCCCTTGGTAGTCGGCGACAATCTTATTTTGATTAATGTTTTTGGCGATAAAAGCCAAATTTGCACCCTCAGGTAGTTTGTCGAGGTAATTGTTTACATCAACATTGGCAAAAGTCGAAGTGGTTGCTGTTAAGCCAAGGAGAAAACAGATTTTTTTGAACATACGAAATGAGTAAAACTGACACATAATTTAGACTTGAGGTTGCTATTTTTTTTCAGGCGAACAATAATAGTACGCGAATACGCGGGAGTAAATGCTTTTCTCCCTCTATAACGGATTAATTTATGCTGTGGAATCCTTGGGATTCCACGGTTTTTCTTTTGTTTAAATTTAGGGAAAAGAAGAATGCAACAAATTCCAATGACCGTTCGTGGCGCGCAATTATTGCGTGAAGAACTGGATTATTTGAAGAATGAACGTCGCCCGGAAATTATCAAAGCCATTGCAGAAGCACGTGAACATGGCGACTTAAAAGAGAATGCGGAATATCATGCAGCGCGTGAACAACAAGGTTTCTGTGAAGGGCGTATTCAAGAAATTGAAGGTAAACTCGGTAACAGCCAAGTCATTGATGTCACCAAAATTCCTAATAATGGGAAAGTGATCTTTGGCGCAACGGTGGTGTTATTTAATACCAATACAGATGAAGAAGTGACTTATCGTATTGTGGGCGATGATGAAGCCGACATTAAAAACGGGTTGATTTCTGTGAATTCGCCGATTGCTCGTGGTTTGGTGGGTAAAGAAGTGGACGATGTCGTCAATATCACCACACCGGGTGGCGTGGTTGAATTTGAAATTATTGAAGTAGAGTATGTGTAACTTTTTTCGCTATCAATAACAAAAAAGGCAGTTAAATAACTGCCTTTTTTATGTTTGCGTTTTGTCTTATTTACGCGGAAGTTGAATTTTATTTTCTTCACTTGGGCGATACAACACTAATACATGACCGATAGTTTGTACTTCCGCAGCGCCGGTTTCACGCACGATAGCATCAATAATCAATTGTTTGGTTTCGCGATCAGAACCGTTGATTTTCACTTTAATCAATTCGTGATGATTAAGCGACAAATCAATTTCTGCCAACACGCCTTCCGTTAAACCATTGCCACCGAGCATGACGACCGGGCTTAAATGGTGGGCAAGGCTTTTTAAATATTGTTTTTGTTTTGTTGATAATGTAATTGACATAATAATCTCGTTGAAAAATTTGATGGCTGATTCTAAAGCAAAATGGGCGTTTTAGCTAATAAATTCTGATAAAAAACGCCGTAAAAAAACACCGCACTTTTAGGCTTCTTTCTGCGCCAAATAACGTTCCACCGTATCCACGATAGCTTGTGTTTGCGGATCGATTTCAATATTGACTTTTTCACCGACCTCTTTCTTGCCAATTAGCGTACGATGAATGGTTTCCGGAATCAGGTTGACGCAGAAACGTTGTTCGTGAACTTCACCAATGGTTAAACTGATGCCATCCACGGCAATAAAGCCCTTGGTTAACACATATTTCATCATGTCTTGATTCGGCAGTTGGAACCAAATTTGCAGGTTGTTTTCAGATGGAAGGCGTTCAACGATGTCCGCGGTGCAATACACATGGCCGGATAATATATGCCCGCCGATTTCTGTGCCCATTTGCATGGCGCGTTCGATATTGACGAAATCGCCAGTCTTTAATTTGCCTAAATTAGTGATTTTCAAGGTTTCTTGCATTAAGTCGAAACTGACCAAATTATCTTGGATTTTGGTGACGGTTAAACACACGCCATTGTGTGCAACGGACGCACCGATTTGTAATCCTTTCAGCATTTCTTGTGGCATTTCCACCACGTGTGTTCTAAAATTAGTCCCTTCTGTAATAGCCTTAATTTGTGCGGTGCCTTGCACAATGCCTGTAAACATAATGACCTCGAAATCTATTTATTTATGAATCTAAACTTCGTCAAAGAATATCATATTGAAGCCAAAAAATTAATTGCTATCGCTATACCGATTTTGCTTGCACAAATTGCGCAAAATTCCATGGGGATGGTGGATACCATTATGGCGGGGCGCGTGAGCGCAGCAGACATGGCAGCTATTTCCGTGGGTGCCTCCATTTGGTTGCCGTTGGTGTTATTCGGACACGGGTTGTTACTCGCCTTGCCTCCGACCATTTCCTATTTGAATGGCTCCGGTCAGCGTAAACGGATTGCTCATCAGGTACGCCAAGGCATCTGGATTGTGTTCTTTAGCTGCATTCCCCTCGGCTTATTGATTTATCACAGTGATGTTGTCCTGCAAAACATGGATATGGAACCACGTTTGGCGGAGATCACAAGCGGCTATTTACACGCCATGATTTGGGGCTTGCCGGGTTATTTATTAATGATTAATTTTCGTTGTTTAAATGACGGCATTGCCAAAACCAAGCCTGCCATGATGATTGCTTTCCTCGGTTTAATGTTCAACATTTCCCTTAACTATATTTTCATTTACGGCAAACTCGGTATTCCGGCATTTGGGGCGGTGGGCTGTGGTATTGCGACGGCAATCGTGAACTGGATGATGTGTCTTCTCATGTTGACCTATTGTATGCGCGCGAGAAATCAACGTGATTTAAAGGTCTTCGATAAGATTATCGAACGTCCGAATGTGCGTACATTGAGCAAGTTGCTGAAACTTGGATTTCCTATCGCCATGGCGCTGTGTTGTGAAGTGGCATTATTTGCATTGACTTCATTATTTCTATCACCACTTGGTGCTGATGTTGTGGCGAGCCACCAAATTGCCTTAAACACCAGTTCGTTTGTCTTCATGTTGCCTATGTCGATTGGCATGGCTACTACGATCTTAGTAGGGCAACGTTTAGGTGAAAAATCGCCACATGGGGCAAAACTGGTGTCTTATTCTGCGTTGGCGGTCGGATTATCAGTTGCGATAGTCACTGCATTGTTAACGGTAATTTTACGTGAGCATATTGCTGCCATTTTTGTGAAAGACATTGAAGTGATTGCCATGGCAGGCACCTTATTATTAATTGCCTCGCTATACCAATTTTCTGACACGGTGCAAGTGATTATCGGTGGCGTATTGCGTGGTTATAAAGATACCAAAGCCATTTTATACATCACATTATTTTGTTATTGGGTGGTGGGGATGCCGCTTGGTTACGCATTGGCACGCACCGATTGGATCATTACAGGTGGCATTGCGGCAAAAGGGTTCTGGATTGCCTTTATTGTGAGTTTAACTTTAGCTGCGATTTTATTAATTTATCGTCTCCGAAAAATTCAGCGTTTGCCGGATGAAGTCTTGTTAGCACGTTTAGAAAAATTGAAATAAAAAGAAGCCTGTTACCGTTGTAGCAGGCTTTTTTCATCTAAAGTGCGGTTATTTTTTGAGATGTTTTTTTAGTGTATTTAAAAGAGAATAATTCTCTTTTTCAGCTAAAACTTTTCAGCTATACTGTCGCCGTTTTTTGACTCGAAAAGGTAATGTTATGAAATTTAAATTAAGCGTGATTTCCACCGCACTTTTAACGGCGGTATCCATGTTGGCTTATGCGGAAGAAAAAGCGGAAAATCTTGAACAAATCACTGTTGAAGATACCGGCATTAAGCAAAACGGTTATCAAACCACCGGGACCTCTGTGGTCTCAAAAGCCGAGGTGCCTGTGCTGGATACACCGAACACGGTCAATATTCTTTCCACCCAATTATTAAAAGATCGCAAACCCGAATCCTTAATTGATGCGCTTTACAATGTGAGTGGCGTTAGTCAAGCCAATACCTTAGGCGGCATGTTCGATTCCATTCAAAAACGCGGTTTCGGCGGCAATCGTGATAATTCGATTATGCGTAACGGCTTGCAAGCCGGCCCTGCCAAGAACTTTAGTGCCACCACGGAAACCGTCGAAGTCTTAAAAGGCCCGGCCTCTGTGCTTTATGGTATTCAAGATCCGGGCGGTGTCGTCAATATCATTACCAAAAAACCGCAACAAACACCAAAATATGTAGTGGGCGGCACATTGGGAAATCATAGTTTGTGGGGAACACAAGTGGATTTTACCGGTGGCTTAGGCAACGGCTTTGCTTATCGTTTTATTTATGACAAACAAGAAAAGAACTATTGGCGTAACTTTGGCAAAATTAAAAACACCACTTACGCGCCTTCTCTTTCTTGGGAAAATGACACCACCAAAGTCTTCGTGGCGTATGAGCATAAAGACATTCTTGAGCCGTTTGATCGTGGGACGAATTTATTAACGGCGACAAATTCTCTGCCGAATATTCCGGTCTCCCGTCGTTTAGACGAACCGAATAATGAAACCACGGCAAAAACCGATAACATTGATTTTAAAGTTGAGCATAAACTTAACGATAACTGGAAGTTAAACGCCGGTTATAACTATGCCCGTTATGAATATTTCTATAATCAAGCGCGTATTTCGAATATTAATGTTGCAGACACACCGATCCCTGCGGTTAAAAATAAAAAGGGCGTGATCACCTCTCCGGAATTAAAAGCACGCCATGTACGCCGAGCCATTGAGCAACAACAAGGCGATCAACGCGTGCATAGTGGCACATTAAATATCGTGGGTGAATTCGGTATTGGTGAGATTGCTAACCGTTTTGTCGCCGGTGTGGATGTGATGCGTAATATTCGTGATATTGGTCCGATTTATAACCAAGGCATCATGAATTCCGATATTAATATTGATCATCCAAACTACACCAATCCTGTTGCGCAGAAGAAAAACGGCAATGGCAATGCTTACCAATATAACTATTTAAAAACTGTTGGTGTTTACGTTCAAGATACGGCTTATTTCACTGATCGCTTTATTATGACCGGCGGTTTGCGTTATGAATATTTTGACCAATTTGCCGGCCGCCATTGTTTAAATGCAGCAAATTGTGATGTGTCAAAAGGACAAAACGTAACGAAGACCGGTAATACGGATCAGCACGATGGTAAGTTGCTTTATCAATTAGGTGCGGTATATAAATTTACGCCTGATTTTGCCACTTTTGCTAATTACTCTGAATCCTTCCGTCCGCAAATGAGCGTTGCAACTCCTGTGAACGGCGATTTGAAACCGGAACAAGGCAAATCCATTGAAATTGGTGCCAAATATGAAAATGCTGGTTTTAATGCAACGGTTTCGTTATTTAACATCAATAAACGTCATGTGGCAGAAGCGGTGGGTAGTGGAGCCAATGCCGAATTAAATATCGTCGGCAAACAACGTTCCCGCGGTGTGGAATTTGACTTAAACGGTCAGCTTACCGCTCAGTTGAGCGTGGCGGCGAACTATACTTACACCAAAGTGAAATCCTTAGAAAATGAAAGATACCCTGACGCGGTGAATCAACAGCTTTCCGGCGTGCCGAAACATCAAGCCTCCTTATTCTTGGCTTATAATGTGGGCGAATTTGATTTCGGCAATATCCGTGTTGGCGGTGGCGCTCGTTATTTGGGATCTTGGTATGCCTATACAAATAACTACGCGAAATCGTATAAAATTCCACACGCTGTAGTGTATGATGCCTTTATTGCCTACGACACCAAAATCTCCGGCAAGAAAGTGTCATTCCAACTTAACGGTAAAAACTTAACGGATAAAACCTATTTCCCATCTACTTCAGGTAATGCAACAAACACGCTGATTCCGGTGGCGTTGGGGTATGGACGTGAGTTTATCTTTAATACCAAAGTGGAATTCTAATTAAATACATTCATCCCTAAAGGGCGTTTAACGCCCTTTCTTTTTGGATATTCAAATGGATTGGCAAACAGAAGTTAATAATAGTTTCTCTTGGATTTTGACCGCACTTTTCGGCGTGTCGGCGGTGTTGGCAGTATTGGCATTGGCGCTTAAACGAACAGACTTCGGGCAACGTTTTTGGCTGATTACACAACCTTGTGTGCAAACCTCATCGGCATACAAAATTATCGCTTTGCTTTTATTATTGCTGACCTTGATTTTGCTGGAAGTGCGAATCAGCGTGCTGAATTCTTTTTTCTATAACGGGCTTTATACCTCGTTACAAGAACAAAAAGCCGATGCCTTTTGGTTTTTTGCCGGGCTTAATGCCTTGTTGGTGATGTTCAAAATTGTCCATTCCATTATCAATTATTTTGTACGCCAGCTGTTTGAAATTCGTTGGTTAGAAAAACTCAATAATGAAATGCTGGTGCGTTGGTTGCGCCATAAAAATTATTATCGCCTGAAATACGAAAAAGAATTGCCGGATAACATCGATCAACGTATCGAACAAGATGCCCGTGAATTTATTAGCGGTACGGTTACCATGTTGCAAGGCTTGATTAATTCCGTGATGTCCACCATTGAATTTACGATTATTCTGTGGGGCTTGTCAGGGATATTGGTGTTGCTCGGCGTGCCGATTCCGAAAGGCGTGGTGTTCTTTATTTATATTTTTATCATCGTCGCCACCGCACTTTCCGTTTGGATTGGACATCCGCTGATTAAATTGAATTTTGATAAAGAACGATTGAACGGGGATTACCGTTATTCCTTGATTCGCGTGCGTGATAATGCAGAAAGTATTGCGTTTTACGGTGGTGAAACAAAAGAGCGGTCAAATTTACAAGCGAAATTTCACGCTATCATTCACAACCGTTGGGTAATTGTGCGCCGTATGTTGGGGTTGGACGGGTTTAATACCGGCGTGACGCAAATTGCCATGATTCTACCGCTCATGTTGCAAGCGCCACGTTTCTTTGCTGGACAGGTGAAATTAGGCGATATGCACCAAACGGTGCAAGCCTTTAATCGTCTTATGCGGGCGTTGTCTTTCTTCCGTTTGTTCTATGAAGAATTCACGTTGTATCAAGCGCGTCTCAATCGTTTGTATGGTTTTTTTACCAAATTAGACGAATTGGACGGCACGGACATTCATCAACCGGTGGAGTGTTCTCATCGGGTGTCATTGCATCATTTCGGGATCAAAGACGGCAACGGAAAAGTCTTGTTGAAGGATCTGAACGTGGATTTACAAAATGGCGATGCTTTGCTCATTCAAGGCCCCTCTGGCGCAGGAAAAACCTCGTTACTCAAAGCTATTGCGGGGATTTATCCGTTTGATACGGAAGGTCGGGTAGAGCGTCCATGTAGCAACAGTCTGTTTCTGCCACAACGCCCGTATATGCCGCAGGGCACGTTGCGCGAAGCGATTTGCTATCCGAATATTGAGCCTAAACGTGGTGAATTGGAGTTGGCTATGGAGCAGTGCCGTTTGAGCAAATACATTCCGTCTCTTAACGAATCCAACGACTGGCAGGCAATTTTGTCTCCGGGGGAATTGCAACGGGTGGCGTTTATTCGCATTCTTCTGATGCAACCCGATGTGATTTTTTTAGACGAAACCACATCAGCACTGGACGAACCGACGGAAGAATTGCTGTATAAAATCATCCGCAGCCGCTTCCCAAACATGATTATTCTTAGTGTCGGTCATCGTTGCACGTTGCAACAGTTTCATAATAAGCAGCTAGTGCTATAAATGCGCTAAAAGTGCGGTGGTATTTTGGGGCAAATTGAGGGTAGACATTAAAAAACGCCCTGAAAATCGACCGCACTTTTATCCTTCATCCACAATGTCCACAAATTGTGCATTTAAGATCTTCGCCAAATCTTGCGGTGCGAGTTCCACGCTTAAGCCACGTTTGCCGCCGGAAACGTAAATCTGATCAAAGTTTAAGGCAGAATGTTCAATGACCGTGCTTACTCGTTTCTTTTGACCTAATGGGCTGATGCCCCCCACTAAATAACCCGTACTTTTTTGTGCTGCATCTTTGTCTGCCATCTCTACTTTTTTCACCCCTAAGGCTTTCGCGGCTTTTTTCAAACTTAACATGTGGCTGGTCGGTAAGACGAAACAAGCGAGCTTTTTCTGATCACCGTTTTCTGCCACCAATAAGGTTTTGAAAGATTGGTCGGGATTGATGCCTAATTTTTCAGCGGCTTCATCGCCAAAATGCGTATTGTCAGGATCGTGATCGTAGTGATGTAACGTGAAAGGCACCTTGTGTTTTTTCAGTAAGTCAATCGCCGGTGTCATTGTATTTCCTCATGATAATTCAGTAAAATGTAGCCCGTTTATTTTACTGCGGAGAAAAAAATGAGTACAAGTTTAAATGTTGCCCTTGTCGCGGAATTTGATTTATGCGAGAAGTTGGCGGAGGCGTTAGAGCAGAGTTGTTTAGAAATTGAGAAATTGTCCGTCGTTGAGCTTTTCCCTTTCAGTGAAGAACAAGGCATTCGGTTTAATAATAAAAGTGTCGAACAACGTCCATTAGACGAAACGGAATGGTCAGATTTCAATTATGTTTTCTTTGCCGGCGATGTAACGCATGCCGCGCATATGGCTAAAGCAGCACAAGCCGGTTGTGTCGTGATTGATTTGAAAGGTGTGTGTGCTTCGTTAAATGATGTGCCGCTGATTGTGCCAAGTATTAATGATGAACAGTTAGTTGTATTACAACGTAACATTGTTTCGTTACCAGATCCGCAAGTCACTCAATTTGTTTTCTCTGTGTCACAATTTGCCCGCGAAAATACGCTTTCTCAGGTGCTGGTAACATCCTTATTACCGGCATCTTATATTGACAGTGATACCGTGAATAAACTAGCTGGGCAAACCGCGCAGTTGTTAAACGGTATCCCATTAGACGAAGAACAACAACGCTTGGCGTTTGACGTGTTCCCGTCTCCGAAATCGCCTGCAAGTCTTGCGGCACAAGTGGAGAAAATCTTTCCTCAATTATCGAATGTGATTTTTCATCAAGTGCACGTGCCGGTATTTTATGGCATGGCGCAAATGGTGACGTTGCGTTCGGAGTATGAATTTGATGCGCAAGCACAGCTTCAAGCATGGCAAGCCAATGAGCTTGTAGATTATCGTGAAGCGTCTGCATTGACACCGGTCACAAACGGGGAAGCTGAAGCAGGTGAAGCGCCTAAATTGCATATTGGCGGCTTAACCGCACTCGAAAACGGCATGCAATTTTGGTTGGTTGCCGATGAGCAACGCTTTGATATTGCGCTACTTGGTGTGAAATTAGCGGAATTGGTGTATCAAAAAGGATATTAGTTTAAGTGAAAAGTGCGGTAGAAATTCACCGCACTTTTTTGTTGTCAGAGAATTCATCATGTTTTTATTTTCAAAAATCATAAGTGCAATCAATAAATATTACAGACGATCTATTAATCGCGAATTAAGAGCTCGATTACAAAATCACGGGATGTCTGTGCTGTCGAGTAATTGTGTCGGCGCGTTTATTTTGCACGATTTAAATGAACCTTTTAATTCGCCTTTTGTGAATTTATTTATTAAACCGCGGGATTTTATTCGTTACTTACAAAATATGCCTCACTATCATCAGCAAACCTTGGTATTTAAGCCGAGTGATAAAGCGTATCCCATTGGTTGGTTGGACGACATTCCCATTCATTTTATGCATTACCACAGCGAGCAGGAGGCTCAAGAAAAATGGGAAACCCGTTTAAAACGTGTCAATTTGGATAATTTATTTATCATGATGACGGATAAAGACAGCCCTCAAGGTATGATTGAAGAAGAGCTTGAAGCCTTTGATCGCTTACCCTTTAAAAATAAAGTGGTGTTTACCCATAAACCTTATCCGCACTTGAAATCGGCGTTTTATATTCGTGGTTTTGAGCAAGATGATCAGGTGGGCGATTTATTTGCATTCTCTGGTTGGAACGGCAAAAAATATTACGATCAATTTGATTATGTAGCCTGGTTTAATCAGTCTTAAAGACAATTTGCAGTGACAAGAGAATAAAAAAGTGCGGTGAATTTTCACCGAACTTTTTTCATCGGGCGAGAATTTAATTTTCCATTAATTGTTTAATTTGTGCCGTGCCTAAATGCCCCGGTAAGGTTTTTTGAAGGGTAAAATTGGCATCCAATACTAAACTGGACGGATAACCGCGTACTTTTCCGCGTTTAATGACTTCGCCGCTTTCATCGAGCAACACAATGATGTTTTTATAATCTAACCCTTTGTACCACTCAATAAAATCTTGGGTTTCCTTTTCGCCTTTGGCTCCCGGTGAAACGATCGTGATCACATCAAAGTTTTTGTTTTGATCGGCACTGAGTTCGTTAATTTCCGCCAAACCGGCAAGACAAATCGGACACCAAGACGCCCATGTTTTGACGTAAACCGGTTTACCTTTGGTAGTAACTTTTTCGAGTGTGACCACGTTATTATTTAAGTCCTTAAATTGAACGTCTTTCAATGTGTTTTCTCCTTCTGCAAAGCTATTTATGCTGAATGCCATTAATAATAATGCAATAATTTTTTTCATAGTTGATACTTCCTTTTACTGTAAGTTATTGGTAATGAGTAAAACGCCCATGACGATAATTAATAATCCGCCGACAATTTTGAATTTACCTAAATGCTTATTCAGTGCTTTGGTACGTTTAAGCAGTTCTTGGGAAAACAAGGAGAACAGCACGAATGGCGTCGCCAAGCCGAATACATAAACCATCATCATCGCCGCACCGTATAATGCAGATCCTTCGTCGCCGGAAAGCGCCAACACGGAAGCTAAAATCGGACCGATACAAGGTGTCCAGCCAAGACTAAATGTCAATCCGAGGAAAAATGCTTCAAAGGAGGCACTTTTGCCTTCGGTTTTCACTTCTACCACTTTGGTTCTTTCTAAGAAATTCAACTTGATAATACCTAATTGGTGAATCCCTAAAATAATGACGATAATACCGGCAATGATTCTGACGTTATCATTAAAGAACAAATTGCCGAGAAAACCGAAACTAAATCCAAGGCTCACAAAGGTTAAGGACAAGCCTGCAATAAACAAGAAAGTATTCAGAATCTTTCTGCCGCCTTTCGCCAAAATACCAAAATAAATAGGAATAATGGGGAAGATACAAGGCGACAAAAAGGAGGCAAGACCGGCAAGGAAAACCGTGCCGATTAATAACTGCTGATCAAACATCTTTTACTCCTTCACCGCATTAATCAGGTAGCCATAGTTTTCTTTTGCCATGTTTTCCAATGGAATGAATTTGATGGAGGCACTGTTAATGCAATAGCGTAAACCGCCTTTATCTTTCGGGCCATCGTCAAACACATGACCTAAATGGGCTTTTCCGCTACGGCTGATGACTTCCGTTCTGAGCATATTAAAGCTGTGATCGTCTTGATAAGTTACCACCTCTTTGGCAATTGGTTTGGTAAAACTCGGCCAACCGCAACCGGACTCAAATTTATCTTTCGAGGAGAACAGTGGTTCGCCGGTGGTGACATCCACATAAATACCCGGTTTGAAGTTATCCCAATATTCATTGCTGAAAGAATGTTCGGTATTTTTGTTTTGTGTCACGCTATATTGCAGCAGGGTTAATTTTGCTTTGAGTTCCGCATCGCTTGGTTTTGGGTAATCTTTTTCGTCGATAATGATGTTATTGGCTTGTTCCAAATCGATGTGGCAATAGCCGTTTGGGTTTTTCTTTAAATAATCCTGATGATAGTCTTCCGCTAATACGTAATTGCGTAACGGTTCCACTTCAATTTGAATTTTGTTTTTGTATTTTTCTTGCAGTGTGGCAAGTTCTTTTTCAATCACAGCTTTATCCGCGACGTCTTGATAATAAATACCGGTGCGATATTGTCTGCCGCGGTCATTACCTTGTTTGTTGACACTGGTCGGATCAATAACCTGAAAATAATATTTCAGTAATTTATCTAACGAAATTTTATTGCGATCATAGGTCACTTTTACCGTTTCTGCGTGATCCGTAATACCGATCATTTGATAACTGGTTTTGTCACCTTTGCCGTTAGCATAGCCGGACACGGCATCTTCCACGCCATAAATGCGCTCCATATAAGCTTCAATGCCCCAAAAACAGCCACCGGCTAAATAAATTTCGTGGATATCTTTTGTTGCTTCGGACATGTTGCTTTTCTCCATGGTTGGTTGAACGTGATTTTCTGCCATAACACTTGTCGGGATTGCTGCACAGGATAAAAGTGCGGTCAATATCAGGACTAATTTTGATTTTTTCATAAGGTCTCCTTAGTAACTTGAAAAGAGTGTAATGCCGATTCCTTTGTATTTATTAGACGAAGTGGCTAGAGGTTTCTTACACATTTTTTATGAATTTTAGGCACAATTAAATCATGAATAGAAGAAGAGGGGATAATAAAAAGAAATTTTATCGAAAAAATAATTGGGCTATACTGAGCACCTTTTGATTTTTGAGGAAAGAGGATTAGCGATGAAAAAAATAGAAACCTTGTTTGCCAACAATTATGCGTGGGCAACGCAAATGAAAGAGGAAAACTCCACTTACTTTCAAGAATTGGCCGAGCATCAACAGCCGCATTATTTATGGATTGGTTGCTCAGATAGTCGTGTACCGGCAGAGAAATTGACGAACTTGGAGCCGGGAGAGTTATTTGTTCATCGTAACGTGGCGAACCAAGTGATTCATACGGACTTTAACTGCCTCTCTGTGGTGCAATATGCTGTGGATGTGCTGAATATTGAACACATCATTATTTGTGGCCATACAAATTGTGGCGGTATTCATGCTGCAATGAATGATAAAGATTTGGGCTTAATTAATAACTGGTTATTGCATATCCGAGATATTTGGTTCAAACATGGTCATTTGCTTGGCAATCTTTCACCGGAACGCCGTGCCGATATGTTGACTAAGTTAAATGTGGCGGAGCAGGTATATAATTTGGGACGCACTTCCATTGTGAAAAATGCGTGGAAAAACGGCAAGAAATTATCTCTGCATGGTTGGGTTTATGACGTGAATGATGGTTTCTTGGTTGATCAAGGCGTAATTGCCACCAGTCGTGAAACTCTCGAAATTTCTTATCGCAACGCGATTGCTCGTTTATTGAAATTAAACGAAGAAGAAATGTTGAAAAAAGATCATGAGCGAGAGGCAGAATAATATAAAAAGGGTTGAACGTAAATGTTCAACCCTTTTAGTTTGAATCATGTTTGGTTGAAAAAGTGCGGTCATTTTTGACCGCACTTTTCAGGTATTAATTCAAATAATTAAAGACTTTCACTACTTTAGTCACACCGGAAACATTGCGGGCAATTTCTGCCGCGGCATTGCCTTGGTCATGAGTGACGTTACCCAATAAGAAGACTTCATTGTTTTCGGTGATAACTTTCACATCACTGGTTTTCACTTTAGAATCTACAAGCATTTTGGATTTGATTTGGCTCGTAATCCAAGCATCTTTACTGATTTGAGAAAAACTTACTTTTGGTCCGACGCGCACTTCGTTGTAAACATCATTTACATTTTGTACGCCTTTGGCTAATGATGTCGCGATTTCTCGTAAATTATCGTTAGGTACTTGACCGGTTAATAAAATTCGACCGCTATAGGAGGTGATACTAATGCGCGCTTCGGATTTAATTTGCTGATCTTTATAGATAGCTGATTTTACCCTTTCTTCTAAGGTTTCATCATCAATTTGGGTGCCTACTGTTCTTGGGTCTGTTGCGACTTTGGTGGCACCGGCAACGGCTACTCCACCAATAGCGGCGGCAACACATCCTTGTAATAACATGGCGCCAGCAAAAATGAATGCCAGTTTTTTTAGTGAACTTGGTAACATAGTCATCTCCTTTTTATGTTTAATTATTAGCGTTAGTGTGACTTGAACGCTTACTTTCTGTCAAGTTACGAATGTGAGAATAGTTTGAAATCAATTAGTTCGCAAATGCTGTTAATAATGAATAAATGATTTTCCAAAATTCGACTTTCTTTTGAACTTGGTACGGAAATATGTAAATCCTTTTCCGTTAAAATCCCTTGAATATGATCGTTACTGTTTCCCGTTAAGACAATCACATTGATCTCTTTGTTCACGGCATGTGTGATAATGTTGAGAATATTGCTCTCATTGCCTAATAGCGCAAAGACCACCAAAATATCGCCTTGCTGTGCAATGGCATTGAATTGGTGTTGATAAAGCTTTTCTAGGGTATTGTCGGAAACGAAAGTAGAACCGACCGCACTATCTAAACTTAATAGGACGGAGGGAAAGCTTGGGCGTTTTAACTCATAGCGATTGAGTAAATTTGCTACCAAGCATTGTGCGTTAATGTAAGAACGACCTTCGCCGCAAGCAATAACTTTATTTCCGCGTAAGAGACTGTTGATTAATAGCTGTGTGGCCTCAGCGATTTGTGGGCTAAGCAAGCTTTTTGAGTAAATATGCGTTTTGATATTTTCTTCATATAACGCATTGAGTTTATTTAACATAGTCATCAATCAAGAAAGTTAGGAATCCATTGAATGTCATGCTCGGAATGACCAAAAGCAACCAAATCGAAACGACAATCCGTATCTTCTAAGCTTTGCTTTCGTTGTGCTAACCAAAGCGTTGCCGCATCCATCCAACGTTGCTGTTTTTTCCAATCAACACTTTCTACGGCGGAACCGAAATGATCATTTTTACGTTGGCGTACTTCTACAAACACAATGGTGTCTTGATCTAACATGACGAGATCTAATTCACCGCATTTGAAATTCTGATTGGCTGCAAGAAAAGTTAAGCCTTGAGATTCTAAAAAGAGGCGAGCTTTGTGTTCAAATCTCGCCCCTTGTTGACGTTTTAGAGAGAACATACGTTCAACTTAGTTTAATACTTGGATGCCACCATTTTGGTATTGGAACCAAGTCATATCGCGTTCGATATTACAGTTTGGACCGGCGCTTAATTTACCGGTTAAACCGTCAATTTGATAGCCGGGGACTTGGCGTAATTCATTGAAATGATTGATAAGCAACCAAGCATCTGCGCCCATTGCGTATAAACGCATGAGAGAGTAATCGCCATTCGTATTGTTGGCAATTTTTTGATATTGGGCGGAATCCGTATCTTTAAAGAACGGAATATCGCTGAATTGTAATCCGTTCATCAATAAACGATATTCAGTGCTGTTATTGGAAGAGTTGCTACGTGAGCTGGCATACAATTTGATGTTGCTACCGCTGTTATCAATAACTGTTTTTAAATCAGCCAACTCATCACTTTTAGCCACAACATATAATCCTTGTAGATTTTGACCTTGTAATGCAACGCCGACATCTGCAGATTGATTGTAGTATTTGATATTTGCATCCGTACCAGCCAATTGTTGCCAACGTACGTTAAATGCAGTTGCGGTGCGTTGTCCTAAATCATTTTGTGGTACAGCAACCATCGGTTCACGAATACCGTCTGCCCACATTTTATTGGCTGCAGATTCCGCCTCATCTTCCGGAGATAGACCGTAATAGCACACTTGACCGATTGCACGGGCATTTTGTGTTGCATTTAAGGTTAACACGCTTAGATCTTGAAGTGCGGATGGATTGTTGAGAAGAGTATCAACGTTTTGTTTCAATAACGGACCGATAATCGCACGGGCACCGGCTTGTTTTGCTTGAGCAATGATGTCATTCACCGGTGTTGCCACAGTGTCATAAAATTCTACTTGAACGGAGGTGTCACCGCCTCTTGCCGCATCAAAACCGGATTTGATCGTGTTGCCTAGAATTTGACCATTACCGCTTAAAGGTAAAAGTAAGGCCACTTTGGTTAAAGAAGTTTGTTGGAAATTAAACAAACCTTGTAACTCTGTCGGGAATAGATAAGCTGCAGTGTGATTTGAATAAGAGGCTTTCCAGTTTTGTAATGCTTGGCTTAATTGTGTCGGTTGATTGATATTGTCGTTATACGCACGGGTTAATGCCAACCAGCCGGCTAAAGCAAGGTTGCCTTCATCTTGTGTGTTATTGATGATGCCACGATTTGCACTGCGTAATAACGCCCAAGTGCGGTCGTTATTTTCTTGTTTTCTTTGTACATCGCTAAGCACTTGATCCATTTGAATACGAGCTTTTACTGCTTCAATAATGTCTGCTTTATTTTCTGCAATGCGTGCTTTTACAGCATAATAACGACCGGTTTGAGATGGGCTTAGTTGCGCTAAATTCACGCTTTTTAATACGTTTGCTGCACTGGTATTATCGTTTTTTACTGCCGCGATATGTGCCTCAATAAGAGATTTATCGACAAGTTGATCCGGGGTGAGATCTTTTAATTCATTTAATAAGGCTTGTGCTTGAGGGATTTTATTTTCAGTTATCAAGACACGCGCTGCCAACAATTTATAGGTTTGTTGTTCTTCTACTTTTTGTGTTTGCTCGATTTTGTTCATATAAAAATCGGAACTGGCATTCGCATCCTCTTTTAGCATGTTAGCGGTATTGCCACCAAAAAAACTGGTAGTACAACCCGCTAATAACAGCGTAAAGAAAAAAGGCATTAATCCTTTTTTAAAATTAATGCGTTGTAATAGAATAGGCATAATTACTCCATTTGTTGAAACAATTGGGGCGATCTTACTTATGTCACTCACTAAAAGCAAATAAAAGAAACACGAAATGAGCAATTCAAACGGAATTTTATACATCGTCGCTACGCCGATTGGTAATTTGCAGGACATCACTCAACGGGCATTAGAAATCTTTGAAAAAGTCGATTTAATTGCCGCGGAAGATACTCGCCACAGTGGACTATTGTTAAGCCATTACGGCATTAAAAAGCCGTTTTTTGCTTTGCACGATCATAATGAGCAACAAAAAGCGGGCGCGTTGGTGGAGAAGTTATCACAAGGCACGAATATTGCGTTAATTTCTGATGCGGGCACGCCACTGATCAGCGATCCCGGATTTCATTTAGTGCGTCAATGCCGCCAAGCGGGAATTCAAGTTGTGCCGTTGCCGGGCGCCTGTGCGGCAATTACCGCGTTATGTGCTTCGGGGATTGCTTCTGACCGTTTTTGCTTTGAGGGGTTCTTGCCGGCAAAAAGTAAAGCACGCTTGGACAAACTAAAAAACGTGGAGAATGAAGACCGCACTTTGATTTTCTATGAATCGACTCATCGTATTTTAGACAGCCTTGCGGATATGCAAACCGTGTTTGGCGGCGAGCGTTATGTGGTGCTGGCGCGTGAAATTACGAAAACCTGGGAAACCATTCATGGTGATAATTTGGCGGAGTTGTTGGTTTGGTTACAAGAAGATCCGAATCGCACTAAAGGCGAAATGGTGCTGATTGTTGAGGGAAAAACACAAGAAGAAAACAATGATGAAATTTCTCCGCAAGCGGTAAAAGCCCTTGAATTGATTAGTCAAGAATTGCCATTGAAGAAGGCAGCGGCTATTGTAGCGGAGCTTTATGGCTATAAGAAAAATCAGTTGTATCAATTCGGATTGGAGTTTTTGAGTTAAAAGTGCGGTTGGTTTTTTAAGTATTTTTTATCTTGAAAATCGCGAAATACCATTTCCGTTTTCTTCTATATAAAAAGGCGAGAGGAAAACCCCTCGCCCATATATAAAAGATGTAGGAAGGTTAAATTTTTTATTCCTCTTCCCACGCCAATGCACGCTGAACCGCTTTCTTCCAGCCTTGGTAAAGTGCGGTGCGTTTTTCCGGTGTTTCTTTCGGTTCAAATGTCCGTTCGACAATAGCTTTGCCACGCAATTCTTCCAAGTCTTTCCAGAATCCTACCGCAAGTCCGGCGAGGTAGGCGGCGCCGAGTGCAGTAACTTCACGCACTTTTGGACGCTCAACCTTCACATCAAGAATATCTGCTTGGAATTGCATTAAGAAATTATTGGCAACGGCACCACCGTCCACGCGTAAAGCCGCTAATTTTTCACCACTGTCAGATTGCATCGCATCTAATACTTCACGGGTTTGGTAGGCGATGGCTTCTAGAGTAGCGCGGACGATGTGATTTCGGTTAGCACCACGGGATAAACCGACAATCGCACCACGTGCATACGGATCCCAATATGGCGCACCTAAACCGGTAAAGGCAGGTACCACATAAACGCCATTGGTATCTTTCACTTTGGTCGCGAAATATTCGGAGTCGGCACTGTCGTGAATTAAACGCAATTCGTCACGTAACCATTGGATTGATGCGCCACCCATAAAAATAGAACCTTCTAAGGCATAGCAAGGTTCGCCTTTGGCATTACATGCGATGGTGGTGAGCAATCCGTTTTTAGATTCGACCGCTCTGTCACCCGTATTCATCAACATAAAGCAGCCGGTACCGTAAGTGTTTTTCGCCATACCGGGTTCCACACATAAATGGCCATAAAGCGCGGCTTGTTGGTCTCCAGCGATACCCGCTACCGGAATCCGCACACCGCCTTTACCCCCGATGTTGGTTTGTCCATACACTTCAGAGGAATTGCATACTTTCGGCAACATGGCTTTTGGAATATCTAATAACTCAAGCATTTTGTCATCCCATTGCTTGGTGTGGATATTAAACAGCATAGTACGAGATGCGTTGGTATAGTCGGTGACATGGGCGCGACCTTGGGTCAGTTTCCAAACTAACCAAGTATCCACGGTACCAAACAACAATTCGCCTTTTTTCGCCCGTTCTCTGGCGCCTTCAACATGATCCAAAATCCATTTGATTTTTGTACCGGAAAAGTAAGGGTCAACGACAAGTCCGGTGGTTTTACGAATATAGCTTTCGTGTCCATCGGCTTTTAATTGGGTACAAATATCGGCAGTACGACGACATTGCCAAACAATCGCGTTATAAATCGGTTTGCCCGTTTCTTTTTCCCAGACGATGGTGGTCTCACGTTGGTTCGTGATCCCGATGGCGGCAATTTTATCGGAGGTAATGCCTGCTTTAGCAACGACTTCGTTTAATGTTGAGCTTTGGCTTGCCCAGATTTCCATCGGATTATGTTCAACCCAGCCCGCTTGCGGATAAATTTGGGTAAATTCACGCTGTGCCACTTCGACGATATTGGCATTTTTATCTAATAAAACCGCACGGGAGCTTGTGGTGCCTTGGTCGAGAGCAATAATGTATTCTTGAGTCATGAGTTTCTCCTTATATAGAAATAAAGCGGGTGAACTAGGATTCGCCGCAGTTACACGGTAAATTTTTACCGATAAAACGTTGGTATCCCCAAGCGCCAAGCAAGCCACCGACAATTGGTGCAATTAAAGGGACGAGGACATAAGGAATGGCTAAACCACCAGTGAGCGCAATGTCGCCCCAGCCGGCAAAATAGGCAAATAATTTCGGGCCAAAGTCACGCGCCGGGTTCATGGCAAAGCCGGTTAATGGACCGGTTGCACCACCGATGACGGCAATAAGTAAACCAATCAATAGGGGAGCCATAGGACCTTTAGGTACGCCGTTGCCATCATCGGTTAAGGCTAAGATTAAGCCCATTAAAATGGCGGTAATCACTGTTTCCACTAAAAATGCTTTGTAAAATGTGATGTGTGGATGTGGATAGGTTGAGAATACATTGGCAACACCAACGGTTTCTCCGCGAACGATATTTTGTGCGGCTTCCGTTGCTGCAAAAAGATCTTGATAAAGCAAATAAATCAACGCAGCGGCAACAAATGCACCGGCCATTTGCGCGATGATGTAAGGAATAACTTTTTTGCCGTCAAAGCAAGCAAATTTCCATAAAGCAATGGTTACCGCCGGATTTAAGTGAGCTCCCGATACGCCGGCAGTACAGTATACCGCCATAGCGACTCCGATCCCCCAAACAATGGATATTTCCCAAAGTCCGAAGGCTGCACCTGCTAGTTTTGCTGCTGCGACACAACCGCAACCAAAGAAAATAAGAAGACCTGTACCTAAAAACTCCGCAATACAAGCACCTTTAAGTGTGTGATTTGTAGCCATAAGCTCTCCTTAATAAGAAGGAATTGATAAGAAGCATTTCGTTTTAAAACAGAATGCGGCGTCAAATTAATGAATAAATTTTCGCCAAGCAAACAAAAATAGTTTAATTTGTGAGCAGGATCACAGAATATTTAATCGTTTAAGCAAACGTTTGCGTAAATTTTAGAATGTTTGAGCGTTAATCGTGATCATGATCACAAATTTAGAAATTTATATTTTCTTTTGTTTCCTTTATTTTCGTTTGATGTGATAAAATGAGCATAAACGAACATTTCGTATTAAAAGTAAACAATTCGATATCAATCTTCGAGGTGAAAAATGCAAAGAAATACGCAGCTTGAAAACGTAAAAAATACAGCGCAATGGGATTTTATTGTTGTTGGTGGCGGTGCCAGTGGTTTAGGTATTGCTTTAGACGCAGCATCACGTGGCTATAAAACATTGTTATTGGAAGGCTATGACTTTGCAAAAGGTACATCAAGCCGTAGTACTAAATTAGTACATGGTGGTGTGCGTTATTTAGCTGCAGGCGATGTCGCTTTAGTAAAAGAGGCTTTACGTGAACGTGGTCGTTTAGCAAAAAATGCCTCCCACTTATTTAAAAACCAAAATTTCATCATTCCTAACTACAATTTTATTGATAGCGTGAAGTACCGCATCGGTTTAGGTTTATACGATTATTTATCCGGTAATTTAAGTTTAGGTAAAACCATTGCCATCAGTAAAAACACCACAATGCAACGTTTGCCAACCTTAAACGGTGCAGATTTGAAAAACGGCGTAGTGTATAAAGACGGTCAGTTTGATGACTCCCGTTTAGCGGTGAATATTGCACAAACCGTTGTGGAACAAGGCGGTACCGTGTTGAATTATGCGAAAGTAACCGAATTGCTCAAAGATCAACAAGACAAAGTCAACGGCGTTAAATTTACGGACGAATTAAGTGGCGAACAATATAGCGTACAAGGTACTGCGGTGATTAATGCTACCGGTGTGTTCATGAATGATATTTTATCTATGGATCACGGTACTGATAAAAAATTCGTCGTGCCAAGCCAAGGGGTGCATTTGGTATTGGATAAATCCTTCTTACCAAGTGATGACGCATTGATGATTCCAAAAACCTCTGACGGTCGTGTATTGTTTGCGGTGCCATGGCATGAAAGATTAGTGGTTGGTACAACGGATACGTTGGTTAATGAGCCGTCTTATGAGCCGGTTGCTTTAGAACAAGAAATTCAATTTATTTTAGACACTGCCGGTCAATATTTAACGAGAAAACCAACACGCGATGATGTGTTAAGTATTTTCGCCGGCCTTCGTCCGTTAGCCGCGCCGGAAAAAGCCGGTCAAAGTACCAAAGAAGTGTCTCGTAGCCACAAAGTGGTGGTCAGCGACAGTGGTTTAGTGACCATTACCGGTGGTAAATGGACGACTTATCGTCAAATGTCTGAAGACACTGTAGATGAAGCATTAAACGTACATCCGCAATTAGCGAAAAAACCATGTGTTACAACGAATTTGGCGATTCACGGTAAAATTCCGGCAGAACAAGTGGATTTGAAAAATCACTTGTATATTTACGGTGCTGACATTCCGGCAATTAAAGCATTGGAAGCTGAACATCCGGAAATGGCGGAAAAAATTCATCCGCGTCATCCAAATACTGTTGCTGAAGTGGTTTGGGCGGTGCGTGAAGAAATGGCACAATCTGTTGAAGATGTTCTTGCACGTCGTGTTCGTTTATTGTTCCTCGATGCCCGTGCAGCCATCGACAGTGCGGCAAAAGTGGCAAGCGTCATGGCAAAAGAATTGGGTAAAGATGAACAATGGCAAAAAGAACAAGTAGAAGCGTTCTTAAGCATTGCGAAACATTACTTGCTCGTGGATTACGCGCCACAAAACTAATTTTCATTTTTTTCCTGAAGTTAAGATAAAAGGCAACATCATGTTGCCTTTTTCTTTTTTACTATTGCATGACGGAATATCGAAAGGAAAGTGCGGTGAAAAATAATGTTATTTTTACCGCACTTTTGTTTTCATTTACCTAACAGAAATGAGGTATTTTCTGACTTTTCTAAATCGCGTTTAAGAAAAATGGCAAAACCAGTGTTAAAATATTGTTAATTAATTTTTATTTTTTAGTTTAGAGGTATTTATGAAAAACATCGTCATTGTCGGTGGTGGCGCCGGCGGGCTTGAGCTTGCCACCCATTTAGGCAATAAACTTGGGCGTAAGAAACGTGCCAATGTCACCTTAATTGATCGCAACCAAACTCATTTATGGAAACCGTTGTTACATGAATTAGCGACAGGTGCATTGGATGACGGCGTAGAAGCATTAAGTTACCGCGCCCATGCTCACAATCATTATTTCAACTTTGAGCAAGGTTCCATGGTTGGCTTAAATCGTCAACATAAATATGTGGAACTGGCGCCGGTTTATGGCGACGACGGCGATATGATCGTGGTTTCCCGCCGCATTCCTTATGATTATTTAGTGATTGCCATTGGCAGCAAATCTAATGATTTCAACACAAAGGGGGTTGAAGAAAATTGCATCTTTTTAGATAGTCCGGCACAAGCCATGCGCTTTCAACAAAAAATGTTGGCGCTTTTCCTGAAATTTCGTGAAAACCAAGTATTGGACGATATTGGTGAGACGGAAAGTAAACAGGAGTTAGTACAAGACGGCCACATTCATATTGCGATTGTGGGGGCCGGGGCAACGGGCGTGGAGCTTTCTGCAGAGCTGTATAATGCTGCAGAGCACTTGTCTTCTTATGGTTATGGGCAAATTGATAGTAGCCGTTTAAACGTGACTTTAGTCGAAGCCGGCTCCCGTATTTTACCGGCATTGCCTGAACGCATTTCCAATGATGCCACGGAAGAACTCCGCAAATTGGGCGTGGATGTCAAAACCAATACGATGATTGTTGAAGCGGAGAAAAAACAGTTGGTGACAAAAGACGGACAACATATTCCGGCGGATTTAATCGTATGGTCGGCAGGCATTCGCACTTCAGGCATTACGAAACGTTTTGACGGATTGGAAATCAACCGAATTAACCAATTAGTCGTGAAGAAAACCTTGCAAACCACAAATGACGACACGATTTTTGCCATGGGCGATTGTTGTTTCTTTATGCAAGAGGATGGCAAACCGGTGCCGCCAAAAGCCCAAGCCGCGCACCAAATGGCAAGTCGTTGTGCGAAAAATATCATTGCTTTATTTGATAACAAGCCATTGAAAGATTTTAAATATAACGACAAAGGTTCATTAGTCTCTTTATCTGAATTTACCGCATTTGGCGCTTTAGGTGGCAAGATTACCGGCGGTTCTTCCATGACCATTGAAGGTAAAATCGCACAATGGATGTATGTCTCCCTTTATCGCATGCACCAAGCGGCATTACATGGTTGCTTTAAAACCGGTTTAATTATTGTGGTAGGGCACTTGAATCGTTATTTAAGACCGTCATTAAAACTACATTAATAAAAATGTGGGAAAACATGACCGCACTTTGCGTTAGATTTTAGCTATAAAAAAAGCACCTTTATGATGCTTTTTTGTTTTGAGTGTTATTTAAAGTGCGGTCGCAATTTTATCAATTTCTGCTTTTGCTTGCACTTGTGCTTTTTCGATGGCTTCCGGACCAAATCCAATGCCTTCCACATAAACGAATTGCACATCGGTAATACCGACAAAGCCTAAGATAGCTTTCATGTATGACGTCACCAAATCTGTTGGTTGATTTTGATGAAAACCACCAAATGCCGCTAATACCACGGCTTTTTTACCTTTTAATAAACCTTCCGGGCCTTTTTCAGAATATTGGAAAGTGACACGCGGACGTGCAATAAAATCAAAATAGCTTTTTAGTTGTGTCGGAATATGGAAGTTGTACATCGGCGCGTTAATAATCAACGTGTCTGCCTTTTTGATTTCCGCTACTAATTCATCAGATAACGCCAATAATGCATTTTCTTCCGCGCTTGTTGGTTGGCCGCGCAATGCCGTTGCGGCCGTTGCATCAAAATGCGGTAGTGGATTTGCGGCAAGATCACGGTATTATGTAGCAGTTGCACAAAGACCAAAATTTAACCAAAATCACACGAAAATGCCCTTATTTCGATAAGGGCATTGTTTTTACTATGAGTGTATTTTACAGAATTCTACTCATTTTTCCATTACTCGCTTTTCGGTTTTCTTCTAAACAATTTTTCACGTTGCTCCTCTAATAGCATTTGTTCCATTATCGTAGGATAGGCTTGCTCGCAAAGTGTAATATATTCGGGTTGGGTAAGGTGTTCCCTAATTTTAGTCGGACAACGTAGATAGATTTTATCTTCTGCAAAACTACTAATAATAGAAAGCATCTGATAAGGTTTCCCATCTTCGGTTTCAAACACTTCATCGGTAAATTGCATTTCAAATATTGCCACGACTGCCTGATTATTAGCGATTTCATAGGCTCCATAAAATATCAATGGATTACGGGGTAAAGTACTGACTTCTTTCGCAAGGTCTCGCAAATTGTGATAGAACAACAGATAGTCATCATCTTTTACGTTTGAATACATCTGAGCCAGTTCTCGCATAAAAGTTTTGAATGTTTCATAGTCCATCTTTTTTAAATCCACGTTAAGTGGCGTGTGTGTCATGGTTTCCATCATTGCTCCTTGTGTTGCTTTAAATTGTTTAGGCTACGGCTAAATATTGGTTATCGTTTGAGGCTTCCAAGCACAAACTTTCCAATCCGAATTTTGCCGTAGGTTTCTTATTTCCCTGCCAGTAACCCGTTAAATCTCGCGAAGGTCTGGCTTTCAAACAGCGTTTTAGCACGTTGTCGAATTTGTCTTTATCTGACTGGTAACGAAAATCCTCACGCCATGCGGCTTCATTGGCGTAGTGCATCATATAGTTATTTCCCATCTTATGATAAACGCCCATAATCATTCTTCTAAATCGGGCAAAGAAGGATTCAGCTAGGTTATTGGTGATGCCGTCAATCGAACAATATTCTTGGGAATGATTTACGCGCCATAAATCATAATGAAACGCCAAACCATCATAAGCAGGGTTTTCATCAGCACAAATTGTAGATTTGGGTACGACTAAGCGATGTGTTAAAGCAAATATATCATCAGCATTTTCCTCTTTAACTAACGCAACGAGTGTGCGGTCAGCTCCTTTTATTATTTCCTGATTTGCGGCTTGTTGGCGGAAAACCACAACGCAAGATTTATCTTTACGTTGATGGCATTTCTTGCGTCTATCAATTCGGCGGTGTTTAAAATTCTTTGGGCGAATGTAATGGTTCACATAACAGCCGTCGATATGAACGATACCTGTTAGCGGTGTAAAGTCTTGTGTCTTTTCAATTGCTTCACGAAGTTTATGCAGTAACGCCCATGAGGTTTTATATTGCACATTAAGGTAATGGGAAAGCTCAATCGCGGAAATGCCTTTGCTTTTAATCGCAAAATAGTAAATGGCTTCCAATAACTTTTTTAGGGAAAGTTTGGCATTCTGAAAAATCGTTCCGCTTTTAATTGAAAAGCGATACTGGCAATGTTTGCACTGCCATTGCTTACGAGAAGAAATAAAATAGGCTTTATGCTCAATCTGACAACGAGGACATTGAACAGTATGAAAACAATGAGAATTTCCCCAACGAGCATTTTTAAGAAGAATGAGTATTTCGGTATCAGATAAATCGTAAACAGCGAACGCAGAGAGATTGCGAAGTGCAGAAAGTAAAAGTGGTGGTGTTTTCTTGTTGTTTTTCATTTTTTTGTTCAACGTGCATAATCAACTCTCAACTTATTGTTTTTTTTAGTCAATAAGTCATGTTTCTCTTGTTAAATTGGTTGAACAAAAAATATAAAAATGGGAAATTTCCCGAAAAAGCAAACGAGAAGATTTGCTTAAAAGTCTGAATATTCTAGTTCAAAATTTACTCAGTTTGCAATAAAAAGATGCCCTTTAAAGCTCTTATCGCCATCACTATAACAGCAAGAATATTGATTAATTAAGGTTATGCGCCATGTGAATTTTCTTGTGTTGCAAAGTGTTAGCCAAACGTGGGAAATGAAAAATCGCCCACTTGAGAATCTCAAATCGGCTCAAGGCGTTTGGGTTTTGAATACCTATGAACACCACAAGGAAATCGTGGTAGAAATCAATAAACCGAAAGGTATAATGCTTGCCAGTTAGCCGAGTAATTGGCTTAGTGATTTACTGGGGCTTACTAAAAGTATTGAGCAAGACTATTATAAATGTATTCACACAACAATCTTATATTAAAGTCCAATAACTAATTGTCTCATTACTCTATACGCTGCTTCGTAAACTTTATTTGTATCTTTATCAGGGGCAATTTCCCCGTGAAATAAAGCATTCCTTAAATTATAAATTATTTCTAAAGTAGCTTTATAAATTAAATCTTCATTATCAACAAACTGATATTCTCCAATCTTTAAATAAGGTTCAGATTTTGTTAATAATGAAATCTTTTTTCTTGGATTAGCTTCTTCAAAAATTCCATTGATCTTACGTTTCTGAGAATCACTTAAATATTTAAATCTTTTGTCATGATTAAAATGCGCTAAATCATACTCGTTGTGAGTGTAGCATAATAAAGTTTTACTTGAATTTTTCACTGTAACAGTGACTCTTTTTATACCAACTCTTTCTAATTCAATATGAACGTAATATGAAATATTTCTATTAGAATAGTTTTGTGTTAAATTGCTTTTGTCTAGCTCCACCATGAATTCTTCAAAATATAGTCTATCTCCGCCATATACTATATGATTATTTAATAAACAATAATGGAAGTGGGCGAGATTATTTTTAAAGTACGAGCTATCTTCATTATTTCCATTTAGTAAACTTAAAAATCTCTTCCTAAATAAGCATTGTGGAGATGATTTTATTTCATTAATGGCTTCTCTATCTGTTTTTAAGTTAGGATAAGAATTTTTATACCAAGCATTAAATGAAATCCAACTTTTAACAAAATATGTGAAGTAATCTATATCAGATAATGACTTCCATTTTTCTATATTATCAGTGTACATTGCAGTCATTAGTTTGTTTTCCTTTTATAAAATCTAAAGCTGATTCTTGATCTTTTTCAATTGCTAACTCAACAGCTTTCTTAGCTTTTTCTAACAATCCTTTACTCTTAATACGTAAGTAATTAGATTGTCGGATTAAATCGGCGATTTGGGTTTGGATATTTGCATCAACTAAAGGTAAGGGAATGTTCAAAAATTCGTCTTTATTGATAGCCGTCAAAATTGTACCTGAGCAACCTTGTTTTAAAAGCTGCTGTATAGACTCGGATTTAAACAATATCAGCAAAGTTTCCGAATTAATTTTTTCAGACGACACCACATAAAAGCCAGTTGAACATAACGCCTGATGGTATTGTTCCGAGACGATGGCACAACTGGCAAGCGAGCCTTCAACACTTGAAACAATCACGTCGTTTTTACTGACTTTCCGTCTTGCCCTGCTTGGCAAATTGCATCCTAAATCCAAGCTTGCCCCTGTAATTTCCCCTAAATTTCCAATATTGGATAATTCAATATATTGGTATGTCTGATTATCTTTAGGCGTGTAATTCGCATCCTTCAATTTACAAGCCGTTCTTATCGGTTCGCAACCGTACGGATAAGCCTGAATCTTTTTCAGGTAACCTTCATACTTTTCCTGATAAAACTCCGCATCCAGCCTACCCGATCTACCAAAACTGTCGGAAAAGGATTTAACATTGACTGCTTGAGCGGGCGGATTAAAATCTTTTAAGCCTAAATGGTCTAAAAGCAAGTTTTGGGCTGCTTGGTACGTCTCTTTGGATTTTTGCAGTTTTTCAAATGCTGACGAAACAAGGGATTCAATTTCATCTTGAAATTCTGACGAGACTATTGGGATTTTTATTTTTCTAATACGCTCTATTGATAGTTTTGGTTGAGCAGTTCCTACTTTATTTCTTTCAATGTAATTTTGACCAAATTTGCTTTCTAAAAAAGAAAACAAATATTCGGGCTTAATTTTTTTAGTAATTAAGCGAACAGCATTTTCTGTTAAATTACAAATATCCAAATTAAATTTTACTATACCTATATCTCCAATAGAGTTTCCAACAATAGTCATCAATACATCATTATATTCTGTTTGATAAGCTTTTATTTCTCTATGAGTCAATAGTGAAATAGTTGGAGAGTTAGTGTAATCAACAAAACCATTTTTTATATCTTCTGCCCGTATATATGGTATTCCGCTTTTATTATTTAGAAAATCATGTCCTTCTGGCAATCGCTTCCCACCTTTTACGACAATAATATTTTTAGCTTCTTCAAAACCAAGTCTCGCAATTATTTTTTCTTCTTCTAAATAGATTTTTTTAAAGAACTCTGCATCAATACGGTAAGTAAAGTTATCTTCCAAAACTTCAGAGTAATTCAACACTTTTACTTCCAGCCCCTCCAACAATCGCTGATATTTCGCAACATCAAAGGGGCTTAGGACTTTCCCACAAAAGACAATTTTTCTTTTTTAGCAAATTCTAAAAAGGCTTCAGCTATCCCATCTTGAGTTTTGCCGTCGTGGTTAAACAGGTCGTGCTTAACGATTAAATGCCCGTGACTATCCAGCACGGGTGAACCATTTTCATTACGGACAAAGATTTTATCGCCGCTGTTGTCTTTACTCGGTTCTTGCATGGTAGCAAAGAAAATTGGATAGTCCTCCACTTTTGGACAAAGAGTGTCATGCCATTTTTGTACGAATAAAACGCTGGTTTTGGTGCCAGTATGTGGTTTAAATACGTTCCCATGCAAACCAACTACTGCAAGGATACGACAACGTTCTGCAATAAATTCGCGAATGGCTTTGTCAGAGCTGTTATTGAAACGTCCTTGCGGTAATACTATCGCCATGCGTCCGCCGTCTTTTAAAAAGTCCAAATTGCGTTCGATAAAAAGAATATCGCGTCCGACTTTAGTTTGCGTTTTGCCGTTCGGTTTCTTGCCTAATTCATATTTAGCTAAAATACGGCTTTCTTTTATATCGCCAGCAAATGGAGGATTAGCCATTAAAATATCGAACTTGAAATCCCTATTACTTTCATTACTTACTCGAAGCTGTCTAATTTTTTTCCAGCCTTCACCATAAGTATCTAGCCATTCTGTATCTCCTACAATTTCTTTTTTTGTATTACCTGTTTTTTCATCCCAACGTTCCCAATCTAAAGTATTTAGATGGAGAACATTCGTCTGTCCATCACCAGCAATGAGATTTAACGTTCTTGCAACACGTACTGCTTTTTCATCAAAATCTATTGCAAAGACTTTAGTGGTTACATAATCTGTACACTCAATAGGTTTTTCTTTACTGGTAAATAAATGGCTCTTATGTAATCCTTCCTCTTTAAGGATTTGTTCCCATACATGGAAAATGGTATGTACAGGGAAGCCACAACTACCAGATGCAGTATCAATTATGCTTTCATCCTTTGTAGGATTAAGCATTTTTACACACATATCAATGATATAACGAGGAGTAAAATACTGTCCTTTCTCGCCCTTGCTTGATTTACTTATTAGATATTCGAAAGCTTCATCGACTACATCTAAGTTAGAATTGAATAATTTCACATCTTGAAGTGATGACACACAAACCGATAAATGTGATGGCGTAAGTTGAATTTTTGCATCTTTAGAAAATACACCTTCCCATTTTTCATTCGCTTTTTTAAATAAAGATTGAATTTTATTTTTTAATTCAATTTCTGTATTACCATTATTTCTGAACTCTAAATATCGTTTTTCATTTCTTCCACTTTGCATTTCATCATAAAGTTTTGTGAAGATAAGTTTAAATACTTCTTCGAATACATCTATTCCTGCATTCGCTAGAACTTCATCCTCCATTTCTAGAATAAGATCTTTTAAAGATTTTCTTTCATTTACCAATTTATCATGTTTAATTAGGTCATGAATAGTATATTTTTCATTCAATATATCTGATAATTTTTCATTCACGTTAGGAATGTTAGATATATCTTCAAAATAGTTTGGATCTTTACGATGATAGAATGAAATAGATTCACCATTAGTCCAAACTCCCATAGGTGAACCCGTGGCATTACAATAAGATTTTAATTGCTCTTTACCATCTTTTATTTTTGGTTTTTTAAGTTCTACTATAATATAGGCTGATGTAATGTTATCTTTATCCCATATAATAATATCTGCACGTTTCTCTTCTCTACCAAAATTTACTGCACTTTCCACGCTTATTCTATCTATTGGATAACGGTATTTATTAATAAGAGTAGATAAATATAGCTGTCTAATAACCTCTTCAGGAGTTAGTTTGATTTCTTTTTTTCGGATAAGACAAGTGACAAAATAGACTGTTTTTTCTTTTTGTTCTTTTAAAATTATTTTTTCTTCTAATTCCCTAATTTGATCTTGCGTAAATTGGGTTAATTTATATTGACTATCTTTAAGGATGGTTTCTAATTTAATAGTGTTAGTCATTAGAAACCTCTCATAAGTTTTGAAAGGTTGGTATAATTAGGCTTGTAGGCTTGTAGGCTTGTAGGCTTGTAGGCTTGTAGGCTTGTAGGCTTGTAGGGACATTTTTTGTTCCTTATTGAGTTAATATCAAGTTAAATATTTATTGTTTATTGGAAATTTCTTTGAAAGAAATTGAGAAAGCATCTTTTAGGTTTTCAGGCATTGAGCGGTAGTCTGCAATCAATTTTTCTTCTTGTGCTGAAATCGAACTTTCTTGAGTTGCTGCTTGAAACATTGATCCATTTCCTGTGAGCAGCCAAGTTATACTGATTTCTAACCCCTTATGAATTTTCACTAGAGCATCTACATTTGGATCGCGTCCCTCATTCAAGTAATTCATTGCCGAACGATATGAGATTCCCGTTACATTAGAAAATTCAGTAACGGTCATATTTTTGGCTTCTAAGATCTGCTTTAAACGTTCAGATATGCACATTGTTTCATATTCCTATTGTAAAAAGTGAATGAATGTGATATATTGTACACAAACAATATGAATGATGTTTCATATTTTAGTTTAAGTAAGGTGTGATCTCAATATATGCCTCAACATTTTTCCCTTTCATGTAAGTCACGCAAGTTTTCGCCTGTCAAGATGGCACAGCTATCTGATAGCGAAGCGCGGACATTGCTATGCCAAATTCGTTGGGGGAGTGAGGAGAATGTGGTATGTCCGAAATGTAGCGTACAACATATTGCTTATCGCATTGCCAGTCGCCATCAATGGCGGTGTAAACATTGTCATCATACCTTTAGCGTCACATCAGGCACGATTTTTGCCGACCGTAAGTTATCTATTCAGACCTACCTTTACGCGATAGCCTTATTTGTTAATGCCGCTAAAGGCTTGTCTGCTTGCCAACTCTCGCGTGATTTGAATGTTCAGTACAAAACAGCTTTTACGCTTGCTCACAAAATCCGTGAAAGTTTACAAATTCAGAAACAGTTATTTCCGCTTTCAGGTGAAATCCATATTGACGGCACTTATGTTCATTCTGCTTCACGTCCTAAAAATAAGAAAAGTGAACGCGTGGACAGACGGTTGAAAGAAAATGCCAATCCTAATAAACGGTCAATTTTGGTGATGCGAAGCCGTTATACCGAAGAAGAAACCGTAGAAAACCCGTATTTAGTGGGCGCAAAGAAAACTTTAACCTTTCCGATTTTATCGGAAAATAGCCAAGTCGTGAATAAACTGGCAACAAGCTATATCAAGGCAGGCAGTCGTATTCATGCAGACGAAAATTCAGCTTATGACGAATTGATGATTCACTACGATTTACGCCGTGTGAACCATCAAAAAGAATACCGTAGCGATGAAGGTATAACAAACAACCTTGCAGAAAGCTATTTCAGTCGCTTTAAGCGTATGATTATTGGCACACATCATAAAATCAGCAATAAGTATCTTGATAACTATGCCAACGAATGTGCTTATCGAGAAGATAATCGCCGCGTGGATAATTTAAGCCTATTTAACAGCACGCTTGAGCAATGTCTTGCTACCGACAATACAACAGACTGGCAAGGCTATTGGCAGGGTAATCATAGACAAGCAGAAAGGTTAATAATGTAATGGGAAATAAAATCTACTTTAGCCAAATTCAGGCAAAAATCGATCGCTTGCAACGTGAACGAACACAGGTGCTAGAGCATCTCGAATTAGTCGAAAGAAAAATCCAAAAGCTCAACGATGCCCTTGAAGTGATGGAAGGTGAAGCTTTAACCGATGAATATGATACAGAGGTTTATTCATATCGAACCTACAAACATAGATTCCGTGGAAAATTAAGACCAATGGTCTTAGCGGTACTCAAAGCCCAACCCGACCATTATTTCACGGTCAATGAAATTACTGAGATTGTCTTAATAAAAGACAGACAAAACCCTATCGTTCGTCCGAAGCATACGGTTTCGGTGCGTGGTGCGTTAAAACATTGGCTGACAAAAGGTGTCGTAGAACGACTAGAAAGAGGCGTGACTGATGTCAAATGGCGACTAAAACAAAAATAGCGGTATTTCTACCGCTACTTATCCATTTTTACTCAAGAGGTTTTAATCGCCATTCAGAACGTCTGAAAAATCCTCGCTTTATTGTCCGTTTATGTAATTCAACTTCTCTCCGTTCAATAATTCCTTTCTTATACAGTTCTTTCAATACGCGAGCAACGGCTAATTCATGCTCTCTTTTAGGTGAAAAATAATCTTTGCCACTATCTAATGCCAAAGCCTCATTTGCAATCGAGTATAATGTTTTCCAACGTTCACTTTGCTTTAATACCCTTGCGACCAACAATTGAAGATTTTGTTTAAACAAACGAGGTTTTATTAGCCTTGACGCATTAAATTGTGTTTTGATTTGCCTTAAATCGAAATTGGGTTCGAGGTACATCAAAGTATTCTCAAAACAGAGTATTTTATCTTCTAAATCTGATTTCTGTTGTTCTAACTGAGTAAGCTGATGTTCAAGAATTGCTTTTTCTTTATAGCTGCTTTCAATTAATTTGCTAAATTGAGAAATAAGGTGGGATTCCGCCATAATAAAAATCTCCATTGAGTTAAACTTTCAATGGAGATTTTAGTATTTTCAATCGGTTAGGTCTTTGTGCAACTGCTACATAATACCGCAAGATCACGGATAACCACATTTTTGCCGGCAAGTTTGCTGACGAAATAATCGGATAATTGGTTGGTTTGTGAATTGTCTGTCAGAATGCTGGATTTTAAGACAAGAACATTGTTCATGTTATTTCCTTTTTGAAATCATTAAGTGAAAAGTGCGGTCATTTTAACGGGTATTTAAGAAAGATAAATAGGACTTTTTGAAAAGCATTATTAATGTTGGGTTAATAATCCTTTATTTTTCAGCTGGCCGCGAAGGTGGCATTGAGATAAGCGATACTTTATAATCCTCGACCTTATTTATTCTTACTAAGGAACAATTATTATGTGGTCTGATATTTTTGTCGGTTATGGCGTGTTTATTTTAGAAGTGATCACCTTGTTATTGGTGGTTGCGGCAGTGGTTGCCATGATCATTGCTATGAAACAAAAAAAAGCGCATTTACACGGTGAATTGGTGATTACCGATTTATCAAAAGAATTTGAGGAAAACAGCAAAATATTGAGCAACTTTCACCTCAGCGAAGATGAATTAAAAGAAGCGGAAAAAGCAGAGAAAAAGGCAGAAAAGGCGAAAGCAAAAGCCTTAAAAGCACAACGTAAAAAAGGTGAAGATACGGAATCCGAACGTAAACCAAGCCTTTATGTATTACATTTTAAAGGCGATATTTCTGCTTCAGAAACAGCGGCATTGCGGGAAGAAATCAGCGCCATTGTTCAGGTGGCGAAGCCAAATGATGAAGTGTTACTGTGCTTGGAAAGCCCCGGCGGTGTGGTTCATGGTTATGGGTTAGCCGCATCGCAATTAATGCGTTTGAAACAGCATAATATCAAGTTGACGGTTGCTGTGGATAAAGTGGCAGCAAGCGGTGGTTATATGATGGCCTGCGTTGCCGATAAAATTGTATCCGCGCCTTTTGCGATTATTGGCTCTATTGGGGTCGTTGCTCAGATTCCAAACATTCATCGTTTATTGAAAAAACATGATGTAGACGTGGATGTAATGACAGCAGGTGAATACAAACGTACCGTGACCATGTTGGGTGAAAATACCGAAAAAGGAAAACAAAAATTCCAACAAGAGTTAGAAGAAACCCACCAATTATTCAAACAATTTGTTTCGCAAAATCGACCGCACTTGGATGTAGAGCAAGTGGCAACCGGTGAGCACTGGTTTGGTCAACAGGCATTAAATTTGAATCTCGTGGATGAGATTATGACCAGCGATGATTTATTGCTACAAGCGATGAAAGAAAAACAACTTATTGGCGTGAAATATGTGGTGAAAAAATCGTTGCTACAGAAAGTAGGAAAGCAAGCAGAGGAGAGTGTTGATAATATCGCGTTGCGTTGGCTGAAGAAAAATGAGAGAACGCTGATGTAAGGTTGTGTCATACAAACAATAAGAAAGGGCATAGAGCCCTTTCTTTTTTTGTGTCGCCTTTAGCGATTTTCGTAACGTTGTAACACATCATGTACAAGCTTATTGGCAAGTGCCACATAGTTGCCATGGAAACGGCTACTGAAATTAAGCAGATGATAAAGCTGATAAATGATTTTCCGCTCTTGATAACCTTCATCTAACGGGAAAGTGCGGTGGTAATTTTCATAGAATTCATGTGGGAACGGCTCGAATAATTCGGTAAAGGCCAAATCACATTCCCGATCGCCCCAATAGCATGCCGGATCATAAGTCACGGTATGCCCATCAATATTCGCACAGTTTTCAATCCATAAGTTGCCGTGTAAGAGCGATGGTTTAGGTTGATGTTTGGCTAACAAGGTTGCTACGGCTTTTATGATTTCTTCTTTATCACCGAAATACAGATTCTTTTCCGCACAGAGCTGTAATTGCCAACCAATGCGTTGTTCACTGAAGAATGTTGCCCAACGAGAACCCCATTCATTCGGTTGATATTGCGGCCCGAGCCAGGTATCAAAAGATAAACCGTAATTTTCCGAACCTTGATATTGGTGTAGCCGAGCCAATTGGTTACCAAATTCCGCCATATTTTGTGGCGTATTAGGCTGCATTGCTAATCCTTCTAACAACAGAAAACTATGATTTTGCGAACAACCGACGCCATAGACTTCCGGCACACGAACGGTATTGGTTTTTGCCAGCATGATTAACTGATCCGCTTCGGCACGGAACATGGAGCGGTAGGACTTTTCATTCATTTTTACAAAGACAGGCTGAATGCCGTCATCAATGATCCAAGATTCATGCATTTCGCCGGTGTGAATTTTGGTTTTATTTTTGATGGAATAATACGCCCCGAATTGATCAGCTAAAACTTGAGAAATCGACTTCCACATACTCTGTTCCTTCTTTTCAGTTAATCATGTTTCTAGTGTAAAAGATTAAGAAAAAATTACTGTGACTCAAGTCAAAATTTAGGCATTTGGTTGTCATCCTAAAATATGCTAGAATTGCGCGCCGCACTTGGCTTGTCCGTTTGTAAGGATGATAAAAGTGCGGTGCTTTTTTAAAACGTTTTTTAACTAAATGAAACAAGCCACCTTGCGTATGGGTGACCACTGTATAAGGATGCATTATGCCAGTTATTACTTTACCTGACGGTTCACAACGTCAATTCGATAAACCTGTTACTGTATTAGAAGTTGCGCAAAATATTGGCGCAGGCCTTGCCAAAGCGACCATTGCCGGTCGTGTCAACGGCGAACGTAAAGATGCCTGTGATCTGATTACCGAAGATAGCACATTAGAAATTATTACTGCCAAAGACGAAGATGGTTTAGAAATTATTCGTCACTCCACAGCACATTTACTCGGTCATGCGATTAAACAATTATTCCCGGATGTCAAAATGGCCATCGGCCCGACGATTGACAACGGTTTCTATTATGACGTGGATTTAGACCGCTCTTTAACCCAAGAAGATATTGATGCCCTTGAAAAACGCATGTTGGAATTGGCCAAAACCAATTACGATGTGATTAAAACGCCGGTCAGTTGGCAAGAAGCAAGAGATACGTTTGAAAAACGTGGCGAGCCGTACAAAATGGCGATCCTAGATGAAAACATCGAACGTACTGCAACGCCTGCGCTTTATCATCATCAAGAATATATTGATATGTGTCGTGGCCCGCATGTGCCGAATATGCGTTTTTGCCATCATTTCAAATTACAAAAAATTGCCGGTGCCTACTGGCGCGGTGACAGCAAAAATAAAATGTTGCAACGTATTTACGGCACGGCGTGGGCAGATAAAAAACAACTGGATGCCTATTTGCAACGCTTGGAAGAAGCAGCAAAACGTGACCACCGTAAAATCGGTAAAGCGTTAGATTTATATCACATGCAAGAAGAAGCACCGGGCATGGTGTTCTGGCACAACGACGGTTGGACGATTTTCCGCGAATTGGAAACCTTCGTACGTACCAAATTAAAACAATACGATTATCAAGAAGTAAAAGGCCCGTTCATGATGGATCGCGTATTGTGGGAAAAAACCGGTCACTGGCAAAACTACGGCGATTTGATGTTTACCACACAATCGGAAAACCGCGAATACGCTATCAAACCGATGAACTGCCCAGGACACGTTCAAATCTTTAACCAAGGTTTGAAATCTTATCGTGATTTACCAATCCGTATGGCGGAATTCGGTTCTTGCCACCGTAATGAGCCTTCCGGTTCCTTACACGGTTTAATGCGTGTACGCGGTTTCACCCAAGACGATGCCCATATTTTCTGTACTGAAGATCAAATTGAAAGCGAAGTGACGAGCTGTATCCGCATGGTTTACGATATTTACAGCACCTTTGGCTTTACTAATATCTTCGTTAAACTTTCAACCCGTCCGGAAAAACGTATCGGTGCCGATGAGATGTGGGATCGCGCGGAGGAAGGTTTAGCCAACGCGTTGAAACACAATGGCCTTGAATATGAAATTCAAGAAGGCGAAGGCGCGTTCTACGGCCCGAAAATTGAGTTTGCTTTACGCGACTGTTTAGATCGTGAATGGCAGTGCGGTACTATCCAATTAGACTTTGCACTACCGGGTCGTTTAAATGCGTCTTATGTGGCGGAAGACAACGATCGCCGTACACCGGTTATGATTCACCGTGCGATTTTAGGTTCGATTGAACGTTTCATCGGTATCATCACCGAAGAATATGCAGGTTTCTTCCCGGCATGGTTGGCGCCAACGCAAGCGGTTGTGATGAACATCACCGATTCTCAATCTGAGTATGTACAACAGGTTGCGAAACAGTTATCTGATGCAGGTTTACGCGTGAAAACCGATTTACGTAACGAAAAAGTCGGTTTCAAAATCCGCGAACATACTTTACGCCGCGTGCCTTATATGCTGGTTTGTGGTGATAAGGAAATCGAAGCCGGCAAAGTGGCAGTGCGTACCCGTAAAGGTCAAGATCTCGGCACATTCACGGTGGAAGAATTCTTAGAGATTCTGAAAAAACAAGTGAGAAATCGTGACTTGAAATTGTTGGGTGAAGAGTAGTAACTCAAGGAATTTAATAAAAGAGGACAGAATATAACCAGTCCTCTTTTATAAAGAAGATAAGAGACAGAATTTGCAATAAAAAACGACCGCACTTTTAACGCTTAAAAGGCGTTTTCCATCATAATTTCACCGTCTTTATGTACCCGATGAAGTGCGAAGCCTTTGGCTTTTAATTTCTCGTAACTTTCTTTTACCATATTCGGGTTGCCACAAATTAAGAAACGGGTATCGGCTTTAGTAAAGGTGATATTTAACGCGTTTTCTAGTTCGCTGTTTTCTAATAATTGCGGAATTCTTTGGTTTAATGCGCCGGCAATTTTCTCTCGGGTAATGACCGGTTGATAGATGAATTTGTTGGCATATTTTCCCACAATAGCGTGGTCTTTTAAGTCGGCTAAATACTGTTCAAATACCAAATCATCTACATAAGAAACGGAATGCACTAAGACGACTTTATCGGCTTTTTGCCATAATGTTTCGTTTTCTAACATTGACAAAAACGGCGCAATGCCTGAACCGGTGGCGAGTAAAACAAGTTCTTTCCCCTGAGGAATACGGCTAACGGTAAAGAACCCGATAGGTTTTTTCTCTAATAATAAGCTGTCGCCTGCTTGCATTTGGTTAAAATGCCCTGACATGATGCCGTCTTCAATGAGGATGGCGTAAAAATCCAGATGATCCGTATTTTCGGCAGAAATCATGGAGTAGGCACGGGAAATGTATTCATCTCCTTGCATAAACCCTAATTTGGCAAACTGACCGGCAATAAAATCAAAGTCCTTTGGGCGAGTGATACTGAAAGAAAGTAGCTTGGGTGTGTGTTTTTTAACCCAACGCACTTTCTGTTCGGTAAAAGAATATTCTTTTTTGTGCTCGTTCATAAATAGCTCCTGATTCCTGAATTAAAAAATAAAAGTAAAACGGCAAAAGCGCCAATCGTTAGGTAGGTGATATTTTATACGACTTGGACAAATCTTGTTATGCTTTTTCGGAGTAGGTAATTGATTGTCGTAAAAGGTTTTAAAATCAATTTTCCTCAGCATTCGACTATTGCTTAACAAGGTAAAATTCTGTAGAATACGCCCCGTTTTTGCTCATTATTAGAGCAATTAAATATGAATCTAACTTCTGTTCTTGGCAACAAGAACAATAGTTTTTTGACTTAATTAATAGAGGAATATCATTATTAAAACCGTAAAAAAAGCACCTGCAGTAAATCGCCCGAATCGTATTAATGACGAAATTAGAGTAAAAGAAGTCCGCTTGATTGATCAGGACGGGGAGCAAGTTGGGGTTGTTGCGATTCAACAAGCATTAGAAATGGCGGAAGCCGCAGCTTTAGATCTTGTAGAAATCAGTCCAAATGCGGAACCACCTGTGTGTCGTATTATGAACTACGGTAAATTCCTCTACGAAAAGAGCAAAACAGCTAAAGAGCAGAAGAAAAAACAAAAAGTGGTGCAAGTGAAGGAAATTAAATTCCGTCCGGGCACAGATGAAGGTGACTACCAAGTTAAGTTACGTAGCCTAATCCGCTTTTTGGAAGATGGCGATAAAGCCAAGATTACTGTACGTTTCCGCGGTCGTGAAATGGCTCACCAAGACATCGGTTTTGATGTATTGGAGCGTGTGAAAAATGATTTAGCCGATATTTCTGTGGTTGAATCTGCGCCGGGGAAATTAGAAGGTCGCCAAGCAGTTATGGTGTTGGCACCTAAGAAAAAATAATTTTTTGTTCAGATTTCATCTGGATAACGGAATTTTCACTTCGGTGAAGATACAACGGTACATTGGGCACACTACGCAGCCTAATGACGTTTGAAAAGGGCAATTTGATTGCCTTGGTTGGAAATAATCAGTGCCTACAAGTAATCGCCTTAAAACGATTCGCCTGGTTATGTTGTTTAAACTTAAAAAATGCGGAGTTATTTAACAATGCCTAAAATTAAAACAGTACGCGGTGCTGCTAAGCGTTTCAAAAAAACTGCTTCTGGTGGTTTCAAGCGTAAACAATCTCACTTACGTCATATTTTGACTAAGAAAACAACAAAACGTAAACGTCACCTACGCCATAAATCCATGGTTGCTAAGTCCGACTTAGTATTAGTAGTAGCGTGCTTGCCATACGCATAAGCACAAACGTACGTCAGTTCATTTTAGTTAAAAATATTACATAGGAGATTAAATAATGGCTCGTGTAAAACGTGGTGTTATTGCAAGAGCACGCCATAAGAAAGTTCTTAAGGCTGCTAAAGGTTATTATGGTGCACGTTCACGCGTGTATCGCGTTGCTTTCCAAGCGGTGATCAAAGCTGGTCAATACGCATATCGTGACCGCCGTCAACGTAAACGTCAATTCCGTCAATTATGGATTGCACGTATCAACGCAGCGGCTCGTCAAAATGGTTTATCTTACAGCAAATTCATCAATGGTTTGAAAAAAGCGTCTGTTGAAATCGACCGTAAGATCCTTGCTGATATCGCAGTATTCGACAAAGTGGCATTTGCTGCATTAGTTGAAAAAGCAAAATCTGCACTTTAATTCGTTAAAGTTTAGGTAAAAAATTAGGACGCTTTAGGGCGTCCTTTTTTATGCGTATTTTTTAGATTTTATTGTTTTCGGCGTAATAGAAATAGAATCAGATTTTAATTCACTCTTTTAAAACTCACCTAAAATAGACCGCACTTTTTCCTTTTTCCAAAAAAGAAAAAACCGCTATCCAATTTCTGAATAGCGGGGAGGTCTTAAATATAAGAAAACTTTAAAAGACAACTGCATTTGCAGTGCACTAGCAATTGTTAAGACTAGGTATCTTTAAAATAGTTCAAATAAAAAAGAAAAATTTATTTTATTTTTTAGAAAATGAGATGAATCGCAAAAAGAAAAACGACAGATGCTGAATCACCTGTCGTTTTTTATGGCTGTAGGATTATTTCTCAGCAAGAAAATCCACGATTTGTTGTTCAATCCCAGCGGCATCTAATTTTAAATCAGTCAGCGTTTCTGCTTGCGATCCTTGAGGGATAAAGAAATCCGGTAAACCTAATTGCAATAATTTCACCTGGTGTTGATGCTGATTCAATACTTCCGCCACCGCACTTCCTGCGCCGCCTTGAATCGCATTTTCTTCTAATGTCACAAGGAGTTCATGGCTGTTGGCAATCTCGTTAATACGGGTGACATCCAACGGTTTTACAAAACGCATATCAATCACGGTTGCATCCAGTTTTTCCGCGGCAATCAAGGCATTTGGTAAAAGCGTACCAAAATTTAAAATGGCTACTTTTTTACCTTCACGAATATGCTTTGATTTACCCAATTCCAATGGTTGTAAAGGTTCTAAGGTGACACCCATGGCATTTCCGCGTGGATAACGCACGGCAGCAGGCTTACCGTAATGATAGCCGGTATAAAGCATTTGGCGGCATTCATTTTCATTGCTTGGCGTCATGATGATAAGGTTTGGAATACAGCGCATGAAACTGATATCGAATGCACCTTGGTGAGTTTGTCCATCTGCGCCGACAATGCCTGCACGGTCAATGGCGAAGAGAACCGGCAGATCTTGAATGGCGACATCATGAATGAGTTGGTCATAAGCACGTTGCAAGAAAGTTGAATAAATAGCAACCACAGGCTTGTATCCACCAATCGCCAAACCGGCTGCAAATGTCACTGCGTGTTGTTCAGCAATCGCCACATCAAAATACTGTTGAGGGAAACGTTGAGAAAATTCCACCATGCCGGAACCTTCGCGCATTGCCGGGGTGATCCCGATAAGTTTTGGATCTCGTTCTGCCATTTCACACAACCAATCGCCGAAAATTTTGGAATAGGTTGGGGTGGCATTAGATTTAGGTAACTGACCGCTTAAATGGTCGAATTTTGGGACGCCATGGAAACCGATAGGATCGTTTTCTGCCGGTGTATAGCCTTTGCCTTTCTTGGTTTTTATGTGAAGTAATTGAGGGCCTTTTAGATCGCGCATATTGCTCAATGTCGCGATTAATTCATCAATATTGTGCCCGTCGATAGGGCCAATATAGTTGAAACCCAACTCTTCAAATAAGGTACTTTCCGGTGAGAACATCACGCCTTTCATGTGTTCTTCGGTTTTTTTCATAAAGTTTTTCACCGTCGGCACTTTATCGAGAATTTTTTTGCTACCGTCACGCACGGTAGAGTAGAACGAACCGGAGAAAATTCGGGCAAGATGGTTGTTTAATGCGCCGACATTTTCCGAAATAGACATTTCGTTATCATTTAAAATCACCAACATATTGGTGTGCAACGCGCCGGCATGATTTAATGCCTCAAATGCCATACCTGCCGTAATGGCGCCGTCACCGATGACACAAACCGTTTGTCTTCCGGCATTTTCTCGTTCTGCGGCAATGGCAATGCCTAACCCTGCGCTGATCGATGTAGAGGAGTGCCCTACGCTTAACACATCAAATTCGCTTTCACCACGCCAAGGGAAGGGATGTAACCCGCCTTTTTGGCGAATGGTGGACATTTGGTCACGACGACCGGTTAAGATTTTATGAGGATAGGCTTGATGACCCACATCCCAAATTAACTGATCGAAAGGCGTTTTAAAGACATAATGCAGCGCAACGGTCAGTTCCACTGTGCCTAAACCGGAAGCTAAATGTCCGCTACTTTGACTCACCGATTCTAGCAAATATTCGCGTAGCTCTCGACACACTTGAGGGAGTTGTTCTTTGTTTAACAAGCGTAAATCTTCAGGCGAATTAATCAATGATAAAAGGGGGTAGTTTTGCATAAGGGTTAATCAATTCCAACGTTAAAATTTATATATCACAACGCTAAAAACAGCGCTAATTTCCACCGCGCTTTGGGGGCGCATTAGTTTTTTCGTTTAATGATAAATTCCGCCAACGCATAAAGTGCGGTGGTATCAAAAGGTAAATCTTTGAGTTCGGCTAATGCCATTTCGTAAAGCTCTTGGGCTTTTTGTTTGGCACCTTCCAGCCCCAATAATTTCGGATACGTGCTTTTATCTGCTGTTAAATCGGAGCCGACTGTTTTGCCGATGGTTTCGCTATCGCCTTCAATGTCTAAAATATCATCTTGCACTTGGAAGGCGAGGCCAATTGCCGTGGCGTAGCGTTCCAACTGTTGTGCTAAAGCCTTCTCTGCAAAATGAGGCGAGCAAATAAAGCCCATCATGAGCGCTGCAGTGAGCAAGGCACCGGTTTTATTTAAATGGATGTGTTCTAATTCTTGCAGGCTGATGACTTTGTGTTCTGATATTAAATCCAGACTTTGTCCCAAACACATGCCCTTGACACCGGAGGCGGCACTTAAGGTTTTAATGAGTGCCAGTTTTTGTTCCGCCGATAGCGTTGGAATATCCGTTAAAATCTCAAAGGCAAAGGCTTGCAACGCATCACCGGCTAAAATTGCGGTGGCTTCGTCAAACGCAATGTGACAAGTTTTGTGGCCACGACGTAATTCGTCGTCGTCCATGGCAGGCAAATCATCATGAATCAATGAATAAGCATGAATGGCTTCAATGGCGGCTGCCGCATAATCAAGCTGCGCTAAATCGGCGCCGAGCATTCTGCCGGTGGCATAAACTAAAAAGGGGCGAATGCGTTTTCCACCCAACAATAAGCCATATTTCATGGCGTCAGCTAAAGGCGCGGGCGCGCTATCAAGGTGGGCAAATTGCTCTGCTAAAAAGTGATTAATTCGCTGCTGAACGTGCTGTAAATCTTCTGAGAACTGATACATTACCGCCCCGTTATTCTTCCGCTTGATAATCGCTAAGTTTGGCACTTTCGTTTTTTTGTAACAAAATTTGGATGTGCTGTTCCGCTTGCTGTAAGCGTTCTTGCCCTAACTGAGCCAGCTTGATGCCTTGTTCAAAATCTTTTAATGCCTCTTCAAGAGAAAGATTGTTATTTTCCAAACGGGAGACGATTTCTTCCAGTTGTTTTAAGGTATTTTCAAAATCCGGTTCATTTTTCTCAGCCGGTTTACGCGCCATGGTCTTATCCTTTTTTGCAGCAAAATAGAATTGCCGTATTGTACTTGATTTTTATCGCTATTGTTAGGGCGAATTTAGGGTATTTCCGGTGAATAATCTCTTCTAAAAAAACAACTGAAAAAGACACCGCACTTTGGGTTAATGTTCACAATTTTGTTGTGTTTTACAGCGAGAAAAAAGCCATTTCAAACCATCTAATAAAGCCGGCATGACACTGGTCATATGGGTTTCTTCAGGATAAATTTTACTCACAACCGCTAGCTTATCATTAGGCAGCCCATTCAGTTTTTCCGCTACATTTTTGACTTGCGTCACCATGGCGCGCTGATCTAACTGCTTTTGTCGTTCGGTATCTTGTTTCATATAAGGCGCCAATTTTTGTTCATATTCTCCAACGGTGAAACGCACGCCAATTTTCTCTTTTATTTTTTGTAGGTGTTCGGGAAATGCAGGTAAATCTTGCAAAATCCGTTGCTGATTCCACCATACTGAAGGGCTGGCGATAAGATAGTTGCGGAATCCATTTGGGTGATTAAACAAACTATATAAACTAAATAGACCACCATAAGAATGCCCGAAAATGTTTTGTTGAGCCGTGTTAATTGAAAAACGGTGATGCAAATCTGGTGAGAGTTCTTCCTGAATAAAGCGATAAAAATTTTCTGCACCGCCAAATTTTTTATTGGTTTTATCGCCGGTATCATCGTAACTTTCTGATGGCGGCGTATAATCTTGCGCGCGTTCTGCCGGATTAAGAAGTTGAGTATTCGGGTAGCCGATGCCGACGATTAAAAATGGTACGGCATTGGTTTCTTGTGAGCGCGCCATCATGTTTTGTGCCATGCTGGCAGCCGCGGGGAAAAGGGCATCGCCGTCCAACACGTAGAGAACGGAATAGCCGATATGCTTTACTTCTCCAACAGGCATCACCTGAATACGATAATCTTTTTTCGTAAATTGGCTGTGAAGCACATATTCTTGTGCATTAGGGAGAATTGCCGGTTTTAAATTGCCCATTGAAGTTGCTTGATGCCCCTCGGCAAGATTAAAGAATACGCCACAAGAGAGAGCCAATAATAACGGTTTCATACATGTTCCTATGTGAGTTTTTGCGCTAGCGTAGCAAAGTGCGGCCAGTTTTTCTAACGTTTTTATCAGATAAAAATACCTGAAAAAATGACCGCACTTGATGACTAATCAGATCAGTATAAATTGCTATAAAATTTTTCAAAATTATGGTCTAATAGCGCGTAATTTTTTGTTAATCAAGAGAAAAAGGTTAAATATGAGCTGGATTGATAGAATTTTTAGTAAAAATACCTCGTCTTCTTCCCGCAAAGCCAATGTGCCTGAAGGCGTGTGGACAAAATGTACCTCATGCGAACAGGTGCTATATCGTGAAGAATTAAAACGTCATTTGGAAGTTTGCCCAAAATGCGGACACCATATGCGTATTGATGCGCGCGAGCGTTTATTGGGCTTATTGGATCAAGACAGCGTACAAGAATTAGCGGCAGAGTTAGAACCGAAAGATATCTTGAAATTCAAAGACTTGAAGAAATATAAAGATCGTATTACCGCCGCTCAGAAAGATACCGGCGAAAAAGATGCCTTAATTGCATTTTACGGTACGTTATACAATATGCCGATCGTGGCGGCAGCCTCTAACTTTAGCTTCATGGGCGGTTCCATGGGATCTGTGGTGGGGGCGAAATTTGTCAAAGCCGCAGAAAAAGCCATGGAAGAAAATTGCCCGTTTGTCTGTTTCTCCGCCAGTGGTGGCGCACGTATGCAGGAAGCCTTGTTTTCCCTCATGCAAATGGCAAAAACCAGCGCCGTGTTGGCTAAAATGCGTGAAAAAGGCGTGCCATTCATTTCCGTATTAACGGATCCAACGCTAGGTGGTGTTTCTGCCAGTTTCGCAATGTTGGGCGATATCAACATTGCCGAACCAAAAGCATTAATCGGTTTTGCCGGTCCACGTGTTATTGAACAAACCGTGCGTGAAAAATTGCCGGAAGGTTTCCAACGCAGTGAATTTTTATTGGAAAAAGGCGCAATCGACATGATCGTAAAACGTGCAGATATGCGTAATACCTTGGCGAGTTTGGTCAGCAAATTGATGAATAAGCCATCTCCTTTTGTGGAAAGCGAATTAATCACAGAAGAATAAATATGAACACAATGTTAAAAGCCACTTCGCCACTCAACGAGTGGCTTTCTTATTTGGAAAACAGTCATTTTAAAGCGATTGATTTAGGGCTGGAACGCATCAAATCTGTTGCACAGGAATTGGATTTGCTCACGCCGGCACCTTTCGTGATTACCGTAGGTGGTACAAATGGCAAAGGTACCACTTGCCGTTTGTTAGAAACCATTTTATTGAATGCGGGCTATCGTGTCGGCGTGTATTCTTCACCGCATTTGTTACGTTATAACGAACGTGTTCGCATTCAGAATCAAGAGTTGGATGATGCACAGCACACGGCGTCTTTTGCGTATATTGAGCAAAACAAAACGCAATCATTAACATATTTTGAATTCAGCACGCTGTCTGCGTTACATTTGTTTAAACAGGCAAGATTGGATGTAGTGATTTTAGAAGTGGGGCTGGGTGGTCGCTTGGATGCCACGAATATCGTGGACAATGACATGGCGGTGATTACCAGCATTGATATTGATCACACGGATTTCCTCGGTTCTACGCGCGAGGAAATCGGTTTTGAAAAAGCGGGAATTTTCCGTGCTAATAAACCGGCGATTATTGGCGAACCCAATATTCCGCAAACCATGTTGATGCATGCCGAAATATTAGGTAGCCAATTATTTTGTCGTCACCTTGATTGGAATTTTTGCCAGCAGGAACAAAGTTGGACATGGCAAACCACGCGTGAAGATGAAAAAGTGCGGTGGAATTTGCTCGCGGATTTACCGCTTTGCCACATTCCGTTAGCCAATGCGGCAACTGCGCTTGCGGCAGTACAAAAATTGCCGTTTGAGATTTCTCTTGAAACCGTGAAAAAATCCTTGCTTGAGGTGGAACTCACCGGGCGTTTTCAAACCATGAAGCCGGAAAGCTTAACGCATTTGGCGAAAATGGTTGAGCGTGAAGTGGAAGCCCTACCGCGTATGATTGTTGATGTGGGGCACAATCCGCACGCAGCACGTTATTTAGCAGAAAAACTGACCGCACTTAAAGCCCAATCACAAGGAAAACTGATCGCGGTTTGTGGGATTTTAAAAGATAAAGATGCGGCTGGTGTATTGACACCGTTACTTCCGCTGGTTGACGAATGGCGTTGTGTCACATTAGGCGGTTATCGCGGTCAACAGGGTAAAGATTTGTTTGTGACGTTGCAACAGATTGCAACTCAACAGCATTTGAATGCACAAGGTAGCTATGCCGATTCCGTCGCAGAAGGTGTGAAAAGTGCGGTGGAAATGGCCAATGAAAATGATACCGTGCTGGTGTTTGGATCTTTTCATACCGTGGGCGAGTTTCTGACATTAATCCAAACCTAAAGACGTTAGCTTCATCAAAAAAACAAAAGTGCCGAGGAACAACCCTTGGCGCTTTCTTTTAACGTAAATGTCCCGCTTCATTTATGCTTTCAATGGTAAATTTTCCGTCGGTCCCATTGCTTTGTTTATAGTGCACGATGTTAATCGCACAATTTAACAAAGATTGGCTCTTGCCTTCATGACGATGTTCTTGCCAGCTTGTTCCGGCAAGTAAAGCAAGCAATAAACGCAATGTGTGTCCGTGTGAAACAATCAAAATATTGCCTTGTTCATGTACTTGAATAATGTCTTGAAGTGCTTTCATTGCCCGTTTGGCAAGTTGTTCAAAGGTTTCTCCACCATTGCTTTGCGCTTTGTAGTTTGCGGCATCTTTGAGCATTTGGTTAAACTCATCTAAAGAACGCAATTTCTCCACCGGTAAACCTTCCCAAGACCCGAAATATTGCTCGTTTAACCCTTTATGTTGAAAAAGTGGCACATCGCGCTCGTCTAAAATATGTTGTGCTGTGTAGATAGTACGTTGTAAACAGCTGGAATAGGCGGCAACAAAAGGAATGTGCTGCAGTGCTGCTCCGGTTTGTTTGGCGCCTTTAACACCAAGCTCCGTTAAGTCGGAGTTGCCGAATCCTTGTAATAGTCCTTGCTCGTTCCAAAGAGTACGTCCGTGGCGGACTAAGTAGAACGTGAGATGTTTATTCATGAATTATCCTGTTAAATCTTGTTGAGATAAAAACGCAGAAAAAAACGACCGCACTTTTTTATAAGAGCGGGCTGAAAAGGAAAAACAGTTTTTCGATAATGCGTTGATAAACGGAACGATTTGCCCATTCGTCGTAGTTCAGCAGTTCGGCGTTTTTGATGTAGCTTTCATGCAACAGGGAAATTTCGTTCGCGAATGCCGCATCTTCCACCACCATGGTCACTTCAAAATTCAATAAAAAGCTGCGCATATCCATGTTTACAGTGCCGACCAACGCCAATTTATTATCAATCAGCATGCTCTTAGTGTGCAGTAACCCTTTATTGAAATGATAAATTTTTACACCGGCGGCGAGTAAATCGTCAAAAAATGTACGGCTTGCCCAATGTACCATCATCGAATCATTTTTTTTTGGCAGAATGATAGAGACATCCACACCTCGTAGGGCGGCTGTGCGTAATGCTTCGGCAATATTATGGCTTGGCACAAAGTAAGGAGAGGTGATGACAATGCTTTTCCGTGCAGAAAAAATTGCGATAGCGAGAGATTGCGCCATTAAATCATCCGGAAAACTCGGGCCGGTGGCAAGAATTTGCACTGCGTGAGAATTGTTTTGTTCTAAAGGCAATAACGGGCAATCAGGAATATGTAATGGTACGGATTGTCCTGTTTCAATTTCCCAGTCCCACGCATGCAAACCGTTGAGAACGGCAGACACAGGGCCATTGATACGCACCATGACATCAATCCATTCGCCTACATTGCTGTCTTTTTTGAAGAACTTTGGATCCACCATGTTCATGCTGCCGGTGTAAGCAATTTGGTTATCGATCACAATAATTTTGCGATGTTGACGTAAATCGATTCGACTGAAAAACATGCGGAATAAATTCACATGTAAGGTTTCAACAATTTCAATCCCTTGGGCTTGCATCTCGCGACAATCCGCACTTTTTAAAAACGGACGACTGCCCACGGAATCCAATAAAATGCGTACTTTTACCCCACGTTGACAGGCTGCGATAAGCGCTTCTTTGACGTCGTTCACCAAACCATAGGGAGACCAAATATAAAACACCATATTGATGGATTTTTCTGCGCATTTGATGTCTTCAATGATGCTGTGCATGATGTTTTCCGGGGTGTCCAGAATATGCAGTTCATTTCCTAAAACACAAGGAATGCCAAGACGTTGCTTGGCTAAGTCGAAAATTGAACGATAGAGTAGATTGGTTTTCGTATTCACCAAATTATCGCATTTCGATAGCTTGTCGAACCATGCCATAAATTGGGGTTTGAGCTGGTTGAATAGTGTTGCGCGGCGCTTCCCGAGATTAATTTCGCCGAAAATCAAATAGGCTACAATGCCGACAATAGGGAAGATATAAATCACCATCAACCAAGATAGCATGGCGGCGACAGATTGCTTTTTCATGACCAAACGAATGGTAATAGCAATGGTGAGAACCCAGATAAGTGCAGGAATAATGTAGGCGATAATTTGTTCGATATTCATAAAAATGACCGCGTTATAAAGGTGTAGAGGTAAAAAGCATTAACAAAATTGGCGGTGTAATGTTTGTGATAAACCCAAAACTAAAAGCAAGCGGCAAAACTTCTACGCCGCCGGCTTTTTGAATAATGGGTAAGGTGACATCAAGGGCGGTTGCTCCCGGAAAACCCACCGCTGTTGAACGGTAGTTTTGCATGAATAGCGGAATAATAAATAAGCTAATCAATTCACGCGATAAATCATTAAAAAACGCAATACTGCCCCAAATCGGCCCCCAAGCATTACTGAGGGTTACGCTGGACAATGAATACCAGCCAAAACCGGAGGACACAGCTAAACCTTGTATCACCGGCACTGACAACACGAAAGCCGCAATAATGCCGCCAAGTAATGAGGTGAACATGAAAATCACGCCCATTGCTAATCCGCGTTTATTGAAAAATACCGCGCGCATGGAAATGCCATTGTTGCGCAATTGCACGCCCACACAAAAAATCATAACAACCAGCACATAAGTGGTAGCGTCGTGGGGCAAAGCAAAATGACCTTTGAACAGCCAACCAACCACGAAACCAATGAGCACCACCGTGCATAATTTCAATGAATCCAACATGATATGCCAACGCGAGGCAATTTTTTCTGCAACGTGTTTTAGTGGCTGCGGGTGGAATTTGTCGTAAAGAAATAAGCCGATGAAATTTAGGCATTGAATAAACAAAATAAAGGTGAGGGCATAAACGCCGATTTGCGGTAATTGTTGTGCTAAATCATCCAGTTGTCCGAGTGAAAAACCCATGGTGAAGAGAATCATGTACAGCAAAATCATGGTCACGCGACCGAAAGATTGCAAAATGGCGTGATTTTTCACTTTCACCATGTACCCGATAAACATCGGCACTAAAATAATGAGTAATCCTTCGTACACTGTTGCCACCTTCAAATGCTATATGGTGGCAGAGTATAGCACTTTTCCCTATTTTCGCCTATCGGTGAGGCTTAACACTAAAGCCAATGTCATTGATTGTGCTATACTTTCGGGCATTATTTTTCTCTAGTATTTCCCTATGACATTCCAAATTGTATTTCGACACTCTGATTTTATTGTGATCAATAAGCCTAATGGCATTAGCGTCCATAAAGATGACGCGGATGTGGGGTTAACTCAATTAGTGGCGCAGCAACTTGGCGTACCGAAAGTTTGGCTGGTGCATCGGCTGGACAAAGTCACTTCAGGTTTGTTGATTCTTGCCTTAAACGAACGTGCGGCTGTGACGTTGTCGCAGAAATTTGCGCAGCATCAAATTCAGAAAACATATATTGCATTAGCAACGCATAAACCGAAGAAAAAACAGGGCAGAATCAGTGGAGATATGCAAAAGGCTAGACGAGGCACGTGGAAACTTTGCCAAAGCAAAGAAAACCCCGCGGTGACAGATTTTGTTTCACACAGTTTGGCACCCAATTTGCGTTTATTTATCTTACAACCGAAAACCGGTAAAACCCATCAACTTCGTGTTGCAATGAAAAGTTTAGGCAGCCCGATTTTAGGGGATGAACTATATGGTGGGGATAAGGCTGAACGCACCTATTTGCATGCCTACCAATTATCGTTTGACTATTTCGGGTTGAAGGTTCAAATTAAGGGAACACCGATTAATGAGAGCGAAAAGTGCGGTGAAATTTTTCAACGTTTTTGGCAGGCCATTGAAAAATATCTTCATGGTGAAAATGAAAAAACACCTTAAAAACTGACCGCACTTTTTTCGCTGCGAAGCAAGGAACGTTGCCAATGCCGAATAAGATCATAACCAGTTCATACCATAAAGCCATTATTTGCATGGTGCTTGCCTATATCAGTATCGCCTTGATGGGCGTGTTCGTAAAATATGCCTCGGATGAATTACCAGCAAGTGAAATTTTGTTTTCTCGCTTTCTGATTGGTTTTGTTTTCTTGTTACCTTTTATGATTCGCGATGGTGATTTCCGAGTCGAAATGCGCCAGTGGCCGTTTTTGGTGATTCGCAACCTTGCCGGCATCGGCAGTATGTTATGTACTTTTTATGCCATCAAATATTTGCCACTTTCCATTTCTATTTTGCTATTGAATACCTCTGCGTTATTCGTGCCGGTTTTGCTCTTTCTTTTGCGTACTCGCACGCCGCTGAAAGTCATTGCCTGCAGTGTGCTGGGATTTATTGGCGTGGCGATTATTTTGCTCACTGATCACCATGGTGAGGTGGAACCTTATTATATTTTTGTCGCATTGGGCGGTGCGACTTTAGCGGCAATGGCGTTTATCAGTTTGCAGGAATTAAATAAGCATAATTCACCGAAAAATATCGTTTTCTATTTCCATTTACTTGGGGCGATTTTATTACCGTTATTTTTTATGGCGCAATGGACGCTCCCGACAGCGCATGGCTTATTTATGCTTTTATTGGTGGGCGGATTCGGCTTAATTTTCCAGCTTTTGCTGACTCGTGCGTTTAAATACGCTCCGGCAAATGTCATCACGCCTTTTGCGTTTACCGGTGTGATTTTTTCCAGCATCTGTGACTGGTTGTTTTGGCAGAATGTGCCGACAGTGCATTTTTGGCTCGGCTCTCTCGTGATCATTGTGTCTGTCAGTTTATTGGCAAGATTGCGCGGCCAAGGGAAAACGAAAGCATAATTTATTCCCCAAAAACAGTTGTTTTTCCGCTACAATAGCGCACTTTAAAATGACATTGAAAACGAGGAAATCCATGGAATATCCAATTTGTCCATCTTGCAAAGGCGAAAACACCTATCACGATTCTATCCAATTTGTTTGCCCGGATTGTGGCCACGAATGGACCGGCGACGAAGTCGAAGAACATGACGATGATGCGTTTATTGTCAAAGATAGCAACGGCAATTTGCTGGCTGATGGCGACGACGTGCTACTCATCAAAGATTTAAAACTTAAAGGCTCTTCCGAAGTATTGAAAAAAGGCACAAAATTTAAAGGCATCCGCCTTGCTCGCGGCGATCACAACGTGGATTGCGGCAAAATCATGCTGAAATCGGAGTTTTTGAAGAAGGCGTAGGTGAAAAAAGCCATCTGTCGTAAGCAGGTGGCTTTTGTCATTTTATTTTCTTCCGCCGAACTTATTTACAATACGTCTACCTAACCAACAGTATATCTTTGATACAGGAGAACTTTATGCAAGCAAAAACATGGTTGGCTTCGTTGGTAGGGTTGGCTGTTTCCGGTATGGCTATGGCGAACCCACCGCAAGGGAATGATCCGTTGGCGGATGCGCCGTATTTCAATAAAACGGACAGTGGCTATGATCTAAAATTCTCACCGAAAACTTACCGCACTTTAGAGGCGAAAGTGAATGGTGAGACGGTGAAATTCCGTGCGTTTGAAAAGATTGTGTATGTGCAAAACCCGGTTGAGCCGGATTATCAGACACTGAACATTTATGTGCCGGAAGCCTATTTTAATAATGGCAAAATCAATGGCTTTAATGCCAAGAGCGCGCCGATTTTCCTGCCGAATGCGGTGGGCGGTTATATGCCGGCAAAAGCGGCAACCTATGATGCAAAAGGCTTCGGCAGTGGTGATAAATCTAACGCAATTTTGACCGCACTTTCCAAGGGTTATGTGGTGGCAAGTGTGGGTGCGCGTGGACGGACGTTGGAGAAAGACGGCAAATATACCGGCAAAGCACCGGCAGCAATTATTGATTTGAAATCGGCGGTGCGTTATTTGCATTTTAACGATGAAGCAATGCCGGGTGATGCCAATAAGATCATTTCTAACGGCACCAGCGCAGGCGGAGCATTGTCCGCTTTGTTAGGCGCAAGCGGTGACAGCATGGATTATGTTGAGTATTTAAAACAAGTCGGCGCGGCAGAGGCGAGTGATGTCATTTTTGCGGTGTCCGCCTATTGCCCGATTACCAATTTGGAACACGCCGACAGCGCTTATGAGTGGGAATTTAACGGCTTGAACGATTATCGCCGAATGGACATGAGCCGTTTGAATGCACAAAGTTTTAATGATCGTTCGCAAGCTGCGGCAAAAGCCACGATTGAGGGTACGTTGACGGCAGCGGAAATTCAGATGTCCGATCAGCTAAAAGCCGAGTTTCCATCTTATTTAAATAGTCTGAAATTAGAAGATGAGAAAGGTAATGCCTTAACGTTAGATGGGCAAGGTAACGGTTCTTTTAAAGATTATATGAAAAATGTCATTGTGCGCTCGGCGGATAAGGCCCGTAAAAGTGGCGTGACCTTTGAAGATAAACCTTGGGTGAAACTGAACAAGGAAGGCGTCAGCGACATTGATTGGGAGGGCTATATTCACTCAGAAAAACGCATGAAATCACCACCTGCCTTTGATGCGCTGAATTTGAGTTCCGGCGAAAATAACTTATTCGGTACGGAAAGCGTGAATAATCAGCATTTTACAGACTATTCCATGCAACATAGTAGCGAGAAAGGGAAAATGGCAGATAAGCACGTCATTCAGTTAATGAACGCGATGAATTATGTGGATCATGGCAAAACCGCATATTGGCGCATTCGTGCAGGTACTTCTGATCGTGATACCTCGCACGCCATCAGTGCGATACTTGCAATAAAACTGCGTATGGCAGGCAAACAGGTGGATTATGAAACTCCGTGGGGCGTGCCGCATTCGGGGGATTATGATCTGGACGAGCTGTTCCAATGGATGGATAGTATCAGTAAATAATTGGTAATAGCCATAAAAGTGCGGTTAGTTTTGGTGACGTTTTATCTGAAAAACAGTCTGAAAACCGACCTCACTTTTCTCTCAAAAAAAACGGCGCTTTGTTAATCAAGCGCCGTTTTTGTTTTTTAGAGAAAGTGCGGTGGTTTTTCACCGCATTTTTACTTAACGAGAGTAGTAACCCGCCATGGAGCTGTAAACGGCATTTTCTGCCTGAATCACGTTGAATTTGGCTTGCAAAATGGAAAGCTGGGAGGCTTTTTCCGTATTGGCCGCCGTCAACCATTCGCGCAATTCAGACACGCCCGCGTTGTAGCGGTTGCGGTAATATTGTGTAATGCGTTGGTTGTAATTGTACGTTTGTTGCGCGTTGCTAAAGTGGCTTTGTGCTTGAGTAAACGCGAAGTAGTTGGTATCCACGTCATTTAACGCCGTGGTGATACTTTTTTCATAGTTTAAACGGGCTGTTTCGTAATCCGCTTCAGAGATTTTCACGTTCCATTTTACGGTGTTCCAATTTAAGAACGGCAATGTAATACCAACGTTGCCGGCGCCAATAGAGGAGAATGTAGTCGCGCCGGTTTGATTGGTGGCGTTACGGCTTAAGCTGCCGCCCAAGGTAATTTCCGGGAACCAGCTTTTTTCGGTGGCTTTGGCATTTTTGAATGCACTGCTTAAACGGGCTTGATAGCCTTTGACATCAGGACGGTTGGCGATCACGGAAACCGGCACGTTTAAATTCACGCCCACAGTTTTTACGCTCAAAATATGCGGGAAGTTGATGTTTAATGTGTCATCCGGTTTTAAGTTCAGCAAATTGCGTAAGGTCTTTTCTGCGTTTTTGCGGTTGGTTTGCAACGTAATTAAATTATTACGCGCCGTTAATACTGCTTGTTGAGCCTGATCTACGCTAGCACTGTCTGCGACACCTTGCGCCAAACGATTTTTCATGATGTTGCTGATGTCGGTGTAATATTTGATGCTTTCTTGAGTAGTGCTAATAGCATCGTTTAAATAGGCAATTTGGTAGTAGGTTGTTACCACCGAGTTGATTAAAGAAAGACGGGTAGATTCCATGTCTTCAATGGTGGCTTTATGAGACCATTCTGCTGCATCGGCTACGTCTGCTAAACGACGCCACAAATCCAATGTATAAGACACATTTAATGCGCCGGTGTGTGTGATCGCGGAATTGCCACCACGATTAATATCTTTTTGAGCAGAAGATTTTGCTGCACCACTAAAGGCCGGAATCAAGTTTGCTCCAGCAAGGTTGGCGCTATACAGTGCACGGTTCACGGAAACTGCCGCCTTGGCTAGATCTTTATTATTTGCTAAAGCTTGTTCGACTACGCGGTTGAGTTGTGCATCGTTATAAAGCGCCCACCAGTTGTCTTTAATGTTGTATTGCTTGGTGATGTCTTCATATTGTTTGTAATTATCGAGGCTGGCTTGATAAGAATCGCCGATATTGGCACAGCCGGCGAGAGTTGTTGCCATCACCACTGCAAGGGCTAATTTTTTCATTTTTAACATTTTTTATCCTTCTTTAAGGTTCAAGGGGGCTATTTTATGCCTCAAAAGTGCGGTCGATTTTAACCGCATTTTTAGGTTTTACAAAATCTATTCACGGGCTAATGCCGTAATCGGATCTAATTGTGCAGCACGTTTTGCCGGCGTGTAGCCGAACACTACACCGATTAAGCTCGAAAAAGCGACGGCGGCAATAATCGAACCGCCGGAAAATGCCATGGTGAAATCGGTCATAAAGGTGTTAAACAGCACTCCAATCGCACCGGAAAGCAAAATGCCGGTGACGCCGCCGATAAGACAAATCAACACGGCTTCAATTAAAAATTGTTGCAGGATATTAGACTGCCTTGCACCGATTGCCATGCGCACACCGATTTCTTTGGTGCGTTCTGTTACTGACACCAACATAATATTCATCACACCAATACCGCCGACGATTAAGGAAATAAAGGCAATCGAGGAGATAAGCAGTTTCATCGTGCCGGTGGTGCTTTCGATGGTTTGTTTAATGGTGTCGCTGTTCATGATGAAAAAGTCTTTTTTGCCGTGGCGTAGTGTCAGCAATTCCGTAATGCCTTTTTCTGCTGCCGTTGTGTTCACATCTTCTGCGACTTTCACCGTAATCGAACCGATTTTTTTGCTACCTGAAATGCGGTTCATCACAGTAGTGTAGGGCGCGTAAAGATTCAGTGAACTGCTCGCGCCGCCCATTTGTCGATCGGACACAACACCAATAATACGCAACGGACGTTTGTTAAATATCACCACTTTGCCAAGGGGATTTTCATAGGGGAAAATGGCTTTTTTGGCACTTTCATCAATTAACGCCACTTGTGCGTTTTCTGCGACATCTTGTGCTGAGAGTAGACGACCTTGTTTTAATTTTAAACCTTCCACATCAAAAGATTCTTCGCTCACGCCTTTTAAGGACGTCGTCGAAAAGGCTTTATTCGCATAAATCAAGGTGCCGCTCGACGCGCTATTCGGCGTAACGCTTTGCACATAGGTTTGTTGGCGTAGCGCGTTAGCATCATTAACCGTGAGATTCTGCATTTGTTCCGCTCGGCGATCACCAAAGCCGGTGCCGTTAAAAATGGTGATGGTGTTTGTGCCGATGCCGCGAATATTTTCCAGAATTTTTTGTTGCGATCCATTGCCTAACGCTACTACAGACACCACGGAAGTAATCCCAATAATAATGCCAAGCATGGTGAGTAGGGAACGCATTTTATGTGCCACAATGGCGCTAACAGACATCCGAAAGGCTTCCATCAGCTGATCTTTGCTAAAGCCAAAACGTCCTTTAAAAACATTTGAATTTTTGACCGCACTTTTCACCGGCTGGGTTTGCGTGTCACTGATAATTTCGCCGTCTTTGATTTCAATCATCCGATTGGCGCTGGCAGCGATATGCTTGTCGTGGGTGACCATAATAATGGTATGCCCTTCTTGGTGCAGTTGGCGCAAAATTTCCAACACGTTTTCACCGCTTTGCGAATCCAATGCACCGGTGGGTTCATCGGCTAAAATGATTTCACCGCCGTTCATCAAAGCGCGAGCAATACTCACGCGTTGCTGTTGCCCGCCGGAGAGTTGATTAGGCTTATTCTGCCATTTGTCGCTTAATCCCAGTTTTTCCAATAATTGTTTGGCGCGTTCCAAACGTTGGTTGTGGGGCATACCTGCATAAATTGCCGGTAATGCCACGTTTTCTGCGGCGGTAAGGCTGCTCAATAAATTGTAACGTTGGAAAATAAAACCGAATTTTTGGCTGCGTAAATCGGAGAGCTGATCGGCGGTTAATTCGATGGTTTCTTTCTCATCGATTTTGTACGAACCACTGGTTGCCGTATCAAGGCAACCGATAATGTTCATCAACGTGGATTTGCCCGAACCCGATTGCCCGATAATGGCAACGAAATCGCCTTTTTCGATATTTAATGAAATGTCTTTCAGAATATGAACACGATTTTCGCCGGCACCAAAGTAGCGGTTGATGTTTTTCATTTCAATAATATTCATTGGAAATTTCCACCGCACTTTAGAAAATTCGTGGTCCGCGCATATTGCCGACAGCTTCGCCGGCAGCCACTTGTGACACAATGACTTTTTCGCCTTCAGCAACGCCGGATTTAATTTCTGTTTGGTAATCGTTTTGTACGCCGATTTCTACTTCGCGTTGTTCCGGTTGGTTGTTGCTGTTTAATACCTTCACAAAGGTTTTGCCGTTTTGCGTTTGAATTGCCATATTCGGCACGGATAGCACATTTTTCGCGTTGGCAATTTTGATGTTGTTTTCTGTGGTCATGCCGATGCGCAAAATCTGGTTGGGATTTTCCACGATAATGTTGGCGTAGTAATAAACTGCGCTGTTACTGGTGCTTGACGTTGAACTTGTGGTACTGGACGTGGAGCTATTGCTAATCGTCGTTGTCGCCGGATCAACGGATTCAATTTTGGCGTGATAAAGGGTTTTGCTGTCGGATAAAATACTGAAAGTGACCTCTTGTCCGGCTTTCACTTTCGTAATATCGCCTTCAGAAATTTCCGGTTTAATGCGCATTTTGCTTAAATCTGCCACTTTGACAATGGTCGGTGTGGTTTGATTAGAGTTTACTGTTTGACCTTCAGAAACCGGTGTAGCAATCACTGTGCCGTCAATCGGTGAGGTGATTTTGGTATAACTCACATTGGTTTCCGCAGTATTTACTTCAATTTCTGCTTGTTTGATGTTTTCCTGCACCACATTCATTTCTGCTTTGGCATTATCTAAGGTCGCTTTTGCGCTATTTAAGCTGTCCAAGGAGGTACCTTTTTGCGCATACAATTTGGTTAAACGATGGTAATTAGAAAGCGCCACATCATAGGCGGTTTTACGCGCGACAAACTGGGCTTGGTAACTTGCAAGCGCCGCTTTTCGGGTGTTTAGCGTATTGATTTGTGTGGTGGAATCAATTTCCGCAATCAAATCGCCTTTTTTCACTTGTTGACCCAAAGCCACATAGAGTTTGGTGACTTTGCCAGAAACCTGCACGCCCACATCAACGGTGTTGACACTTTCAATTGAGCCGGTCGCCACCACATTTTTTTCAATGTCGCCACGTTGCACGCTTTCCGTTAAATAAGTGGTTTTAGGCGTGGAATCGCCCATAAAAAAATAACCGCCGGTGACTACCGCGGCAGCCAAAGCGGCCATTATCCAATGTTTTTTCGTCATATTTTCTCAAGGGTTAGAAGAAACAGTGAAAATAGAATACAGGAGAAAGATTAAGGAAATCTTAATTATTAATGAATGAACGTTCATTTAGTGGCGCATTTTAATGGGAAATTAAATTTTTTGCACGAGAAATTTCAAAAGTCCACGCAAGATTTTGCCTTGTGCTGAAACAAATAACACTGCGATTCCTTAGATAAATTTCAGCTTTCAAGGAAAAATGTGTAGAATAGTGCGGTTATTTTTTTATGCGTTTTAATTGAGAAAATTATGAGTACAGAAACTATCTTAGAAACGACGGAAAATGCCCGTCCACACAATTTTATTACCCAAATTATTGATGAAGATTTAGCGTCCGGTAAACACCAACGCGTTCATACCCGTTTTCCGCCTGAGCCAAACGGCTATTTGCACATTGGTCATGCCAAATCTATCTGTTTAAACTTCGGTTTAGCAAAAGAATATAACGGTTTATGTAACCTCCGTTTTGATGACACCAACCCGGTGAAAGAAGATGTGGAATATGTAGATTCTATCAAAGCCGATGTGGAATGGTTAGGTTTCAAATGGGAAGGGGAGCCGCGTTATGCTTCCGATTATTTTGATGCACTTTATGGCTATGCCATTGAATTGATCAAAAAAGGATTGGCGTATGTGGACGAACTTTCACCGGAAGAAATGCGCGAATATCGCGGCACGTTAACCGAGCCGGGGAAAAACAGCCCGTATCGTGATCGTAGCGTAGAAGAAAACCTCGCGTTATTCGAGCGAATGAAAAATGGTGAATTTGCAGAAGGCACGTTGAGTTTGCGTGCGAAAATTGACATGGCGTCGCCGTTTATGGTGATGCGCGACCCGGTGATTTATCGCATTAAATTTGCCACCCACCACCAAACCGGTGACAAATGGTGCATTTATCCAATGTACGATTTCACCCACTGTATTTCCGATGCCATCGAACGCATTACACACTCATTATGTACTCTTGAGTTCCAAGACAACCGCCGTTTATACGACTGGGTGTTGGAAAATATCAGCATTGAGCGCCCATTGCCGCACCAATATGAATTCTCTCGTTTAAATTTAGAAGGCACGCTCACTTCTAAACGTAAATTGTTGAAATTAGTCAATGAAGGCATTGTAGATGGCTGGAACGATCCGCGTATGCCAACCATTTCAGGTTTACGTCGTCGCGGTTATACGCCGGCGTCATTGCGTGAATTCTGCCGTCGTATTGGCGTGACAAAACAAGACAACGTGGTGGAATACAGCGCATTAGAATCTTGCATTCGTGATGATTTAAACCAAAATGCGCCGCGAGCCATGGCGGTGATCGATCCTGTTCGTGTGGTGATTGAAAATTTTGAAGGCGAAGAAATGTTAACTGCGCCGAATCACCCGAATCGTCCGGAATTAGGCGAACGCCAATTGCCATTCACCAAAGAAATTTACATCGACCGTGCAGATTTCCGTGAAGAAGCCAACAAACAATATAAACGTTTAGTGTTAGGCAAAGAAGTGCGTTTGCGCAACGCTTACGTGATTAAAGCCGAACGTGTGGAAAAAGATGTCAACGGTGAAATCACCACTATTTTCTGTACCTATGATCCGGAAACCTTAGGTAAAAACCCGGCGGACGGTCGCAAAGTGAAAGGCGTAATCCACTGGGTTTCCGCCACGCACAATCACCCGGCAGAATTCCGTTTATACGAACGCCTTTTCACCGTGCCAAACCCGGGCGCAGAAGAAAATATCGAAAGCGTGCTAAATCCAACGTCCTTAGTGGTGAAACACGGTTTTGTCGAACAAAGCCTTGGCAATACGGAAGCAGAAAAAGGCTACCAATTTGAACGTGAAGGCTATTTCTGTGCTGACAGCAAAGACAGCCACCCGGAACATTTGGTGTTTAACTTAACGGTGAGCTTGAAAGAAGGTTTTTAACCCCATCACCGATTAAAAAGTGCGGTCGTTTTTCGTGGTGAATTTCGATCGCACTTTTTTAACTGTTAATGCCAATAGTGATTGGCGTTTAGAAGGAATAGTATTTTTATTCATTATATATGGAACCAATAAAACATGAGATTTGCCTATTTTACTGCTTTTAGTCTTTCTACAGCTATGTTACCTGCGTTTGCTGAACCTAGTTCAATACAGAATGCTACCCAGCAGGCAGTCGATACACGCCAACAACAGCAACAAAATATTTTAAATGCCGAAATTCAATCCCAACAAGTAAAAGCTCCAACGGTTCGCTTGGAAAGTGAAAAGGTACATGCACTTGGATTTCCAAAAAATGAAGAACTCTGTTTTCCTATTCATCAGCTTGTTCTTACCGATTATCAACACACCGTTTCAGAATCTACCTCTTTTTCTCCCAGCTCATTTTCCTGGGCAAAAAGTGCGGTCTATTCTGAGGGCGATTTTGCATTACCGGCCTGTGTTGGTGCTCAAGGAATTAACGTGTTATTACGCCGGATTCAAAATTATTTGATTGAGCAGGGATATGTGACTACACGGGTGGTTGCGGAACCGCAAGATTTACGTACAGGTGTATTGAGATTAACGGTGATTCCGGGCAAAGTGGGGCATATCCAATTACAAGATCAAAGTGCTGTTCCTTTTGCGACAAGAAGTATGCTTTGGTTTGCTATGCCTATGGCTGTTGGGGATTTATTGAATGTGCGGGAAATTGAGCAAGGCCTAGAAAACCTTAAGAGAGTACCAAGTGCTGACGCTAATATTGAGCTTCAGCCCGGAGAGACTTTGGGTGAGACAGATATTGTAGTGGCATATAAACACCGCATTCCATTTCATTTAACCTTAGGATTGGATGATTCGGGCTCCAAATCGACAGGACGTTTACAGGGCGCCGCTACTTTTTCTTGGGATAACCCGCTTCGCTTAAATGATATGTTTTATGTTAGCGGTACGCGTAGTTTTAAACGACATAGTGATGCGGCAGAGGGAGATTATGGCAGTCATAATCTGAGCTTGTATTATTCCATTCCGTGGAAAAACTATTTGCTGACGCTTTCAGGCTCCCGTTATACCTATTATCAAACGGTTGCAGGTGCTTTTGAGTCTTATGTGTATTCTGGCGAAAGTAAACAAATGAAGCTCAATTTAAGTCGTCTATTGAGCCGTGGCGCACAACATAAAACTTACACGAATATTGCCTTATGGGCGAAAAAGTCCCACAACTATATCAATGATACGGAAGTTGAGGTTCAACGTCGTCGTACAGCCGGATGGGAGCTAGGTCTTACGCACACGCACTATGTAGGCGTAGCGACATTTTCTATTTCCGCTAATTACAAACGGGGGACCGGTGCGAATAATGCCCTTCGTGCACCGGAAGAACGATTTAATGAAGGCACCTCAAGAATGCGGATTTTGACCGCCTCTCTTGATTTTAGTTATCCGTTCAACATTGGAAAACAACCTTGGCGCTTTAATACCTATTGGCAAGCGCAATGGAATAAATCACCGCTCGTGCAACAAGACAAATTCAGCATTGGCGGCCGCTATACGGTACGTGGGTTTGACGGTGAACTTACTCTTTCCGGAGAGCGCGGTTGGCTTTGGCGCAACGAACTGGCATGGAATGTGATGAACAAAGGACATGAGATTTATCTCGGACTCGACCGAGGTATTGTCCGTTCAAGCAATGAGGAATTACAAGTAGGCAATAGTTTAACCGGTGGTGCATTGGGGATGCGCGGTAATCTTTGGGGACTAAATTATGAATATTTTGTTGGCACACCAATTCAAAAACCGCAAGGTTTCAGAACAAGTCATGTAACAACAGGGTTTAACCTCAGCTATCGTTTTTAAGTATTTTTTAAAATAAGCAGATTTTATTATTAAGGAAACATCATGAATAAAAAACATTACAAAGTTATTTTCAGCCAAGTATTAAATCAACTTGTGGTTGTATCGGAACTTGCCAAATCAAAAGGCAAAGCCACGAGCGAAGATGTTGAAAGTGCAGAGATAAAAACAACGTTAAAAGCTACCGCACTTTCTACTTTATTCGGCACTCTCACACCGGTTCATTTCAGCATTATGTTAGCGTTGGGGTTTGTTTTCGTTTCTCCTACTGCTTTGGCAAATGCGGATATGGCGATTCGCGCAGACAAATCAGCACCGGGTAATCAACAACCAACGGTGTTACAGACGGCGAATGGCTTGCCACAAGTCAACATTCAAACACCAAGTGCAGGTGGCGTGTCGCGTAATCAATACTCGCAATTTGATGTGGCGGAAAAAGGCGCCGTATTAAACAACGCTCGTAAGGCGGTACAAACCCAAACGGCCGGTTGGGTACAAGGCAACCCCAATTTAGCCGCAGGTGAAGCGAAGGTGATTTTAAATGAAGTCAATTCATCCGCTCCGAGTCGGTTAAAGGGCTATGTAGAAGTGGCCGGACAAAAGGCCGATGTTGTTATTGCGAACCCGAGTGGTATCCATTGCGATGGTTGTGGTGTCATTAACGCAGGACGCGCCACCATGACCACGGGGAAAGCTCAATTAGAAAATGGTGAGCTCAAAGGCTATGAGGTCAACGGCGGCAAAGTTAAGGTGACCGGCAAGGGCATGGATAACCGCCAGGCGGATTATACCGATATCATTGCAGAAAACGCGCAAATTGATGGCGGTGTGTGGTCGAAAAAAGCCATTAAAGTCACCACTGGTAAAAACAAAGTTGATCGCACGAATGATTCGGTGGTTTATGTAGGCGATAAAAACACTGTGGAAAGCGACCGCACTTTAGAAACCCCACAAACTTACAGCGTGGATGTGAGCCAATTGGGCGGTATGTATGCCGAGAAAATTCATTTGGTGGATAACGGCCAAGGCCTCGGTGTACGCAACGCCGGCCACATCGGTGCCTCTGCCGGTGAGGTAAAAATTGATAGTCAAGGTAAGATTGTGAATGAAGGCTTTGTTGGTGGTAGTGAAAATGCCCAACTCAATGCGAAAAAGAATATTGAGAACCGTGGCACCGTTTATGCTAAAGCTCAGACACAACTTAATGCTCAAAACATTGATAACAAACAGGGTGTTATTGCAGGTAAACAAGTTCAGCTTAACGCGAATAACGTGGATAACCGCAAGCAATCGGATAAAGGCTCTTTAATTGTTGCAACAGAGAAAGTGATCATTAAAGCCAAGCATGTAGATAACCACGGGACGAAAGCTAGCGACAAAACGGAACAAGGTATCCGTGGTGTTCAAGTGGCTATTACGGCTGAAAATCTTTCTAACCAACAAGGGGGTATCTACGCTGATGAGCATGCCAACCTTGATGTAGCGAAAACAATTGATAATCAAGCTGGTGAGATTGAAGCAAGTAAATCAATTGAGTTAAAAGCGAAGGCTTTAGCCAATGAAGGTAATATTAAAACCAAAGGGAATTTAATGGTTCGTTTACAAGACAGTTTAACCTTAAATAATGCTTTCCAAGTTGGTGGTAATTTAGATTTTAAAACCGAAGGAGATTTTAAAAACAATAGCCAATTACGTGTAGGTAATAAGGCGGATGTTAAAGCGGCTAATGTTGAAAACACTAAAGATGGTGAAATTAGCGGTAATGAAACACGCATTAATGCAAATACTTTAACTAACCGAGGCTTAATTGATGGTTCATTGACTGTTGCAAAAGCAGTGACCATCAATAACTTAGGTACCGGTCGTATTTATGGTGACCATGTGGCTTTACAAGGAGAGAGTTTAAATAACCTTGAGGAAGGGGACAAATCCACTGTGATTGCTGCGCGTAAGCGTTTAGATATGGGCGTGGATAAAATTTTAAACCGTAATGAAAGTACCTTTTTAAGTATGGGTAAGATTTATGTGGGCAAAGCGCTGGATGAAAACAACCAGGCTACAGGTGAATCTGCGTATGTTCACAACTACAATGGTGTGATTGAGGCGTTAAATCTCTACGATAATGCGAAAAGCAAGGCGATTACCTTTAATACTGGGGCGGTAGAGAATAGACACTTTTTCCTTGAAACAGAAAATATAGATACTTCGTCTACACCAGTTTTCGAGTATCGAATTGGGAATGATTCGACTATCTACGGTAAAGGCTCTGGGGTTTATAAAGTTAAACAAGATGATAAGAATAGTCGTGGTGGTTTGGATAAAAAAGTAAAAAATCTTTATCATATTTTTTCACCGGACGGCAAAATCGAAAGTGATAATTGGCATGAGTATGATTATACCCGCACAGTGAATGAAACCATGGTACTTAAACCAAAATACCAAGAAGGTAAGATTTTAAGTGGTGGTGGAATAGATTTTAATGATGCGCGTGTAGACAACCAAGATAGTAAAGTGATCGCTGGTGGGCTGATTCAAATTGCGGATGGACAATTAAATCAGAAAGAGTTTAAAGGTCGTACTATTGTGACGGATGCAGGTCATGTAACTGCGTTTTATAAAGGGCGGGCGTGTGGTAAAAAAGTATTTGGTAAATGTATTGATCATTACAATACCACTAAAAGTGATACCGGTATTTATTACAAACAAAATGAAAGAGTGAAAGATTTAGGGGTATTTGCCTATAAAGAAAATATGTCCCCTGAATTTGCTAATAATGGTGTAGCGAATAAAGGTGATGTGGGGGATGTGGTGTTAAATCGTCTGACACAATCGCTAGATAAATCCTCGCTTTATAATGTGAATCCTAATGCACCAAAAGGCTATGTGATTGAAACTGCCCCACGTTTTGCGAATAAGCAAAAATGGTTGAGTTCGGATTATATGTTTAATGCTCTACGCTATGATCCAAATAATATGTTGAAACGTTTGGGGGATGGTTTTTATGAGTTGCGTTTAGTGAATGAACAAATCAACCAGTTAACCGGTCGTCGTTATCTTGATGGATATCAAAATGCCTTAGAGCAATATCAAGGTTTGATGAACAATGGTATACGTTATGCCAAACAATTTAATTTAGTGCCGGGGGTTGGTTTAACCAAAGAACAAATGTCGGAGCTGACCACTGACTTAGTGTGGATGGTGAACCAAGAAATCACTTTACCAAGTGGTAAAAAACTCAATGTGTTAACACCAAAAATTTACTTGGCTTCTAATCGTACTCAAGTTACCCCAACAGGCTCTGTGATTTCGGGGGATAGCATTGTAGGTTCGGTGACCAATATGACCAATGAAGGGACGGTGCTTGCGGCGAACCTAGTGAACCTACACGGTCAAAATTTAGAGAATAAAGGCCTAGTTTTTGCTAATAACGTTAATCTTAATGCTGAGCAAAAACTCGTGAACCTTGGCGGTAAGATTATGGCGGCTGACAGTGTATCGCTTTATGGTGGTAAATCCGTAGAACTTGGTGCAACGACGGCGGAAACACAAAGCCAATTAGCTCTTACCGAAACCGGCAATAAGATTGTCGATCGCCAAAGTGAAGTAATGGTGACAGGAAAAGATGGAAAGATTTCTATTCAAAGTAATGGCGATATCACAGTGAAGGCCGCCAATGTGAAATCGACAGGCACCATTGATGTGAACGCCAAAGGCAAACTTTTAGTGGGTACAGAGAAGCAAAGTAGCAAAGAGCATTATGACTTTAGCGATAACCATCATTATCACTTAGATAAAGAAGGTGAAGTTGGCTCTGTTATTGGCGGCAAGGACGGAGTGCGCTTAGTTGGTCAAACAGAAGCCACACTTCGTCAAGCTGAAGTAACGAGTGCTAATGGAAAAGTAATGGTTGCCTCTAAAGGAGATGTTCGAATTGAAGAAGGGCGATATATTGAACATTTAGATACCCGTAATAAGCAAAAATCTAGAGGTGCGTTTACAAGCGTTACTGAAGAATATAAACATAAGCATAATTACGATTTGAGTAAAGGTAGTGAAATTGATGGAAATAGCGTTGTGATTTACTCTCAAGATGGTAATGTCACGGTGCAAGGCTCAAATGTGGTGGGAGAAAACGGCTTAACGGTGAAGGCGAAAACCATCGACATCAAAGAAGCGGAAAACAAAGTTTATTCTGATGATTTTCACAGCAAGAAAAAATCAGGCGTGTTGGGCGGAGGCATAGGGGTTACGTTTGGTGCCCAAAAGCAAACGATAGAAAGCGATAAAACGAAGTTTTATGCACAGGGCAGCCAAGTGGGTAGCTTAAATGGCAATACTACCCTCATCGCAGAGAATGATTACACACAAACGGCAAGTCATGTGAGTGCGGTGAACGGAGATGTCAATATTCAGGCGAAAAAAGTCGACATTAAAGCGGCAGATGATAAATATGAAATGCACACCAAACAAACCTTTGAGCAAAAAGGGGTAACCCTTGCCGTCACCTCTCCGATACTGTCCGCCCTACAAGCCGTGCAAGGGACGGTGAAATCTGTTGAGCGCGTCGGTCAAAGCAAAAATGACCGAGTCAATGCCATGGCGGCGGCGAACTCGGCGATGGATGCCTATCGAGCCGGACAAGCGGTGGGACAGGCAGGAAAAGCGATGCAAGAGGCGATGGAAAATGGAAATATGGATTCCGTCGTGGGGGTACAAATCACTTACGGCCAACAAAAGAGCGAATCACGTACGCATACTGAAGGAAAAACCGCGGCCAAATCTCAAGTGAATGCCGGAGGCAAAGTAAATATTGTTGCCACAGGGGCAGGCAAAGCATCCAACATCACCATTAACGGTTCGGATGTGTCCGGTAAACAAGGAACCTTCTTGGGGGCAGAGAACGACATCAACATCACGGCTGCCGAACAAACGCACAAAGAGCGCAGCACCAATAAATCGAGCGGCTTTAATGCGGGGGTGGCGATAAAAGTGAGCAATGGCGTTGCAGCGGGGATTACTGTTGGGGGCAATTACGGCAAAGGTTACGGCAACGGTGATGAAACCACTTATGTGGCAAGCCATGTGGGTGACGCCAACAGCCAAACCACAATACAAAGCGGTGGTGATACAAACCTTATTGGGAGCCAAGTAAAAGGTAAACGTGTTGAAGTCAATGCCGACAACATGAATATCAAAAGTTTGCAAGATAAATCCAACTATGATGGCAAGCAAACGAATATCAGCGGCAGTGTAACCATCGGTTATGGGTTCTCCGCAGGGGGAAGCTACAATAAATCCAAAGTCAATGCCGACCATGCCAGCGTCAATGAACAAGCCGGCATCTATGCAGGGGATGAGGGGTATGACATCAACGTCAATAAACACACAGACTTAAACGGCGGTCTTATCACCTCAACACAAAAGGCGGAGGATGAGGGCAAAAACCGGTTTAGTACGGGAACGATTACACATTCAGATATTGAAAACCACTCAAACTACAGCGGAAGTAGTTTTGGTGTGAGTGGCAGTGTGGCAGCGAATTTTGACACCCCATTGGGTAAAGAGGGTCAAGCGCAAAGTAGTAAACAAGCGACCGATAGCAAGGGCAATCCGGTTTATTTGGATAAAAACGGCAAGGAGACGGTCAGTGCGACCGACACGGAGGGCAATGCCAATCGTGCGAAATCGGCAACCGGTTTGGCCTCGTTGCAATCTACCTTAGGCCTCGGCTACGGCTCAGATAAAGAAAATCAATCCAGTACAACGAAAAGCGGCATTAATACCAAGAATATTGAAATTAGAGACCAAGCAGGACAACTGGCGAAAACCGGTGAAACGGTTGAGCAGACGCTAGATAGCATTAAAACCGATGTGACTACGGATAATGCAGAGCAGCATTCCGGCAAGTTGGAAAATCATTTTGATAAAGACAAAGTGATGAAAGAGCTCAACATTCAAGTGAAAGTTACTCAAGATTTTCGTAAAAATGCCTTCTCAATGATTGATGCCTATGTGCTTCCAAAACAGGCTGAATTGAGAAAACAAATCAAGGAAGCTAAAACTGAAGAGGAAAAGACCGCACTTTATGGAGAAATTTATAAATTGCAATATCAAAAACGTTTGCTTGAAACAGTGGTAGGCATTGTATCGGGTTCGCCTGATGTTGCAATAACACAAGGAACTTTGCAATTGGCCGCAACGAAGATGAGAGAGGAGACTTTAGCTAATTCAAGATTATTTAAAGGTATTAAAGATGCTAAGACGGGGAAAATTCTTCGTAATGATAGTTATGATAGCGGTTATTTTGATGGAGTAAAATTAGGTGGTGTAAGGATTGATGTTAATGCTATTTGCAATAGTAACATGGGGACTTGTACTTATAATGATGATAATTCAATCACATTTAAAGGTAATAAAGACTATACATTAGATGATGCTATTGATCCGCAACAAAATAAAAAAGCGGGTGGATTATATGGAGAAACCGGTGGTTTTCAACCTGTTCAAGGTGAGTGGAATCTACATTTTACGAGAATTCCGTATAGCATCGGTTCTATCTCGGATATGGCGGTAGAATCCTTTGCTGGTACTCACGACATGTTAGGAGGCCAAGCATGGGGCTGGTATGATAAACAAGGAAATACTGCAGAAAAAAATAAACTTACTGGTGTAGCATCAGGTGTAACAACTGTTATTGCAATACCGGTATCCGCACCATTTGCTTTATCCGATGTAATATCATCAGATATGTTTGAACTTTTGATGAAAATAGGAGGTAAATAAAATGAAATACACCTTATTTATTCTTTGTTTTATATTAAACGGATGTTGGTATTCAAACGGATGTTTTTATACTCCACAAATGGTTAATTGTGTTGATAAGGGGAAAGAATATCCATTAATTGCAGGGTATCAAAAAAAAGAACTACTAGGACATACAAACTCAAAACAACGATGGAAAGATCTTGTTTCTTGTGGAGGAAAGTATGGTGATATAAATCTACACTACTATCCGCAAAACTATCAAATAAATGACAAAAGATATAAAAATCTTGATGAATGTATGAATACTAAGGGGTATATATATCTTTCTCCCGCTGAATGTGGCTATCAAGATCCTAAGTGGGATAAGGGAAAGTGTAACTTATAACGCATTGAATTTATTTTATTATTTAAACAGAGTGTGGTCAATTTTCAAAGAGCTTTAAAACTTCTCAAAAATTGACCGCACTTTTTTTTAGAGAAAGAAAATTAATTCGTCAGCAAGGTAGCGTGCGTTAATTTTTGGTTCACGCACCTTGCGTTAGCTATGGGGATGGAAATAATGAAAATTTTAGTTATATTCTTAATGACTATTTTTATTCAATCTTGTCTTTCATATTCTTCAGATGAGGCTTGGCATAATCTTAATAAAATGTACAAAGAGGCTAATGGAAAGAAAATATGCATGAAATATAAAGGAAATGTACATGTCATGTATTATTGTGAAAATGAAAACAAAGAACAATGGCAAAGTAGAAAGTAAAAAGTACGCATAATTAATGAGATCTTCTTTTTACTGTACACTTTATCTATAGAAGTTATGAATTTGTTGTTTGGGGTAAGATAATGAAAAAAGTTATATTTATCATAATTTTTATATCCATCATAACAGGATGTTATTCAGCAAAAGACGATTGTTATTATGGAATGACAACAATTTGTTTTGGTAAGCCATATAGCCCAATTGCTAAATTTCAAAAACCTTATAGCTTTGGGCATACGGATTCCGTGAAAAGAATGGATGATTTGGTAAGCTGCGGATTAAGAAAAGGGGATTTAAGTATGAGGAGTGCTTGGGCAATGGATCATTTACCAAAAGCTGATCCCCATTTACAACAAAAAAATTGGGATGCTTTTTTTAAATGCATGGAAATAAAAGGTTATACATGGGTGGAAGATTGTGGCAGAAAGAATTCTACTTCAGATAAAGAATTATGTAATGAATGATGAATATAACTTATCAACCAAAACAAAGGTAAACGTGTAGAAATCAATGCCCCAATGATAGCGCCAGCGTCCACGCTGGTGCTGTTTAATAAAAACATTGCGAATTTTACCCATAAACGTTGGGAGAACCAATGTTCAAAATCCTTTGGATTTTGTGACCGCACTTTTAGTTGATAGGCACAAGCGAGGACGCTTGCGCCATCAAGGGGGGAATATGCAACAAAACGGAACCACGTCCAGCCCGAGTGTGAAAATTAGTATTGGTTACGGTAGCCAAAAACAAACGCAAACCAGTGAAAGCCAAAGTATTCAACATCAAAAATCAACTATCAATACAGGAATACTAGATATTAAAGCCCGTGGTGAAAAAGTCGTTTTTGAAGGCGTGGATGCAAATGCCAAGTTAATGGCGCTTTCCGGCAAACAGGGGATTGACATCAAAGGGGTGAAAGACGAAGAGCATCAGCGTACGGAGAATAAATCGTCCGGTGGTAGTGTCGGTGTTTTTGTGGGTACCAACGGTAATAGTTACGGATTGGGGATAGAGGGTTCGGTGAATGTGGCGAAGGGCAAGTCGAACTCGGATAGCGAACGTTGGCAAAACAGTCATCTAACGGCAGATAAAATCATCACGAACAGTGAAGAAGGCGACTTAACCCTTGATGCGGCGAATCTTAAAGCAAAACGTTGGGAAGCGGATATTCAAAATCTGACGATAACGAGCCGTCAAGATACGGAAAAATACGAATCGAAACAAACGAGTGCGAGTGCAAGCGGCTCGGTGGCGTATGGTTCGGGCGGTGGTGCATCGGTGAGTGCGTCATACAACAAGGCAAAAGTGGATTATGCGCAAGTCAATGAACAAGCCGGGATTCGTGTCGGAGAGGATGGCATGGATGCCAACATCCACAACCATGCTCAACTGAACGCCGCCATCATCGAAAGTGATGCTGATGAAAGTAAAAACCGCTTTAAAACAAAATCGCTCACACATACCGATATTGAAAACCGCAGTGAGATTAAAACGGAAAGTGCGAGCATCAGTGCGGGCACGGGAGGCATTAACCCGATGCAGGCGCTTAGCAGTGCGTTGAGCTTATTAGGTAACACGAATGAAAGAGAGCGAAGCACCACCAAATCAGCTATTAGTGGCAACATTCAGATAGAGACCGAAACACCGGAAAATCTGACCGCACTTTCACGGGATACGAAGAATGCGAATCAACGAGTTGAAAAGCAAGATTTACAAAAAGTGCAAGAACGCCAAGAAATGGCGAAAGTGATAGGCGACATCACGAACAACGCGATAAGCATTGCCACGTATAATGAGCGAGAGAAGATTAATAAACTGAGTCTTGAAAAATTTAAAGCGGAAGAAAAATACGGCAAAGAGAGTACGCAAGCGCAAGAAATCGGTAAACAAATTAGTGTCATTCAAAAAGGGATTGATGATGCTTACGGCATAGGTAGTGAAAAAGGGATGGCGATTCGAGCTGTGACGGCGGCATTACAAGCGGCGGCACAAAACGATACCGCAGGCAGTCTTGTCGCACTGGCTTCGCCTTATCTCAATCAAAAAATCCACGAGATGACGGCAGGCGACACGGCAAAAGACAAAGCGACTAACCTGATGGCACATGCGCTGCTTTCTGCGGTGGAGTTCCAAGTGACAGGCAAAGACCCATTGACGGGCGCAATTGCCGGGGTAACAGGTGAGGCAACCGCTGAAATCATCGCGAGAGCTTATGGTAAACCGGTCAGTGAATTAACGGCAAATGAGAAGGAAAACATTAGCACGTTAAGTCAACTGGCGGGTGGACTGGCTTCGGCATTGACGGCGAAGGCGAATGGCACCACAGCAGAACAAGGGGGTAGTTTCCTTACTGCAACCTCTGGGGCAGAGACGGCTAAAAGGGCGGTAGAGAATAATTATCTAAGTATTGCAGATGTTCAGAACTTCATTCGAGAACTGAGCAAAGCGCAAAAAGAGGGCCGTGATACTAAACCGATTTTAGAGAAATATAAAGGGATTAGTGAAGAGAATCGTCAGCAACTCATAGCGTGTAAGGGTAATGTGGTTTGTGAAACGGCACATTTACATGAAATGAATACTGGGGCTGAAGAGCTTGAGAGAAATTTAGGGTTCTTTAGTCGTATGACGGTGTATTATCCAAATGATTTAAATACAGCGAATCGTACTGCATTATTTAATTTAGTTGAAAGTGAGAATGCAGAAAGTTTTAGCAAGCTTTCGGATACAACAAAATTTGGTTTGAATGCTATGGAGGCTGGTACAGCAACAGGCTATGCAAGAGTTGGATTAAGCAATGTTAAGAGCTTAATTAGTGGAAAAAATAAAGCTTATCCGACATCGGGAATGGATGGGTATAAGCGTACTAATGTCGGGGATGAGGATTATCGTTCAAGTGGTGCTGAGAATGCAGCATTGTATCCTAAATTAAAAGAGGAGTTAGCAATGAAGCAGAAAGCCGGGTTTGAAAAAGTTGTTAAAGATTTAAGTAAAAAACCCACTGGTAGTGTTTTAATGATACCTGATTATCGTCATCAATTGTCAGAGGCTAGATCAACTTTATCACCTAAGTTGCAGAGAAGTGGGAATGCAGCCGTTGCTCAAATTAATATTGATGGATTAACCACTAGAAAATTAGTTGGCCATAGTCAAATAGATAAAGCACAAGGTAGTTTTGTTGGGCAAGGAGAAACAAAATTTGAATCTCTAAAATTACCTAACAAAAAGGGAGATTTGATAGATAGAAGAGTTGATTCTGAGTATAAGATTTTATCTAACTTAGCTGATCAATTAGGTTCTAATAGACAAGCAAAAGGTCAGGTCACAATATTTACTGAGCGTCCAGCTTGCTTAAGTTGTCTAGGTGTAGTAGACCAATTTATCAAACGCTATCCAAATATAAAGGTAAATGTTTTTGACAATAACGGAAAAGCAATTAAACATAATGGAGAAAAATAATGGCAAAACGAGTTAATTATGAAACTTTAAAACAATGGTTTTTTGAGGATGCTTACATTTGGTGTCAACGTAAATTTACTGAAGGGAAAGTAAAGAGTTGGCATGGAGAATTTAATGAATGGGGAGGTGCTTTAGATAGTTTTGATGGGCATTTTGATTTGCTAATTGAGAAGTTAATGCTAAATGTAATTTTTATTATAACTAATGGAGCAAGGCATATATTGAGTCATCAGATAGTTTTTAATGAAATACAAGAGATTTTATTGAATAATAACCTTGATGAGCTAGTTTCTGTTTTAGAAGAAGATGAAAAAGAGGATTTTCTTTATGATTTAAATTTGATTTTAAATAATAGGGAGATTGAAGAATAGCAAGTAGTATAATGATATTGACCCAGATATCCCCACCTAGATAGCGCGCGCTTCCTAACGCGTGCTTGTATCTACCTAAAAATAGACAAATCGAAGTTGTTAATGAAAATAGTAAAAATCTGAATCAAACGAAATCGATGTTTTAGGCACGCGTCAGGAGATGCGCGCCATCATTGGGGAATGTATAAATAATAAGTTGGAGAAGAATGAGCCGAAAATAAATAGCTGGTTAAAAGGTGATAATGATGCTAAGTAGGTTATTCCAGTATTTGGTTTTTACATTTTTTGTATCCATAGTTTGCTTTATTGGGTTTTCGTTATTTTTAATTCTTATATCCTATATATTAAATTGGGGAGAAATATCTTTAAGTGAAATAAAAGACATTGTTTTATTTTCCTTTAATGTGTTTAGTAAGGGATTTCCTTTACTCTTTTTATCTATATTTATTTCAGATAATTTAAAAAGAAGATGAAAGGTGCTTTAAGAATATCCCCCATAGATGGCGCAAGCGTCCACGCTTGTGCCATAACAAGCACCAATAATAGCGCCAGCGTCCACGCTGATGCTGTTTAATAAAAACATTGCGAATTTTACCCATAAACGTTGGGAGAAACAATGTTCAAAATCCTTTGAATTTTTTGACCGCACTTTTAGTTGATAGGCACAAGCGAGGACGCTTGCGCCATCGTGGGGGGGGGAGTTTGGGGGCAAAAGGATGCTTTTATGTTTGCAGTGGCTTCTCTAGAACAATATCTGATAAGCCTAGAAATATATATTCTTTAGGTGTTGGTGGAGGTTTTTCTGTTGGAGGGGATTATTCAATTCCATTAAATAAATGATGAAGAAAAAATGTTTGTTATTACTTCTTTTTTTTGTGGCTTCAATGATAGGTTTAACATCACAGATTCATAAAAAAAATGATGCATTAAAACGTAAAAATGAAACCATTCTTATATTGAAGGATAAGGCTGGCAATAGAATAATTAACATAGAAGATTATTCTAAAATATCATCTTATGTTATTAATTTAATAAATGATAATTATCTTCACATTAAGAAAGTCTTACTGGGAATGGATTATAAGGAGGTTGGTGTTGATGAGCTTTGTAATAAAAATGGTGAGAGTATAAATATATTTATTGATAATAATCTTATAAAGTTAGTTTATGTTTATCCATCATCATTTTGTAGGGAATAATAATTAGTATAGTAGTTTATTATGAGACAAAAGATTTTAAAGTTAAGGGGGAAGTTAATGACTTTAAATTTAAAATGGAGGAAAATAAGAGATGATGTTGGAATCTAAAAAAACAGATTTTGAATTCAAAGTTGGTGAGGTGTATTTTGGTTTTGGATTGTTTATTAATTTATATTTAAATAAAATTTATGTATTAATAAGGAGGCCGTCAGACTTAACTCCTGTTTTAGAGGAGCTGTCTCAATTTAATGTAATAAATTCAAATGATATTTTAAATTGGGATAAAAGAATTGAAAGTAATGGATTGTATATAAACATTCAACCAATAGAATTAAATGATTTTGATTGGGAACTTTATCATAGTGGAGATGAAGAAATTAATAATATTTTTGAGGAAATATATAAAAATATTAAAGATAAGTATGGCGAATGATAATTTTTATAAAATATTAATAAATTAAATTCTATAACTTTATTTTATAGGTTTGATAAGAGTTGGTCTGCTAAGTTAGCTCATGGTTCCCTGTATGATCCAAAAGTCATAAAATAAAGGAGGTGATTATGCAAACTAAATTTAATTTATATCCTAAAGAACAATTACCTGAAAACTTTAAGTTTCCTCAGTCTTATATTGATTTATCCAGTAATATGGAAAAGATAAATGAATTGGAATATTTTCCTTGGTGGTTTGAAGATCCTGATTATGAGAATTCAGAGATAGAGGACAGTGTTTATCTTTATAGTAAAGCAATAGAAAAACTAACAGGTGTAGCTGATTTAATATCATTTGCTAGAGATGGCGATTGGGCAGCTTGTTTCAAATTGACGGATTATTCTGGAAACCCGAGAGTTTATGTTCACGATCTTGGTAATGAAGCCAATAAATATGAATGTAAGGATTTTGATGAGTGGTTAGCAGAAGAAATCAAAAGTGCAAAAGAGTATTAAAATGGACTATTTAAATTTAAGTAAAGAAGTTTCCTATGCGCTTCGTCATGCGCC
>NZ_GL622200.1:920621-931173 GCF_000185305.1 Aggregatibacter segnis ATCC 33393
AGTAAAGTGCGGTTAATTTTAAAAGAGTTTTAAAACCTCTCAAAAATTGACCGCACTTTTGTATTTTCAATGATGCTTATTTTAAGCAAATTTTGATATCACAGTGAAGCCGACCAAGATAAAAACCGCTTCCAAACAAAATCGCTCAGTCATACCGATATTGAAAATCGCAGTGAGGTTGAAGTGAAAAGCGTGAGCGCAGGGCTTTCAACGGATATGGCACAGAATGCTAAAAATGCGATGGCTGCCGCGGCGAGTGCTTTAGGGAATAAACATGAAAGTGCTACAAGTCAAACGCAATCAGCGGTAGGGTCTAATATTCAAATTGACACAGAAACACCGGAAAATCTGACCGCACTTTCACGTGATACGAAGAACGCCAATCATAAGATGAAAGCCTTTGATTTACAGGAAATCAAAGAACAACAAGAAGCGGCGCAAGTAGCCGGTGAGTTATTTTCAAAAATCACAGGTGATGTAGCCAAAGCATTTGAATTTGAAGACGGTAGCAAAGAGAAGATTGCGATGCATGCCCTTGCGGGCGCATTGGCAGCGAAGATGTCAGGGGGGAATGTTGCGACAGGTGCGGCAGCCGGTGCAGGGTCGGAGTGGTTGAACACGTATGTTACAGATTACTTAAACGAACACACGAAAGACCTTAAGTTAGATGCAGGACAAAAGGAGAAGCTTAAACAAGCGGCACAACAAATGACCGCGTTGGCGATAGGTGCGGCAGCGGGTGCAGTGACCGGTGGGACAAGTGAAACGATTAAACAGGGGGCGTTGGCATCTTACAATGCGGAGACGTATAACAGACAGCTTCATCAAAATGAGAAAGAGCGTATTAAGTTGCTTGCAAATGGCGATGAAGAAAAGGAACGTCGTTTAGAAATTGCGGCTTGTGCGTTAGTGCATTGTTCTGCGCAGATTCCTACAGATGATCCGGATTATGCCAAATCGTATGAACAAGCGAGAGCAGTAGAACAACTTGGTAATACGGCGGAATATGCCCAAGAAAGAGCATTATTAAAACGCCAAACTGAAACATTTAGTGATCCTTTTGGTTCCGGTGTGCAGAACAAACTATTTGAATATAACAATACTTATAAAGCGCTAGATCACGCGAATAGAATCGATACGAAATATGCTGTAACAACACGCGCTGGTGGTGTTGTACAAGCAGTAGGAGGTGTTGCGGCTATGACTGTCGGTACAGGTCTTTGTGAAACCGGTATTGGATGCGTGGCAGGCGTACCGGTTGCTGCTTATGGAGCTGATAATACTTATACCGGCGGGAGAGTGATTCTTACCGGTAAAAATCAAAATACATTAGGTGGTCAATTGCTCAGTCAAGTGACAGGATTAAGTCCGGAAACAGCAAATTTTGTCTATAGTTTACCGAGTTTATATACGGGGGCTAAGCCGATACTGGGGGCAACAGCGAGATTAGGTAATCAAGTTGTTGCAGAAGGGAGTCAAATGGCATCTGCTATGGGGTATGTAGCTGGAGAAATAGGCAAGGATGTTGCGGCTGGTTATAAGGCAATCCCGCGCCCCTATAAAGTTGCATTTGGTATTGAGGCTGGGATTAATACAGCGGCAGAAACGATCCCTTATGCTACTGGTCAAAAAGAAATCAATGGCAATAATATTCTCCAAAGTGGAGGGAAAGTCATTGCTGATTCTACATATTCAGGTTTAACTCATAAAGCTAGTGATGGATTAGGATTTGGTCTAGATGTTACAAAAGGAGTAATTGAAGGTAAATCTTTTGGTGAGGCTGTTAGAGATTCAGGTACATCGGTTTGGTTTTCTAAAAACTTTGGGTTATTTATAAAGGATGAAAATGTTAAAAGATTGATGTCTTCAAGCATGAGTAAAGTAACAGAAAATATTTATAATAATCAGGAAAAATCAGTTAAGGACTCAAAAAATGAAAGCAAGTAAGATTATTAGAATTATCATAGCTTCGATATTATCTTTCTGTTTTATATATTTTACTCTTATTCTAAGAGGAAAAATCGAACCTGATTTAAATCATTTTATTTATAATCTTATAATATGGGGAGGTTTTTTATGCTTTTCGGCTCTTTTGATTTCTTACTATTCTCCAGAAATTTATGGTGAGAATAAAAAAAATGATAGACAAAAATCGAAGCTCTCCAAGAAGAAAGCGAAGAGAAGAAAACCTTAGCATAGCGGTTTAATGATTTAAAAAGATATAGTATAAAGTGATCTGCACCCCAAAACTTAGACTCAATGATAGCGCAAGCGTCCACGCTTGCGCTGTTTAATAAAAATATTGCGAATTTTACCCATAAACGTTGGGAGAACCAATGTTCAAAATTCTTTGGATTTTGTGACCGCACTTTTAGTTGATAGGCACAAGCGAGGACGCTTGCGCCATCGTGGGGCGAAGTTGGCGCAAATGCTTTTGAAAAAGCGTATGAGCGAATTGCAACAGGAGATAAAAATGAATAAAAGAGATCTTTTCAATATATTTAAAATGTCGATATTTACATTAGCTATAACATATTTGTTTGTATTATCAAAGTTTAACTTTGACTTTAGTAAAGTTAATATATTAAAAGTATTGGGTTTTTTTCCTATAGTATTTATCTCGCTCTTATTTTGTTTTTATTTAGGAAGAATGCTGAAAGATAAATGAATTAGCTAGTAGTGTTTTGGTTACCCAGAGGGATACTTGAATAGCATAAAATTTTAAATATCTAGATATAAAGTGTGGTCAATTTTCAAAGAGTTTTAAAACTTCTCAAAATTGACCGCACTTTTTGTATTGTGATCTGCACCCCAAGATAGCGTGTGTCTCCTGACGCGTGCTTGTATCGAGTTAAAAAATAAACAAACTGAAGTTATTCATGAAAATAGTGAAGATTTGAATCAAAAAAATTGATGTTTTGGGGCACGCGTTAGGAAACGCGCGCCATCGTGGGGGGCGTTGGCATCTTACAATGCAGAGACGTATAACAGACAGCTTCATATTGATGAGATTAAATGGATTAAAGAAAACGCAAAACGTTTTGCTCAAGAGGAAAGTGAGCGTTTAGGGCATCAAGTCACTGAACAAGAAGCGATGGAGCGATTAATTACCCAAGCGGCTCAAGAAGTCGACTATGCTTGGTTTAAGAAAATTGGCGAAACAGATGGCCAAGCACAGTCTTTCTTAAGAAAAGCAACGGCTCAAGGGGATGTTCCTCCTTATGATAATCGTGGCACATTTATCAATTCAGGTGGTAAACGTCAGTCGATGTTTACTGTTGCGGATAAAGATGAATATTACTCAACGGGTAAATATTCAAATGCATTGGCACAATTTGATAAAGCAAACGGCCATGTCGTAACGAAGACATTGCAACCGAAAGTAAAATATGACCTTTATACTAAATCGTTATCGGATGGTGCAGATGCGGCTTTAAAAGGTACCTTGCATGCATTTAATCATCCGGAGGATGTACTCAAGCCAATTGGTTTTGGTATTGCGAACTGTTTAAAAGAAGATATGTGCATTTCAGCCGGTAAGGAAATGTTATCGGATTCAGGAAAGGCAGTATGGCAATCGGGTAAAGACATTTTTGGCGCAGGCTATCATCTTGATGATGTAAATTACCTTTATGGTAAAAATATGGTCAATGAGATTGATGCGATAGCAGCTGTGAGAGGTGGTACAGCCTTGTTGGAGCTTACGGGGGCCGGGAAAGCTGCTGGCGTGGGGGTAAAGGCTGTGGGTGAAGTTGCTGGTAAGGTTGCCGAAAGAACGCTTACTCGTTTACCTAATTTACAAACCGGCAATTTAGTTAAACCTAAAGTAGATTCTGAATTTCTGAGCAAACCCTTGCCGGAAGGATATAAGTATGTTTCGTTAAGTGAGATTGAAGGTCCGAAGGGTGGTGTTTATCACTATATAGGAGATGATGTAAAAGGAAATCCTGTTTTCTTCAATAATAATAAGTTTGTGTCGTTTGAGGGTGGGGTGAAGAAAGAATTGAAATCAGAACCTAATCTATTAATGAATAAAACGGCAGTAGGGGATAAATACCCAAGACCAACACTTAGAGTTGAAACTAAGAAAAATATTCTTTCGCAATATGAGCAGGTTTCAGATAATGTATTTCTTCATAAAGAAACAGGTGAAATAGTGAATGGTCCATTTGATATAGGGCATATTCCTGGATGGGAGCATAGAAGATTAGAAGAGGCTGCTAAACAATTGGGTTTAACAAGACAGGAATTTAATGATTACGTAAATTCAAGACCCAACATTTTTAGGCTAGAGAATCGTTCTGAAAATCGAAGTCATAGAAATGAGATGCCTGGCAAAGATGATATTGAACGAATTGTTCGTGATATGAAAAACTTTGAAAGAGGAAAATAAATGAATAATAAGTTAGAGATGGGCATAAAAATTTTAGATGCAATGGATTCTGGTGATTTAACTTTATTGGAAGAGCTTTTTCAAAATAAGGAAAGGAATATCATGGAAGTAACTCCTGTAGAGCATTGGAATTGGTTGCATAAAGCCTTATTAGGATTTGAGTCAAATAAACCATCCTCTGATGTTATTAATTATCTAATTAATAAGGGTATAGATATTAATGCTCAGGATATATACGGAATGACACCATTACATTATGCGTTAAGAAGTAAAAATATTGATGCTGCGATAGCGTTACTTAAGGCTGGTGCAAACCCTAATTTACCAAATGAAAGAGGAATTACACCTTTATCCTATATTAATGGTTTCCCAGAAAGACTGGATTTGCTTCAATTAATGCTAGATAACGGGGGAGATGTAGATTTCTTTACTGGACAGCATGGTATTTTAGAGGGGATCAAAAAATATCGCTCCCAAGATCCTAAATTTAAACCGGTGATTGAGTTAATGGAAAAGTATTCCAAAAAGGGCACTTAATTTACTTTGGGAATAGATTTTAAAAGTGTGCTATATCAAGCTCATTTTAAATTATTTACAAGTAGATTGGAAAAATGGAAATATCAAGTGCGGTCAATTTTCAAAGAGTTTTTAAACCTCTCAAAAATTGACCGCACTTTTTAACAGATAAGCATCTTGCAGACTCAGTGATTGATAGTGAAGTCCGTGCAGATAAGAATTACCTTAGGATAAAATCACCGACGCCCGAAAGACGGCACATTACATCTTTCTTCCAATAAATTGGAGGCACAGGGCGCAGATATTATCAATGAAGGTAAAGGCGCCACGCTGGTTCAAGCCAAAACGGCTTTAAATCTGACCGCACTTTCGGTGGGGTATGATGAAAAGATGGGGGGAGGCAATGACTCTCGCCGCGAGAAAATAGAAAAGGCGGTGGTGAGCCATATCAAAGGCAAAGGGGATGTCACAGTTGCGGCGAAAGACCTCTTGTCGGAAGGCGCCCGACTTGAAAGTGCTGAAAAACTCACCGCGATTGCAGAAAATGATTTGGTTTTGAATGGAGCAAAAGAAAGCTCTGATTTTGAGGAGTTCCATCAAACGAAAAGCGGCAGTTTGGCAAAGACCACAAAGACAAGCTTAGACAAAGCACAATTAGACAGCCATGTAGGCACGCAACTTAGTGGAAAAGACATTTTATTAAGTGCAGGCAAAGATGTGAAAGCTAAAGGACTGCAGGGCATTGCCGATAAAAACCTAAGTATTCAAGCGGGAGAGGATGTTGTTCTTACGGCGGACACCAATCGATTCAAAGAAGTGCATCAACAAACGAAGAAGACATCGGGTGTGTTTACGAGTGGCGGAGGCATTACCTTTGGTTCGAAATCAGAAAAACATCATGTTGAATCGGAAGGTTGGACGCAATCGGATGCGCGAAGCACCTTGGGGGCAATGGATGGCAATGTAAAAATCAGTGCCGGCAATCATGCTCAAGTGATGGGCACGGACATGATAACACCGAAAGCGAATCGTATAGATATTGAAGGCGCGAGCGTGAAGGTTGAGGCGGGGAAAGATATTATCCATTCTAATGAGCGTCATGAGTATAAACAATCCGGCGTAAATTTGGCGGTAAGTACACCGGTAACCGACATGGCGCAAGCTGTCTATCACAGTGTAAAACGCGCACAACAAGTCAGTAACCCAAAACTCAAAGCCCTTTATGGCATAAAAGCGGCAGAAGAAGTTGCAATGGCGGCACAAAATGTCGGTAAGGTAGCAGAGACGTTAGATGCCTTGAGGGCAGGGAATATGCAACAAAACGGAACCACGTCCAGCCCGAGTGTCAAAATTAGTATTGGTTACGGTAGCCAAAAACAAACGCAAACCAGTGAAAGCAAAAGTATTCAACATCAAAAATCAACTATCAATACAGGAATACTAGATATTAAAGCCCGTGGTGAAAAAGTGGTTTTTGAAGGCGTGGATGCGAATGCGAAATTGATGGCCCTTTCCGGCAAACAGGGGATTGACATCAAAGGGGTGAAAGACGAAGAGCATCAGCGTACGGAGAATAAATCGGCCGGCGGTAGTGTCGGTGTTTTTGTGGGTACCAACGGTAATAGTTACGGATTGGGTATAGAAGGTTCGGTGAATGTAGCGAAGGGCAAGTCGAACTCGGATAGCGAGCGTTGGCAAAACAGCCATCTAACGGCAGATAAAATCATCACGAACAGTGAAGAAGGCGACTTAACCCTTGATGCGGCGAATCTTAAAGCAAAACGTTGGGAAGCGGATATTCAAAATCTGACGATAACGAGCCGTCAAGATACGGAAAAATACGAATCGAAACAAACGAGTGCGAGTGCAAGCGGTTCGGTGGCGTATGGTTCGGGCGGTGGTGCATCGGTGAGTGCGTCATACAACAAGGCAAAAGTGGATTATGCGCAAGTCAATGAACAAGCCGGGATTCGTGTCGGAGAGGATGGTATGGATGCCAACATCCACAACCATGCTCAACTGAATGCTGCCATCATCGAAAGTAGCGCGGAGGAAAGTAAAAACCGCTTTAAAACAAAATCGCTTGCACATACCGATATTGAAAACCGCAGTGAGATTAAAACGGAAAGTGCGAGCATCAGTGCGGGCACGGGAGGCATTAACCCGATGCAGGCGATAAGCAGTGCGTTGAGCTTATTAGGTAACACGAATGAAAGGGAGCGAAGCACCACCAAATCAGCCATCAGTGGCAACATTCAGATAGAGACGGAAACACCGGAAAATCTGACCGCACTTTCACGGGATACGAAGAATGCGAATCAACGAGTTGAAAAGCAAGATTTACAAAAAGTGCAAGAACGCCAAGAAATGGCGAAAGTGATAGGTGACATCACGAACAACGCGATAAGCATTGCCACGTATAATGAGCGTGAGAAAATCAACAAGCTAGGGCTTGAGAAGTTTAAGCTGGAAGAGCAAGAAAAAGCCTTGAAGGGACAAGCCGGTAATGAACAACAGCTTGCCGCCATTAAGCAACAACTGACAAGTATTCAAACAGAAATCACAAAAACTCAAGATAAAATCGACCGCACTTACGGCATAGGTAGTGAAAAAGGCATGGCGATTCGAGCGGTGACGGCGGCATTACAAGCGGCGGCACAAAACGATACCGCAGGCAGTCTTGTCGCACTGGCTTCGCCTTATCTCAATCAAAAAATCCACGAGATGACGGCAGGCGACACGGCAAAAGACAAAGCTGCGAATCTGATGGCACATGCTCTTCTTTCCGCAGTGGAGTTCCAAGTGACAGGCAAAGACCCATTGACGGGAGCAATTGCCGGGGTGACAGGTGAGGCAACCGCTGAAATCATCGCAAGAGCTTATGGCAAACCGGTCAGTGAATTAACGGCCAATGAGAAGGAAAACATTAGCACGTTAAGCCAATTGGCAGGCGGACTGGCATCGGCATTGACAGCGAAAGCGAATGGCACCACAGCGGAACAAGGGGGGAATTTACTTGCGGCGACTTTTGGAGCTGAGACGGCTAAAAGGGCGGTGGAGAATAATGCGCTTACTCAAGGCGATATTCATGGTGCTTATCAACGTTTATTAAATGGTGAAAATATCGAAGTTGTTCTCCGTGATTTAGAGCATTTAAGCCAAAAGGAACGAGCTAAATTACTTGCAGATTGTGATGCAGCATGCCGACAAGTGGTGCCAAGTTTATTAATGGCTGCAAATGATTTTTCAGAAGAGCAGGCTATTGCGCTAGGTAGTATCTTATCGAAAATCCCGGCAGAACAACGTTCACGTGTTGATATGCTTGTTCAATCGGAAAATAGTAAAACGCTTGAGGCTATAGAAAACAGTAAGAGTGATGTGGAAAAACATATTGCTTTGGCTGTTAAGGTGATGAGATTTTTCCAAGCAGAGAATGCCGTGTCGGGAGGAAAAACAAGCAAACCTTTTAAGGTTAGTGCAGCGAAGGATAGCGAAAATTATTACAAGGATAGCTCTTTTTCCTCAATAAATGCTCAAGTTGCATTATCTAAGAAATTATCAGCATTAGAAAGTGCTCAGAAGTCAGCAGTTAAAATTAAAACTCTTCCTGATGGACGAGTTCGATATTATGATAAAGAACGTTTTGCGAAAAATCCAGGACCAACTAGGGGAAACTCTCTAGTGACTGAATATAATCCTAAAACAGGGGGCGTAAAACAATGGATGGAAAGTTACGATCATAATGGCAATGTTAATAGAGTTCATCCAAAATCAGTAAATGGTCAGGTTGTGGATAGTATCCATTACCCGCCCACAGGAGCAGAATTGGAGAAAATGAAAAAATGATTAGATATAGTGAAAAAGACTTTATAAATGAAATTAGATTAATGGTAAGCAATAATGCATCAGAACAGGAGATTTCTTATAGAGCCTTAGAATTGATGAATTCATCAATTGATTGGAGAGAGGAATTTCGTGATTTTGCATTGGATCTGATTGGTATAATAGAACCTGGTTTTTATATGACAAATGATGAAATACTAGAAAATATTAATTTGTTGAGTAAAAAATATTATCCATAAAATGAATATTGGAAAATATTACCCAGATAGCGTGCATTTCCTAACGTGCGCTATCGTGAGGGAATAATTGGGTACAATAGCCAAGATAGACTTAGAGAATATCGCAAACCTTCAGAGAAAAGTACCTCATATGCAGAAACGGGAGTTCAATCAAATTTTGAAACATATAGGATTATTCCTGGTACAGATGAAAAGCAAAAAATAGGTAATGCCCATTTCAATATTAAGGATTAATTATATGAAAGGTAAACTAAAACTAATCATGGATTCAAATGGAGAAATTGATTTAGAGAATTATTCTCCGAAAAGTGATTTTTTTTGTATGAATATTCTGTTGGGAATCGGTTTAAATGATGATAATAAGATAGATTATTTTGAACTTAGAATATGTTCTATCAAGTGGATAGAGCTAAATGAAGAATATCCTATTATTCTAAGAAATACATTAATTGTTAAAAAATATAATTATAAGGAGTTGTTAAAAACTTTAGAGAATTATATCTGTAAATGCGAAGGGAGTTCTTGGGAAGATATTTCATTAAAACTATCTAGATATTTTTCTTGGGAGTTTGAAAATTATTTAGAAATATAGATGTTGATTTATTAATAGCAAGTTTTGCTGTCCCAATGATAGCGCCAGCGTCCATGCTTATGCTGTTTAATAAAAACATTGCGAATTTTACCCATAAACGTTGGGAGAACTAATGTTCAAAATCCTTTGGATTTTGTGACCGCACTTTTAGTTGATGGGCACAAGCGAGGACGCTTGCGCCATCGTGGGGGTTGAAGATATGAGAAAGAATGGTTGGAATGGAAAACCTGTAGACGTGGTAAACATGCCAGATAATGCACCGACAAGTATGGATAATACCCGTATTCTAGCTGCGAGAAATGCAGGAATAAAAGTTGATGCAATTGTTCATAACTATTCTGATAAACTTTCTTATGAGGATATTAGACGGTTTGGTGTCGGAAATACTTACCCTAAAACCTGGGGAGAGGCAATTGAACTGAGAGTTAAAAAGCAGTCTAGTATGTCTGGAGTTGACAAGAACTGGTCAACCAAGTTTTCTCATGGTTCCTTGTATGATCCAAAAGTCATAAAATAAAGGAGGTGATTATGCAAACTAAATTTAATTTATATCCTAAAGAACAATTACCTAAAAACTTCAAGTTTCCTCAGTCTTATATTGATTTATCAAGTAATATGGAAAAGATAAATGAATTGGAATATTTTCCTTGGTGGTTTGAAGATCCTGATTATGAGAATTCAGAGATAGAGGATAGTGTTTATCTTTATAGTAAAGCAATAGAAAAACTGACTGGTGTAGCTGATTTAATATCATTTGCTAGAGATGGTGATTGGGCAGCTTGTTTCAAATTAACGGATTACTCTGGAAATCCGAGAGTTTATGTTCACGATCTTGGTAATGAAGCCAATAAATATGAATGTAAGGATTTTGATGAGTGGTTAGCGGAAGAAATCAAAAGAGCAAAAGAACATTAAAATGGACTATTTAAATTTAAGTAAAGAAGTTTCCTATGCGCTTCGTCATGCCCC